>CAWIAM010000029.1:0-15943 GCA_963834215.1 uncultured Acidobacteriota bacterium | reverse complement strand
GGCTGAATTTCCGCGAACGCCGCTACTGGATGGGCTGTCGGGTTACGTTTGTCATCCCGAGCGCAGCGAGGGATCTGCTTTTCGCTCGGAATGGCGCCGAACACCACGACTCAATGATTACCACTCAAAATCACGCGGGGCCGGCCGCTCGAGCGAATCTCCACCTCCAGCGGCGTCTCGAACACTTCTTCCAACACTTCGCGTTGATAAACTTCCGCGGGCGGACCCATGCGCAGGCACTTGCCTTTGTGCATCAGCGCGATGCGGTCGGAAAATTCCGCGGCCAAATTCAGTTCGTGCGTCACCACCACCACGGTGTAGCGGTTTTCGTCCGCCAACCGCCGCAAACGCCGCAGCAATTCCACTTTGCCGCCGATGTCCAGATGCTGCGTCGGCTCATCGAGCAGCAGCAGCCCCGGCCGCTGTGCCAGCGCGCGCGCCAGAATCACGCGCTGCTTTTCGCCGCCGGAAAGCTGGTCCATCCAACGGTCGCGCAGCGAGTCCGCGCCCACCTGCGAAAGCGCGTTTCCAGCCATCAGGCAATCTTCATCGGATTCGAAGCGCAATCTTTTGCCGTACGGATAGCGCCCTTGCAGCACGTATTCCCAGACGCGCAAGGAAAAAAGCAGCTCGCTTTCCTGTGACACCAGCGCCACCTGCTGCGCGCGCGCCCGCGGCTCCAATTCGCTCACTTCCTTGCCGTCCACTTCCACGCGGCCGGAAAGCGGCTTCAGCAATCCCGCAAGCAATTTCAGCAGCGTGGATTTTCCGCTGGCGTTCGGGCCGAGAATTGCCACCAGCTCGCGTTGCTGCGCTTCGAGACTTACCGGGCCCAGCGTGAATTTCGGCGCGGAGCGATCCGTCGCCGAATACGCGTAACTGGCCTGTTCGACTTTCAATCGCAGGTGCGCAGGCGCCGCGAACGGAAGCGGCTGCGACGCGAGCGAAGCTCCATTTCCTACGGGGCTCATCGCATCCTCTTGCGCATCAGGTAAATGAAAACCGGCGCGCCAGCGAGCGCCGTCATCGCGCCCACGGGTAATTGCGTGGGAGCCACCACGGTGCGCGCAAGTGTATCGGCCAGCACAATCACGATCGCGCCGCCGATCGCGGACGTCGGAAGTAGCAAGCGATAGTCGGTACCGAAAAGCAGACGCATCACGTGTGGCACCAGCAACCCGATATAACCAATCGCGCCACTCACCGAAACGGCCAGGCCCGTCAGCACCGAAGCGGCAATGTAAACCACCATCTTCACCCGGTTGACGTTCACGCCCAGATGCCGCGCTTCCTGCTCGCCGGTGAGAATCAAATTCAAATCCGAAGACGTGGTATACATCGCGCCCGCCGCCACCACAAATATCAAAAATAAAAATCCGAACCAGCCCAGCACGTTCGTCGTGGGAGGCCCCGCGGTCAGATCGCCCATCAACCAGTACGTCATGCTGCGCAGTTCGGTGCCGCTCACCATGGTCAGCAGAAAAATAATGATCGCCGAAAGAAAGGACGCCGCCACGATGCCCGCGAGCAGCAGAGTCGCGCTATCGAGTTGTCCGCCGCGCCGGCCCAAAAAATAAACCGCCGCGATCGTCGCGGCGGCGCCCACGAATGCCGCGATCTGAATCGCTCCCACGGTATGCGGAGCGATAATCAGGCTGAGCATCGCTCCGAGCGCCGCGCCGCTCGAAACTCCCAGCACGTATGGATCGGCCAAAGGATTCCGCAGCAACGCTTGAAATCCCGCGCCGGCCGTGGAAAGCGCCGCGCCCACCAAAATTCCGAGGGCGATGCGCGGCAGCCGCAATCCAAAGACGACCAGCTTGAACTCCGACGGAATCGCATCCCACTGTCCCATCGCCCCGTGGTACAGCGTGGCTACAATATCGCGCACGCCGAGGGGGTAATCGCCCATGCGCAGCGAAATCACCACCTCGATGAACAGCAGCACGCCCAGCCCCGCGCAAATTCCCACGATGCGTTTCGGCGTCAGCGGGCGCATTCGTTGTGCTCCCTCTTCAAATTGGCCGCGGCCGCAAAATACCGCGCATTTTCTATTTTCACTTTTCCACTTCCCGGCTCTTTCTCGTCGAAAGCTTCTGGATGAAAATCATGCGCCAGCTGCTCAATCGCCGGGATCAATCCCGGCGAGGGCCTGTCCGTTTCGTCGCTCGCGATCACCACATGCCCCAATTTCACCGCTTGCAAATCGCGCCATGTGGGACGCGTGCTCAGATTGTTCACCTGCGCAGACCCTTCCGCTTTCATATGGTCCGGCGTCAATACAATATAATCCGGCTGCAATCGCACCACTTCTTCCATGCTCACCTGCGGCCAATTCTGGTCGGAGGTAATCACGGATTCCGCGCCGGCCCAGCGCAACGCATCCGCAATAAAAGTATTCTGCCCGATCGAAATCAGCGGCTCCTCCCACACCACAAAAAGCACGTGGACCAGCGGGCGGTCCTGCAGGCGCGTGTGTAGCGCGTCGAGCCGCTTCTGCATATCGGCCACCATCTTCGCGCCGGATTCTTTCGCGCCCAGTAAGTCCGCGATTTCCGCGGTGGAATCCAGCATTGCGCGCACGGTGTGCTCGTCGCTGGTGGTGTAAACCGGAATCCCCAACTTCAAAAGCGCGTCCGCCGTTACCGGCTGATTGATGGAAGTGGACGCCAGCACCAGGTCCGGGTGCATCGCGACAATCGCTTCGAGACTCGGCTCCTTCGGGGCACCCACGTGCGGCTTGTCTTTCGCCGCGGCCGGAATGTCGCAATACGTTGTGTCGGCGACGAGCTTGCCTTCCAGGCCCAGCGCGTAGATCGTCTCGGTCAAGCTCGGTGCGAGGCTGACGACGCGCTCGACGTTCACGGGCACCGCCATGTGCCGGCCGGTTTCATCCGTGATCATGCGCACCGCGGGCTTGTTCGCGGCTGCTGCCGCGCGCGCTGCGGACACGGTCGAATTCACCGGATTTGCCGCCTCCGGCGAATTCTGCTGGCGCAATATAGTCGCGCCGGAAGCCGCGCGTAGCACGCCACACGTGAATGCGGCGGATGCAGCGATCAATGCTGCAGCCAGAATCAACCGTGTCGTTCGCTCGCGCGCCAAAATATTCTCCCGCACAATAAAAAAGCCTCGCGAATAAAGCGAGGCGTCTCGCCACACCCTTTCTCGCGAAGAGTGTCAGCTTCGACCAGTTCGAGCAGGTTCCCTGACTTTCGTTTACTCTGAGAATCCGCCAGTGGCGGATTCGAAGAGCCTGTCGCCGCGCGCGCCCACATTCCAAAGCGCGCATTCCAGCGACAGCCGATTACAGTGGCGGGACCGTGGCCGATTTTCACGGCCTTCCCTGAAAATTGAAAGCAGCCAGCGCCGCTTGCAATTTTCACTCTGCCAGCGCGTCTCGCGCGCCAGCAAAGCTACTCGAGCCAGCTAAGTTGTCCACGCCGAGTGTAAGCGCCCCGTCTTTTGCTGTCAACGAAATGGAAAGCTGCAAAAGAAAAAACAGAAAATAGAAATCGTGCAAAGTGCGTTCACCGCGCTGTGTCCCTCAGCGAGCGTTCGATCGCCGCCTGCAAGCCGGGCAACTCCTCGTCAATCCACGACGCCTTTCGTCCGTCTTGCACTTTGGCCCAAACGCGCCGGTCGCGCGCAAACAACGTCAGCTCCAGCGTCCCCTTCTGCTTTTGCAGCTTGTAATGCCAGTGCACGCATCCGGGATAAGCCGCAAGAGAACCCTTCAACGCAAGAGTCAGCCCGCGCTCAGCGCAAATCTGCTCGATCAATCTCTCGGCCGCATTCAGATCGGCATCGCGGGGCACGACAAAATGGATCTCTCGCATGACAGTTCGTAAGATTTTACCAGTCGCATGAATAATGAATGGCGGGATTTGTGCCGGAGCGGCCGCGCTCGCCGAAGATGCGGCACGGGCGAATGGCCAGGGCGAAGCTAGCGGTTCTTCCACTTCGGTGCGCGTTTCTCCACCAGCGCGCGCAAACCCTCCTGCGAATCTTCCAAGTCGGCGAGCTCGTTCAAGAATACCTTCATCGAATTGCGTACGCCCTCGCGCAAAGGCAATCCCAAGCTGCCCAGAATCGCTTTCTTCGCCATGGTCAATACCGGACCAGACTGCGCGGTGACGCGCGCCACCACTTCGTCCACTTTTTCCACCAATTTATCTTCGGGCACCAGCCAGTTCACCAGTCCCACTTCCCGCGCGCGCTCCGCGGACATCGCCTCGCCCGTCAGCACCAATTCCAACGCGAGCTTGGGACCCAGAATGTAAGGCAGCACCGCCGCCGCGAGAGGAGGGAACGCGCCCAGCTTGATTTCAGGCTGGGCAAACTTTGCATTCGGAGTCGCAATCACCAAATCGCCGAGCGCCGCCAGCTCTGCGCCGCCGCCAAACGCCGGGCCATTCACCACCACGAGCACCGGCTTCGAAGTATCCAGCATCGCCGCGAACGCGTTGTGAAATGCGTCCAGCAATTGAAAGACGCGCCGCTGCGTGTATTCGCCCAGCTCGATGCCGCCGGAAAAAGTCTTGCCCTCGGAGTCCAGCAAAATCAGTTTGATCTCGCGTTTCTCGCTCACCGAGTTGATGCCCGCCGCCACTTCCATCAGCATGCGTTCGTTCAGCAGATTCTGCTGCGGACGATCCAGGCGCAAGTGCGCCACTTCGCCTTCCAAGCGAAATTTGACGAACTGAAAATCCTCGATCAGCGGAGGGCGCGTCGCCAGCGTTCCCAGCATTTCCGGCACACGCACATCCACGCCACGCCCGCGCGCTTCTCTGGTTAAAGCCATCGGTTTGGCCCTCGGTAATTCATCGAACTCGCGTCGCACCGGCGCGCCTGCCGCCAGGCGTCTCGTCGGCTCGGTTGTCTTTAGGGGAATCGAAATCGCGCGGAACCGGCTTGTCTAATCGCGCGTTGGCACCCGGCCCGCGGCCTTCATCCACTCCCGCGCGCGCTCCACCAGGATGTGCGTGAAGCCGCCCTCCAGCACGATTCTTACGAAATTGGCGTAGAACAGGAATCCCATTTCCGTTTCTTTGGCCTCGTATTCGGTTTCGGCCTCGCGCGGTTGCTAATCGGGAGCGTACGCGAGCCAATCCACTGAATGAAACCGCGCGCACGCCGCACAAGCCGACTCTACGAGCCTAGACTATCTTCCGCGCCGCCGCCACGACGGACCCACGGGTGTGCGTACAATCTGCCACGTGTCCGCCGGACAACCTCAACCTGTACGCTCGTACAGGTCGCTGCGAACCGCTGACGGAAAGTGAAGGTGGTGTCACCCCGCCTGCCTTGACGAAGGAAGCGAGCGCAGCGAGGGATCTGCTTTTCGCTTAGTCCATCGCAAGAAAGCAGATCCCTCGGGCCAAATTCGCCGTCGGAATGACACTTTCTTTTTTTTTGCACGAGTTATGCTGTGGCCTGACTGCGGCAGGACGCATTCTGTGTTAGGTTTTTGTTGCGATAACCGATGGCAAACGACGAATGAAACTAATCCTCGCCTCTAGTTCCCCACGCCGCGCCGAAGTTCTACGCAACGCCGGATTCACGTTCGAAATCCGCCCGGCCCCCGTTGACGAAACTCGCTTCCCGCACGAATCCCCCGAGGCGTACGTCGAACGTGTCGCGCGCGCAAAGGCCCAAGCCGCCGCCGCACATGCGCGCCAAGCAGGCGAACCGGCCATCGTCATCGCAGCAGACACGACCGTGCTGGTAGACGGCCAAATTCTCGGCAAGCCCGAAGACGCCGCCGCCGCTCGCCGCATGTTGCGCCTGCTGAGCGGCAGAACGCACGAAGTTCTCACCGCTCTAGCCGTGATCAATATCGCCACTGGGCAGGAATCTCTGCACGTGGCAAGAACGCGCGTGGAAATTGTGAAGCTGTCCGAAGAAGAAATCGAAAGCTACATCGCCACCGGCGAGCCTTTTGACAAAGCCGGCGCCTACGGAATCCAGGGCATCGCTGGAAGATTTGCTGCGCGAATTAATGGCTGCTATTTCAATGTGCTGGGGATGCCGCTCTCGCGCCTCTGGACCACGCTGCACGAACTGGGATGGAAGGAATCCGCGAAAGCCTGACGAGCAAGCCGCAAAAGAAAACGGCGGCCACCGGGGCCGCCGTCACAATCCTGCCACCACAATTTTTCCAAGCTCGATTCCCAAAAAAAATCTAAACGCGCCGTTACTTCTTCTCTTCGGTTGCCGTGGACGCGGGCGGCGCCGGAGTTGCAGCTGGCGGATTCGCCGGCGGATTCGCCGCAGGCGTGCTGGAATGCGGGCCGTTCATCCCATCTTTGAAGCTGCGGATGCCTTCGCCAAGCCCGCGCATCACTTCGGGAATCTTTTTGCCACCGAAGAGCAGCACGATGATCGCCAGTACGATTAACCAGTGGATTGGGCTGAACTCACCCATAAGTCACCTACCTTCAGAACTCTTCTGAACTTTGCAGGGCAGCCCGTCAGCTACACGGCTGCCAATCAACCGAGTATAACACGCTCATCCCCCACCCGGCGCGTCACCTGCTCGCGGTCCAGGTGCTCTAGCAGGGGAATCGCATACTTGCGCGTGACGCCGGTAAGTTCCTTGAATGCAGTGATTGGCAGGCGTTCGCCACGCTCTTTGCGGTATTTCGCCAGCAGCTCCCGCAGCCGCACCAGCGCGCTGCTATGAAACACCAAGTCTTGCGCGATCTTCACCAGCACTTTTTCGCGCAGGAGGATTTGCAATATCTTCTGCGCGCGCGGCGCGTCCACCGGCAAATTCGCCAGCACGCTGGCAAACGCCGGCACCGTCAGCCCGGCACGCGCGAATTCGCGCTCGATCAATTCCTTCGCCCGCGCCTCTTCCGATGAAAGCTCGATTTCGCGGCCGGCCTGGCGCACCAGGTCGCCCGAAACCGCCAGTGCCCGCGCTTTCACTAGATCGTCCAGCGCCGCTTCGAAAATTTCCACGCGGCTGTCTCCAGCGCGCGCGCGCAATTCCTGCTTGGGAATTCCCGGCAGCAGCGGATTCGCGCGATGAAACACCTCCACGGAGTTGCGTGCCGCCGTGGCGCAATCGGCCACGGCCTGCGCCGCCACAATCAGCGCTGGCTCCGTCGCCAGAATCCGCGCGCGCTTTTCCATCGAGAGTTTTCGCCCCGCTTCGCGCCCTTCGGCGTCCGTCCAACCCGTCCGCGCCACGATTTCCGAGAACGCCAGACCGTGCGGAGTAACCTCCAGCAGCGCGCCGAGAATTTCCTGCGGGTTGCCGCGCTCCCAGGTTTCGAGAAATGGGACGACGCCCGCGTCCTTGCGCTTGTGCCGCGCAGCGCGCGCATCCAGCACCACGCCGCCGCCGATCGTCACGACCGGCGAAAATTGTCGCAAGATAAATCTGTCGCCCGGAAGCACCAACACGGGCCGATCCAGCCGCAATTGCGCGAACGCGGATTCACCCACGCCGATCCGGCTCGCACCATCCAGCAAGACCAGCTCCGCAACCGCTTCAGCGGTCCCCTGATGAAAATGCACACGCGCGCGATTCTTCAGAGGCTTGGCGGAACGCAGCAGCGTCACGCGCGCGTCCAATCGCTCGGTGGCATCAAAAACGCCAACCGGCGCAAGAACCATGCCGCGTTCGATCTCCTCGCGCTCGATTCCCGCCAGGTTCACGGCCGTCCGTTGCCCCGCCACTGCGCGCTCGGTGCTCTCACCGCCGGAATGCAGCCCGCGAACGCGCAGCACTTTGTGCGAAGGCAGCAACTCCACTGCATCTTCAGCATTCACCGCGCCGGAAATCAGTGTTCCGGTAACTACCGTGCCGAATCCTTTCATCGCAAACGCCCGGTCAATCGGCAACCGGAAATGCCGCGTCGCATCCTTCACTGGCACCGACTCCGCCAAATGCCCCAGTTCCTTCCGCAATTGGTCGAGTCCCGCGCCCGTGCGCGCGCTCACCGCCACAATCGGCGCCGCTTCCAAAAACGAACCGCGCGCAAACTCCTCGATTTCCAGGCGCACCAATCCCAGCACGTCGGCATCAACCAGATCGGATTTCGTGATCGCGATAATTCCGCGCGGGATTCCCAGCAGCCGGCAAATATCGAAGTGCTCGCGCGTTTGCGGCTTGATGGATTCGTCCGCCGCCACCACCAGCATCACCAAGTCAATGCCGCCGACGCCCGCCAGCATGTTGCGCACGAAGCGCTCGTGACCCGGCACGTCCACCAGCCCCAGACGCGCGCCCGGCAATGCCAGAAACGCGAATCCCAGGTCAATCGTGATTCCGCGCCGCTTCTCTTCTTCCAGCCGGTCGGGATTGGTGCCGGTGAGCGCCTCCACGAGTGAGGATTTCCCGTGATCAATGTGCCCGGCAGTCCCGACTATGATGTGTTTGATTGTTTCCATGAAACGCCGATGGGGGCGCACCGATGCTATCGAAGAAGCGAACGAACCGTCAAATTGCAGGGGGCACCCGAAATTCGACGATTTCGACTACTCGGCACCACACGCACTTCGCGAATCCCGCGTCGGAACCCGAAGAAAGGACAAATCGGGCGGCGCGAACAAACAGCTTGAGCTTACTCGTGCCTCCAGCTAAGGTCTTCACCTGCTATTCATCCGCTGCTTGCAAAGGACACACTGATGCATCGACTGATCTCGTTCGCGCTTCCCGCTCTGCTGTTGCTCCCGCTCCTGGCCGCCGCACAATCAGGTCCGCCGAAGACGCCCGTGCGCGACGTCACTGAAGAATATTTCGGCGTCAAAGTGGTGGATCCCTATCGCTGGCTGGAGAACACCTCCGACCCTGAAGTGGTCGCCTGGATGAAAGCGCAGAACGATTACACTCGGGAGGTCCTCGCGCGCATTCCGCATCGTGATGAGCTGCTTGCGCGCATTACGGCGCTCGACAACGCCAGCGACGTAATTTCCGGCGTGCAAGTCTGGGGCGGCCGCTATTTCTATTACAAAACGGCGCCCGGCTCGGACAATCGCAAGCTCTGCACGCGCGACAGCCTCACCGCGGCCGAGCGCGTGCTGGTGGATCCGGAAAAGATGACCACTCCCGACGGCAAGCACTACTCGATTGATTATTTCCAGCCGTCCACGGATGGAACCTACGTCGCATACGGCATTTCCCCCGGCGGCTCGGAGGATAGCGTGCTGCATGTCGTCGAGAGCGCCACGGGAAAAGTTTTGAGCGATAGCATTGACCGCGCCGAGTTCGCCTCGCCCAGTTGGATGCCGGACGGCAAATCATTTTTCTACACGCGCGCGCAAAAGCTCGCTGCCGACGCGCCTCCCACCGCGAAGTACCAAAAACTGAAAGTGTATCGCCACACTCTCGGCGGTGGTCCGGATAGCGAACCGCTCGTCTTTGGCTACGAGGCAAATCCCAGCGTCAAAGTGGACGAGAACGATTTCGCGGCGGTGGCTTATTCGCCGGGCGCGCCGAAATTTTTGATTGGACTCGTAATCCACGGCGTCAAACGGGAAATCGACATTTATGCCCTGCCACTGGTAGACCGACTCAGCGCAGGAACCGTCTGGGAAAAAGTCGCGGACCAATCCGACGACGTCACCGGTTTTGACGTGCACGCCGATCACATATTTCTGCTTTCACACCATGGCGCATCGCGCTTCAAAGTCCTGCGCACCAGCCTCAGCGCTCCAGACCTCGCTCACGCGGAAGTCGCCGTGCCAGCGAGTGAAGTAGTCGTCACGGGAGTTGCAGCCGCAGCAGACGCGCTCTACGTGCAGGATCTCGATGGCGGCATCGGACGGCTCCGGCGCCTGCCGTACAGTGGCGGCGCCATTCAGTCCGTGAAGCTGCCGTTCGAAGGCGCGATTCAATCGCTGGTCACGAATCCCACCGAATCCGGCGCGTGGCTCGAACTCACTTCCTGGACCAAGTCGCCGCTCTGGTATTCGCTCGATCCCAAAACCGACAAGCTCACCGACACAACGCTAATGCCGTCCTCCCCGGTTGATTTCTCGCAAATCGAATCCCAGGAAGTGAAAGCCAAAAGCGCCGACGGCACCATGGTTCCGCTCTCGATCATTCATCAGCGCGGCATCGCGCTCGATGGTTCACATCCCGTCTGGCTTTCTGGCTACGGCGCCTACGGCATCACCATCGACCCTTCGTTTCAGCCCACGTGGCTCGCGTTTCTCGAGCGCGGCGGAATTTATGCCATCGCGCACGTGCGCGGAGGCGGCGAGTACGGCGAAGATTGGCATCAGGCAGGGCAGTTGCTCACCAAGCCGCACACCATCGAGGACTTTATCGCCTGCGGAGAATATCTCGTTGAGCACAAATATACTTCTCCGGCGCATCTTGCCGGCGAAGGCACCAGCGCCGGAGGAATCACCATCGGCGGAGCCATCACGCATCGCCCCGACTTGTTCGGCGCCGCGCTGATCCGCGTCGGCGATTCCGATTCGTTGCGTTCGGAAACCATGGCCAGCGGTCCCGCAAATATTCCGGAATTCGGCACGGTAAAAGAGGCCGACGGCTTCAAAGCGCTCTTCGCCATGGACGCGTACCAGCACGTCAAACCGGATACGCCGTACCCCGCCGTGCTATTGACCACCGGCGTAAACGATCCGCGCGTCGCTCCCTGGCAAGCTGCCAAAATGACCGCGCGACTGCAAGCCTCCACCAGCAGCGGCAAGCCCGTGCTACTTCGCGTGGACTACGACGCCGGCCACGGCCTAGGCTCAACCAAATCGCAAAGGGATTCCGAACGCGCCGATGAGGTGGCCTTCCTACTCTGGCAGTTGGGCGTCCCCGGCTACGCGCCAAGCGTTGGAGCAAAGTAATCGCCCGCGAACCGGGAAATCACGGCACTTCACGCTCTAAGGCTTCTTTCGCGAATAATCGCCGCGAAATTCCATAGTCCACGTGGCCCCGTTATCCGAGGATTTCTCCCAGGTTTGTTGCACGTTGTCGGCGTTGATTCGCACTACCTTTATGCGATTCAGAACCGTGCGTCCGTCGGGACTTGTGCTCGGCCCGATAAATTCCGCGGACCCCGGCGAAACTTTCCCCTGGAATACGTGAACGCGGCCCTCGTTGTCCGCAAACATGCCGTGCCAGCTCTTATTGTCCGCGCTATAAGCGAACATGTTCTCGCCGGCGTGCGCTTTTCCTCCCACCCAACTTTCGACCAGCAGGCACTTGTCCAGTTCCAGATGGACTCTACTGTTGCTTGCCGCGGGAGCGCCCGGGTATGTCACCGTCCAATCTCCCAGCCAGAAATCCAATCGGCGGCTGTCTAAATTTGCCGCACACGAGGCTGGGTCACTAGCGCCAACGGCGCGAGGAGCAGCGCCGCAGACTAGCGCCACCATCGCAACCAAGAAAACACCGGTTCTGAGCAACCTCGACTGTCGAACAACTGCGTCCTTTTCCATGTTTGAGTCCCTCCTGTTACGAACCTCCGAATGCAGGTTGAAATTCGAATCTCCGCGTTTTGTCTCGCGCGGCCTCGGAGCCGCAGTCACGCGGCCGCCGGCCGGCGCGCGCAATCTATCTCGGATTGGAATATCTTAGCGGTTGTCTCTTCGTGCAGACTTTCGATATTATGACAACTAATGTCGCAAAAGCGGCAAACCGCGATTTTCGAACGTGTGGGGCGCAAACCGTCCGAAATTACGACCCTCACCCAGGACTACCCCTCGGGGCACCTCATCCCCTTGCATTTTCACGATCGCGATCAATTGGTCTACGCCTCCAGAGGAGTGATGACAGTGCGTACCGGCGTCGGCGCTTGGGTGGTTCCCACGCAGCGCGCCGTGTGGATACCTGCGTCGGTTCCTCACACGATTACGATGTCGGGTGCTGTGGCGATGCGCACCCTCTACCTTAGACCGCGGCTCGCGAGAACCTTGCCGCGGAATTGTTGCGTGGTCAATGTCTCTCCGTTGCTCAAAGAACTTATCCTCCGGGCATGCTCTTTTCCCGACTTGAAGAAAAAAGCCAAGCCCCAGCGCCACTTGATTGATCTGATCGTGGATTTGCTCGGAGCCATCCAAACGGTTCCCCTGCAGTTGCCCACTCCCGCTGACCCTCGCGCTCTTCGCCTTGCCGAAGCGCTGCTCGCCGACCCCGCCGACCGCCGTCCGCTAGAACACACGTGCAAAGTGGCAGGCGCCAGCAAACGAACGTTGGAGAGACTTTTCAAGGAAGACGTTGGAATGACTCTTGGTAAGTGGCGGCAGCAGCTTCGACTCACACGCGCGATGCAGCTTCTGGCCGAGGGCGCCAAGGTAACGCATGCCGCGCTCGAAGCCGGCTACAGCACGCCCAGCGCATTCATCTCGATGTTCAGAAAATCACTGGGAACAACGCCAGCCCGCTACTTCGGCGACAGCTCCGGTTGATCTTCTGGTGTCCGCGCTTGAATGGCGCAATTCGCGGGAGTATAAATTTGGTATGTGCGCCACGGATAAGGTCGGCAGCAAAAATCTGCCACGCGCAATTCCAGCCGCGGAACTGCAGCATATGCTCAAAAGCAATCCGGCGTTCTGCTCCTGGGACCCCGCAATTTCCACAATCAACGATTCGACTACGGGCTGGCCGTACCTGTTCGCGCATCCTCTCGCCATCACCGAGAAGAAGCTCACGCAGTAAAAGCCCCGAACGCTCCCGTTCGCTTGCCCATCTGAAACAATCTTGCCTTGGTGGCCAAGCGGGGATGAAAGTGGGGTCGCGGGGAAGGCTCAGGCGCAGCTAGCTCGCTGCGGCACCGGAAATCTCTTTGACAATCGCTCGCGCCGCCTCGCGCGGATCCTTCGCGGCGGTGATCGGGCGCCCCACCACCAGGTAATCAGCACCCGCGCGAACCGCATCCGCAGGCGTCGCCACTCGCGATTGGTCGTTCACTTCGGCCGAGGCAGGCCGCACTCCCGGCACCAAAATCTTGAATTCCGGACCGAACGTCCGGCGCACAGCCGGTGCCTCGTAAGCTGAAGTCACCACACCATCAAGGCCAGCATCCTTCGCCAGCCGAGCCAGCGCCAGCACCCGCGATTCCAGCGAGCCTTCCATCCCAATCTGCTGCAAGGTCGCCAGATCGAAGCTGGTGAGCACCGTCACTCCCAAGAGCAACGGGCGGTTCTTCCGGCTGCCGACAGCCTCCCGCGCAGCCTTTAACCCAGCAAGCCCGTTCGCCGCGTGCAAAGTCATCAAGCGCACACCCGGCAGCCTGGCAGCCGCGGCCACAGCATGACCGACAGTATTCGGAATGTCGTGGAATTTCAGGTCCAGGAAGATGCCGAACCCCAGGCCCGCGAGCTTTTCAACGGCTCGCGGACCCTCCGAGGTAAATAGCTGGCTCCCGACCTTGAACGTGCCCACCACCCCTTTCAGTTTGCGCGCCAATGCAACGGCGGGACTGAGGTGGTCTATATCCAGGGCGACGATTAGTTTCCGGGATGGATTGTCGCGGGGCGTTCGGGCACCTTTAGGAGTTCGAGCCGGACTTTGGCTATTCCGTGCTGGTCGAATCCTAGCTTACGTGCCACTTCGTAGGAAACATCTAATTCGCGTCCTTCAACGTAGGGTCCGCGGTCGTTGATCCGGACCACCTGGCTGCGATGGTTTCGCGTGTTCACAACCCGCACGATGGACCCAAGAGGCAGGGTCGGGTGCGCGGCGGTATCTGCATACATGTCGTACGTCTCGCCGTTCGCGGTCGAGCGGCCGTCGAAATCCTCGCCGTACCAGCTGGTAGTGCACTCCCATATCGCCAAAGGCTTCGGCTGGCCTTTCAGGGCGGTCTTATTGTTGGTCTTGAAGGTGGTCTGCAGCGCGGCCGAATCAGCTGGAGGAGGGTTGCCCGGATTTCCTGCGACCGTGGGATTCACGGACGGAGTCATGACGAGCAAACCCATTCCTAAAAACACCGTCTGCAGAATCACGAAGATCTTGCCTCTCATGTTCACCTAACCCTTATTTGAATCAGCTAAATCTTACCTGTTCCGAGGTACAGCTGGCAATCGGTTTAACGCTGTAGAGCTCCTCGTAACTTGCTGATTTCAAATGTATTTTCGTCCCGGCACCACTTTTCGAGACCCGCTACAAGCCGTTCCGAAGCTCTTGGGTCCACGAAATGTGCTGTGCCTACCTCCACCGCTGAGGCCCCTGCGAGAAGGTATTCGGCCACATCTGCTGGTTTTTCAATCCCTCCTAGTCCGACCACCGGTATTTTCACCGCCCGGCAAGCCTCATAAACCAGCCTCATGGTTATAGGTTTTATGGCCGCGCCCGACAACCCTCCCGTCGTACTACCGAGACGGGACTCGCGGGTGTGTGCGTCTATACACAATGCGGGGTAGGTGTTGGCGACGACCAACGCGTCGGCACCCTCCGCTTCACACGCCTTAGCCGTAACTCCAATCATGTTAACGTTCGGGGATAGCTTCACCCACAGCGGACGCCGCGCCGCAGCCCTCGCCGCCCCCACCACAGCCGCCGTTAGGCTGGGGTCGGTACTATATTCGATTCCCCCTCGCTCCACATTCGGGCAGGAGATGTTCAATTCGTAGGCCGCCAGCCCCTCGGCGGCTTCCAGAACCTGTATCACTTCCACATAGTCGGCGATCGTATGGCCGAAGACGTTGGCTATCACGGCCGTGTCGTATTGGCGCAGCAGCGGCAGCTTTTCGGCCACGAACGCCCGCACCCCGATATTCTGCAGCCCGATGGCGTTCACCATCCCGCTAGCCGTCTCGCAGATCCGGGGAGCCGGCGCGCCCTCCATCGGCTGCGCGGAAAGCCCTTTCACCACGATCCCGCCTAGCCGGTTCAGATCCACCAGTTGCGCGAACTCCACTCCATACGCAAACGTACCGCTAGCCGCAATAATGGGGTTCTTGAAGGAAATACGACCGACGCTGACGCGCAGGTCAATTGAAGCGGGCCGCGAGGAACTGCTGGACGCCGCCGACGAACTCACACCCGAAGCTTACCATACGCGGTGCACAAGTAGCAGCAGCAAGCCAATCCGGTAATGCTCAGTTTCCGATTGCGCGGCCTGTCTTCCAGCTGCATTGCGCCGCTAGGCAACCTTGCACAAGCCGAAAGGACTTCGCCCGCTCTACGGTTTATCTGAAGCCCTCTCGATGACACCCCCATGAGTGGGAATTAAGCAAGCCACGGTTCGGGACGACGTTTGCTTCCAAACTTTCGGGCTTAGCTCGGCAATGTTGGTGCAACCGCCCAGCCTTGTTAGGCACCCGGTGTCGAATGCGAGAGCGATGCGCCGTATGCTCTCGCTGGAAGCGGAGCCGATCTCTACGGAGCCGCTCCCACGTAACGGTGACGAACCCTCCCATGGAACAATCACGACTGAATTGCATTGGTCGCAGTATTTCATTTCAACGTAGGATAAAGCGACGATACTCCGGTTGTTCACCGTCCAGAACTCTAATCTGTTGTCATCAATGACGCCATTTCTCGCCCAGAAGTACGACCTGAAAACTGTGTATGGGAGATGAACCGCCGCAAGCACTCGGTTGTACAACAAGACCTGATATCCGCACCCATAAGCCGTACAGGGATTCGGCTGCTTCAACTCGTTCCCAAACCGTTTACGAATGTCCTGGAGTGTTGGTGGCCGCTCCTTCCGTGAAAGCTCATATGCGACACGGACAACAGCGTCTGCTCTGCGCTTCAACCGGTATGAATACACCCCGAATATGCACCCCGCCACCATAGCGAGCACGAGGCCAAAAACTAACAATCGTCGAATCAGTTTCATTAATAGCTTGGACACCGGCGAAGCCATCCGAGTACCCGGATGTCGACGGCGCGGTTTCCCACGTTTACCGTCCCACGGCCCGATCAGCACCGCTAATCGGAAACTGGCGCCTTCGTCAATCCTGCAATTTGAAAGCCCAGAGCGGCTTCGAGCGCACGTGATTGGCTCCATCCGAATTCCCA
>CAWIAM010000028.1:0-30463 GCA_963834215.1 uncultured Acidobacteriota bacterium | reverse complement strand
CCCAGCGCGATTCGGGCGGCCACTCCAGCCCCGTGCCGGCAAACGTCGCGGAATCAGCCGTCGTCGCTTCGTCGGTTGCCGCAGGGTCTTCAGGCAGACAATCGTTGCGCGCAGCCGCCCTCGGGCGTATATAGGAGCTAACCGAGAGGTTAAATCGTGGCGAACTTAGAAAAGTACATGAGCCAGTACGATCACGAGCACACCAACGTCTGGAACAAACTGCTCCATGGGGTCGGCATTCCGATCATCCTGGCCGGCATCATCCTGGCGATTCTAACGTTCTGGCGGATCGGCCTCGCGCTTTTCGTCGGGGGATGGATTCTCTTGTTGGCGGGGCATCGCATCGAAGGCAATAAGCCCGCGTTCTTTCAGGGACTGATTTATTTTCTGGTCGGCCCGATTTGGGTCGCGAAAGAAATTAAGGACGCCATCTTCGGCGCTTCCGAAAAAGGACCACGACGGTCCGCTAGATCGCGTCCGTTGCAATTCAGGTCATCGCGAAGATTCGCAACTCGCGCGCAGAATTGCGTTTAGCAGCTGCGCGCCGGCAGCACCGGTAAGTGTAGTGCCCCAAAGTTACCTTTTCGCACAATTCCCGTTCCCTGGCTGGCGCGTGGCTCCTACAATGCTACCCTTAGAAATCGCCCTTCGGAGAGCAGTTGAACGATTCCGCGACAGTCGGCTGATCCCGGCACACAGAAGCGCCGCAGCACGCGCATTGTGCAGCCGTGCCGATCACGGTGACAGGGACCGATGCGCTCGGCCAGCCGTTCAAAGAGCGCACCACGACCGTGATGGTGAATTGTCACGGGTGTAAGTACCAATCGAAGCACTACGTTCCGAAAAACTCGATCGTCACGCTGGATATTCCTCAGCCGGAGGTTGGACTGTTTTCCACGCAGGGCCGCGTCGTGTGGGTGCAACGTCCGCGCACGGTACGCGAATTATTCCAAATCGGCCTCGAATTTGAAGCGCCGGAAACGTCTGGGGCATTGCGTTTCCGCCAGAAGATTGGACGACCGGTGCGAATGACACCTCTGAACTGATCACCGAATTTTCGATACCTACGGAAGTAACAGCCGCGGTCGAGCCAGTGGCGTCCGTATCCCCACAACCGTTGCCGCCGATTCCGCCACCTCCAATTCCGTCTGTCCCTGAAAAGCGGGTCGAAGCTCTGCGCCGCCGTTCAAGATTCCAGCGCCACCGGTAAGCTCCGCGGCACCGCCGACCGCCGCATCCCCGAAGGTCATGACCCCGGCGCCTACGGCTCCTGTAAGCGCATCTACGCCGCCCGCGGGCGCCACGCCAGGCGCGCCGACCGGCAACAAAATACATGTGGTGCCGCCTCCAGCGCCGTCTGCCGATACACAAGCAGCGCTGGCGCGGCAGGTCTCTCAGATGGTTGCCGTGGCCAAGGAAAATCTGGACAAGACCTTGCGCCGCGGCGCTGAACAAGCGATCACGGAAGAGATGACGATCGCGCGCCAGCAACTGGACGCGCAACTCCACGACACAGTCGAGAAAGCCATCAAGGTCTCGATGGATCGCGTCTCGGAGTCCGCGGTCAAGAAGGTTGTACAGCAGGCGACCGATCGCACCGCGGCGATTGTAGAAGAGGCGCGCAAGGCGACGGAATCGTCCACCTCACAGCTCGATGAGAAGGTCCGTAACGCCGTGCAGCAGGCCGTGAGTCACGCCGCAGAGCAGGCGGCGCTCCAGGCTGCTCAGCAAACAGCGACGATCAATCTGAAGCAATCGGTGGAAGAGGCGGTCGAGCGCGCGCTGCGCGACCGCGAAGCCTCGACTCCTTCTCTGGAAATTCTCTCCTCGCCCGAGGCCGCTCAGAACCATCTCGAACAATGGCGCAAGAATCTCGAGGAAACCGCCCAGTCCGTGCGCAGCAAGTCCATCGAGCAGGCGCAAGCGGATGCTAGCACTGCCACTCAGCAATGGAACGCCGAATTTGAAACCGCTCTAACCAACGCATCGCAGAAACTCGGCGACAAACTTAGCGAGATTTCGCAGTCGGCTCTTACTCAGGCTGAGCAGGACGCAACGACGCGCGTCCAAGCCCTGCAGGCCTCGCTCACCGAAGCGTCGCGCGCGGCATCAATTCAAGCCGAAGAGGACGCCGCCGCCCGCGCGCAAGTCTTGCGTTCCTCGTTGGACGAAGCCATAGCCGGCGCAGCCTCCACCATTGAAACGCTCGGCGCGGGACTGCAACAGGAACGCCATCGCGCTGAGGAAACCAAAGCCCAGCTCCAGGAAGCTGTCCAGCATTCGCTGCGTCAATCGCGCCATCAGCTCGATGAACTGCTCACCGCGCAGCAGCAGGAAATGTCTCGCAAGGCGGATCAGGTTATCGCCGACCGGGCCCAGCAGATTGAGCCGGCCCTCCAAGCCTCCGCGCAGAAAATTCTCGAACGCGTGTCCATCGAGCTCGAAGAGAAACTCACGCCACGCCTCGATCAGGTTCACCGCACGGTCGCGGAGCTCGAGCAGGCTGAACATCGCGCGGAGCAAACCAAACACCACGTCCAGGAGCAGATTCGCCACTCGGCCGAAGAGGTTACGCACCTGCAGCACGCCGTCCACAGCCAGGTGCAACAAGCCGCCGAGCAGGTGACGCACCTGCAAGAAGTTGTTCGGGATCAAGTCCAGCAAACCGCTCAGCAAGTGGCGCAGTTGCAGGATGAAGTCAGCGCGCAAATGCAGATGGCGACCGTTCGCGCGGACCAACTACAGGACACCATCCGCGAACAGACCGTACAGGCCTCCGAACAGGCCATCCAGGACGCGCTGGCGCGACTGCGCAGCGAAATAGGAAATGTACCGGCGGAAATCGAGCAGTCCTGCCGGGAGGTCGCTTCCAAGGTTGAAGAAGAAATTCAACAACGCAGCACGGAAGCGCAACACCAAACATACGAGGCTTTGCAGAAAGCCGCCGATTGGTACCAGAAGAAAGCGCACAGCACGATGCAGACTTCGCTCGAGAAGGCCGTCGAGCAATCCTCCACCGCTTTGCGCGACCGCGCCGCTGAAGTTTCCAGCCTGCTGGCGTCGGAACTGGACCACTATCGCCGCACCTACGTCGAACACAGCACCGCGCAGATCGAGGATTCCGCGAAGGAAATCGTCACCCGCCAGCGCGACAAAATGAATGAAACGTCGCAAATGGCCACCGCTGGCTTTACCGACCAAGTGCATCGCGTCACAACTGAATCCCTGCGGCGCTTCGAACAAGCTTCACGGGAGGCAGTGGAAAAAACACGGTCGGACATGGAATTCACCCGCGAAGGCTCGCTTGCGGAATATCAAAAAATCCTCGATGACCGGATGATCCAGGGAGTCGAGCAGGCGGGCGTCCACCTGCAATCGCAGCTGATCCCATTGATCGAAGAATGGGAAGCGCGGCGCGAGGCAGAAAAGAAAGAGTGGATGGAGCATCTGAAGAAAACGAACGATGAATCCATCGAAGCGTACAAGGCGCGTCTGGAAAACGCCTCGAATTCCTGGCTGCTGGCTTCCGCGACAACCCTCGGCCAGCACTCCCAGGCCGTGCTGGATACCATTGCCAAAGCCGCTGAAAAGCGCTTGCGTGAGACCTGCTCCGAAGTCTTGGGCACCATGGGCGACACGCTGAAATCGCGTCTGCTGGGACTTTCCAGCGACTTCGGTCCCGAAGAAGACGACGAATTCCCGCCAAAGAAAAAATAAGCTGCAAAGCACAATCGCCAATCGCGGCGCCAGTTTTTCTATTTTCCTCTCTCTGGTTTCCGTTTTCCGATTTCCACCCGGCTGCTCCGGTATAATAGCCGCCATGTCCAATCAGGCCTACCTGAGCATCTGGCTGAAGGATTTCCCGGAAGACGTGATGCTCGAACGTTTCGGAGATTTTCTCGCGACAGTTCCCTTCTCCGCCAAGCGGCCCGGATTCACGTACTTGGAGATCCAGGCGGTCGACGCGACTGAAACTCCGGTATTCGAGCAAGATTTGCGTTCGTTGCCGCTCGATGCACCCAGCATCATCGAACTTGCCAAAGATTATCTTCACAGCGATTCGAGCTATGCGGTCCGCGCCGATTGGGATCTCTGGGTCTTCGAAGGCGATCCGCCGCGCTGGCAGCAATTGCCGCAACCGATCGAGTTGCGGTGCAATGGAGAAGGTTACGATGACGGTTTCTGGAAAGAAAATGGCCACTTCGAAGTGAATTTTGGGTTCGAACATCTCTTCACCGGCCACGGCGGCCTGCTCGGGATTCGCCAGATTGCGCGTCCGGCTCCACAGAGCCAGGAGGAAGCTAACTTTCTCGAATCCATGTCCAAGCCGGCGAATCTACAGATATATCAGGAAAAAACTCGTGAAAATATCAAAAGCCTTTTTGCATGGGTTCGCCGGATCGAGGATACGTTGCCGATAGCGCGGCTGCGGCTATGGTCCGAAGGAGAAGAGAATTTTGAGGCGCGCCTCGAAGAAATTCTGGCTGCTCGTTAGCTTGCTAGCCGTTGCGTCATTTGCGATACGTTTGGCCGGCCGAGCCTTTCCGCAATCGAAACAGATGGAAAATCGAACCGTGAGAGCCCTTCCGTGAATGTGGGCGGCAAGTTAGAATTGTATTCGCGCCGATTCTCGCGATCTAGCGCATCCAGCCTTCAACGGGATTTCATGAAGAAACTTGCGTTTCTCGCAATCGTAGCTGCTGTGACCGTGGGCGTTACTTCGTGCGGGACCTCTGCGCCGGAGCCGGCCAAGCCGGCGAGCACTGCCACTACGCCTGCCGCTCCAGCCACTCCGCCCGTCCCTGACGATATTCAAAAGGCCGCGGAGCGGTCCCTCGGCTCCGAGACGGAAGTTCTCTTGTTCGGCGACCTCGCAAAAAACGGGGAGCAGGAAGTATTAGCCATCAATCGCATGAAACAGAATCCCAAGGGAGGCGCGCCCGGCACAGTAGTTACCCGAGCGGTGATACTACAGAAAGACGCCGGCGGCACCTGGAAGGAAGTTCTGCGCTGTGACGAGCACCTGGAAAATCCCAAGGGCTATCTCGGCAATATTCCGCTGGCGCCGGTAAACGGCTGGCGCTTGCAATACGAGCAAGACGCGCAAAAAGGCCTGCAGCTTTATTTCACGCCGGTCGCCGATCCCAAAGGCGCGCGCGCCTTGCCCATCGAAGTCCGCTGGAATACGAAAGTGAAGCGCTACCAATCGCTCGACCGCAATTTTGAAAATTTTCTTGGCGAACTGCCTTCGCTGGAAACTCCGGAGTCGCAAATCCGCCTGTGAGTGCTATCGCCCAACCCGCCGCCGTGCCCGCCGCTCGCAAAGTGAAACAAGCGTCGGGCTGGGATCATTTGAAGTCGCTTCTGCCTTACGTCTGGCGCTATCGGGGCATGGTTGTATTAGGGCTTCTGACCAATACGCTGATGGGCCTGATTGGCGCGTACCCGCAATTGATAATCGGCGCGATAACAGATTGCGTCGGCGGCTCTTCGCAAACTCTTTCGACGTTAGCAGGTACGGCGCGAGCGATTGTCCATCCGATTCTCGCACTCTACACTCCGATGAGTCGCCACTCGCTGGAACTGCTGTGCCTGGTGCTTGTGGGCGTCACACTAGCGAAAGGATTCTTTTCGTTCTGGACTCGTTGGATATTGATCGGCGTTTCGCGCGAGATCGAATACGACTTGCGCAACGATATGCTCGCGCGGCTGGTCGAACTCGAGCCTGAATTCTACGTGCGCAATCGCACCGGCGACCTGATGTCCCGCGCGACCAACGACCTGAACGCTGTGCGCATGGTTCTGGGACCGGGAATTATGTACAGCGCCACAACGATCGTGACCATGATCGTCGCAATCTTCTTCATGGTGCAACTCTCGGCGAGCCTCACTTTGTGGGTTCTCTTGCCCGTCCCGGTTGTCGCATTCGCTGTCCGCTATTTCGGCGAAACGATCCATCGGCTTTCAGAACAAATCCAAGCCTCGCTCGGAATTCTTTCCACTCGCGCACAAGAGAATCTCACCGGCATTCGAGTCGTACGAGCCTATGCCCAGGAGAAGGCTGAAATCGCCTCATTCGATCAAGCGAATCGCGAATACGTGGACCGCAATATCAAACTGATCGCCACCTGGAGTCTGTTCTTCCCGTTCTTGACGGCTCTGATTGGCATCACCTTCGTGATCTTGCTGGGCAAGGGTGGAAGGGATTTGATCGATCACAAGTTCACCGTCGGGACAATGTGGGCGTTTTATTGGTTCCTGGGTCAATTGGTATTCCCCATGATCGCGCTCGGCTGGGTTACCAATATCTTTCAACGCGGCGCAGCGTCTATGGGCCGGCTGAATTACATCTTGAACGCCAAGCCCCGAATTGGAAATTCCGCCGCGAATCTCGACGCCCGCGAGGACGAGGTCGTCACGGTCGGCAACAACGGTGATTCCGCCACTGCTGCAGCGTCGGCAGCGGAATCTCCCATTCGCGGCAAAATCGAGTTTAGGCACCTCACCTTCGCGTATCCCACCGCGCGGAATGAAGACGGCACAGGCGGCGGCCCCGTGCTTCACGACATCAACCTGCAAATCCCTGCCGGATCTACGCTCGCCATCGTTGGACCCACCGGCAGCGGAAAATCCACGCTCGCGTCTCTGGTCGCCCGGCTGTGGGACGCTCCTCCCGGAACGCTGTTCGTAGACGGCCGCTCGATTCGCGACTATCCCGTGGCCGAACTGCGCCGCGGCATCGGCTACGTCCCGCAGGACACATTTCTTTTCAGTGACACGCTGCGCGAGAACATCGCCTTCGGCGTTAACACCGCGCTGGAAGAACACATTTACGAAGCTGCAGAAATCGCCAGTGTTTCGGGCGAGATTCAGAGCTTTCCGCAACGCTATGACACCATGGTGGGCGAGCGCGGCATCACGCTATCCGGCGGCCAAAAACAACGAACCTCCATCGCTCGCGCGGTTCTGCGCCAGCCGAAAATCCTGATTCTGGATGACGCGCTTTCCAGCGTGGATACCGATACCGAGGAGCGCATCCTGCGCCGCCTGCGAGATGTGATGAGCCAGCGCACGTCCATCGTCATATCGCACCGCGTTTCCACCGTAAAAAATGCCGATCAAATCGTGGTTTTGCGTGATGGACGCATCATCGAACGCGGTACGCACGACGAACTGCTGGCGCTGGGCGGCTACTATGCCGATCTGAACCAAAAACAAATGCTCGAAGAAGAGTTGGCGCGCGAATGAGCGACTTCCGCGAAGAAGAAAAATTAGGCAAGCTCTACGATTCGCATCTCACCCGGCGGCTGATGCAGTATCTGCGCCCGTACCGCCTGCAGGTGATACTGGCCGTTTCGTTCACCTTGGGTATCACGGCTCTTGAAATCGCCGGACCGTATCTCTTTCACGTCGGCATCGACAGATTTATTGTTCCTGGCTACGACGGGAAAATGGCCAGGAGCGCGGCGCTGGTGGGCTTGCTGTGGGTGGTCTTTGCCTACGCCGGCTCGATCCTGGCGAGTTTCGGTCTGCAATACGTGCAAGTCCGCATCATGCAATGGGTCGGGCAAGAAACGATGTACGACCTGCGCAAGGAAATCTTCGAACACTTGCAGCGGCTGCCTATGAGCTTCTTCGACCGCAGCCCTATCGGCCGCCTGGTGACCCGCTCCACCACCGACGTGGACGCCCTCAACGATCTCTTCGCTTCCGGCGTCGTGGCCATGCTGAACGACTTCGTCCTTCTATTTACCATGGCCGCGGTGCTATTCAGATGGCATCGCTTTCTCGCGGTGGCGACCCTGTCACCGCTGCCGTTCATGATCTTGCTCACGTATTTTTTCCGCAATCGCGTGCGCGATGCCAACCGCCGCATTCGCACCGCGATCGCACGCATCAACGCATTTTTGCAGGAACACGTGAGCGGCATGGCCGTCGTCCAGCTCTTCAACCGCGAGAAGAAATCGCGCAAGAAATTCGAAGAATTGAACCGCACGCACATGATCGCGTATAAGGACGCGATTGACGCATTCGCGTTTTTCTACCCCGGCGTCGAATTTCTCAGCATGGCCGGCATCGCGCTGCTGGCGTGGGTGGGAGGCGTGCGCGTGATCGCCGGAACCCTCGAAATCGGCGTGCTCGTGGCCTTCATGATGTACGCCCAGCGCTTCTTCCGTCCCATCCAGGACTTGAGCGAAAAATTCAACATTCTGCAAAGCGCCATGGCCGCGTCCGAACGCATCTTCAAGTTGCTGGACGAGCCGGTGACGATCGTTTCTCCGCCGACGATTCACACGCTCTCCGCACCACGCGGCGAAATCGAATTTCGCAATGTCTGGTTCGCCTATCACGGCGGGGCCGCTCCAAAAGAAGACGAATGGGTTCTCCGCGACGTTTCCTTCCGCGTCGAGCCGGGCCAGACTCTCGCCATCGTCGGCCACACCGGCGCGGGCAAGACCACCATAATCCAGCTGCTCCTGCGTTTTTACGACATTCAGCGCGGCGAGATTCTGCTCGATGGCGTGGACATCCGCGAACTTGACCTGCAGGAACTACGCCGCATGTTCGGGATCGTGCTGCAGGACCCGTTCCTTTTCACCGGAACGCTGGAATCGAACGTGAAGCTCGCCACGCCAGCCATTGATCGCGCCGCGACGGCGAATGCCCTCCGCGAAGTCGGCTTGGGACCATTTCTCGAATCGCTCCCGCAGGGTGTGGAAACTCCGGTCACCGAGCGTGGCTCCACTCTTTCCGTCGGCCAACGCCAGCTTGTTAGTTTCGCCCGAGCCCTGGCTCACGACCCCAAATTCCTGATTCTCGATGAAGCTACCTCGAGCGTGGACACCAAGACCGAGCTGATGATCCGCGAAGCGCTCGACCGGCTGCTCAAGAACCGCACCGCGGTGGTGATCGCCCATCGCCTTAGCACGATCCAGCACGCGGACCGCATTCTCGTCTTCCACAAAGGCCGCCTGCGCGAACAGGGCTCGCATCAGGAACTCCTCGCGCTGCGCGGCATCTATTACCGCCTTTACCAGCTCCAGTACAAGGAGCAGGAATTGGTTGCATCCTTGCCCACCAGCGCGGTCCCGGGATTTTCGCAGCCGTTGTCTGCCAATGACTGAAACGCCGCTCGCCGTATCGCGGCGCCAGCGCACACCAAAATTCTCTCCCCCGATCAGCCTAAGTAACTTTGCCATCGGACATGCCAACGAGTCCATTCGATGATTGAGCCGCAGATCCTGATTTCTGCCGGCGAAGCTTCGAGCGACATGTACGCGGCGCGCCTCGCGAAGGCGCTTCGCGCGCGCGTGCCCGCGAAGTTCTTCGGAATGGGCGGCCCTCGAATGGCTGAGGCTGGCGTTGGGCTTGTCGCGGATTATCACGAAGTAGCGGTCGTCGGCATTACCGAAGTACTGCACAAAATTCCCACCGTAATCGGCGTGCAAAACCGGCTGGCCCGTGAAGCTGCAAATCGCCGCGCTTCGCTCGCCATCCTCGTGGATTCTCCGGGGACGCATCTCGGAGTCGCGCGTCGCCTGAAACGCGTCAACATTCCAGTCGGGTACTTCATCGGTCCGCAGGTGTGGGCCTGGCGTGCCGGCCGCGTACGAGTGGTCAAGCGCCTGGTGCAGCACATGGTCGTGATTTTCCCGTTTGAAGAGAAAATCTATCGCGATGCGGGCGTGCCGGTGGACTTTGTGGGGCATCCGTTGGTAGATACGGTCCGAGCCACGATGTCGCGCGCGGAATTTGCTGCGCAATATGGTCTGGACGCGAGCCGTCCGATCGTGACGATTCTTCCCGGCAGCCGCCCCAACGAGATCGCCCAAAACTACGCGCGTGTGATCGCAGCGTGCGAATGCCTGGCGGAACCAGGCGGAGTGCAATTCGTCCATGCCGTCGGTCACGGCCTCAACCCCGAATTCTTCGCGCGCTACGCCCAACCCAAAGTAAAGATTACCCGCGTGGAGGACGCCACTTACAACGCGCTCGCCGCCGCCGATTGCGCGATCGTAGCGAGCGGCACCGCCACGGTCGAAGCCGCACTACTGGGAACGCCGATGGTCGTTGTCTACCGAGTAGCTCCGCTCACCGCTTCGATTCTCCGCCACATGATTCGCACTCCCTTCATCGGCATGGTGAATCTGATCGCGGGCAAGCGAGTCTGTCCGGAACTGCTCCAGGACGATTTCACACCGGAAGCTGTGGAAAAAGAAATACGCGGGCTCCTTGAATCGTCCGCTGCTCGTGACGAAATGAAAGCAGGACTCGCCGAAGTCCGCGCGAAACTAGGCCCCGGTGGCGCCATCGAGCGCGCTGCGGACATTTTCGCGCGGATGATGTAACCTTTCAAGCCGGGGCAACTTCGCGCGGGCCACGGGTATCTGATGTAAGAGGGTGATATCCCGTCGCGAGAGAGGTACTTGTCCCTTGCTCAAATTCTCATACATGTCCCATCGATTTCCCAACCAGCTCCGTGCGGGCCTGGCCGTATTGGCCGCCTCCGTAACACTCGCGACTGTTGCGCGCGCACAAGCGCCGCGCACGTTTCCTTTTCGGGCGACGGACTACCAAGTCGAAGTTCTCTTGCAGCCCGAAAGCCAGACGATTTCGGGTCTGGCGAAAGTCGAATTCATAGCGCAACAGCCGTCGCGCACGGTCGTCGTCGAACTCCATCAAGACTTGAGGATCGACTCCATCGCTGGGCCCGGCTCGAAATCATTGCCTTTCGAACGCGACAACAATAACCCGCTCATTTTGACGGTGGGCTTGCCTGATGTAGTGGCGCCGGGAAAAACGGTCACGCTCACGTTCAACTACACCGGACCGCTTTCCAATGAAGATGACAGCCCCACGCGCGGCGTGCGCTTCGCTTCCGTGGATAAGACCGGCGCGTACTTGCTCCTTCCGGCACGTTGGTTCCCTCTCACCAATTACCCCTCCAATCGTTACACTGGCACGTTTAAGATCACCGTGCCCGATAACTTCGCAGTGGTCGGCACTGGTAAGGCGGATCCGCCCAACCTGATGCCGGGCATCGGCAAGGGCGCGCCCGGCCAGGCGTCATACGTATTCCACTGCCCTCACGCTGCGCCGGTCGGGACTTTCGTCGCCGGCACCTTACAGCTTTCGCCCGTGCAAACCGAAGGCTTCAACGTATCTGTGTTTACGCCACCCGCCCAGGCGAATACCGCAAATTCGTACGCCACTTCGCTCGCTCACATTTACAGCTATTTTTCTGACGCCTTCGGACCCGCTGGAAATGAAAGAGGACGATCCACCGCTGACGATCGCGCAACTGCCCGATGGAACCCTCCCTGGGTTTGCCGCGCCCGGATTGATGCTCATCAGCGCCCGCCAATGGGGCCTCAAAGCCAACGACCGTTTACTTTCACAATTGGCCGCCGAACAGTGGTGGGGCGATCGAGTGCTGCCCGCGAGCGCTTCCGACGCCTGGCTCACCGATGGCCTTTCACGATACGCCGAGGCGATGTTCGCAGAGCAAGCGGACGGCACCGCCGGCTTGCACAAGGCGCTCGAAGATTTCGCCGTCGGCGCGCTGATGTACGAAGACACCGCACCCATTTCGCAGGCCGCTCGCTTGCAGACGTTTTCCAACGAGTATCGCTCCGTCGTCGCGGATAAAGGCGCGCTGGTCTTTCCACATGTTGCGCACCGAAATTGGCGACGACGAATTTACGGCGCTGTTGCGCGAGTTTTACAAAAGGTATGAAGGCAAGAACGCCAACCTCAACGACTTCGAGAAAATAGCGATGACGAAAATCCCGCCGCCCGTCAAAGGCCAGCCGCCGGTGAATTTAGTCTCTTTCTTTTCTCAATGGCTCAATTCCACCGGCGTGCCGGAATTCAAACTCGAATACATCGTCTATCGCACCAAGAAGGGATTCAAAGTGGTAGGCAAGATTCATCAGGATCTCGATACCTTCCGCATGCCGGTAGAAATTCGGATTGATACCGAAGGCAATCCCGAAACAAAAAAGATTCTGGTTACCGGAACGACTCAGCCTTTTGAAGTCGATACTTTCGGGCGCCCCAAGCCCAATGGCATTCTGATCGACCCGAATAACAATCTGCTGAAATCCAGCCCACACCTGCGCGTGCGCGCCATGATCGCTCGCGGCGAGAGTCTCGCCGAAGTCGGCAAATACTACGAAGCCATCCAGGAATATCAAAAGGCGCTCGACACTCAGCCGAATAACTCGCTGGCGCATTTCCGCATGGGCGAAGCCATGTTCTATCAGAAGAACTTCCAAGCCGCCGCGAATGCGTTCCGCGCCGCCCTGGGCGGGGACGACGATCCGAAATGGACGGAAGTATGGAGCCACGTTTACATCGGCAAGATCTACGATATTCTCGGGCAGCGTGAGCGCGCCGTGAACGAGTACAGTCTGGCACAGCATCTAGGCGACGACACCGCCGGAGCACAACAGGAAGCCAACCGCTACATTCAGAAAGCCTACACGGGCGATGACTCCGCGCCCGCGACTGCTGGAGCGGCTCCTGCGCCTTCAACTCCCCCAGCTTCCGCGCCGGCAGAAGATAGCAACAAGCCGACGCTAAAGCGCCCTTCGCCCGGCCATTAAATTGCGTCCGCGGGACATCAGTAGGGACGGGTCTCAGACCCGCCCGGCGTCGTTGCTGAAGCATCGCTACAGCGACTCCAACCCTGTGAGTCTCGGCAGATTCTACGTTCTTGTGCTGTATGAAAACCTGAAATGTCTCGCCCATGCCTTCCGGATAGATCAGCGTTTTAAACAACAGCCGTGCGCGAGAACGCTCGCTCTCGCTCATCCCTTCCGATTGCAGTTCCGCAAATTCACTCTGCCGCGCGAGCGCCATCAAGAACGTGGATTGCGAGGTGAGCCCGGTGCGCATCAGGCCGGCGCGTTTTCCCCAATGATCGAGAGCCGTAAAGTTCACGTGCGCCGTCAAATCCTGTTCGCCCGGCGCACGAAAAAAATCCTCGCCCGCGCGGTGCCGCTGGTAAGCAAGTAGTGTCCCGCGCATGTGGCGTTGGTCGTAAAGCTCGCCGGCCTCATGGCCGTAGTCGATCGTCAGCACAAAGCCGCGCTGCAATCTTCTGCCGGCGTGTTCAATCCACTGGCAAGCCCGCAGATTCGCCTCGGCCTGCTGTCCGTCCTCAAGCGTGATCGCCTGGTCGTTGAAATATTCGCGAAGCGCGTCCGAAGAAAGAGGACCGCTGCATTCGCCTAGGCCGTTCGTCCCGAAAGTCACATAAAGCTCACGCAATTCAGTTCCTTCACGCACGACTCGATGCACAGGCAAAGCGTCAAACAACTCGTTGGAAAATATGCAACCGCGGGCGATCTCGGCAGGGATTTCCGAAGCTGGCTCCAACTTCCCGCCATCCAGACGGCTTCGCACGGATTGCACTTGAGCAATCAGAGCCCGGCGTGCGGCGGACCGCTCGACAGCGACATAGCGGAGCGTTGCATAAAATTGCGGAAACTCACGCGCGACGAAATCCAGAATCTGTGCCGCCAGCGTTCCCCCTCCCGCGCCAGCCTCGACTAGCAGAAACTCAGCTGGCCGGCCGAGCAGCGTCCACATTTCGTGGAATTGCCTCGCCAGCAGCTTGCCAAACAGCGGACCAGCGTCCACGCTCGTAAAATAATCTCGCTGCGGCTGCTCCTCCGCCCTGGTGTAGTAGCCAAATTCAGCATGGTAGAGGCAGGTCTCCATATATTCAGCGAAAGTGATGGGGCCGTGGGCCCGGATGCGTTCTGCAATGATCCTGGCGAGAGGTGAAGTGTCGGTTTGCGCGCGCGGCGCTTGCATCAATTCACTCGTTGGGGGTTGCGCGTGAACATCTCGATAATGTAGTCGTGCAGGCAATCGTAGAGTTGCTTCTGAAACGTCCAGGGAAATTGCGCGTGCTCGATTTCGCGCGGGCGCAGCTGAAAAATATAATTGTGGACCTCCGCGATGGAAGGCTTGTAGCGGATCTCCACCTCCACGCCTTCCGTCGCCGGACGAGCCGAAAAATCAAAAAGCGGATGTTCGTAGCGCGCCAGTTCACGCCGCACTTTTTCAACCATCTCTTCAGTCATCGGCCGCCCGATACCCTTGATTGGAGTTCCGCGCGAGCGCTATTGAACGCAGCCAGCGCTTCCTGATCGAACAGTACAAAGTAAACTTTCTCGAGCGGCGTGGGTCCCTCAAAATGCTTTGCCGTCTCGCGCAACATGATCTCCGCGCATTCCCGCATCGGAAACCCCGCGATGCCCGTGCCGATGGCCGGAAACGCGATGGTCTTCAGCCCCTTCTGCGCCGCGATGCGCAGAGAGTGAGCAGTCGAACTTCGCAGAGATTGCGCGGAAGTCATGCCGCCCAATTGCATGCTGGCCGCGTGGATCACATAACGCGCTTTCAGATTTCCACCCGATGTAATCGCCGCCCCGCCCACGGGCACCGGACCGATCTCGTCGCACTCGGCTTGAATCTGTGGTCCGCCCTTGCGGCGGATCGCACCGGCTACTCCGCCCCCGAGTTGCAAATCATTATTCGCGGCATTGACGATCGCATCCGTGTCCATCTCCGTCAGGTCGCCCTGCAGAATCTCCAACCGATCATTGAAAATCGTCTTTGATGACATAGGAATGAAAACGAACTCGCCCTCGCTCGGAACGAGATACGAACTACTTCCTGGCCCCATCGCCGCCGTAATCATACACGCCCCGCCCGGATTTCCGTCCCAAGCGTCCGGCCTTCACATATTGCGCCAGCAGCGGCGACGGCCGGTATTTTTCTCCGAGCGTCTTGTGCAGATATTCCAGAATATTTAACCGGACATCCAGTCCAACCAGGTCAACCAACTCGAATGGCCCCATCGGATGGTTGAGGCCCAACTTCAGCGCTTTGTCTATGTCTTCAGCCGACGCGATGCCTTCCTGTAGCATATAAAATGCCTCGTTCCCAATCATCGCGTTGATGCGGCTGGTGATAAATCCCGGCGATTCACGGATCACCACCACTTCCTTGCCCATGCGGCGGCCCACTTCCGCGCAGGCTTGCACGGTGGCTTCGGATGTTTCAAGCGCCCGGACAATTTCCAACAGCTTCATCTTCGGCACTGGATTGAAGAAGTGCATCCCGACGCAATTTTCGGCGCGGAATGTAATCGCCGCCAACTCCGTGATCGAAAGCGACGATGTATTGCTCGCCAGGATGGCCCCGGGCCGCGCGAATTTATCGAAGATCGTGAAAATCTCGAGCTTCACTTCCATTTCTTCGGGGACAGCTTCGATCAACAGGTCCGTTTCGCGGCAGACGTCTTCCACCGCCCGAGAAGTCGTGAGATTGGCGAGCGCGGCCTTCTGCTGCTCCGCGGTCACTTTCCCGCGCGTCACTCCCTCCTCCAGCGCCTCTCGAATGTAAGCAACGCCCCGCTCCAGCATTTCCGGCGATACGTCTTCGAGGATCGTACGATAGCCGCCGTAAGCCGCCGCATACGCGATGCCGCGGCCCATCGTGCCCGCCCCGATCACTCCAATCGTCTTTACTTCCATCTTGCTATGCCGCTCCTAAGGCTTGCGCGGAAAAAGCCGCGCCGCATTTTCATACAATATTTTCTGCTGCGCTTCCGGAGAAATTGGCAGCGCCCGAAATTTCGCAATGTTGCCGCGTATGCCCGGAACGCCCGGACCCGGCCAATCCGTACCGAACAGCACCTTATCGGCAATTTCCTCGATCCGAGGGAAATACTCCATCAGCTTCTGCGGCGGAATTCCCGAAATGTCCATGTACATATTGGGATGCCGCCGCACCAAAAAAAACGCCTCGTTCATCCACAAGGGCCTGCCACCGTGCGCGAGGATCACCACGAGATCCGGAAAATCCACGCCCACATCGTCCGCCAGGATCGGCTGCGCATAGACATTGCGCGCGCCGGGGAAAATCGAAGTACCGGTGTGAATCATCACAGGCATGCCGACCGCCTGCGCCCGTTCGTACATCGCGCGCAGAGGCCCCAGCCCATTGCGATATTCGTTTGGCGCAAATAATTGATGCGAGGGATGGACCTTCAACCCGCGAATGCCGATCTTTTTCAGCCGGTCCACTTCCGCGCCAGCGTTCGTAACGTACTTCGGGTGCACCGACCCGAACGCCAGCAGCCTTTCCGGATCAGCGGCGCAATACTTTGCAACCCAATCGTTCACTTCCGCCGTAAACCCAATCACATCCGGGCTCACGTAGTTGATCAATCCCGCGCGTTCGATTTCCGCTTCATCCATGAATCGCAGAAAATCGTGCGGACTCGCGGCATATTTCGTGACTTCGTCATAGTCGCGGCGTCCGCGCCGAATCAAATCCAGCGCGGCAGGATGGACCATCTCATGCGGGTTGATATGGATGTGAATGTCGATGATGGGAGGCAAACTTGCAAGCTCCGGCAAAGAACAAAAGTGCAGCGGTACAGTCGCCTCTACAGCCGAGCAATCCCATTTTCGTCGAAGCCTACAACCACCCGGCCGCCTGCCACAATCACGGGGCGCCGAATCAGATTCGGCTCGCGCGCCATCATGCGAATCGCTTCCCGGCGCGAAGGCGGATCTTCCCCCATGTGTTTCCGCCGGTAAAGCTCGTTGCGCGGATTCAAAAAATCTTCATGGTCGCGCCGGCCAATCAACTTTTCGAGTTCGGCGGCGCTCAAACGCTCTTTGTCCAAATTGCGGAAATGAAGCTCGAATCCCCGCCGCTCCATGTACTTGCGCGCCTTGCGGCACGTCGTGCACGAAGGTTTCTGCAGAAATTGAACCTTCTTGCCTCGTTTCCCTGCGCTGCTGCGAGGTTTGCTCCCCACCCTTGTCACTGCCGCTTTTCTCACTGCCGCCTTTTTCCCGGGCCTCTTGATTGCCATACGCTAAATCCTTTCAATATCGCGGCACGCTCGGATCGATCTCGGCGGACCATCGCTCGATTCCACCGGTCATGGACCGCGCGCCTTCCACGCCCTGCGAACGCAACCAAGCAGCCGCATCCAGGCTGCGCATCCCATGATGGCAGAACAACACCAGCTCTTCGGCCCTTTCCAGACGCGCCAGATTCGACGGAATCTCGCCGAGCGGGATCAGCACTGAGCCCTCGATGTGCGCCGCATCGTATTCCCATTGCTCGCGAACGTCCACGAAAAGAACCTTGTCGTCGCGTGACAGCAGTTCCTTCACCTCGCGCGGCGCTATTTCGATGTTGGAAAGCAAATCGTCCATCGTCAATATCCGAAATCCGCGGGCGCGGAAAAGGCGTGCTCTTTCACTGCCAGACTCTCCACGCGTTCTGCGCCAAGCTGCTTCCTATATTCTTGCCGGCCGCTCACCCCTACGACCCAGCGCGCCAGCCAATCCTCAAAATCTTCCAAGCGCCGGGTCTGTTCGTGATACTGCGAAAAGTACGCGTGGTCGCGGCCATAATAACCCTGCACGGGCGAAGGGTGCGCGCCACCGGGTTCATGCACTACTGCCGCCACCAGAAACCCCGGCACCAGCGTGCGATTCGGATCGGAGGCAATCACCTCCGGCTCCACAATCTCTTCCGCCACCACAATTATTTTCCGCGAGGCACGCGCGCCATCCACTGCCACTCCCAGACTGCCCCAGATGTGCGCATTTCCCTGTGCGTCCGCGCGTTGTACGTGCAAGATTGCCACATCCGGACGCAGCGCGCGCACCGCCACCAATTTTTCCTCGCTGACCGGTGACGAGAATTCGCGCAGGTTGCCGTTTTTCTTCAACAGGTCGCTTCCCAAAGTCGCGTACGTCGGCAGAAACGGCACGCCCAACGCCCCGGCATGCAGCGCCATCGCCATCGTGAAATTCGAATAATCCACCACTTCCAGCCGCCGTGGGACGCTTCGTTCGACCGCTCGCCGAAAGCAATATCCCACCCCCGCCGAAACATTTCCAATCCAGGCCGCCATCACCCGCGAAACGCAACCCGCCCCGATCATCTGGTCGAAGAGAATGTCTGAAATAGGCCCCACGAGCGTCAGGTCGCGCCGGCTCTGGCGAATCAGTTCGTGCCCGGCCGCGAACGGAATCATTTGCTCGAGCTGCGCGCCGAGCAAGACCATCGAGCCAGACGGCACATGCCGCGCGATTGCATCGCGCATACTCATTAGTTTTGATTCAGCAGACATATCATCGGGTCCAGAAATGATTAGGGTCAAGTTCGCGCGTGATGCGCAGTTCCGTATCCGTCGGCGGCGGAGTCTCCATCAACTCATCCGCCACGCGCAACGTCCACCCGGTATTCGCCAAGACTTCTTCCACGCTCACTCCGGGATGCACCGACGCGAGATACGCCTCGCCGTCGTGCCCAAATCGCAGCACGCCAAGAGTCGTAATGATCGCCGACGGCCCAGAAGCTTGCGGCAATCCCTGCGAGCGCCGCCAGCCGTTGCCGGTTCCATACCCGGGCGAAGTAACGTGCCCAACACGATCGCAAAGCCTTCCGCGTTCGTGCGCGAGCATCACCACGGTTCGCCGCGCCAGGCACGCTATATCGCACGCGCCTCCCGACCCTGGCAAGCGCTGCATCTCCTTATGGCGATAGCCCCAGGTTGTATTGAGATTGCCAAACCGGTCCACTTCCGCCGCGCCCAAAAATCCCGCATCCACACGCCCTTGCTGAAGCAGCGCCATCACGCCAGTCATGTCACCGCATTGTGTGGCTCCGCGAAGATTTGGTGGGTCACCCATCGTGTAAAGCAATTCCGCCGCGGGAGTCTCGCGTACTACGCCGTTTTCGAAGAGTCCGACGGCGCTAGGCGCGTGCGTCCGACGCGCCACCAGAAATGCCAGCATGGGCAGGCGCATTCCCACAAAAACAAGTTCGCCGTCGCCGATTTCGCGCGCCGCAGCCGCTACCATCAATTCGCTGAAGGTGTAGCCGCGCGCCGCGAGATCAGCCTCTGATCGAGCGGTCATGATTGATCAGGATTTCCTTTGCGCAGCGACATTCCCACGCGAATCTGTATGCGATGATGGCAACGTGTGATGATCGTTCTCCCGTGAACGATTTGCCCAACCGCGGAATTCAGACAGGCCGCGGGCTGCGGCGCGCACACGCGACCATCCGCGATCGCATCCTAATACCCCTGGAAATTCGGTTTGCGTTTCTCGAAAAATGCGTTCAGGCCTTCGAGGCAATCCTGCGACTCAAAGCAGTGAATCTGCAGCCGAATTTCTTCGTCCAAAGCGGCTTCCAGCTCCTTGCGCTGCTCGGCACTCATCCGATGTTTCACGTCGCGTTGCGCGAGCCCAGCTCCGCTGGCAATGCTTTCGGCAAGTTTCTTCGTTTCGGCTTCAAATTGCTCCGTCGGCACTACGCGCGAGACGATTCCCAGCCGCAGTGCGTCGTCCGCGGAAAGCATTTGCGCCGTGTAAAATAACTCCGCAGCGCGGGTCGGGCCGATGATCCGCGGCAAAAAATACGTCCCGCCGAAATCGGGGAACAAGCCGATTTGCGCGAAGGATTCCGCAAAACGCGCCTGGTCGGAGGCAATTCGAATGTCGGCGGCGAGCGCCAGGTTCATCCCGCCTCCCGCAGCCGGTCCGTTCACCGCGGCAATCACTACCTTGGGCATGGTCGCGATCGCCAGCGATATCTCTTTTCCGGCCAACACTAGCTCTTCCACTTCCTTCACCGCTTTGCGTTGGCGCACGTCGCGCAGCAACTCCAGATCGCCCCCCGCACAGAACGCACGCCCCACACCGGTGATTACCACGCAGTGGATGCCTCTATCTGCCTGAACGCGCAATAGTGCATGTACCAATTCCTGCCCCATCTGAATGTTCAGCGCGTTCAGTTTTTCCGGACGATTCAAACGAATGATTGCGACTGCTCCCGCCCGTTCTTCCGTCACCACGGGACTGGCGGTTGGCTGTGTAGCCCCCATGAGTTGTTCGCCTCCCTAGTCCTTCAAGCTCTTCAAAAGCGCCGCGAGTTTCTTGAAATAACGCGTTTTCACTGCGCGTTCCGTCCCGCCATTCAGGCCGCTCGTTGATGGCAGTACGAACACTTTCGCACCGTACAATTCTTCCTTCTGCAAACCCAGCTTGCACTGCCTTCCCGCAAATTTCTCGTAAACCATCTTGCCATTGAACGCCACCACTCGCGGGCGCAAGTCCTCCAGCTTCTGAGCGAGCAACACGCGGCCTTCCGCAAATTCCTGCCGCTCGATTTCATCAATGCCGCGCGTCGGACGCTTCACCAGATCCGTCATACCGATGCCGAATTCCAGGATCCGCCGGTCGTCCTCGTAGCTGAGCGGCTCAGGAATCACTCCTGATTCATACATAATCGGCCAGAATTGATTCCCGCGCCCCGCGTAGTAGTGACCGACGCGCGCGGAACGGTCGCCGGGATTGGCGCCGACCAGAATCATCTTCATTCCCTTGCGGAGATAGTCCGGCAGAGTGCGCATTCAGTCCTTTTCGTTCCCGAATCTTCTTACGATACTCAAAATTTCCGACCCCCAATCTCATTCCAACCGGAATTCACGCCTACTTGCCCTTGAATACAGGCTGGCGTTTTTCGACGTAAGCCTTCAACCCTTCTTTTGCGTCTTCGCTGGTGAAAAGAAGTTGCTGCAGCTCGCGTTCAAGCCCAAGCGCTTCCGCGAAGCCGACTTCCGAACCGGTGACAACCGCTCGCTTCATCAGCCCCACCGCATGCGACGCTTTATTGGGCGGACAGAATTGCTTGGCATAGGCCATCGCATCTTCCCAAAAGGTATTCGTCTCGAGGATTTGATTCACTAGGCCGTGCTCCAGAGCTTCTTCGAAGCTAAACGTCTGGCCGGTCGCCATTAACTCGATGGCTTTCGCGCGCCCGAGCAGCCGCGCCAGCCGTTGCGTCCCGCCGGTTCCCGGCAGCACACCCAAATTTACTTCCGGCAAGCCAATCTTGCCGCCGTTCTTCTTTGCAAGGCGAATATCGCACGCCATCGCAATCTCCAGCCCACCTCCCACCGTGTGGCCGTTGAGGGCCGCAATCACCAGCTTGGGCGTTTGCTCGAGCCGGCACAAAGTCTCGTTCGCATGCAGGCAGAAATAATACTTAAACGATGGGTCCGCCTGGGTCAGCATTGGAATGCTGGCGCCGGCGCAGAAGAACTTCTCGCCCTTTCCACGCAAGAGCAGCACGTGGACACTTTCGTCCATCCGCGCCCGCAGGATGGCCGCATCCAGTTGCTGCATCATTTCATAGCTGTAGGTATTTGCCGGAGGATCATCGAGTTCGAGGATCGCTACGCCATCTTCGACGCCGTAGTGGACTAATTTTCGTTCTTCGACAGCCTGCGGCGTTGCCATCACTCCCCCCGTTCGTCGCCCAGCGCGTTGCTTTGGAGCGATTATCCTTCACGAGTCGCCCGGTCTGCAAGGTCGGCGCTCTCGGTGTTGCTAACATCGCTAGCGATCTTCGCGTCGCCATCTCACGCGTAAATTGGCCTGTGTAAGTCACTGAAATATGAGCGTTTGCCGCTAACACTCGATGGCTAAAGAGCGCGCGACCCTCGTTTTGTGCTACCCTGTTTTGCCTATACTCATGAGCGCCTCTAAATTAAATCCATTGCAGCCGCGTACGCCGCTGCCGTCGCAGGTCGTGAAGGACGACGAAGGCCTGCTCGTCGCCGCCGCCAAGGCCGGCGACATTTCCGCATTTGAAACCCTTGTCGGCCGCTACGAGCGCAAAATCTTCCGCCTGGCTCAAAATATCACGCAGAATCGCGAAGACGCCGAAGATGTGATGCAGGAATCCTTCCTGAAATCCTACCAGCACCTCGGCGAGTTTCAGGGCAACTCCAGATTTTACACTTGGCTGGTGCGCATCGCCGTCAATCAGGCCCTGATGAAGCTGCGCAAGCGCCGCCCCAATCAGGTATCGCTTGACGAAGAGATAGACACTGGCGAAGATACCATGCCGCGCGAAGTGGAAGACTGGGGACCGTCACCCGAGGACCGGTACGAGCAAACGGAACTCGGCCGGATACTTTCCACCACGATTGCGGAACTCGATCCACCTTTTAGAATCGTTTTTCAGCTTCGCGACATCGAAGAATTATCGACCGAGGAGACGGCGGAAACACTGGGACTTTCGATTCCGGCCGTGAAATCGCGGTTGCTGAGAGCGCGCTTGAAGCTGCGGCAGAAACTGAACCGTTATTTTCGCCAGGGTGAGAATTCGTGAACTGCAAGAGCATCGTCAAGGAGATTTCAAACTACCTGGAAGAAGCGCTGGAACCGTCGCTGAAATCCTCCATAGAAAAGCACCTGGAAAATTGCGAGGATTGCCGCATCGTCGTGGACACTACCAAGAAAACCGTCCAAATTTTCTGCAACTCCGAACCTGCTCCGCTGCCGGAAGATACCCGCCTACGCCTGCGCGACGCGCTCTTCAAGCAGCTGAGCCATAACCGCACCGATAAGCGCTAAACGCCGCGCGCCTCCGCTGAACGAGCATCTTTCTCCCACAAAGGCACCTGCCGCCCGACGCCCCGCTGCTGTGCTATCTCGTAAATGCGCCCCGCCACCACCACGTCCTCCGTGGCAATTCCGTTGGACTTGAAAAGCGTAATCTGTTCGGAGTTCGCCCGGCCTGGAATTTTTCCCGCCACAATTTCGTCTAACTCGTTGACGCTGTCCCAACGCCTTTTATCGTCGCCGTACATTTGAATCAGATCGCCCGCCTCGATTTTCGATTGCTCGCGCGAATCCACGGCAATGATGTCGCAGCGGCGCACTGCTGCCCCATCCAATTCATGCTTCTGCGGGAAATTCGCACCGATCGCGTTGATGTGCATTCCAGGTTTGAGCCACCGTCCTTCCAGCACGGGGTCTATGGAATTAGTGGACGTCACCACGATCGCAACATCGCGCACGGCTTCCTCTGCCGACGCGACAGCCTCTACCGGGAGCCGCAGCCGTTCGGTCATCTCTTTGGCGAACTCCTCGCGGTGTTCTGCTTTGCGGCTGAATGCGCGTACACGCTCGATTTTTCGCACCAATGCAATCGCTTCCAGTTGCGTCCGCGCCTGCAAGCCCGTACCGATGATTCCAATCGTGCTCGCGTCCGCTCGAGCCATCACGCCAGTGGCCACGCCGCTCGCCGCACCCGTACGCATTTGTCCCAGGTAATCCGCCTCGATTAACGCGACGAGGTCGCCGGATTCCGCGTCGAACAAAGGCACCAGAAATCGCAACCCCTGTTTCGCGCTGGTGTACATCTTCAAGCCCATATAGCCGCTTACTGCGTCTGCGGCCCCCATGTAATGGAGATAACTCTTTCCTGGAATGTGCAGGCGCTGGCGGGAATGGACCTGCGCGCTGCCGTCCGCGAGCCGACGAAAGGAATCTGCCACCGCCTCTAGCGCCAGCGGCATCGTCAGAATATTCTTCACGTCTGCTTCGGATAGCAGTAGGGCCACGAAGTGTCTCCTGTTGAAACGAGAGGCAATGATAACGCGAGGCGGGAAGATATCAGAAGCTGACGTGATAACGCAGCACGCGCGCTTCCGGCGCGTCGAGGACGAGTAATTCGCCCTTGGAATTCACGGCCAGCGGCGGCGCTTTGCGCGACGCTTGACCTAATTGCGGCGCGAGGTCCATGTCCAGCTTGGGCGCGCCGTCGGTCGTGACGATGTGCAGCATCAAACCATTCGAATCCATCAAGAACACGCAATTGTTCCAAATCGCAAAGCCCGCGGTGGGATTCCAGGTCACATCCTTTGTGCTCGGTACTATTTCGCTAACCAGGTGACCTTCGCGCGTTAGCTTCATGATTCCGCCGGAAGGTGTTGCCAGGTAGAGATAATCATCCGGCCCTTTCACCAGCGGCCCGAAGCGTTTCGAGCCCGGAAAGGTTTCGCGCGGCTGCCAGGTTTGCACCAGCCGCAATCGTGACGTGTAGCTGAACACCTTGCCCGCGTTCGAATCCAGCACGTGAATCTGTCCGTCATCGCCGACCGCCACGCTCAACTCGTTTCCCGGCACGGGCCGCGTTCTCAATCGCAGCTCGCGGTAGCGGTCCCCGCTCGGCAAGAAAATGAAGACGCTATCGCGAACGGGATCGGTTACGTAGATGGCTCCGCCCTGATCGAGCGCGATAAATTGGGGATGATTTAGCCCATCTTCCTGAAAGGAAAGAAGCGGCTTGCCACCCGGAGCGAACTTGGAAATAAATGCGCTGCCGGCATCGGCAATGAATATGTCGCCGAGCGAGTTCGTGGCAATTCCCGAAGGATCTTGCAGCTGCCCCGGCCCGTCGCCCTTCACGCCCCATTCGCCGACGTACTCAATCGATGGCGCCGCTACCGCGGGTTTCTCGGCCATCACCACCGATGGTCCCTGCGAACATCCACTAATAATGATTGAGCAAAGCAGAAGAGAAATGTATACGGCGATGGAACCGCGCTTCCCCATACCAATCAATTTATCCCAACCACGTCGGTGCGCGAGATGAATTGCGCACCGATGGAACGCGGTGATTAACGCCGGTGCTTGCGCGGTTCCGGCGCTCCTTTCTCCCTCACGCGGCGAACGATGGTCTGATGCATCTGGTACGTGCGCTTTTCCGCAGTGCCGCCGCTCAGGTCCTGGAACCAAAACGTGACGTCCCCTGCCGGCCCAGCGGTTTGTGTACGCTCGATCGGCAGTTTGCCGCAGACATCGCTCTCCACAAAAGCCGTCTCGTAACGCTCCCTCTGCTTTCCCCAGGTGTAGACGCGCATCATCGTGAAATCGCACGGCTGGCCCTCGGGGCCGTGTGTCCCGACGAGCAAATATTGGGGCATGGGTTTCCCGGAGGAGGCCGTCACGCGGTTGAGCTGCGTCCAAGCCACAATGCGCATGCCCGCGGAACTTGCGTAATCAGGCAGTGGCTGCGGAACATCGAGGTCAATGAATCGTCCCAACACCCATCCGGCGAGCGGACCCTGATCCGCGCTGTGGGCGCGAACGAACCACCAATCCTCTTTCTTGCCTTCCGGCGCAGGTGCCGAAGATTCTTGGTCGGCGTTCTCTGCTATCGCCGGCTTGATTTCCGCCGTTTGGCGCGTCAACAGATCAAGGGGAACGTCCTTGTTCAATTGCCGAATGCGCGGCGTATCGCGTCCGGGCCCGAAGTGCAGGTTGCTGAGAACTCGTGTGTGCCCGCGCGCTTCCACCGTCATTCCCTCGGCCTTCGTTTCCATGTCCTTCATCCGTTGCCACGAGTCTGCTGATAGTAAATCGTGTTCGGCGACCCAGCCCACCACGCCGTCGGCGGTGCGCACTTTCACTTGATCCTGAAAGCGTTGCAACACATCCAGGCGCTCTCCGAAATTGACGGTGGTGACCGGCTCGCGCACCTGGGCCGACGTGCTGTAGACGGTGACCGCACGATTTCCCGAGTAGGCTATTTCCGGTGGGGCTGTGGCGTGACGCTCGCTGACATAGAGTCCGACGACGACCACAAGCACTACCGCGAAGCCCAGTAGCATCTTCCGGATCACCGGCGTTCTCCGAGCGCAGCTGTACTGATGGCGCTGCTCGCTTGTGTGGGCTCTGTCATGGCCTGGGTTGCTAGCAAAGTAACCCAGCATTCTACACTAACCGCCGCGCGCATCCGCGCGCGCGTTGCGCCGCGAGTTTCCGTGCGCTCGCAAGCGCGATATTTCGGTTCTGATACAATGCCGTTCGCGCGTTCATCATTTACGGCTTAACTTCTCCGGAGGAATTGCATGCAGAGCATGGAAAAGCTGAAACCTTTGGCACTCTTGCTGTTGAGGCTCGCGTTGGGAGTGATCTTTGCATTTCATGGATATCCGAAGCTCTTCACTCATACGCAGGAAGCAATGCAGGCGTTTGGACACATGGGTTTTCCATCTTATTTCGTATACATCGCGGGAGTTATCGAGTTCTTCGGTGGCTGTTTGTTGATCGTGGGATTGTTTACGCGCGTGGCAGGATTGTTTTTGGCGGGGGAAATGGCTGTGGCGCTAGTCAAAGTGCACGGGATTCTTTCCAATCCGATGAAAGTGGATGCTTATCAATTTCCGCTGGCGATGGCTGTGGGCGCTTTTGCGCTGGCGACGTTTGGCGCGGGTTTGGTCTCGCTGGATCAGGCGGTATTTGGTGGAGGCGGAGGCGCGAGGGGTCCGGCGCGCAAATTCAAAAATAAGGATCGCGGCTAGGTTGCCGCGATCTTCTTGCGCTCAACTCTGAGGCAACGCCGCCGGAGCGACATCGTCTTGCGCCGCTCCGGCGTTTCCAAATTCCCTTACGCGGTTTGAGTTGAGCCGTGATCGGGAGCGCTGGGTGGCATCGGTTGCGCTGACAAATCCACCGGTATCGGCGCTGGCGCCTGCGGCATCACTAGCCACGCGATGAAGTAGCCCAGAACCGCGGGTACCAGCGGCACAGGGAAAATAACCAGCAACACCCACACTAGCCGCACGATCGTGGAATCCACTTCCAGGTATTCGGCGATGCCGCCGCAGACGCCGGCAATCTTGCAATCGGTTGAAGATCGCATCAGGCGCTTGTGAATCGGCGGCGGTCCGGCGGGCGTCACGTGTTGCTGCGCTCCGCAATAGTAGCAATAATTCGAATATTCAGCGATGTCTCGATGGCATTTCGGGCAGTTCATAGTCCCCTCCCGCGGGCGGTGCTCAAACTTCGACCCTCACAGTTAGTATACGACTCCCTTGTCCAAAAAGTTTCATGCGAACGCGCTTCTCCAAAAAGCAGATCCCTCGCTACGCTCCCTTCCCTCGTCAGGGCAAGCGCGATGACACTTACTTCACTTCTTGCGCAACCTGTAAAGCCGGTACACCATTACGCCCGAACCGTCACTTCACTTTCGCGCCTGCCGGTACATCTTCGGCGAAAGTGCAAAGCACCGGCTTGCCGTCCGGTCCGACGGATGCGGCCAGCAGCATTCCGTTTGACTCCAAACCGCGCATCTTGCGCGGCGCCAAATTTGCGACGATCACTACTTTGCGACCGACCAATTCCTCCGGCGTGTATCCCAGCGCGATCCCGGCGAGGACTTGGCGCACTTCATCGCCAATATCTACGAGCAGCTTGAGAAGCTTGTCCGCGCCCTGAATGCGTTCGGCGGATTTCACTACGCCGACGCGCAATTCGATTTTGGCGAAGTCCTCAATCCCAATTTTGGCGACAGAAGCAGTGGCTAGTGGCGAGTGGCTAGTGTCTAGAGGCTTCTCGCCTTGGGCAGGCGCCGCAGCGGCCGCCTGCGCGTGACTCGTGACTTGTGATTCGTGACTCGTGGCGGGCGCTGTTGCGCCTGGATTGCGTATTTCGTTTTCCATGGCTTCGATCTTCTCCAGAACTTCTTTTTTGTCCGCGCGAGGAAATACCCCTTCAGGCTTTCCGATCCTCGTTCCGGGCTTCAGTTCCCCCCATTTCAGTTGATCAATTCGGTGATCCACGAGCTTTCCGGTTTGCCCGAGTTGCTCCCACACCTTTTGTGTGGCATCTGGAATTACCGGATGAGCCAGAACAGCTACAAACCTCAAAGTTTCGGCCGCAGTATAGAGCACGCCCGCGAGACGTGGACGCGTTGCGTCGCCCTCCGCTAGTACCCAAGGCCGTTCGGTGGCTAAGTACGCATCAACGGCGGAGACCAAAGTCCAAATCGCCTCCACGCCTCGCGAAAAATCGAAGGCTTTGAAATACCCTCTCGCGCCCGCACGCGCTGCGTCGTCTCCCGCGACTGACACAGCGATTTGTCTAATCTGGGCCCCATCAACAAAGTTTGCGGAGTCGGGAATCTTGCCGTCGAAATACTTGTCGATCATCGTGAGGGTGCGGCTGGTCAAGTTGCCCAGTCCGTTTGCAAGATCGGCGTTATAGCGCGTTATCAGAGCGTCTTTGCTGAAATTTCCGTCCTGACCGAACACAACTTCGCGAAGTAAGTAGTAGCGCAGGGCGTCGTTGCCTAGTACCTTCACGATTGGCTCGGCGTAGGCAACGTTGCCTTTGGACTTGCTCATTTTTTCTTGTTCGAAGAGCAGCCAGCCGTGGGCGAAGATCTGCTTCGGCAGCGGTAAATCCGCAGCCATCAAGAATGCCGGCCAATATACTGCGTGGAACCGGATGATCTCCTTACCGACCATGTGCAGATCGGCTGGCCAGTATCTCTTGAACCGGGGATTGGCCTCGCCGTCGGCGCCTTCACCGTAGCCAACGGCGGTCATGTAGCTGGTGAGCGCGTCGTACCAAACGTAAAAGACGTGCTCCGGATCGCCGGGCCAGGGGATTCCCCACTTGATCGTCTTGCGGCTGATCGAGACGTCCTTCAGCCCGGTCTCGACGAAGCTCCTCACCTCATTCATCCGGAAATCCGGCTGCACGAATTGCGGATTATTCTTATACAACTCGAGCAATTTGTCTTTGTAGTCTTGGAGCCTGAAAAAGTAGTTTTCCTCGGAAATCAGCTCCGCGGGCCGTCCGCAGGTCGGACAGTTCACTGGTTCTGGCGTGTCGCTGACGTACGCGTTGTCGTAGATGCAGTAGCGGCCCTCATATTTCGCTTTGTAGATGGAGCGCTTCTCGGGCGGCAGATTTTTGTCGCGCTCGAGTGTGCGCTTTACGAGAGTTTGCACCGACCGTTCGTGCTCGGGAGAAGTGGTGCGAATGAAGTCCGTCAGCGTGATTCCCAGCAGCTTCCACAGATCGCGGAAGATTTTTTCGTTCTTGTCCACCAACTGCTGCGGTGTGATTCCTGCCGCTTCGGCGGCGCGTTCGATATTGACGCCGTGCTCGTCGGTGCCGGTGACGTAGGCGACGTCGTAGCCGCACATGCGTTTGTAGCGGGCGATCACGTCGCAGACGATGGTGGTGTAAGCCGAGCCGACGTGCGGGCGCGAGTTCGCGTAATAGATGGGTGTGGTGAGGTAGTACTTGGGTTTGGGATTGTCCATGGAGTGTTAGTGGCTGCCGCCCGTGCTCCGTTTCTCGGCCTGCCGCTGAAATTCGAAGCTGGCGGCGGCGATCACTTGTTTCAGCGGGATGCCTTTTTGCGCGGCGATGCGCTGGCAGTCTTCGTATTCGGGCGTGGCGTTGAGCACTGTGCCGTTCATGCGCGAAACTTTCATTTGTACTTCGCCGAAGGGCGTAACGACCGGCACGAATTCGCGGTCGAGAATCTTGCGGCGGACTTCGTGGGTGCGCACGCCGAGAGTGGTGGTTTCGCGAAACACCAGATCAATCAGCGCCGCTGCTTTCGCAGGCTCTGCGAGAATCGTCACGAGCAGCCCCGGGCGATTTTTTTTCATTTGCACGGGCGCGGAAAAAACGTCCAGAGCGCCGGCGGCTGAGCGCGCGTTCGCGTAAAATATCCGTAAATTTGGGGGCTCATGTCGTCCACGTTTGTTTCGATGACGGTGATCGGCGCGTCCCAATGTTCGCCCGGCTCGCTCACAGAGATTTCACCGATCAGCAGGCGCAGGACGTTGCGCTTTTTCGGTTAAGTTTGCGGAGCCTGCGCCGTAGCCGATGGAGCTGAGCGTCATTTCCGGAATTTCGGCGTAGCGCGTGGCGAGCGTGGTAGCGATGGCCGCGCCGGTCGGCGTCACGAGTTCTTTTGCGATGCCGCTCGTGTACATTGGTGCGCCCTTCAGAAGCTCGGCCGTGGCGGGCGCGGGAACCGGCAGCAACCCGTGAGCTGTTTTGACTTGTCCGGCGCCTACATCGAGGGGCGAGCACGAGAATTCGTCAATGCCTAGAAGTTCGAAGCCGATCGCGGCGCCGACGATGTCCACGATGGAATCCACTGCGCCGACTTCGTGGAAATGAACTTGCTCGATCGGCATCTGGTGAACTTTTGCTTCCGCCTCGGCTAGGCGCGTGAAGATTTTGCGTGGCGCGTTCAGCGGCGCGCGGCGCGAGTTGGGCTTCTCATGCGACCGAGGATGATGGAAAGTCCGCGGTGGTGATGGCCTTCGCTCGTGGCGACTTTCACATGTGTCGCGAAGATCTGGCCGCGCTGCACTTTTTCGGTGGAGATCGTCCAGCCTTCGAGGCCGAGTTTGCGCAGCTCGGACTCGATGGCGCGCAAGTCGGCGCCAGCGTCTACCAGGGCGCCTAGAACCATGTCGCCGCTGATACCGGAGAAGCAATCGAAATAGGCGTGGTGGATAGTTTTCATTGGGCTTTCGAATCCATTCGACTGCGGCAAACCGTGGCTTCAGGGGCTAAAACCCCATTGCTTTTGCAGACATTACGGCGGGACTGAAGCCCCGCCCTTCCGAAAATCGCCGCCGCATAAACGGCTGAGTGTTTTATGCGCGAATGAGAAAAAACGATACTAGTCTGGGCGGGAAAGAGTGTCAAATGAGGGCGGCGACGGGGGAGGCTCCCGGAAGTGCGCGAAACTTGGCGATTGAGAGGCGGGGCTGGCGTTTGTTTTCTGC
>CAWIAM010000027.1:0-230674 GCA_963834215.1 uncultured Acidobacteriota bacterium | reverse complement strand
GCCCTCACGCATTCCAGCAACTCATCGCGCGTGGTAGAAAAAAAGCGGCACTTGGGGATCGCGCCCCGCCAGTGCCCCGCGCGTCCGGCGCGCTGCAAAGCGACCGCAATCGAACGCGGCGAGCCGATCTGGCAAACCAGGTCCACCGTGCCGATATCAATTCCAAGCTCCAGAGAGGCGGTGGCGACCAGCGCGCGGACTTCGCCGGCTTTGAGTTTCGATTCAACCGCGAGCCGCCGCAGGCGCGAAAGGCTGCCGTGATGCGACGCAACTGCGTCCTCGCCAAGAATCGCGCGCAGATGATGCGCCACGCGTTCGGCCAGACGCCGAGTGTTCACAAAGATAAGCGTGGATCGGTGCTGCTGCACCAACTCGGCAATTCGCTTGTAGATCTCTTCCCACATCTCGTTCGAAGCCACCGGCCCAAGCTCACTGGCCGGGGCTTCGATCGCCAGATCCAAGTGTCGGCGCTGCGCGACTTGCACGATTACCGGCGCGGGCCGCGCGCTGCCGGTAAGGAATTGGCCGATCAATTCGATTGGCTTCTGAGTCGCGGACAAACCAATCCGCGTGAGCGGCTGCTCGACGAGAGCTTCGAGGCGCTCTATAGAAAGAGCGAGATGCGAGCCGCGCTTGTCGTCGGCGACGGCGTGAATCTCGTCCACGATCAGCGTCTTCACTGTGCGCAGGTTTTCCCTGCTCTTCGCGGCGGTCAGCAGGATGTAAAGCGACTCGGGCGTCGTAACGAGAATATGCGGCGGGCGTTTCTGCATGGCGCGGCGTTCGTGCATCAGCGTATCGCCGCTGCGCACTGCCGTGCGGATTTCGGGCATCAAATATCCGCGCTCGCGAGCCAGTTGCAAAATTTCGCCGAGCGGCGCGTCCAAATTCCGCTGGATATCGTTGCCGAGAGCTTTCAACGGCGAGACGTAGAGAACTTCGGTTTGATCCAGCAGATCGCCCGCGATGGCCTTGCGCACGAGCATGTCAATGCACGCAAGGAATGCGGCCAAAGTCTTGCCGGACCCGGTCGGCGCGCAAATCAGCGTATCCTTCTGCGCCAGAATGTGCGGCCAACCCATTTCCTGCGGTTCCGTGGGCGTGCCGAACTTATTGACGAACCATTCGCGAACGAGCGGGTGCGCCCATTCCAGCGAGTGCGATTCGGAAGAGTTTGCGATAGCTACGGGTTCCACCGTTACGCTCCGGCGCAATACGTTCGCGAAAATTAGGTGCGCGGGATGTCTCTAGGATAACACCGAGTGAAAAAGGAGGCGAATCGGAGGCGAGATGCGCGGCGTGCGGTTGCTTGAACCAACTGGGCTGCGTGAATCGTCAGCAAAAAAGAAAACCGGGAGGCAGCCCCGCCTCCCGGTTTCAATCGCAATCGCTCTCACTTCCGCAATCCGCACCCAATCAGCGAGAGCGCTGATTTTTACTTCTCATTCTTACCGTTATGCTTGTCGTGGTGAATCTCTTTGCTCGTCTTGTTCTGCTCCTTGTTCACCTGCTTTTTTTCCTGAGAGGTCAACTTGCCGCCATTAGCTTCGCGGTCGGATTTGACCTGATGATTGATGTGCGCTTCCTGGTGTTCGACGTGGGCCGTTTCCCCCGCCGTCATTTTGCCGCTCTCGACGCCATTGCCAATCCGCTTCTGTTGATTTGCCGCGCGTTCACCCACATGGCTGACTGCCGGATTCGCGGGTCTGCCGTGATTCTCCGAGGCGAAGTTCGAGCGGTCCATGCTGGCCGAGTGTTCGTGGGACGTTTGTTCAGAAGTCGCCTGCACGTGCGACTCATTCATCGCCACGCGTTCTTGTGCCGTAGGCCGCGCCGCGATTCCGCCAGGACCGCCGTTAAAGCTGGTACGGTTCACCACAGTCGTGTTGACCACCGTTCGATTGACGAAAGTGTTGTGAACAACCTCGGTGTTTACATGGACCACTGCGGTGTTATACGCGAAATGTCCACCGCGCCACTCGCCGCCCACGAAGCCGACTCCGCCGAAACCAAATCCGTAGTTCACGCCGCCATAAAATCCAACGTGCGGTCCCCAGTAGCCGGCATGAAACCCATAAACGCCGCCGGCGAAGCCCCAGTACGGGGGTGTCCACAGCAGGCCCACGCGCGGCGGAGCTACCCACACGCCCGGCACCCAGTAATAACCGGCATCACCGTAAGCCCAATAGCCCGGGTTCCAAAGATAGCCTTCCGTCGGGCAAAGCGGTTGCTCATAAACCGGCAATGCCGGCGGCGCCACGTGAACCGAAATTCCGACTGCGATCTGTGCGGAAGCAGGCGACGCAACTGCAAAGGACCCTGCTGCCAGGAAAATACCAAGAACGAGTGCTCGAACATAATTCTGCTTACGCATCGCAAATTCCTCCCTAGATTTGGTTCTCTGGGCCGGCAATTTTTTAGTTTTAAAGAAGCGCCCCAACTTCGGAATGCGCCAAGTCCTTACCGTATCTAACACCGCTACTCGCGGAAGGTTTCTCACAAATTTTCGGAAGCCAGTGAAGGCTCGCCTTGGTTCACACAATTATACGAAAGGGGAAAAAGCGTGAACTACGAGATGCAGCAGTACTCCCCGAGTCGGTAAACGCTAGCTAAGACGTTCATAAAGCGAGGTCTACGCAGTGACAAAAATTGGCAGCAACGGGATTTACACCAGCAAGTTTTCGATTCGTATGGGAAGATCGCGTACGCGCACGCCGATGGCGTGATACGTTGCAGCGGCGAGCGCCGACGCCACGCCGGTGAGGCCAATTTCTCCCACCCCGCGCGCGCCGTATTCATTCAGCACCAGGTCCGGATACTTCAGAAAGATGCAATCCATCTCCGGGATGTCAGCGTTCACCGCGACGATATAATCCGCGAAATTATTGTTGATGGGATGGCCGTCGCGCGGGTCGTACACCGTGGCTTCGAATAAGCCCATGCCGATGCCCATCACCACGCCGCCAAGAATCTGATTGCGCGCCGTTTTCTCGTTGATCATTCGCCCGCCATCCATCACCGTCAGCCAGCGCCTCACGCGCAGGCGCGCGATACCGGGATCAATGGAGATCTCGCAAAAATGCGCGCCAAAAGAATGGCTGGAATATTTTCGCGATGCGGGGTCGGTGTCGGTCTTGGCTTGGCCATCCAATCCGGCGAACTGTTGCATTGCGAGAATTTCCTGGAACGGCACGCCGCTATCGGGTGATTTATCTTGCACGTGAACTCGCGCCTGAGTCATTTTCAATGTCGCCGGATCCGCTCCGTGGAATGGCGAGTTTGCGGCTTGCGTCGCAGCTCTTGAGCAGCGCGTTCACCGCGATTTCTGTGGCCTGGGCGATGGCAGGCAGCACCGTCGCCGTCGCCGACGACCCGCCCGATGTGGGACCCGGCGGCAACGAACTGTCGCCCAGCACGACTTGAACCTTGTCCACCGCGATGCCGGTCTTGTCAGAAACAACTTCGGCGAAGACGGTGTAAGTTCCCGTGCCGATATCCTGCGTCGCGCACGAGGCGCGCGCGGTGCCATCGGCGAGCAGGCGCACGCGCACTTCCGCGGCATGCCGCGACCAGCGGGCCACGTACACGTTGCCATGCCCCATCCCAGAATCAGATCGCCATCGCGCATCGAGCCCACTTTTGGGTTGCGCTTCGACCAGCCAAACGCTCTGCGCCGGTCTGATACGCTTCGCGCAGATGCTTGCTCGAAAATGGGCGCTGCGAACCTTCGTCGGTCTCCGCGTAATTTCGCAAACGAAACTCAAGCGGATCCATATTCAGCTTCAGCGCCATCTCGTCCATCGCGGATTCGATCGCAAAAAGCGCGGGCGTTCTTCCCGGCCCGCGCATGGGCGTGGGCGTGCCGATGTTCAGGCGCACCAGGCGCTGCACGGCGGTGACGTTCGGGCAACTGTAAAGCATGGACGTCGCTTCGACGCAATTCTCGGTGTAATCGTCCACCATCGAGGTGTGCTGCAAGATATCGTTCTGCATGCTGACCATCTTGCCGTCCGCCGTCGCGCCGATGCGCATCGTCTGACGGATCAGCCGGACGATGGCCGACAGTGGTGAACATCAGCGTGCGCGGCACCGACAATTTCACAGGACGCCCAACGTGCCGCGCGCCAATCGCAGCAAGCAGCGAATGCGGCCACGGGAAACAATTTGCAGCCGAAGCCCGAACCGATGAATGGCGAGATCACCTCCATATTCTCTAGCGGAATCCCCAGCATTTCCGACATCACGTGATGGTGATTCACGACTCCCTGCGACGATTCGTACAGCGTGACTTTGTCTTGCCGCCATACCGCGATGGTGCCGTGCATCTCCATCGGATTGTGCGTCTCGACCGGTGTGGTGTACGTCGCTTCGAGCTGCACGGGCGCTTGCTTGAACGCGGACTCGGCATCGCCGCGGTGCTGTTGCGCCGCCGGAGTTTCACTGGGAGTACCCTGGCTCATGAAGACCGCAGGCTTCTTCGTGTCGTAATCCACGTGCACCGCGGCGGCCGCCTCCTGCGCCTGCTCGAACGTATCCGCAACCACCAGCGCTACGAATTGGCCGTAGTAGTAGACGTTGTCGTCTTCAAACGGAGGCCGGCTCTCGCCGGCGCGGCTCGATGGCTCGAAAGCGTTTGCGGGACGGATACAGTTTTGGGAAATTGTCGTGATGGAAAATCGCCAGCACTCCGGGCATCGCTTGCGCGGCGGATACGTCAATCGTTCAATATTCGGCCGCTCGCGATCGTGCTCGGCACGCCCACGCCGTATGCAATGTTCTCGAAGGGATAATCGGCGGCATACTTGGCGCCGCCCGTCACCTTCAGCTTACCGTCAATGCGCGTGACCGGCTGGCCGATTACGGAAGTGCTCATTTCTGTTCCCTCTCGACGTCAATCTTCTGGCTGGTATATCAGGCTTTAAGCGGCCTGCGTTGTCGCCACCGTCAACGTCCGCACCAGCACTCGCTTTGCCAGCTCCACCTTGAATGCGTTGTCATGCAGCGGCTTCGCGCCGCGCAGCGCCGCTTCCGCAGCCGCGCGGAAATTCTTCTCGCTGGCTTCGCGATCCTCCAGCGCGCGTTCGGCTTCAGGCGATCGCCACGGATTGCGTGCCCACCCCGCCCAAAGCCACGCGAACGCGGCGGATGCGATTGCCGTTCATCGTGACGACCACCGCAGCGGACGCCAGCGCAAATTCATAGGAAGCGCGATCCCGCAACTTCAGATAGTGAGAACGCGTGCCATCCGGCAGCGCGGGCAAACTCACGTACGTGATCAGTTCGCCGGGAGCTAGTACGTTTTCCTTCTGCGGCGTAGATGCCCGGCAGCAGATAAAACTCTTCAACGGCACATTGCGGTTCCCCTTCGCGCCTTGCATCCCACCGTCGCCTCCAGCGCCATCATCGCGACGGCCATGTCCGAAGGGTGCGTGGCAATGCAATGTTCGCTGGTCGCCCAGCATTGCGTGGATCCGGTTGAAGCCGTCAATTGCAGCGCAGCCAGACCCCGGATCGCGCTTATTGCAGGCATAGGCCGTATCGCGAAAATAATAGCAGCGGGTGCGCTGCAGCAAGATTTCCGCCTGTCGTCGCCATATTGCGCAACTGCGGCGAGGCGCCGGAAAGCAGCGCTTCCGACAGTACCGTGTAACGCTTCTGCACCGTCGCGTCGTGCGCCAGGTCGCTATTGCGCACCATTGCGCCGATTTTCAATCCGCCGTCGGGAGCAGACTCAATTTGCGTCGAGCGGCAGACCGTTGATATCCACTACGGTCTTCGGGCGTTCCACGTTCAGCTTCATCAGATCAATCAACGTGGTGCCACCAGCGACGAACTTGGCGCCGGCTTGCGGCCGCGCCGCGTCCAACGCGTTGTCCACAGTCGTCGCTTGGATAAATTGAAATGTGTCCATCGTGATTCCCCTCTTGCGCTCGCGCCTAGGCGTTTTTTCGCACGGTCTGCACCGCCGCGACGATGTTGTCGTACGCGCCGCAGCGGCAGATGTTGCCGCTCATACATTCACGCACGGAGGCGTCGTCCGCGCCGCATGGCTCTTTTAGCAATGCGGTGGCCGACATGATCTGTCCGGACGTGCAATAGCCGCACTGGAATCCGTCGTGCTCAAGAAACGCCGCCTGCATGGGACTAAGCTCGCCGTCCTGCGCTAGCCCTTCGATCGTGGAGATCTTGTCGCCCTGATGCATGATCGCGAAGCTGAGGCACGAATTCACGCGGCGCCCATTCACATGCACCGTGCACGCTCCGCATTGGCCGTGGTCACAGCCCTTTTTCGTTCCGGGAAGTTGCAGATTTTCGCGTAGCGCATCGAGCAGAGTGACGCGTGGCTCCAGCAGCACGCGGTGATCACGCCCATTTATATTCAGGACGAACGGCACTGCGCCCGGAACCTGCGTTTCCGTAATGGGTTCAACGACCGTGCCGGGCGCCGCAACCGCATGCGGCGAATGAATCAGTGGCGCTGCCGCAGCCGCAATTCCCGCGGCACTCAATTGAGTGAGAAAGGAGCGCCGGCTGAATTCGTCAGGCTTGGCGCCTCCGTTTTCTGAGGGAACTTTTGAAACGGCGCCGCTCGAAGGCGTGTCTGGATCGTGATTCTTATTCATGGGTGGACCTTGGTCTGATTGAAACGCATTTGCAGACCGCGGAATCGCTCGCAAGCTGAAAGCCCATCCTTACAGGTCGCGGCGAATCGTCAATACAGGAATTACCCTAGGAGAATTCCGTTGAGGTCTCACTCTCGTTCGGCGAGCCCGGCATCAGATCCTTTTTAGTCCGCGTGCGGCATCTTTCAAGCTTTGCCGGTTCTCGAAGAAATCGGCCCAGGGATCCTTCCCTTTCAATCTCTTTTGAAAATTCCCAAGATTGAAATCCGTGGGATCTAGGCTCGTTTTCACCTCAGACCAAGCCAAAGGCATCGAAAATGGCGCCTTGTCCCGGCGTCGCACCGAATACGGAGCGACCACGGTCTGCCCGAAGCCATTGCGGAATGGGTCGAGATAAACGCGCTGGCCCCGCGCCTTGATGGAATGCTCGACGGTGAAATCCTGCGGATTCGATTGCGCCACAATGGCTCCGAATGACCGGGCGAATTGCAGAACCTCGTCCGTATCAGGCCCCGGGCGGATCGGAACGAAGACGTGCAGTCCTCTGCCGCCCGAAGTTTTGGCATATGAATCCAGTTTCAAAATATCGAGCCCCTGCTTCACTTGGAGCGCCGCGCCCGCGGCGTCTGCAAACTTTCCCGACCCCGGATCGAGATCGAAGCAGACCCAATCCGGTTTGTGCGATGCCGCCGCGCGCGTCCCCATCACGTGCACGGGGATGCAGCCGAGATTCACGAGCGCGAGCTGAGTTTTCAGCGTGCCGCCGACAACGTAGTTTGTTGCTTCATTCTTCGCGTCCGTATGGCGTATCAGAATCGTGCGCGTATCCGCGGGCATGCTTTTAGGCTTTTCTTTTTGGTAAAAGCACTGCCCGCCCATGCCATCGGGGCAGCGTTCGAGCGTGAGGATGCGGTCTTTCACGTAAGGCTGAAGCTTATCGAAAATCGCGGCGTAGTATTCGGCGAGATCGAGCTTGGTGTAGCCTTCCTTCGGCCAGAAGACCTTATCAGGATGCGAGATTTCGACGGGCAGCTTGTCCGCCGCGCTCTTGGTAGTCTTTTTCACGATTGGGCCTCCGGCAAGGAAACCTCGCGCGACTTCTTGTCGTCGCGTAAACCCAGGTAAACCGGCTGGCGCAGTTTGTTGCCTTCGGTGATTTCCTGATAAGAAATTTGAGCCACAAGCTTGGGCTCGACAAAAGTGACACCTTTCGCGCGTGGCGGATCAACAAAGGCCGGCTTCGTGCGAGCCAGCGGATGCAGTTTTCGGTAGAGCGCGCTGAGAGTGTCTTCGTCGAATCCAGTGCCAACTTTTCCGACGAAGTGAAGTTTTCCGTCGCTATATGCTCCGAGCAGCAAGGCCCCAAAATGTTTTCGCGATCCGGCCGGCGCCGTAAACCCGCCGATCACAAACTCGTCTTCCTGATGGACCTTCACCTTAAGCCAATACGACGACCGCGATTCCACATACGGAGACGTCAAGTCCTTGGCCACGAGTCCTTCGTAGCCCTTCTTCCGCGCCACCTTGTACGCTTCGAGGCCGTTCGCGGCCAGCCGATGCGAGGGTATCAGAATCTTGCCGGAACCGATGGCCTCGTCCATAACCACTCGGCGGGCAGAAAGGGGCTGCTTCCGCAAATCCTTGGCGTCACGAAAAAGGCAATCAAACACCGCGTATATCGCGTCTTTATTCCCCTGCTGCAACAATTGAAAATGCGAAACACCTTTGCGATCCGCGACAATCGCTTCACCATCGAGAAGCAGTGTGTGGGATTTGAGCGCCTTCACGGCTGCCGCGATCTGCGGGAAACGCGCGACGCGATCAATATCATTTCGCGACATTAAGCTGACTCGGTCACCCTCTTTATAAGCAAGGATGCGAAAGCCGTCGTATTTTTCTTCATACACCCAACCTTTCTTGTCGAAAGGCTTCCGCACAAGCGTCGCCAGCATCGGATGGACGCGAAATGGAATGGCATCTTTCAAAGGGACGCGGCTCGCTCAGCGATGGAATGTGTCTAGGAAGTTTTCCTGGCGCCGCGACGCGAACTCACTGCGCTCGATTTGGCAGTCGCCGGCTTCTTTGCGGCGGATTTTTTGGCCGCCGGCGGACCGGCTTTACGCGATGTTTTCGGCGCTGGATCGCCCGTGGCGGCTTTAGCGACATCCCCGCCGCCGTCTTGCGCGATCTCGGCCAGAAGCTTGTTGCTGACTGCCGACCGCGGCTTTTCCATCGTGATGTCCTCGGTGGATGCGTACTGATCACGATGCTTGATCAAGAGCCACGATTTTCCGGGCTTGCTGCTGCCAAAGCCGCGGGTGCGCACCAGCACCCACGAACCTTGCAATTTTTTCCCGTGCAGCGTGAATTTCAGATCGCCTTTTTCGAGCGCCGCGTCTACATCCTCGGATACGGCTTCGGGAGTCCACGTCCCGCTGATCCCACACCATCACGGTGCCGCCGCCGTACTCGCCCTCCGGAATCACGCCTTCGAAATTCGCATAATCCAGCGGATGATCTTCCACTTGCATCGCCAGCCGCTTGATGGTCGGATCGAGCGACGGTCCTTTAGGAACGGCCCACGAAAGCAGCACGCCTTTCCACTCCAGCCGGAAATCGTAATGAAGTTGCGTGGCGCGGTGTTTTTGCACTACGAAAATGAGCGAAGATTCTTTCTTGCCCTTGGTGCCTTTGCCGGAAGGCTCAGGCGTCACATCGAAGCGGCGCTTCTGGGAATATTCCTTGAGGGTCATCGGCTAGTCCTTGCACGCGCATAAGCGGCGGTGTCTAAGACCTATATAACTCCTGCAGCGATTTTGCACAAATCGCTTTCCGCTTATTTTCAATCGCGCGCTCGCCGCCATTGCACCTCGCTTATTTCCGCGCGGCCGAGGGGCGCGCGCCGATGGGGCTACTTAGAAAAATAAAAACCAAGCACCCATGTGCCATGCAAAGGATCGTAGCGCATGCTTCGGTAAGCATCTTCTTTGTTGAGCGGTCCTTCGAGGAATAGTCCATATTGCTCCACGACCTGCGGCCGGATGTACTGCTCGAACTTGTGCCACACTTCCCGCTGCGACCTTCCGCGTACCTCCCCTCCAAATCCGCCCATCGCTGCCTCCAACCCGCAATAATTATTGCGTGCAGCGGAAGGCCTCAGCATCCGATAGGACGGTCTGGGGCACCATAAGGGCGTTACTGTAGGTGGGGGCGGATTTTACTCGACAGGCGTGCCCCTCGGTTGCGGCGGAGGGACCGTCATTCAGCCGCGGGGATTCCTGACGTCTGCATCCATTTTCTTATCTTCGCTAGATATTCATCCACGGCTTCGCGCCTCGCAGCGTCCGACCAGCCAAGCTCGCGCGCGAGCAGCTCCGCGACCGCTGGCGCCGCGCGCATTGCGTCTCGCCAGCCATACAGTTGCAAGCCGGTCCGCCGCGCGAGCACGTCCTCGATCGTCGCCGCTAATTCTTCGCGGGCGCCGAATACGACTTCGGCACCAATCGGCGCGAGTCCTTCCAGCAGCGGACGGCCGAGATCCGGCTCGTCATTCGTGAGCTCCAACACACTCGGAGCACACACGCCGTATTTTTCGGCCAAGTGCCGCGCGGTCAATTCGCCAACGCCGAACCGCTCCATCAATGAGCCCCAATAATCTGGCACGTAATCGTGCGAGCCGAGCAAAGGATGCTGCAGCGTCGAGCATTCGCCACCGCCGCCGAGATGCTTTTGCGCCTCGTCCAGCGTGTCGTGAGCCATAGCGCGATAAGTTGTCCACTTGCCGCCCATAATGCTGATCAGGCCGCTCGCGTCGTCACGTTCGACTTCGTGGTCGCGCGCCAGATGTTTCGTATCGCCGGATTTTTCAGCGCTCACCAGGGGCCGCAGCCCCGCCGTTGCGCTCACAATTTGATCAGGCGTAACGGGACGCGCCAGATACTTGTTCAGCTGGCGCAGAACGTATGCCACTTCCACTTTGTTCACCTCGAGCGGAGCATCGAGGCTCGTTTCATCGTCCGTGGTGCCGACGAGCAAGCGCCCTTGCCAGGGAATCGCAAAGAGCACGCGGCCATCTTCCGTCTTGGGGACGAGCAAAGCGTCTTCGCTCGAAAGAACGTCGCGCGGGAGCAATACGTGAATGCCCTTGCTGAGCCGCATCCGCGGCGGCGCCGCTGGATTGGCCATCTGTCGCAACACGTCAGCGTGTGGCCCGGTGGCATTAATGAACGCGCGCGCGCGAACCGGGAAGCGCCGGCCGCTGGTTCGATCTTCGACTTCCGCCGCTACTATCTTGCCTTCTTTCGCTTTTTCAAACGCAACAACGCGCGCATAGTTCAGCGCTTCACCGCCAGCCGCTGCGAACGTTTTCACCAGCGTGATATTGAAACGCGCATCGTCAAATTGTCCGTCTGTGTATGCCACGCTCCCGACAAGGTGATCGGCCGCGAGAGTTGGTATCAGGCGCAAAGTTTCTTCGCGTGGAATAAAGCGGCTGGGCGCAAGCCCATCGCGTCCCGCAATCCAATCGTAAAGTTTCAGACCGGTCTCGAAGTACGCCACATCCAGCCAACTGAAACACGGTGTGATGAACTCACGGGTGCGGGTGAGAAACGGAGCATTGCGCAACATGTGGATGCGCTCGTGGAGAGCGCGCTGCAGAACGCGATATTCCTGAGGGTCCAGGCGACGAATCGCTTCTTCGAGATAGCGCACGCCACCATGCGCCATTTTTGTGGAAGCGCTGGAGGTGCCCGAAGCGAAATCCGAGGCTTCGAGCTGGACGGTTTTGTACCCGCGCAACTGCGAATCGAGCGCGCAGCCCGAGCCCGTGGCGCCGCCGCCGATCACGCAGACGTCGAACGATTGTCCCGCGATGCTCTGCAGCGCTTGCGCGCGGGACTTCATCCGCCAGCCCGATTCCTGCGAGGGATCATGGTGACGAACAGCTTAGCACTCTAGTTTTTGGAATGTGGTTGAAGCGTGCTACGAAAGCGCTTGTTGCATCGCGGCTTGCAGTTTGTTCAAGCCGGCCGCGAGATCAGCGCCCAAATGAACGCGTAACGCGCGGCGATTGCGCTCCGCGAGCACTTGGAAATCCCCACGCGCCTGCGCCGCTTTCACGATGCCAAACGTATACTTCTGGCCCGGTACGGGCAGGTCCGCCGCGTCATCGCACGTGATCTGCAAGAACACGCCTGAATTCGGACCGCCCTTGTAGGCTTGCCCAGTGGAATGCAGGAATCGAGGGCCGAATCCCAGGCACGTCGCGACGTGCTTCTTGTCGCGTACCGAGTGACGCATCGCTTGCAACTGCGTCTGGTGCGGCGCGTTTCTTTCGATGTAGCCGAGCAACGCGAAATAATCGCCGGCCTTGATGCGATTCAAATGCGCGCGCAAGTACCCCACAAGAGTTGCACTTCCCTGCACCGTCTGCTTCAGAGCAACAGCGTTTTTTTCGTCGGTGTAGAGCTTAATGCCCTGCTCTTCGAAGAACGGCGATTCCGGCGGCAGCGCACCCGTCTTTTCGTACTGGTCGGTCAATTTCCGCGTTTCGATTTTGCTGGCCTCCACGTCCGGCTGGTTGAACGCGTTGATCCCAATGATGGATCCCGCTACTGCAGTAGCGATTTCCCAGCGAAAAAACTCCTCGCCGAGGTCGTACTTGTCTTTCAGCGTGATGCGCACTACGGGCTGGCCCACTTTTTCCAGCGCGCTGACCGCCGCTTCCTGCTTGGCGTCGTTGTCCCCGGCCAGACTCACATAAGCGAACACGCGGTCTTTGCCGTATACCTCGGGCGCACCAACGGCTTCCCGGTCCACCGGTATCAGCCCTTTCCCTTCTTTGCCCGTAGATTCAGCGAGAAGTTGTTCGAGCCATGCGCCGAGATCAGAAATCGCGGGTGACGTGAAAATCGTCACTTTGTCGCGGCCCAGCGTCTGCGCCGTGCCCAGAATCACTCCCAGAATCGCGCCGGGATTTTCATCCGCGGGAACCGCCGAAGCGCAGGCGTGGACCATTTCCTCCACGCGATCGAGGAACTTCGGGACGTCCACACCCTGAATCGCCGCGGGAATGATGCCGAAATTCGACAGTGCCGAATAGCGTCCACCAATGCTCGGCACGCCGAAAAATATATGACGGAAGCCGTCCGCTTCGGCCACTTTCTGCATGTGCGAACCGGGATCGGTGGTCGCGATAAAGTGTTTGCCCGCTTCGCCGGCGCCCACAGCCTGCTTCACGCGCTCGTAGAAATATTGCTTGAAGATGTTGGGTTCGAGAGTGCTGCCGGATTTGCTGGCGACGATGAAAATTGTTTTCGCGATGTCTATGTTCTTATCAATCGTGCGAATCTGCGCGGGATCGGTGGAATCGAGGACGTGGAATTGCGGGTGGCCAGGGATCGTGCCGAAGGTTTTCTCGAAGACTTCCACGCAAAGGCTGGAGCCACCCATGCCCAAAAGCACAGCGTGCGTAAATCCCGCCTTCGCAATTTCGTCGGCGAGCTTTTTGAATTGGGCTTCTTGCGAAACCTGGTCGTCGGCGACCGCCAGCCAACCGAGCCACTTGCTTTCATCCTGGTTGGTCCAGAGCGAAGCGTCGCGCGCCCAAAGGCGTTTTACTTTTTGCCCCGATTTCCAGTCTTCAAGGTTTTTTTTTACGGCCTGGTTCAGTTCCTCAGGCAATTGGTAAGTCATTTTGTTTATGGATGGAGGTTGCGCTTGCGTCGTGCGTTTTTCGACAGCCGCCAGAAGCTTGTCGAACGCCTCCGCAAAAAGCTTCACCCCGTCTTCGGTCAATTTGTCCGTCGCGGCCTTCATGGATATCCCAGCGCGTTCCAATCCCTGCATGGTGTCGTGCGCGGCTTGAATATTTTCTTCCAGGCTGGCGCGCGGCTTGCCGTGGTCGCGGAAAGCGTCAAACGTGGCTGGCGGAATCGTGTCCACCGTATCGGGACCGATCAATTCCTCGACGTAATACACATCGCTATAAGCCGGATTCTTCGTGCTGGTGCTGGCCCACAGGACACGCTGCGTCTGCGCGCCGCGATCCGCCAGAGCTTTCCATCGCGGACCGCTGAAAATCTGCTTGTAGCGTTGGTACGTAATCTTGCCGTTGGCAATGGCGACTTTGCCTTTCAGATTGCGCAGTGCCGCTTGCTCGCCGGCATTGGAGGTGGCTTTAATCTTGTCATCTATCTCGCCATCCACCAGCGTGTCAATGCGGCTGATGAAGAAGCTGGCGACGCTAGCCATGCGGCTTACATCTCCGCCATTCTTGGCGTATTGCTCCAAGCCGGCGATGTAGGCTTCCGCTACTTTCACATATACATCCAACGCAAAAAGCAGGGTCACGTTGATATTGATGCCTTCGCTGATTAGTTGCTGGTAGGCGGGAATGCCTTCGGGAGTACCGGGCACCTTAACCATGAGGTTTTCGCGCCCCACGCGCTTCCACAAGCGGCGCGCTTCGTCCAAAGTTTCCTGCGTCTTATGCGCGAGGTAAGGCGAAACCTCCAGGCTCACATAGCCATCGCGCTTCTTTGATTTTTCATAAACCGGCCGGAGGAAGTCCGCAGCATCCTGAATGTCCTTAATCGCGAGCTCTTCGTAGCGACCCTTAGCGTCCAAATCCTTGCGCTTTTCCAGTTCCTCTAGCGTTTTTGTATAGTCCGTGCTGCCCGCGATGGCCTTCTCAAAAATCGTGGGATTCGAAGTCATGCCGCGCAGGCCGTCTTCTTCGATCAGGCGTTTCAGTTCGCCCGTGGTGAGCAGGTTCCGGCGGATGTAATCAAGCCACACGGACTGGCCGAACTTCAGTAGCGCCTTGAGAGGATTTTCGGCGGGCTTTCCTTCGCCAGATGCTGCGGTCGGTTTTGCTGTAGTGCTCATTGGGATCTCCTCCAATCAATATTGCAAGCTGGTTGCGCCAAGCTGCCAAGTGGGCGCTGTGAATGCGCCGGGGTTTCGTTTCAATCTGGAACGCGTGGTTCGGGCGACTCTGCCCGTTTCAATTCCGGGCCGTACCCGAAGTAAGATTCTATCGCAGAATCGCGAGAGAAGCGTGCAAAAGCCAAAGTCGTCTGCCAGCACCCGGTGTTCCCTGAAGTTATCGGCTATACATGCACCATGATTACATTCACCGAGAGGCCGCCGCGCGCCGATTGACACGTCGCGGCGGGGTGTTTAGCATCCGAGCCAGAAACCTACGGAGCCCGTCATGATCGCCGGAAAACTGTACACGCCTCGCGAAGCCGCGCAGGTGCTGGGCATCAGCTATCCCACTCTCAAACAGTGGATCTACAAGAAGCAAATCCGCACCGTGCAGACCGCCGGCGGCCATCATCGCGTCCCCGAAAAAGAAGTGGACAAGTTCCTCTACCGCAAAAGCGAACGGGCTCCGGTGGCGGAACGCCGCACCAATTTCCGGCGCATCAGCGGGCGCAATCAACTCGCGGGCCGGGTGATGGACATCAAGACCAGCGGCCTGATGGCACAAGTGACCCTATCCATCGGCGGACAGCACATCACGTCCATCATCACCGCAGATGCCGTGCGCGAAATGCGCCTGAAGAAAGGTCAAAGGGTGGCGGCCCTGATTAAATCCACTGAGGTAATGATCATTAGGACTTAGCAGGCCGCTGAACCCGCCTGTTGCTTTTCGCCGCGCGCGCTTACGATCACGCGGTAGGCTTGGCCTGTTCGCGATTCGCCGCGCCGTACTTGCGCAACAGGCGAAATGGCCGCAGCGCGATGTACAATGGCGCAAGTGAACGCGGCAACCGCATCATCGCCCAGTCCTCTTCCGCCGGAACCACTGCCAGACGCAGCACGTAACGCCATCCCGCGACGAAACCCGCTAACATATTGCGCCGGTAACGTAGTCGTCCCGCCGCATCGAGCGTCTGCGAGGGCCGGGTCATCACCATCTGCTGAATTTCGCTCGCGATTTCGCAGGCAGTGCGGTCCGCTTGCACTCGCCGCAAAATCTCCGCGGGTAGCGGCGCGCGTAGCAGTCCGTGCGCGAGCACCAGCCCCGTATACAACATTCGTTCCGCGCCGAGCGATTTTGTTACGCGCAAAACTTCGTCCCAATTCAAGCCCTGATGCGACTGGATCAACTCCGAAACGTCGGCCACCCACGAAAACCGCTCCCAGAAATCCTTCGACCCGTGAATGCACAGCATCGGCAGCAAGTCCTCTGCAGTGAATGTGAGCACCTCGTGATCGCTGACTCGCACCGGCGCGCGCCGGGCGATGAAATAGTCGAGATTGGGCTTTACAGGAAAATGGCGCAATGTGACTTCGGTGTGGAGTTCCACCATCGCGCGCCGTGGCTCGTCGCGGTAGTTGTATTCGCCCGGAACCAGCGACGCGCTCGCTCCCGGTGAAAGAATCCAATCGAACTTCGCTTTGTAACCGAGCGAAACGATGATTTCGTGTGCCCTCGGAATATCGCGTTGCCGCAAAATGACGTCCAGGTCGTCGAATTCACGAAGCGCCACGTCCCCATACGCCTGCACCGCAACCACCGGCCCTTTGTAAGGAAGAGCAGGAATTTCCTGTTCGCGAAAGAGTTTGAGAATTTGGAGAAGGTCAGCGGTGAGATACAGGCAGCGAACGGTGTTGGCGCGGCAGGTCTTTTTCAGCTGTTCCAGCGCGGCCGCGGGAACCACGGTGGCCGCAACTGCCGCCAGGTGGCGCTCCACCAAGGGCGTGATGGAATTCGCTTCCGCTTCCGCGAGCAGATATTCCCAGTCCAGCGGCTGACTGGCAATCTCACGAATTCTTTGCGCGTCGTCCGGCGCCAGCCGCGTGCGAGCGCAACAAGCCAGCAATTCTTTTTCGCCGCATGGCCTACTTTGGTTTTTCGCCTTCATCCATTCCCCGCCCGAGGACGCGGCGAGGAAATTCTACGCCATAAGCGCGAGACAAACGCGGTGAGAGTTCAATAAGCGTAGTCCCTGACGCACGCCCAAGTCAGGCGGCCTTCGGCAACTGCAGCGCTCCTTCCATCTCGATCCGACGGCCAATCTTCAGCAAGCGCCGGCGAAAATCCTCGGCGTTCAAGCCTGCCCCGGCGCAAACCATCTCGAAATCCGCGTCGCTGTCAAAAAGAAACTCCTGCGCCTCGCGGCGCGCGCGTAGTGTCCCACCGCGCCAATCTTCCACCGCATGGACGATCACAGCCGTCCACAACCGGCGCTCCGAGATCAAATCCTCTGTCACATTGCTCTGCGTATCCAAGAAAACCTGACTGGTCATGCCTTCCATGTTTCCCCCTTGTGCCTTACGGACTGTATCGGCCGCCGTACGGGGCTATTAAATGCACCTAGGACGCCAAAGGCGGAGCATCTACGCACGCTCGCGCCGCTGCAATCAAGCAACTTGAATTCAGGGACTTACCGCGCGTGAGCTTCAGTGCGGGCTAGAGAGCCTCGTTTGATCCTCGCGATGCGATGGTTCGCAGACGTGCAACTGTTTCGCGCAGAAACACCGCTGACTTAGGGTCTGTCAAGCGGATGGCGATGAAGGCGTGGGAAAAACGAGGGCCGCGGTGGCTACTGCACCACTTCGGTACTGAGGATCTCGCGCAGTTTTGCGGCAAGCGCCGCCATCGTGAACGGCTTTTGCAAAAGCGCCGCGTCCGTATCCAGAATTCCGTGATGGACCACAGCCTGGTCCGTATATCCAGACATGAATAGAACCTTAATCTCCGGGCGGATGGCCTTGACGCGGCCCGCAAGCTCGCGGCCGCTGATGCCGGGCATCACCACATCTGTCATCAGTAGCTGTATCGGTCCCACGTGCATGGCAGCGAGTTCCAGTGCTGTGTGGCCGTCTTCGGCCGCAATCACAGTGTAGCCGGTCAATTCGAGATACTCGCGTGCCAGCTCCCGTACACCTTTTTCATCTTCAACGAGCAGCACCGTTTCCGACCCGCGCGGCAACTCCTTCGCGTCACTTTTGGCGTCGCGTCCCCGCGCGGTCGGTTCGTCTTCGATGCGTGGCAGGTACACCTTGAAACTCGTCCCGCGGCCCGGCTCGCTATACACCCACACGTAGCCGCCGCTTTGCTTCACGATTCCGTAAACGGTAGCCAGTCCCAGCCCCGTTCCTTTGCCTTTTTCCTTGGTAGTGAAGAAAGGTTCAAAAATGTGCGCTTGCGTGTCGGCGTCCATACCGCAACCGTTGTCCGTCACCGCGAGCATTACGTACTTGCCGGGTGAGAGCACCGCCGGCGGATGCGCCGCGGCCTTGTCCAATTCGACGTTGGCGGTTTCAATCGTCAGGCGGCCGCCTTCTGGCATGGCATCGCGCGCGTTCACGGCGAGATTCAGGATCACTTGCTCGATCTGGCTGCGATCGGCCTTGATCAATCCCAGGTCCGGCGCACTGGACGTTTCGAGTTGAATATCCTCGCCAATCAGGCGCCGCAGGATTTTTTCCATTTCGACGACCACGCTTTGTACGTTCAGCACCTTCGGCGCGAGCATTTGTTTGCGGCTGAACGCCAACAATTGGCGCGTTAGCGAAGTCGCGCGCTGCGACGCAGTCTGAATTTGCTCCGCGTTACGCCGCAATGGATCGCCTTCGGCGAGCCGTTCGGTCATCAAGTCCGCGTAGCCCTGAATGACCATCAATAAATTATTGAAATCGTGCGCGATTCCGCCGGCCAATCGCCCTACTGCTTCCATTTTCTGCGCCTGGCGAAGCTGCTCTTCGAGCTGTTTGCGGTCCGTGATGTCCAGCGCCATGCAGATGGCGCCCTGCAATTCGCCCTCAGCCGTGCGCAAGGGCTCTACGTGGCAGGTGTATGAGCCGCCCTTCCACTCCACGTGGAAAGTTACCGGCTCGCCCTTCGTTGCACGGCGGTGCGCCGCGATGGGCAGGAAGGTCTGATCGTTCGTTTCAAAATAGTCCATCAACGACACGCCCACAATCTGATTGGGCTTTAGGCCCAAGCGTGCCAAGCCGGCGCCGAGGGCGGACGTAAAACGCAGGTCTTTCCCCACCGTCCACAGCACGGCGGGCAATTGCTCCACCAGCACGCGCAGCCGCGCTTCGCTTTCACGAATTTTTTCTTCCGCGCGCTTACGCTCGATGGCCAGCGCGATCTGTCCGCCTACCGACACCAAAAACTCCAGGTCGCGTTCCGTGTAGGCAGCTTCATTCTCGTAGTGCTGCACCACCAGAACGCCGATCGTTGCCGCGGGCGTGCGCAACGGCGCACCCAACCACGACGGCGAAGGTGTGCCGACCAATTCCACTTCGCCTCGCTCGGCGAGCTCATCGAAAGCCTGCTGAGGAATCAGCATCGCGCGGCCGGTGCGATACACATACGCCGTACAACTCCGCCCGACCTGCTGCGGAGGCGGAGCTTCATCAAATTGGTCAATGAAAAAAGGAAAGTGAAACATACCCGACGGAGGTTCGTACAACGCCACGAAGCAATTCTCGGCGTACAGAACTTTCCTCAGCGCTTGATGAACCAGATACAGCAGATCGTCCAGGTTATCCGTGACGTTCACGGCGTGAATAATTTCGAAGGTTACCTGCCGCTCGAGCTCGGAACGCTTCCGCTCGGTGATGTCCTCCATCGAGCCTTCGTAGGCCACGACCTCGCCGTTCGAAACGCGCACCACCCTGGCGTTTTCCGATACCCAGATGCGCGCTCCATCCTTCCGCCGCAGCTGGTATTCGAATCCTTCTACCGAGCCTCGTTCCAACATGCGCCGCTTGAATTCGACGCGGGCTTGCGGATCCGCGTACAGATCCCGGCTCATGTCTCGAATGCAAAGAATCATTTCCTCGGGGGACGAGTAACCGCACATGCGCGCGAGCGCCGGATTCACGCTCAGCAGCTGGCCCTCTACCGATGCCCGGAAAATGCCTTCCACTGCATTTTCAAAAAGCTGGCTGAGTTTTTCCTCCGCCTGGCGCTGGGCGCGTTGGGCTTCACGCCGCTCGGTGACGTCCTCGTAAATCGCGAAGCTCCCGATTGCTCGTCCCTTCTCTACCAACGGAACGCAGGTGATCTGCACCTCAACCAGCGATCCGTCGCGCCGGCGCCGCTGCCCATTCGCGCGCACCACCTCTCCAGCCGTCGCGCGCTCGGTAAACCCTTGTGCTTCGCACACCAATTCGGTTGGCGCCAGCAGCGAATCCAGGTCGGCGCCGCGAATCTCCTCTTGCCGGTACTGAAAGAGATTTTCGAATGCAGGATTGCACATCTGAACGCACCGCTTTGCGTCCAGGACAATCATCGGGTGGGGATTGCTGGAAAAAAGAAGCTGCAGGCTCTGATCGGTCACCGCGGCGTCCTGCTTTGGGGCATCGTCGTGCGGAGGAATGGACGTCTTGGACTTCTCATGCCCATTAGAGCGCACGAAACCATTCCCGTTTGCCGGAAACACAGTGACTTTTTTCGCCATTTGTCAGGTTTGGAGCAAGGCTCTCTCGCTGCCCACTGACCCCATGTACAGGTATAAATAGGCGGCGCTTTTCGGACAATGGTACGTTCGTACCAAATGCTCACATTCCGGGGCACTTAGCGGTAGGCAACGGCTTCGATACGCGGTTCGTCGGCACCGCAAAACGATGCCTAATGCGGCAACAAAAAAGTGGCTCGGAAGTGCGTAACTGCGGTACGCAGCGTCCGAGCCACGAATTTGCCAGTTTCCTGGATGAACTCCTACTTTTTCGGGCGCGATTCCGGAGGCACCGAGCCGCTCGCACGGTAATAAGCAACGAGCAGACCGTAGTGCTCACCCATGTGCTCCGTATACCCGATCCAATCTTCCAGATGCTTGACTACTCCCGCGTCGCCTTCCTTCTCGGCAAGAGCCGCGCCGTCATCCACCGACTTCTTAAGAAACGCGACCACTTCTGCTTTGGTCTTATATTCACTCACGGGCGGATCATTCCGGGCGTCGCCGGCCTTTGTGCCGGTCAATCGGTTGATCATGTCGTAGTTCGCCCCGGCAATATGCAGAATCACCTGCTCAAAGGACCGCACCTGCGGAGTCAATTTGTAGCCGTATTTGTCCTCCGGCCAATCCTGCGCCATCGTGATCAGCCTGCCGCCCACATCATTCCAATTGGCGACAACCGCCTTGACGGGCGTGCGGGGGGTCTTCGTTTGCGCGCCATCCTGCGCTGGCGCGGTCCTTGCGGAACCACATAGAGCGAGTAGCGCAACGAAAAAAATCGAGCGAACGACATTTCTCATGAGCAGTCTCCTTCGTGAATTGCCCTCGCCGTGCGCCCCAGGGTCGGCGGCTAGCCTACCGAGCTTTGGCAATCAAGTCCAGCGACATGCATTCTGTTTCCAGCCGCGAAAGACCAGCACACACGCGGGCCGACCTCATCCCCCGTGCATTTCCCGCTTCAGGCTCACCGCATCGCCGTCTTCTCTTTTCAGTTCGCGGAAAACAATCGTCGAAAGCAGCGTCATGCCGCCCAGCACCAAAAAACCGCGGTGAATACCGTGTATGAATTGCGAAGCATCGGAGGTGTGGCTATCGGGAATGAAGAAAGCGGTCACCAGCGAAGCGGAAGCCACGCCGAAACTGACAGCCATCTGCTGCACGGTGCTCGCAATCGAACTGGCATTGCTCGCCTGTTCCTCGTTAACGTCCGCGAATACCAGTGTGTTCATGCTCGTATACTGCAGCGATGTGAAGAATCCATAGCAGAACAGCTCGATGACGACCAGCCACACGGGCGTTCCCCTCCCGATGGTCGCGAAAAGGAAAATCAGCAAGCCGATGATCACGGTGTTCGAAACAAGCACTGCCCGATAGCCAAAGCGCCTGAGAATTCCCGGCATGGTCATTTTCAGACTAATCGCGGCGATTGCCTGCGGCATCATCAGCAACCCGGATTGAATCGGGCTGAACCCTAGGCCGACCTGATACAACAACGGAAAGAGAAACGGAATGCCGCCAATACCAAGCCGGGTCACAAAGCTGCCGATGACGGCGGCTCGGAAAGTACGAATCCGAAAAAGAACGAGGTGCAGGACTGGATGCGTAGTTCTTGTCGCGTGCAGCGCGTAGCCCGCGAGCAGCGCAATGGAAAGCGCCAATAGGCCCAAAGTCTGCGGAACGCTCAGCGTGTGTTCGCCGAATACTTCCAGCACGTAGGAAAGCAGCGCCACGCTGGAGCCGAAGAGTATCAGCCCCGTTACATCCAGAGGATCAACGTGCTCTTCGCGGTAGTCTGGCAGGTGCCGGTAAACCATGTACAAACCTGTGAGGCCTATCGGAATATTCACAAAGAAAATCAGCCGCCAGTGCAGATATCCGACGATCAGGCCTCCCGCGATCGGTCCCAGCATAGGGCCGACCAAACCGGGAATGGCCACGAAACTCATGGCGCGAACCAGTTCCGACTTCGCAAATGTCCGCACGATGGTCAGCCGACCGACGGGCACCATCATGGCTCCGCCGCAGCCCTGCAAGATGCGGCAGGCCACGAGCGCGTGGATGTTGCTCGAGATCCCGCAAAGAAATGATCCCAGTGTGAAGATGCCGATCGCCGAGGCAAACACCCGGCGTGTTCCGAAGCGGTCCGCCATCCAACCGCTGATTGGGATGAAGACGGCAAGGCTGAGCGTGTAGCTTGCCAGCACCGACTTCATGCTGAGTGGAGCAACGTGAAGCGCCGCAGCGATCGTCGGCACGGCGGTATTCAGAATCGTCGTGTCGAGCGACTCCATGAAAAACGCCACGGCGATTAGCCATGGCAGCAGACGCTTGCTGGAATCGGCCAACGGCGGTGGCGAAGGGGGAGATTGGTCTGCGTTAGGTGGACTCAGGTTCGTCGGGCTGGGCTGCATCGGCTTCCGATGTTGCATTCATCATGCTGCATTTCACAAAAACAATGGATAACTTTCGCTGAAAGGGCGCCCGACTTCAATGCAGCGCATCAACTACCCACACACGCAGTTTCGAGTCTAGGCGATTTCAGTGCGATTGGCTTGCTGACACTTCCCAAGGCTCGAAGACTGACTTCGTTAATCCAGTTGCCATCACAATGGAACCTGACCCTGGCCAAACGTAGTTTGGCGCAAGGCTTCGGCTTCGGTAAGATGGAGTTCAGCCCTGATAAGGACTCATACCGTCATGGAAAAAGAAAACCAAGTACAAAGCTTCCCCGCAAATCCTCAGGAACAGCAGCCAACAGAATTCGAGCTCATTGTCAGAGGCGAACATTCCGATCCCTTCGCAATCCTCGGTCCGCACTGGATCACCGTGGATGGCAAACGTTCGCTAGCAATCCGCGTGTTCCGTCCCAATGCCACGGAAGTCACCGTGCTCGGACGCAAGAATAACGAGTCATATGCCGCAAGCCAGCTGCAACCCGGGGGTCTGTTTGAAGCTATCGTCCCGGCTCCTGCTTTCGGCACCGCGGCGGGCGATACCGTTCCGCCGACCGCCTATCGCCTCCGGATTCGATTCAGCGACGGCAACGTGCTCGAAACCCTCGATCCCTATGCATTTCCGCCCGTGCTCACCGAATACGATTTGTATCTTTCCGGCGAAGGCACGCACTACCTGAAGTACGAAAAATTGGGCGCGCACGTCCGCGAAGTCGCCGGCGTTCGCGGCGTGCAGTTCGCCGTATGGGCGCCCAATGCGAAACGCGTCAGCGTCGTCGGCAATTTCAATTACTGGGACGGCCGCGTGTATCCGATGCGGCATCGCGGCGAAAGCGGCATCTGGGAAATCTTCATTCCCGGCCTCGATGAAGGAGAGCTTTACAAATTCGAGATTCTCGGCCGCTTTGGAAATTATCTCGGACTGAAATCCGATCCGTACGGATTCTCAGGCGAAGTGCGGCCGAAGAACGCCTCGGTGGTCCGCAATATTGACGGCTATCAGTGGAAGGATCGCCCGTGGATGGAATCGCGCGCCCTGCGTGATTGGCTGCACTCACCGATGACCGTGTACGAACTGCACGCGGGTTCCTGGCGGCGCAAAGCGGAAGAGGGAAATCGCTGGCTCACCTATCGCGAACTTGCCCACGAACTGATTCCATACGTCAAACGCATGGGCTTCACGCACATCGAACTGCTCCCTATCATGGAGCATCCTTTGGACGCCTCGTGGGGCTATCAAACGGCTGGATATTTCGCGGTCACCAGCCGTTACGGCACGCCTGCCGATTTCATGTACTTCGTGGACCGCTGCCACCAGGAAGATATCGGCGTGATCCTTGATTGGACGCCCGCGCATTTCCCACGCGACGCGCACGGCCTGGGATATTTCGACGGCACGCACCTCTACGAGCACGAAGACCCGCGGCGCGGTGCGCATCCTGATTGGGGCACGCTCGTCTTCAATTACGGCCGCAACGAAGTGCAGAATTTCCTGCTTTCGAATGCGCTCTTCTGGCTGGACAAGTACCACCTCGACGGGCTGCGCGTGGATGCGGTCGCTTCCATGCTTTATCTCGATTATTCGCGCAAGCCGGGTGAGTGGATTCCGAATCCCTTCGGCGGCCGCGAAAATCTGGAAGCCATCGCGTTCCTGAAACACCTCAACGAAGTTCTCCACAGCCGTCATCCCGGCGCGCTGATGATCGCCGAAGAATCCACTTCGTGGCCCGCGGTTTCGCGGCCTACGTACGTCGGCGGGCTAGGCTTCGACCTGAAGTGGAACATGGGCTGGATGAACGACACGCTGCGCTATTTCGCGCTCGATCCGCTGTATCGCCAATACCACCACAACGAACTCACCTTTTCCATGATCTACGCGTTCCAAGAGAATTTCATACTGCCTCTTTCGCACGACGAGGTCGTGCACGGAAAACGCACGCTACTGGAAAAAATGCCGGGCGATGACTGGCAGAAATTCGCAAACGTCCGTCTGCTGTTCGGCTATATGTACTCGCATCCTGGCAAGAAACTTCTCTTCATGGGCAGCGAGCTCGCGCAGAGAGACGAATTCTGGGAAGAGAGCGCCGTGGAATGGCAGCTCGAACAGTCACCCTGGCATCGCGGCATCCAACGGCTGCTGGCCGATTTGAACCGCCTGCATTCCACCGAGCGCGCCTTCTTCGAAGTGGATTTCGAGTGGGCCGGCTTCGAATGGATTGATGCCAACGATGCCGCCGCCAGCATCCTCACGTTCATCCGGCGCGCGCGCAATGCCGAAAACTTCATCGTGTCGGTCTGCAATTTCACTCCCGTTTTGCGCGAGGAGTATCGCGTTGGCGTCCCGTCGTCCGGCTACTACCGCGAAATCCTCAATACCGATTCCGCCTACTACGAAGGCAGCGACAAAGGAAACGCCGGCGGCGTCAACGCTGAACCAATCCCCTGGAACGGACGTCCGTGGTCCCTGAAGCTGCGCGTGCCACCCCTCGCAGCCGTTTACTTCAAACCCCAGCGCGACTAGATCACCCGCCGCCTGCCTCAGCCACTGCGCTGGGGCAACCGCGCCATTTTTCGCGGAACATTTCTCCGCGTGCCTCCGTACATACGTGCAGGAAGAGCACGGGAGGCTTCCCCAAAATGCGAAAAGTCCTTCGATCAATAGCCGTTGTCGGTTTGTCGGCTGCGATGGTGTCAAGCATGGCAACGCCAGTCCTGGCCGCACCCCCGGAGCGCTATCTGCACGTGCGTGTAGAGGACCCTGGAAAAGGTGAAAGCGTAAACGTGAATGTCCCTCTTTCCATGGCGGAAAAAATCCTGCCCACGGTGAATAAAGGCGGTCTTCACGATGGACACGTCACGATCAACCACGCCGACTTCAACGATGTGGATGTCCGCGCCATTCTCGACGCCATCCGCACCGCCCCCGACAACGAATTCGTGACCATAAAAGAGAAAGATCAGGATGTGCGCGTCGCGAAATCGAACGGAAACCTCATCGTGCACGTTCGCGATACCGCGAAAGGCGGCGAAAAGGTAGACGTCACCGTGCCCATGAAAGTCGTGGACGCGCTGCTTTCCACCGCGAAGCAAAACGAACTCGATGTGGCCGCGGCTCTGCAGGCCCTCAGCGCAGAAGGCGACGCGCTGCTCGTAACCGTCCAGGACGCGACGCAACACGTGCGCGTCTGGGTGGATTCACGCAACACGCAGGACTAACTCGGACCCGATCGAAACGAGGTGATCGCGATGATTCTGTTAGGAAAAGTAATGCTCGGAATCGCAGGCGTCACTGTTGCCGGCGTTGGACTGATTTGCAGCGAAGGCGTGATCGAAGTGAATGTGGTGGAAAGGCAGCCGGAGGCTCATCACGTTTACGTGCTTGCGCCTGCAGCACTGGTTCCCATGACCGTGCACTTCATCCCCAACCGCAAGTTCGGGCACGCCTCCAGGGAACTGCAGCCGTGGATGCCGACCATTCGCGCCGCGCTCGACGATTTGCGCGAGACGGATGACGTCACTCTGGTCGAGGTCACCGAGCCTGGCCAGCATGTCGTCGTCACCAAGCAGGGTGGTTCGGTAGTGGTTGACGTCAACGACCATGACGAGACCGTGCACGTCTCGGCGCCGATTCGCGCCATCGCCAGCACCATCGAACAAGTTGCCGCCGCGAGCGACGACTCTACCAACTAGCTCGCTGCGGATTCCCTCACTGGCGGGCGCTAAGAAGCCCCTCGAAGCGCCCGTCAGAATCAGGGATTCTTTGCCGGCACCCAATACACTTCCTGTTGCAACGATTGCTTTGCAAATCCGCGCCGCAGCAGTATTCCCATTCCCAGCTCAATCATTTGCGGGTGGCCGCACAAATATCCGGTGGTGTCCGCGGCGTCCAGCCCCCATTGATCGGTATACTTGCGAATCAAATCCTCCACTCTTCCCGTTTCGCCGTGCCACGCGGGGTCTTCCCAGGGACGGCTGATAGTCGGAACATAAGTAAGCCACGGCACCTCGCCCGCAATCCGCTCGAGTTCCGCGCGATAACCGAATTCCCACTCGCGGCTGGCACCTTGGATCACGTACAAGCGAAGTTCCCCCGGAAAGCGGTTCTCTTTCCAATCAGCGTACAGCGTCCGGATGTAAGACACGTATGGCGCGATGCCCGTAACTGTCGCCAGCAAGAGATGATTGCGGTGCCCGCTCTTCAAATCCAGCGTGAATCGTCCCTTCGCGATTTTCCGCATGGACATTTCATCGCCCACCTGCAGTTTGTACAGCAGCGGCGTCAATTCACCCTGCTCGACGAGCTCAAAGAAGATCTCGATTTCGCGCTCGTGGGGCGACGACACGATCGAATAAGCGCGCTCGACTCGTTTCGCCGCCGTTTCCACACCGAGCGTCGCGTATTGGCCCGCCACAAAATTGAATTCCCCGCCTGGGTCGAGCTTGATTTTCCAAAGGTCCGGCGCGAAGTTTTCCCGCTGCGTGATCCGCGCGCGCAAGAATTTTTCTTCAGCTGGCCTCATATTGCATCACCCCCAGGGTCGTGCCGCGACCGATCCAACCCGAAACATCTCCGCTAAAAAATAAGAGGCGCTCCGAAACTTCCGGAGCGCCTCCGAGCACTGGAACTAGAGGACTGCCGTTACGGATGCTGTTGGTCCTGCCCGAACATCATAGGATTAAACGGCTGCGGCGTCCCCGTGATTTTGTCTTTCCCGTCGGTGATCACTTTGGTGAGCAGCATCGTCGAATCCTCGCCCTGAAATTTCACCAGACCGTACGGACCCGCCTTCGCCGCGATCCACATGTCGCCGGAACCATCCTTCATTTTGTAATGTTCCGTCGCAAAAGTTCCCGCGGGAGTCGTCACCGATTCGGGGCCTACATCTTCCGCGTCGCTGCGAATGTCGGTGGGTCGCTTCTGTCCGTGCATCTGCACCATCTGAGCCGGCATTTCCATCGGCGGACGATTCGGCATCTGCATGATGATTCGCGAGACTGCGGTATCCGCGCCGTTCACCACGGTGAGCGCCTTGGTGATCATGTCGCCGCCCATCTGCGCGCTGGACATCGTGTTCTCGAACCAGTAGGCATCCTTGCCGTACACCGATTCCTTGCCGACGATGACCATCTCCATCGTCATCTTGCCGCCCTTGGCCGTCGTAACTTCATACTGCCCGCCCGAACCAACCACGGGGTTCAGTATTCCGCGCAGTTGCGGCGCGCCGCGCATTCCCATCTGAGCGCTGGCCGCGAGTGCCATCGCCGCCACCACAAAGTAAGCTATACCGAACCGTCGCGCCATAGTCATGCGTTATGCTCACTCCTTTGAGAGCAACGCACGAGGACGAATCTAAATATCGCGTCCCTTCGAATCTTCCATCTTGGAAAGGTCGAAGGTTGTTTGAATCTTCGCTTTCCCAGCAACACAGATGAATTCCACCGACTTCTCATTCGGCGAGATCGAGGGTTCTCCGTTGCCCGATTGTTTCGGGAAGCTGAACACGATTCCCTGCAAAGTTTTGCCGTCTTCACTATGCACCACTTCTGCGTTCGTGGCACTGATATGTTGCTTTGTCTTCTTGTCCGTCAGCGTCGCGGCGCTCTGCAGTGCTTTGTCATCCATGGATTGAAACGGCGTCATGTCCGGTCCGCCGAGATACACCTTGTAGGTATCCACCGGCAGCGCCAGTTGTTTCTCAGCCTCATCCTCTTTCAGACGCCCTTCTATCACAGAATTGCGATATCCCGCCTCACGAATTGTTCGCGACGAGATCCAGCGAACGGCATAGCTAGCTTCGGCGTTTGTTGCGACCGGGGTTCCTCCCGTCGGGCTGGGAGCGCTGGATTGGCTTGACGCCGCGCCGCCGCCCACGCCGCCCGTCCTCGCACCGCCCCCGCTGCTTTGAGGTTCTGCCGGAGCTGCCCCCGCACTGGTTTCAGTTGGCTTCCAGGTCGCAGAAATTTGCACTACCTTGCTCCAGGGTGAGTCGCTAAATATCTTCTTCACATCGTTCGCATCCCACTGCTGGTACGGCTTGGCCTTCCATGGATCTCCACCGGCCCAAACAAGCGTGGTCAGGATCAAGCAGGCTAACATCGCCTTAACAACCTTCGAGAATCGCGGCACGAACAATGAAATATCTTTGTTTAGTTCCATGTTAGACCTCCTTATCGCGAGCTGACCGTCTGACGGCTAGGACAGGATGCAAGCGAGCTCCTTGCTGTCAGCGGTCTGATGTCAAGCATGGGAGGATTGAAAGGTCTGTTTGAAGGCAGCGAAAAAAATGAGCAGGTTCTTCGCGAGAAAATAGCGGCAAGATTCGAATGCGGACTGCCGTTTCCGCCATTTCAATCCCCCAAAAGCGACATCTAAGACTACCTTAGCGACTCGCCCTTCGGGCGACAAGGGGATTTTCTGTCGCCGCGTTGGCCGGGCCCGCAACATGCGACGCTCCGTACATCCGCTCCACGCGATACATCGGGTTCTCGCGCGATTCAAAATGCGTTCGCATCAGCAACTCACCCACCAGCCCGACAGCGAGTAGCTGTACGCCGAAGAGGCACAACATCATTCCCAGCACCAAGAGCGGCCCGTGCTGCAGAAATATCGACGCTTGCGAGAAGATCTTTTCTAGAAGCAGGAACGCCAGGATGCCGCCACCCGCGAACATCCCCAGCAATCCCGGCGGCCCGAAGAAGTGCAGCGGCCGCGTCATATAACGCATCAGGAACCGAATCGTGATGATGTCAAAGAAAACGCGCAGCGTGCGCGAAATCCCGTAGTGCGATTTCCCTCCAGGCCGCACGATGTTGCGAATCGGGACTTCTACAATCTTCGCGCCGTTCCACGCCGCAAGCGCGGGAATGAACCGGTGCATCTCGCCGTACAGGGGAACGTCCTTGATGGTCTCGCGGCGGTAAACCTTGAACGTCGTCCCAAAATCGTGAATGTCCACGCCAGACAGCTTGGCCATCATCCAATTGGCGATGCGCGAAGGCAGCCGCCGGAGAATAAAATTATCCACGCGCTTTTGCCGCCAGCCGCTGACGATATCGCATCCCGTGGTTTCCATCGTTCCCAGCAGCGTGGGAATGTCCGCGGGATCGTGCTGCAAATCGCCGTCCATCGAGATGATGATGTCTCCTGAGGCGTAATCAAATCCGGCGGCGAGCGCGGTCGTCTGCCCGTAGTTCCGTTTCAACCGGAGCACCGCGACACGGGGATCTTCTTCGGCAATCTGCGCGAGAATCTGCGGAGTGGCGTCGGAGCTTTGATCGTCTACGTAGACAAATTGCACCGGATCAAAACGTCCGGTCATGATGGCGCTCAGCTGGCTATGCAGCTCGCGCACGCTTTCTTGTTCGTCGTGGAAAGGTACCACCACGGAGTAACGCGGCGGCATGCCTGGGTGCTCCCGCATACGTTCAGTTTAACTCCCGATAGCTGATTAAGCGAATCCCGCGTTCCGTAATCGCACTTCTTACGCCGGGGTCCAAAAGCCCCTGCAGCTCGTCTTCTCGATGTTTCTGAAGGCGAGACCCCGACCGCGCCAAATCCGCGTCGCAAATCCCCGGATGCAGCATGATCTCAGTCGTTCCGTCCGCAACTGTGCCGATTATGCCGCGCAAAAGTGCCGGCCCAAGCCGTCCCGTCGTAGCCAAACCCAGAAAATGATCCGGAGAGAGCAGCCCGTACTTCTTGGATATCGTCGTGAACTGCGGTGCGATCGCACGAACAGCTCCCGCCGCCAGGATTTGCAGCGAGATTCCCCGCCCACCCGCCTTGCTGGTCTCCCACGAGTCGCGAAGATCTTCGATCGGTTTGCGCACCCGCGTGATTCCGCAGTCGCTGCCGACCTTTCCCAATATCTCCATCACGCGCGGGTGCGCGTGCGTATGCTTGTGCGTGTCCAAATGCGTTGGCTCGATTCCCGCGGCCCGAATTTTGTCAATTTGCGCGCGCAACTCGCGCTCGATTTCTTCTCCGCGTATCATGCCGGAGCTGATTCTCGCCACAAAAAGTGGCAGCGAATCAGGCAACGTGCCGTCTGCATCGACGAGCGACCCGACGCTTTCCCCTGGCGCCACGCATTTGCCGCCTACCAGCACCAGATGGCAGCCAACTCCCAGCTCGGGGTTCGCGCGCGCTCGCTCCACGGCGTCGTCAAACGCTTCGCCGTTCGCCATCAAGGTCGTGCTGGTCAGAATTCCTTCGCGATGTGCGCGCACAATTCCTTCGTTCACACCACGCGTCATGCCAAAGTCGTCGGCGTTGAGAATTAATTTTTTCATCGAGACCGCGGGCATTTCCGGTAGGACAAGCAGATATTAGCACGCAGGCGCAACACTATGCATCCAGTCGGTTTAAATCGCGTCGTCACAATTTTTCCCGAAATCGATGAACGCTTCGCCGAACATCAGGAGAAATAAATTCCTGCCGCAACGCATTTTTGAAGCCACTCGAACAACAATCCGCTCAAGAAATATGAATACTTCGTGAAAGTTTTCAACAGTTCTGTTGAAAACCGTGTGGAAAAGGCCGCCGCAAAATTAGAATCTCCCTGCAATTCACATAGAAAATCCTCTTTGCACAATTTCAGTGCAGTACTCCAAGCCGGCACGGAAATAAAAATTTGGAAAAGCGGCGGGAAAAATTCTAGAGTCGAACCTTAGTACCAATGCGGCGGCGGTTCAAGCTTGATATCAATCGTGGCCGTCTCGTCTTCGATGTCGTACCACTTGCCGTAAGTATGCAAACCCTTCGCGATCACCTGAATCAGAATTTTTCCTGCCGGAACCGCCGGCACTTTCACCGATCCGTCTTCGTTCGTCTTGAAACTCAATTCGGCGAGCTTGTCGTGATGCAGGAATCCACCGGCTTCGTTGAAGCGCACGTAGACGCTGGCGTTCCCAACCGGTTTATCTTCACTGTTTTTAACGTTGATCTTTAGGCGGGTGGTGTGCGGAGTCTCTGACTTGTCATCCTTCGCGCTCGGTTTGTCGTCCTTCGCGGCAGGTTGGCTCTGCGCGCCAGAGTTGTCCGTACTGTTCGTCTGAGCGGAACATGGCCCGGCGCAAAGCAATCCAATTGCCAAGAATGCTGCGAGCGCGCACTCTGAGCGAATTCCCCGGCGGATGGTGGCGGCATCCATGCACCTCTCTTCTACTCCAATCGGACGAGTCTCTCAAGCCCCGCGCTTCGCTGCGCACTCCCGGCACTTTCGCAACTACTCTCGTAGTCGCGTACGCCGCCGATGTCACCGACGATCTGAATCCTTTGGTCCGATCACTCTTTGCATCTTTGGTCTCCCGCAATGCCGATCGATGTCATAGCGGCAGCCGTCTGAAGTATCATTGAGATTCGATTCCGCCAACGCACGCGGATCGATGAGACGTCTCCCGCCTTCGCAGAAAATTATAGAAGGCTTCGCACGCACTTTTCGTCGCCGCGTCCTGAAATGGACACGGCGCGTAGCCCGAACACGGTCACGAAACTTTTCAGGAGGAACGAGATGGGCTTTTCCACCGATGCAATTCACGTGGGCCAGGAACCGGACGCGCTCACTGGCGCGATTGTCGCGCCGATCTATCAGACGTCCACCTACGTGATTGAAGCGATGGGCAAAAGCAAAGGCTACGATTATGCCCGCACGGCTCATCCCAATCGAAAAGCGCTCGAGCGCACCATCGCAAAACTCGAAGGCGGCCACGCCTCCTACGTTTTCACTTCGGGAATGGCTGCGATTGACTCCGTCTTCCGCCTTCTTCGTCCAGGCGACCACGTCATACTTTCGCAGGCCGTCTACGGCGGCGTCTTCCGCCTCACCACTCAGCTCCTCGTCCAATTCGGCATCGAATTCAGCTACGTGGACACCTCGCATCTCGACAAGGTGACGCAGGCGATCAAGCCCAGCACGCGCATGGTTTACGTGGAGACGCCGACGAACCCGACGATGATCGTCACGGACATCGCCGCCATCGCGAAACTCGCGCACAGCAAAAAGCTGATGGTCGTCGTGGATAACACATTCCTAAGCCCTTACCTCCAGCAACCCCTCGCGCTCGGCGCGGACATCGTCGTCCATTCCATGACCAAGTTCCTGAACGGCCACAGTGACTGCACCGGCGGCGCCGTGATCGTCAGCACGCAGGAGCAAGCCGAGAAAATCTATTTCGTGCAGCGCTCCGCTGGCGCGGGGCTCGCTCCAATGGATTGCTTTCTGGTCTCGCGCGGCGTGAAGACTCTAGCGGTCCGCATGGATCGCCACAATTCCAACGGGATGGCCGTCGCCAAGCACCTGGAAAGTCATCCCAAAGTGAAATACGTGATTTATCCCGGCCTCGCGTCGCATCGTCAGCACGAAATCGCGAAACGCCAGCAGCGCGGCTTCGGCGCTATGATTTCCTTTGACCTCGGGTCACTCGACGCCGCCAAGAATTTTCTGAATCACGTGAAGCTCTGCTCGCTTGCAGAAAGCTTGGGCGGCGTCGAAACCCTCATATCGCTGCCCGCGCTGATGACCCACGCGTCCATCCCGCCGGAAATCCAGATGCAAATCGGAATCACGCAAGGCCTAGTGCGCCTCTCAGTAGGCATCGAAGACGTGGAAGACCTGATCGCCGACCTAGATCAAGCCCTCGCCAGAATCTAACTTCAATCGAGCCGCAGCGCGGAACGCCTGTCACCCGCTTGCCCAGACGAAGGAAGGGAGCGCAGCGAGGGATCTCTCTTCGATTTCAGGAGCACCGATCAACATTCGTGCGTCCTGACTGACTCCGCGATCCAACCCAGATAATCCCGCGAACCCTCCACCACTGGCAACGCAATAACCTCCGGCACATCGTAACTGTGCAATTCAAGAATCGCCGCCCGCAGACCCGCAAACCGCCTCTTCGTAGTCTTCATCACTAGCAAAAACTCCTCCCCCGTCTCCACCTTCCCCTTCCACCGGTACACCGACCGCACTGGCGCCCCAATCTCATTAACGCAAGCCGCGAGTCGCCGCTCCACCACCGCTCGCGCAATCTTCCGCGCCTCGTTCCGCGATCCGCATGTCACCAAAACCACAATTTTATCGGTCATCGCCCTCCGCCAACGCGCCTTTACTCTTGCGACTCGCCCAGTTCTTTCGTAAGTTTGCTTTGGAGGCCAAGATACAATAGTCGCCCGTGACGAAACAAACGATCCATTTCGGAACTTCCGGCTGGCGCGGCGTAATCGCTGACGACTTCACCTTCCCCGGCGTCCGCCGAGCCTCCACCGCAGTCGCTGGCCACGTCTCCGCGGGCAAGAAATCCCCGACGCTCATCGTTGGCCACGACACGCGTTTTTTTTCGCCTGAATTCGCACGCACCGCGGCCACCGTCCTGCGCAAGCACGGCTGCCGCATCGTCTTCTGCCCTGAACCCACGCCAACTCCAGTCCTCGCCCACGCCATCATCCACAATGAGCTCGATGGCGGCGTCAACATCACCGCCAGCCACAACCCCGCCGAATACAACGGCCTGAAATTTTCCGGCCCCGATGGCGGCCCCGCTCTTCCCGAAATCACAAAGGACATCGAAAAGCGCGCCGCCGCGTTGCCCGACGACGAAACCTCGTTCCAAGAAATAGCAGACGATTTCGAGCGACTCGATCCGCGCGCACCATACTTCGCGCAGCTCGAAAAAATGATTCGCTTCGATGTGCTCACGAAAGCCAAAGGCAATTTCGCCTATGACGCCGTCCACGGCTGCGGCGCCGGCTGGCTCGATCGCATCCTCACCGACCACGGCATGACCGTCGAATCCATTCGCACCAAGCGCGACGTGCTCTTCGACGGCTCCGGCCCCGATCCCTCCGAAGAAAATCTCGCGCCGCTGAAAAAGCTCGTGATTGAAAAGAAAGCGCTGGCCGGGCTCGCCACCGATGGCGACGCCGACCGCTTCGGCATCCTCGATCGCGACGGCTCGTTCGTCCAGCCCAACCACATTCTCGGCCTGGTTTTCGATTACCTGCTCGAAACGCGCGGCTGGAAGCTGGGCGCGCAGCGCAGCGTGGCCACCACGCACTTGCTCGACGCTGTCGCGCGTCTCCACGGCGTTAAGGTTTACGAAACGCCCGTTGGTTTTAAGTATGTCGGTCCGCTGCTCCGCGAGGATAAGATTGCGCTCGGCGGCGAAGAGAGCGCGGGCATGACCATCCGCGGCCACCTGCCGGAAAAAGATGGCATTCTCGCATGCCTGCTCGTCGCGGAAATGATTGCGGCGCGCGGCGCTTCTTTGGGCGAGCAGTTGCACGAGCTCTTCCGCAAAGTCGGCGGCGAATACTGGCCGATTCGCGTGAACCTGCATCTCCCTGCGGAGACGCAGGCGAAGTTGCCGGAACGCTTGCGCGAAAATTTCAGCGAATTCGCGGGACGCAAAGTCGCCAAGACGGATCGCACCGATGGATTGCAATTGATTTTTGACGATGGCTCGTGGGTCTTGATGCGCCCTTCGGGCACCGAGCCAGTCGTGAGGATTTACACGGAAGCCGCGAAGCCCGCTGCCGCGGAAAAATTGGCAGAGGACGCGCGCGCTTGGATTACGAAATGAAGAAGCGGCTCACAAAAACCCGGCGACCGAAAGCGCGCGCGGCAGCACGTCCCGCCACTGTCGACGCGGAGAATCCGCGCGAAACTTTCTCCGAGCAACTCGGCAGCTTTTTCCGCCGCAATATGAATTGGTTTCTGGTGGCCGGCTTTGCCTTGTTGCTCCTGCAGGACATTTTCGGCACCCACGGCGTCCTGGCGATGCACCGCTCGCAGGTAGAAGCCCGCAAAATCCAGCAAGAAATCAACCAGCTCGACAAAGAAAATCAAGCCCTGCAAAACCACGTGAAAGATCTAAAAACCGATCCCGCCACCATCGAATGCATCGCTCGCGAGAATATGGGCCTGGCCCGCCCCGGCGAGCACATCTTCAAAACCCAGCCAAGACCCGCCGACCCAGCCGATCCCACCGCGCCACAACAACAGCAACAACCCTGCTCCTCGCAATAGCGCTAAATTTCTGCCGCCGGTCGCAAAGTCCGCCGGAACCAGGCCACCATCTCCGCCCCGCGCCCCTTAGACCGCGTCCGCGCCACTGACAGCAAAACCATCCCCGTCGTAATTATCAGCAGCCCAAGCGTAGCCATCGGAATCGTCTGCATATTCTTCTGCAAAATCGAAAACCGTCCGTACACGAACTCGATGTGCACCCAATAAACCAGCAGCGAAGTCTGCCCCATTTGCACCATCGGGCTGAACGGAATCCGCGAGACCACCCACCGGCACCACCAGTAGCTCACCGGAAACAAAATCAACATGAGGCCGACGCGCGCGAGAAAAAAGTTGGGACTGGTGTGCCAATAATCGTAAACGGAAAACATCTGCGCAGGCCGCGCATCCAGCCAGCCCGCAAGATAAAACATCGCAACGCCTGCCGCGCCCAATAAGCTAACCGCCCGAGCGACATTCCGCGTCGCCCAATCGCCAAAAAGAAAAAATCCCAGCGCCAGCCCCGCAAACGTAAACCCAGCCCACGGAAAAACAGGAAATAGCCACGGCTGCGGCGCATTCAGCGTGTGCACGCCATTGATGTACGACTCGAGGTACCAAGGCAGCCAGCTCGGTCGCCAGGTTGTGTATAGCGCCGGCGTAGCCAATGCGATCACCGCGGCCGCTACCAAAGCAAGGGCGATGTTCGCACCCCGCGATTGCGCCAGCCGGCATACGATCGCCACCAGCACGATCGAAAGGCCGATCGTGTTCAGAATATCCACGCGCAGCAGGTCGGTCCACGGCGCCCAGGGCAGCCCCAACAAATATTCCTGCAAACGAAAAAGATAGCCCAACGCCAGAATTTCGAGGCCGCGCAAAATCATCGTCCGCGCAATCTGATTCGGCGGAATCCCCTTCTTCCGCGATTTGTCCGTCACCAGCGCGCAGGAAACCCCAGCAAGAAACAGAAAAAGTGGCGCAGGAAGCGTCCCGCTAAGCTGCGACCACTTGAAGAAATGCGTGTCGCGCGCGGAAGCACTCAGCCACGAATCGTACGAATGCACCTCAAACATCAATACGCAGGCGAACCCGCGCAGCCAGTCAATGTAAGCCAGTCGTCCTTGTTTGGGAGGCGCCGCCATGCAGTTTTGAGCCACACCAGAATCGCACAAGTATTGCCACACCGAAACTCTGAAGTTCGCGAGACGGATGCGCTTCGCGAACACCCAACAGTTCAGTAAAATCCTTCGCGATGGCAACGAACTCGAAATCCTGGCAAATGAATCTCCCGACCGCCGCCGGCATCTGGGCCGCGATCGTCATCCTCGCTGGATTTTTCGGGATGCGCCTCGGCTACGGAGGCCGCGCATTCGCGCTGGCGCTCGGCGTTGCGGCCGTGCTCTTCGCCTTTGAATTATTTCTCGCGTCACCCAACGTTCTCGATCAAGCGCGCCAATCGCTCGGCGAACACGGCGGCGTTCTCGCGCCGCTGATTCCGCTTTTCGCCGTGCTGATTTACACCATCGGCGTCACGACGAATTGGAAAATGGCGCTGATCGGCGCGGCGTACGCGGTGCTGCCTGCACTATTAGTCGCGAGCAGCGCCGGAAAACCTCCGGGCACGCCAGCGGATTACCTTGCGGCAATAATCGTCTGGCTCCCAGTCGAATTCCGCTGGATGTACCGCCTGTTCCCGTATCCCACGCAATTGACGCACACGCTGACTATCCTGCTCGCACTCAGCACGGGGGTCGCCGCATTCGTCCTGCTGCGGCGTCTGGAAGGAGTCGGCTACGCGATCGAATGGTGCCGCGGCTTCGCGGGCAACGTGCTCGTCCACTTCGGCATTTTCGCCGCGATTGCCGTAGCCATCGGCATCCGCATCGGCTTCCTCACCTACGACCCATCGGCCACGCGCCTGCGTTCCCTGCCGCTGACCATCATTGGGATTTTAGTTTTCACGGCGTGGCCCGAGGAATTTCTCTTTCGCGGGATCCTGCAGAATCTTTTTCAGCGCACCTTCAAAAATCAATGGGCCGGCTTGGTGCTCGCCTCCATCATCTTCGGCCTCTCGCACATCTTCCACGCGCCATACCCCAACTGGAAGTACGTAGCACTAGCCACAATCGCCGGCCTCTTCTACGGCCACACCTGGATGAAAACGAAGTCGCTGTTTCCAGCCGCAGTAGTCCACGCGCTCGTGGACATCCTCTGGCACGTTCTGTTCCGCTAGATTCCGCGTTCTATTGGGCCGCCACGCGCGAGAGCTGTCATCCCGCTTGCCCTGACGAAGGAAGGGAGCGCAGCGAGGGATCTGCTTTTTGTGCCGACTTCAGCGCAAAAGCAGATCCCTCGGGCCAACTTCGCCCTCGGAATGACAATTTCGCGCGCTGGCTTACAAGGGGAGGCTTAATGAAGCGGCAACTTCGAAGCATCGCACCGTTTGAAGGAAAGTCGTGCTACCTACCTCACCACACCATGCAGCGGGCTCGATGCCGCCGCATACAATTTCTTCTCGATGCGCCCCGCCAAGAAAGCCTTCCGCCCGGCATCCACGGCCGAACCCATCGCCTCCGCCATCAGCACGGCATCCTGCGCCTCGGCAATCGCGGTATTCATCAGCACGCCGTCCGCGCCCAATTCCATCGCGAGCGCCGCGTCCGAAGCCGTCCCCACGCCCGCGTCCACGATCAACGGCACTTCCGTAATCCGCTCGCGCAAAATCCGCAAATTCGCCACATTCTGAATTCCCATGCCCGAACCAATCGGCGCGCCCAAAGGCATCACCGCCGCCGCGCCCGCATCAATCAATTTGCGCGCCGCAATCAAATCGTCATTGGTATAAGGCAGCACGATGAACCCTTCCGCCACCAAAGTCTTCGTCGCGCTGATCAGTTGCTCGGTATCCGGAAACAAAGTCTGCTGGTCGCCAATCACTTCCAGCTTCACCCATTCCGATAAACCGACTTCGCGCCCCAGCCGCGCCGTGCGCACCGCTTCGTCCGCCGTGTAACACCCCGCGGTATTCGGCAGAATAAAAAAATTCTTGCGGTCGATGTAATCGAGCAGCGATTCCTTGGACTTGTCCGTCAGATTCACGCGCCGAACCGCCACGGTCACCATGTCCGCGCCGGAAGCCTCGTGCGCGCGCCGCATTTCCGCAAAGCTGCGATATTTCCCCGTCCCCACGATCAGCCGCGAATTAAACGTGCGGCCGGCAATCATCAATTGGTCAGGCATAGATACTCCCGAAATTCATTGTAACGCCGCGCGACGCCGACGCCGCAGCGCTTACGCCAGATGCTGCGGCCGCGGCTCTTCCACGTCCGCATACAGCCGCGCAATCAAATCCTGATAACGCTGCTCGATCACGCGCCGCTTCATTTTCAGCGTGTAGGTCAGCTCGCCGTTCGCGTACGTGAAATCCTGCTCGAGCAGCGCAAATCGCTTCGGCTTCTCGTACTGCGCCAGCGAAGCCGTCAGCCGCTCCACTTCGCGCGAAATCAAATCGCGCACCCAAGGATCCGCAACCGCCTGCGACGGCCCGACATAATCGTGACCCTGTCTTTTGCGCTTCGGCCTCGATCGCCGCAAAATTCAGCACGATCAGCACCGACACAAATTTCCGCTTGTCGCCCACCACGATCGCATTCGTGATGTAAGGACAATGTCTTCAGCATATTTTCAATCGGCGCGGGCGCGACGAATTTCCCCGCCGCCGTCTTCAGCAATTCTTTCTTGCGGTCGGTGATGATCAGATAGCCGTCTTCGTCAATCCTCCCGATGTCGCCAGTGCGGAACCAGCCATCCTCGCTCAAAACCTCGCGCGTCGCATCCGGCTTCCGGTAGTAGCCCTGCATCACGTTCGGCCCCTTCACCAGAATCTCGCCATCTTCCGCGATGCGCAGCTCGACTTGCGGGATCGGACGCCCCACCGTTCCCACTTTATTCGCGCTCGGCACGTTCGCCGTAACCACCGGAGCCGTCTCCGTCAACCCGTATCCCTGATACACCGGCACGTTCAAGCACCAGAAAAATTCCGCCAGTTCCGGCGCCAGCGGCGCTCCGCCCGAACAGAACGAGCGAATGCGCCCGCCCAATCCCGCACGAATTTTCGAATACACCAATCGGTCTGCAATACTCCAGCGCAATTTCAAACCGGCCGAGGCGTCTTTTCCATAAGCGCGCCATGGCACAGCCTCTGCGGCCACGTGCAGCGCCCAATCGAAAATCTTGCGCTTAAGGCCCGTCTCGTGATGGCCTTTGTCCAGAATGTTTGTGTACATCTTCTCGAAGAATCGCGGCACCGCCGCCGAAGTCGTCGGATGCACCTCGAGCATCGCCTGCGCCACTTCCTCGATCGCCGCCACGTACGCTATCGAAACGCCACGAAACAAATAAGCGTAACCCACCGTTCGCTCGTAGACGTGCGCCAGCGGCAAAAATTCCAGCGCGACGTCTCCGGGTAGGAACTCGTACGCCTTAATCGAATCAATCGCATTCGAACTCAAGTTCGAATGGTTCAGCATCACGCCTTTTGGCTCGCCAGTTGTCCCAGAAGTGTAAATAATTGTCGCCAGTTGGCCGCCGGCAACCTCCGCCGAACGTCGCCGGTATTCAGCCACGTCGGCGTCTGCCGCCGTCGCAATCAAAGTCTCGTAACGCAGAATGTCGCCGCGCAGGTCCGCGGGCGGCGCCACCGAAATCACGTGTTCGAGCGCCGGCATGCGCTCGCGCGCCTCCGCAATTTTCCGCGCCTGCGCTTCTCCCGCGGTGAATACAATGCGCGCGCCGGAATCATTCAGGATGTAAACCAGCCGGTCCACCGATTCATTGAAATAAACCGGCACGCTAGCCGCGCCCAATCCCGTAATCGCAAAATCAGCCACATGCCATTCCGGGCAATTCGGAGCAAATAGTCCGACCCGATCGCCAGCGCTGATTCCCAATTCGCCGAGCGCCTTCGACAATCCCGCCACGCGCCGCAGCATTTCCTGCGCGGAAACGGACTCCCAGCCCTTGGCTGTCTTGTAGATCTGCGCCTTCGGATTTGCGTGGCGATCAACTGCTTCGAGGAAAAATTTGTTCAGCGAGGAGTAGTCCATGTGCGCCCATGCAACTCTAACGTATAGGAATCCGCCACGCAACGCGCTCGGTCTGTCACGTTCGCGCCAGCCAAATGTATCGGCGGCGCCAGGGGTTTATGTAGCGGCCGCTGTGACCCGCGCCGTTCGGGACGCCGCGGGCATCTTTCTTTGGTTATGCTCCGTCCTGACCTTTCATTCCAGTGTTTCGTTCTACGCCTCGCGCATCCCTCTGCGCTAAGATATCCCACGGGAGAATCGCAAATGTCCAAGCTAGCCACCGAAGAAGCCGCTGGCTACCAACCGGTCCGCGCCCCGCGCGGCTCCGCTCTTTCCTGCAAAGGCTGGCAGCAGGAAGCCGCCCTGCGCATGTTGATGAACAACCTCGATCCGGAAGTCGCCGAAAAGCCGGAAGACCTGATCATCTACGGAGGACGCGGCAAAGCCGCCCGCAATTGGAATTCCTACCACGCCATCGTCGCGTCGCTGCGTTCGCTCGAAAATGATGAAACTCTCTTGGTCCAATCCGGCAAGCCCGTCGGAATTTTTCGCACTCACACCTACGCGCCGCGCGTCCTGATCGCCAACTCCAATCTCGTCGGCCACTGGAGCGACTGGAAAAATTTCGACGAGCTCGACCGCGCCGGCCTGATGATGTACGGCCAAATGACCGCCGGCAGCTGGATTTACATCGGCTCGCAAGGCATTTTGCAGGGCACGTACGAAACTTTCGCTGCAGCCGCCCGCCAGCATTTCGGCGGCGACCTCGCCGGAAAATTAGTCGTCAGCGGCGGCATGGGCGGCATGGGTGGAGCGCAACCTCTCGCCGCCACGCTGAATGGCGCGGCCTTCCTGGGAATTGACGTTGACCCAGAGCGCATCAAGCGCCGCGTGAAAACCGGCTACTGCGATGTGATGGTCAACGACCTCGACGAAGCTCTGCGCATCCTGAAAAATGCGGTGCGCAAAAAAGAAGCCACTTCCGTCGGCCTCGTCGGCAATTGTGCTGACGTGATTCCCGAACTCGCCCGCCGCGGCATCCTGCCCGACTTGCTCACCGATCAAACCAGCGCGCACGATCCCATCGGCGGCTACATTCCGCAAGGCCTCAATGTCGAACAAGCCGCCGAGCTTCGTAAGAAAGATCCCGCAGCCTACGAAAAGGGCTCGCTCGATTCCATCGCGCGCCACGTCGAAGGCATGCTCGCTCTGCAAAAAATGGGCGCGGTCACTTTCGACTACGGCAATAACATCCGCACCTTCGCGTTTCAGCAGGGCGTGAAGAACGCCTACGATTTTCCCGGCTTCGTGCCCGCCTACATCCGCCCGCTTTTCTGCGAAGGCCGCGGACCATTTCGCTGGGCTGCGCTTTCCGGCGAGCCCTCGGACATTCATCGCACCGACCAGCTCGTCCTTGAAATGTTTCCGCACGACGAAATTCTTTCGCGCTGGATCAAGCTCGCCCAGAAGCGCGTGCGTTTTCAGGGCCTGCCCGCGCGCATCTGCTGGCTCGGCTATGGCGAACGCGATCGCTTCGGCGTCGCGCTCAACGATCTCGTCGAGCGCGGCGAACTGAAAGGCCCCATCGTCATCGGCCGCGACCATCTCGACTGCGGCTCGGTCGCTTCGCCCTACCGCGAAACCGAAAAAATGAAAGACGGCTCGGACGCCATCGCCGATTGGCCGCTGCTCAATGCTCTGCTCAATACCGCCAGCGGCGCCAGCTGGGTCTCGATTCACAACGGCGGCGGAGTCGGCATCGGCTACTCTCTGCACGCGGGGCAAGTCACAGTCGCGGACGGCTCAAAAGAAATGGGCGAACGCATCCAGCGCGTGCTCACCAACGATCCCGGAATCGGCGTAGCCCGCCACGTGGACGCGGGCTACGAAGAAGCCATCCAGTTCGCCAAAAAATCCGGTGTAAAAATCCCGATGCCGTAGCTTTTTCTGAACGTGCGGCGACTTATCGCCTGCCTTCAGTCGTCATCCTGAGCGCGGCGAAGGATTGCTCTTCCGTAGTGCAATCGCAAGGAGCGTGAAATGATCGTCATTACCGGAGCAACCGGACACACGGGCAAACCCGCAGCGGAAGCGTTGCTCGCCAAGGGCGAGAAAGTCCGCGTGGTCGGCCGCGACGCGAAAAAGCTCGACCCTCTCGTTCAAAAAGGAGCCGAAGCGTTCGTCGGCAACGTCGAAGACCCGGCTTCCATGACGAAAGCTTTCGACGGCGCCACAGCTGTCTATCTGCTGGTTCCCGAGGATATCTCGCGGGAAGACTTGCGCGCTCATCAGGAACGCGTTTCTGATTGCTACGCCGCCGCCATCGCGAATGCGCGCGTGCCCTACGTCGTGAGCCTCAGCAGCATCGGCGCGCAACACGCGGAAAAGACGGGCCCCATCGTCGGCCTGCACAATCTGGAACAAAAGCTGAATCGCATCGCCGGCCTCAACGTCCTCCACCTGCGCGCCGCTTATTTCATGGAAAATCTTTTGATGAGCATCGCGCCATTGCGTTCCATGGGAATTTTGCCCGGCGGTTTGAAAGCCGATGTGGCGATGCCGTGGATTGCCACGAAGGACATCGGCGAATACGCCGCTGGTCGTCTCGTTGCGCGCGATTTTTCCGGTACGGGGACGCAGGAACTCCACGGCCAGCGCGACATCTCGATGAAAGAAGCCACCTCGGTCGTAGGTAATGCCATCGGCAAACCAAAACTATCCTACATGCAGGTGCCGTTCATGATGCTGGAGCCAGCCCTGGTGCAAATGGGCTTGCCAAAGAAAACCGCCGCGCTCGTGATCGAAATGTGGAAAGGCGGGAATGCCGGATTGATCTCGCCGCTGGAGCAACGCTCAGCCAGGAACACGACCCAGACCACGCTCGAATCATTCGTCACCGATGTTTTCGCGCCCGCATACCTGGCGCAAGCCGCCAAAGCGTAGCGCCGGTGTCCCGGATCTTTGCGGTTGGCTCTGTGAATCGCGTCACAGCGCGATTCACCCTTCGATTCGGCACTGGCGAGTCGAAGGGTAGGGGCGCACTTCAGTGCGCCATCGATGTTGCCGTAACACCAATCGTGGTCTAAAGACCGCCGCTACAATACCAACGAAATGTTGATGATTCCGTATCCCCTGTGGTCTTTTGCGCCCTCCCGGCGTTAGTATCCAATCGCCCATGCCAGACTGGTTAATCACCGGCTGCTCGCAGCTGCTGACTCTCAGCGGACCAGTTCCCCGCCGCGGCAAAGCTCTCGGTGAACTCGGCATCATCCGCGACGGTGCCATCCTCGTTCGCGAAGACCGCATCGCCGCCATCGGCCCGCGCCGCCGCATCGAAAAACTCCGCGCCGCGCGCCGCGCCGAAAAGCTCGATCTCGCCGGCCGCGTCGTCCTTCCCGGCTTCGTGGATTCGCACACGCACTTGATTTTTCCCGCCAGCCGCGCCGCGGAATACGAACAGCGTCTCGCCGGCGCCACCTACGAGGAAATAGCCCGCAAAGGCGGCGGCATCCGCTCGACGGTCGCGCATCTGCGCCGCGCTCCCGCCGCGCAACTCGAAGCCCGCGCCATCGCGAACCTCAACGAATTCGCCGCGCACGGTACCACCACCATCGAAGCCAAGAGCGGCTACGGCCTGGACTGGAAGAGCGAGCTGAAAATGCTCGAACTGCTCTCGCATCTTCATCAGCGCCATCCCGTGGATATTCGCGCCACATTTCTCGGCGCGCACGTCGTGCCGCACGAATATCGCAAACGACCGGACGCCTATGTAGATCTTCTGGTCAAGCAATGGATTCCCACCGTCGCCATGGCCGGCCTCGCCGAATTCTGCGACGTTTACTGCGACCGCGGCGCCTTCACGGTCCCACAGTCACGCCGCATCCTAGCCGCAGGACGCGCCGGAGGCCTCGTCCCGCGCATCCATGCCGAACAACTCGCCAACACCGGCGCCGCGCGCCTCGCCATCGAGCTGCAAGCCGCCAGCGCCGACCACCTCGAAAAAATCAATCGCAACGACATTCACGCGCTCGCTCTCTCGAACGTCGTCTGCACGCTGCTTCCCGGCTGCTGCTTCCATCTCGGCCTTGCGCATTACGCCCCCGCGCGTCAGCTGATTGACGCCGGAGCCATCGTCGGCATCGCCACCGACTTCAATCCCGGCACCAGCCCGACGCTCAGCATGTCCATGATTCTCTCGCTCGCCTGCACGCAGATGCGCATGACTCCCGCGGAAGCCATCTCCGCCGCCACCATCAATCCCGCTTACTCCCTTCGCCAGCACGATCGCGTCGGCTCGCTCGACGTTGGCAAATATGCCGACATCGCCGCCTTTGACGTGGCCGACTACCGCGAAATCCCGTATTATTTTGGTGTGAATCTTTGCAGCTTCACCATGAAACGCGGCGCCGTAATCCACTCGAAGAATCTCTGACTCTGACTTCATGAAACGACTCGTCGAATGTGTTCCGAATTTTTCCGAGGGGCGCGACGCGGCCAAAATTGACGCCATCGTCGCCGCCATGCGCGAAGTTCCCGGCGTCTATTTGCTCGATCGCGAAAGTGACGCCGACCACAACCGCAGCGTCATTACCATCGCCGGCGAGCCCGAAGCCGTCGCCGAAGCAGCGCTCCGCGGCGTCGGCAAAGCCGCCGAACTGATTGACCTCACCAAACATTCCGGCGCGCATCCGCGCATGGGCGCAACGGACGTCGTCCCGTTCATCCCCGTCGAAGGCGTCACCATCGAAGATTGCGTGGCCTTGGCGAAAAAAGTCGGCCGCGAAATCTGGGAACGCTACAAGATTCCCGTCTATTTCTATGAAGCCGCCGCGCAGCGTCCAGATCGCGCCAACCTCGAAAACATCCGCAAAGGCCAATTCGAAGGCTTGCTCGCCGAGGTGCCCAAAAATCCCGAACGCGCTCCGGACATCGGCGACCAGCGCCTGCATCCCACCGCCGGAGCCACCGTCGTCGGCGCGCGCAAATTTCTCGTCGCCTACAACATCAACCTCAATACTCCCGACATCGAAATCGCCAAAAAAATCGGCAAGAACATCCGCTTCTCGAATGGCGGCCTGCGCTACGTGAAGGCGATGGGCGTGGACCTTCGCGCGCGCCATCTCGCGCAAGTTTCCATCAACATGACCGACTTCGAGCAAACTCCCCTGCACCGCGTCTTCGAAATGGTCAAGCGCGAAGCCGAACGCTACGGCGTCACCATCGTTGGCAGCGAGATCGTTGGCCTGATCCCCAAGCGCGCCATCGAACTCACCGCCGATTTCTACCTGCAACTCGAGAACTTTTCTCCCGCGCAAGTGTTTGAGAATCGTATCGAGGCTTCACTCGGCGGCGTGGCGGCTCCCGACGGTGCCGGCAAATTCGCGTCGCTCGTGCAACCGTTTCTCGACGCCATCGCGGAACCCACGGCCACTCCCGGAGGCGGCTCCGTCGCGGCGCTGGCTGGTGCGCTCGGCGCGAGCCTGGGACAAATGGTCGCCGGCCTTTCGCGCAAAAAAAAGTCGCAAGCCGCGTACGTGGACCAGCTCAGCGAAGCCCTCGCCGGCTTTCAAGCTGTGTCCCGCGCGCTCGCCGAAGCGATTGACCGCGATTCCGCTTCCTTCGAGCAAGTAATGGCTGCTTACAAGCTGCCGAAAGAAACGTCTGAACAGGAGAGGAATCGCGACAGGGCGATCCAGCAGGCTTTACACGGTGCTGCAAACGTCCCGCTCGAAGTCGCGCGCAAAGCTGCCGAAGTATTTGACCGGCTCGGGCAACTGGAAGCCATGTCCAGCCCGTCTATGTATTCAGACATCCGCGTGGGACGCTTGATGGCTGCCGCCGCCGTTCGTGGCGCGCTAGAAAACGTGGCCATCAACCTGGAATCCATCTCCGACAGCGCGTTCGCATCCAGGCTGCGCTCGGAGTCTGCGTCGCTCGCCGCGCGCGTCGCGGAAAGCCCCGTGAGCGCGGGGCGCTAAAATCTCTAACGAACGAAGAAGAACGAGGAACTGAGGGGATAACCAGTGAAACATTCCATCACACGATCCGCGATTTCCGGCCTGCTGGCCGCAGCTCTGGTCTTGAGCACCGTCAGCATCGCGCCCAAGCGCGCCGCGGCCGGGACGCTCAGCACCGCCATCATCGGCATGTTCCCTAAGAACGTGGGCGAATTCGCTTATGCCGACCTGAAAGCCGCGCGAAAATTCCCGTGGTTCTCGCAGCTCAACGACCAGGTGCTCCCGCCGCGCTTCAGGCAATTCGAGCAATTCCTGGGCACCTCGGGAGTGGATCCGAATTCGCAAGTGGAAGAAATCGCCTGGGCCAACATCACCAGCGGCAAGGGTGACGATACCGTCGGCATCGCGCTCGGCCAGTTCGATCCTTCCGCTTCGGAGGCCAAGCTAAAAGCCCAAAAGGTTCCAGTATTCGAAGTACAAGGATTCCATCTCTACGCTTTCGGTAGCGGTGCCAACGCTGGCGATATCCTGTTCGTCTTTTTCGACGCCAATACCGCCGCGTTCGGCAATCGCTCCGTGCTCGAACACTTAATCAACGTTCGCATGGGCGGCGAAGAAACTCTTCTCACCGGCAAGCTCTTTCCGCTGATCTCCGAGGCCAACGGCAACGGCATCATCTGGGCCATCCTGGATAAGGAACATACGCATCTCGCCATGCAGCAGTTGGTTCCGCAGGCCAGCCAATTCCCGCAAGCCGCGACCATTATCGATCGCATGCACGCCATGATTATCAACATCAACGCCGACGACGGCGTGGACGCTCATTTCCAGGCCGTCTGCGATTCCGTGGACGACGCCAACCTTCTCAGCGCCGCAATGCAAGCCGGACTAATGTACCGCCGCTATCAGGAGGCCCAGAACAATCCCGCCCTCGCCAAGACCATTGATCAAGTCCGTGTAACGCCGAGCGGCGACCGCCTGAAAGTAGACGCCCCCGTAAGCCAGGAACAGCTGATGTCACTAATCCAGACCAAGGCCTTCGCCGCACCGATGTGATGAGGTAGTTGCCTTTCGTAGGGGCGGGTCTCAGACCCGCCCTTTGCGGTGCAGACGACTCTGCCAATGCCGCGCCTTCCGAAACACTTTCAACTGAGACGAAGTTCTGGACAAACTCAGGCGGGAAACAGCGGAAAGAAACGCAGATTCTGCGAACTAAACCGTCGCCTTACTCTTGCTTCCGTCGCAATACTTAATCAGCGTCATGCGCGAGACGCCGTTGTTAGTTTCAAATTGCACGCGGTCCACCTGCGTCGTCTGCAGCGCCATGCTCAATCCTGCGTCGGAACCCGCCACGGCATCTTTCACGAATGTATCCAGTCCCGCGGTCGGCTCGGGCGCTCCCGTGTGTTCGATCGCCACTTCCACGCGGTCCGGATAATCCGAAACCACCACTTTTATCTTCGCCTCACCCGCTCGGCCTTCCATCAGCGGAAAAGCCTCGCGCGCCGCTTCGATCGCCGCGAAGGCCAGCCCCTCCTGCGATTCGGTGGACAGCCCACAGCGTTGCGAAGCATGCTGCACCACCGTCGAAATCGCGGCCAGCAGCCGCTCGTCGTGCGGTAGGGTGAGTTCGGTTCGCGCCGGCTCGTTGCTCATCGCTCAGTGCTCATGGGTGAACGCCGCAGTCGAAGACCAGGATGCAGAATCCAGAATCAGTGCTCTTCCTTGTCCGCCAGCCGCACGTCGCACGCCTCGCGGCAATCCGGACAATAATACATTCCGTCCACCGCCAGTCGAATATTGTATTGCGCCTGGCAGAAGCAGCAGAATTTCTCGCAAGTGCATTGCGTTTCCGGTTTGTCGCACTGCGAGCACAGCGTAATCACGGTTTGCGTCCCTCTCCAATGCTCAAGGTTTCCGTTCGACCAATAGTAGGGCAACCGCGCCACAGCCACAAGCAACTTGCGCGCCGAGATTCCGTCGGCAACATGGCGCCCACGCGGCACGATCTGTTGCCTTTGATTTTGCAGTTACCTCGTCGCGCTTCCCGCGTTCCTTGACACTCAAAAACTCACATGCTAGCGTCAATGTTTCACCGTTTTCATGAGAAATCCCCTGTGAACACGTCGGCCGCCGTCGAATTGCGCAAAACAGCTCTGAATTCCATCCATCGCCGCCTCGGCGCCAAGATGGTCAATTTCGGCGGCTGGGACATGCCCCTCGAATACTCCGGCATCCTCGCCGAGCACGAAGCCGTGCGTACTCGCGCCGGCCTGTTCGACGTCAGCCACATGGGCGAACTCGAAATCCGCGGCCCCGGCGCACTGCAACTCGTCCAATGGGTCACTTGCAACAACGCGGCGAAACTCACCGTCGGCCAAGCCCACTATTCCGGACTGATGACGTCCCTCGGCACGTTCGTAGACGACTTGCTAGTCCACAAAATCTCCGATACCCACTACCTGCTCTGCGTTAACGCGAGCAACCAGGACGCGGACTTCGACCACATCGTCGCGAACAACAAATTTGACGCCGCCGTAGAAAACGCCGGCCCGCGCTATTCGCAGCTGGCGATCCAAGGCCCGCGCGCAAAAGCGATCCTGCAACAGCTCACTCCCGTTCAGCTCGACCCCATCCGCTACTATCATTTCACCTTCGGCAAAGTGAGCGGCATTGACTGCCTGATCGCCCGCACCGGCTACACTGGCGAAGACGGCTTCGAAATCTATTTCGCTCCGCAGCACTCCGAAAAATTGTGGAACCACCTGACTGCATGCCGGCGAATCCGCGAAGATGATTCCCTGCGGCCTCGGCGCGCGCAATACCCTGCGCCTCGAAGCCGGCATGTGCCTCTACGGCCATGAAATTGACGACACCACCACGCCCTGGGAAGCCGGCCTCGGCTGGATCTGCAAAATGGAAAAGGCCCCGTTTCTCGGCAGCGACGTTCTCGCGCAACAGAAACAAACCGGCGTGCCGCGCAAGCTCGTCGGCTTCGAAATGCTCGATAAGCGCATCGGTCGCGACGGCTATCCCGTGCTGATCGCCGGACGCGAAGCCGGCCGGGTCACCAGCGGCTGCCCCGCGCCGTGCTTGAAGAAAAATATCGGCATGGCCTACGTCCCGCCGCAATCCACCGCCGTCGGGACGGACATCGAAATCAGCATTCGCGGCCAAGCTGCCGCCGCACGCATCGTTCCAATCCCGTTTTACAAGCGACCGCAATAGCACCACAGCATCCAACGAGAGAGGCTCCATGTACCCGACGGATTACCGCTACACGAAGCAACACGAGTGGGTCAAAGTTCAAGGCGACACCGGCACGATTGGCATCACGGACTACGCGCAGCACGAACTCGGCGACGTCGTATTCGTCGAAATGCCCAAAGTCGGCGCGAAACTCGCCGCCGGCTCCTCCTTCGGCACGGTCGAATCCGTGAAAGCCGTCAGCGAAATCTACAGCCCGGTCTCTGGCGAAGTCGTCGAAACCAATCCCGCGCTCGTGGACGCGCCCGAAAAAATCAATACCGATCCGCACAATTCCGCGTGGCTCATCAAAGTGAAGCTCGCCGATCCAAAGCAAGTCTCGGGGCTGATGGACGCCGCCGCATACCAGGCCTACATCGCCGAAGCCGCAAAGGAACACTCCGCCTGATGCGCTATCTCCCGAAAAGCCCGTCCGAACGCCAGGAAATGCTCGCGGCTATCGGCGTTCGTTCCGTCGAAGATTTGTTCACTTCTATTCCGGAAAAATTTCGCCTGCGCGAGCCTCTGAATCTCCCTGGGCCGCTTTCCGAGACAGAAATCATTCAATACTTCCTGGCGCGCGCAGCGGAAAATGCTCGCGGCTACACTTCGTTTCTTGGCGCCGGCGCCTACCAGCATCTTCGTTCCGTCGCCGCCGACGCCCTAATTCAGCGCGGCGAATTCCTCACTTCCTACACTCCCTATCAAGCCGAGTTCGCGCAAGGCACGCTCACCGCCATCTTCGAATTTCAGACGCTGATGTGCCAGCTCACCGGCCAGGAAGTCGCCAACGCCTCCATGTACGACGGTTCCACCGCCCTCACCGAAGCCGTCCTGATGGCCGAACGCTTAACCAGCCGCCGCCACGTTCTCGTAGCGCGCTCGGTCCATCCCGAATATCGCCAGGTGCTGAAAACCTACGCGAAGAATCTCGGCCTCGAAATCGAAGAAATCGGCTGCACCGAATCGGGCCAACTGGATCGCGCCGCGCTTAAGCCAGAAATCCTCGCCGTGGCAGCAGCCGTAGTCGTGCAATCTCCGAACTTTTTCGGCGTCCTCGAAGACTTGCCCGCGCTAGCCGAAATCGCGCATGCCCAAGGCTCGCTGCTCATCTCGACGATCACCGAAGCCGTCTCGCTCGGCATCGTCCGCCCTCCGGCCGAAGCAGACATCGTCGCCATGGAGGGCCAAGCCTTCGGCATCGCTCCCAGTTACGGGGGCCCATACGTCGGCGTAATCGCCACGCGCGATAAATACGTCCGTCAAATGCCCGGCCGCCTAGCCGGACAAACCGCCGACGCCGACGGCAATCGCGGCTTCGTCCTCACGCTCGCTACGCGCGAACAACACATTCGCCGCGAAAAGGCCACTTCCAACATCTGCACCAACGAAGCTCTCTACGCCCTCGCCGCCACCATTCACCTGTGCCTCATCGGCAAAGAAGGCCTGCGCGAGCAAGCGCTGCAAAATCTGTCCAAAGCGCGTTTCGCCCAGGCCGAACTCGAAAAAATTCCCGGCGTGCGCCGCGTCTTCAGCGGCCCCACGTTCAACGAATTCGCGCTAGAATTTCCGCGCTCGGTAAAAATGATCAACGCCGACTTGCTGAAAGAAAAAATCATCGGCCCGTGCGCGTTAGGCACGCACTACCCGATCTAACCAAGCGCGCGGTAGTCTGCGTAACGGAAACCACCCCACGCGCCGAAATCGAACGCTTTGCGGCCGCCATCCGCCGCATACTGGAAAAGCCGGTCTAACCGGTGTATTTTGAGCGGACCTTTAGGTGGGCGTGATTTTGTTCGTAGGCACGGCATGTCGCAGATCCGCTGCAGGAGGACCGTGGCCGCGTCCGGACGACATCGCCGGAGTTGATTTTGTCGCTGGTGTTGATTTTGTAGCGGCCGCTTCAGGGTCACCGAACCGGGCCGCTTTTGCCGGTGTTGATTTTGTCGCTGGTGTTGATTTTGTCGCTGGTGTTGGTTTTGTAGCGGCGGACTTCAGTCCGCCAGCCTTCTTTCTGAATCGCACCAAGGAGCCGTAACACGTTGAACTCGAAACTCACCGATCTCGAAGTCCCCACAAAAAACGTAGGCAAAGCTCGCGCCCACGTCACCCAGAACGAAGGCCTCATCTTCGAGCAATCCGCTCCCGGCAAACGCGGCATGGAACTCCCGCCGCTCGACGTCCCTGCTGTAGACCCGGCCTCGGCGCTCGGCTCCGCCTTCACGCGCGACTCCATCGAAGGCTTCCCCGAAGTCAGCGAGATCGAAGTGATCCGCCACTTCACGCGCCTCTCCACCTGGAATTACGCGATTGACCTCGGCATGTACCCGCTCGGCTCCTGCACCATGAAATACAATCCGCGCGTCAACGAATTCGTCGCGCGCCTCGAAGGCCTCGCCACCGAGCATCCCGAACAGCCCGGTGAAGTTTCGCAAGGCTGCCTGCGCATTCTTCACGATCTACAGAAGTGCTTGCTTTCGATCACCGGCATGGACGCCGCCACCCTGCAACCCGCAGCCGGCGCGCAAGGCGAACTCACTGGCCTGCTGATGATCCGCGCCTATCTCGAAAGCCAGGGAAACGCGCGCCATAAAGTCCTGATCCCGGATTCCGCGCACGGCACCAACCCCGCTTCGGTAGTCATCGCCGGCTACGAAGTGCAAAACATCAAATCCAATAGCCGCGGCCAACTCGACACTGATCACCTCCGCGAATTCGTCACCGACGACGTCGCCGCGCTGATGATCACCAACCCCAGCACCCTGGGAGTCTTCGAAGAGCGCATCGCCGAAATTGCCGCGATCCTGCACGAACGCGGCGCCCTCCTCTACATGGACGGCGCCAACATGAACGCGCTCGCCGGCGTCACGCGCCCTGGCGATTTCGGCGTGGACGTCATGCACCTGAATCTCCACAAGACCTTTTCGACACCGCATGGCGGCGGCGGCCCTGGCGCCGGCCCGGTAATGGTCAAAAAAATCCTCGAGCCTTTCCTTCCGGTTCCAGTGGTCGTCCAAAAGCAGGACGGCACCTGCGCCCTCGACCACAATCGCCCGAAATCAGTCGGCCGCGTCCGCGCCTACGCCGGAAATTTCGGCGTGCTCCTCCGCGCGCTAGCCTACACGCTGGCCTACGGCCCCGGCATCCGCCAGGCCACCGAAGACGCAGTCGTGAACGCCAATTACATCCGCAAGAATCTAGAGCCTTATTTCGATTTGCCCTACAATCTGCCGTCCATGCACGAAGTGGTTTTCAGCGATGCGCGCCAAAAAGCCCGTGGCGTCAACACCATGGACATCGCCAAGCGCCTGATTGACTACGGCTTTCATCCCTACACCACCGCATTTCCGCTGATCGTTCCCGGCGCCATGATGATCGAACCCACGGAATCCGAATCCAAGCAGGAATGCGACCTGTTCATCGACGCGATGCGCTCGATCGCAGCGGAAGTAGAAGCCAATCCCGAGCTGGTAAAAACGGCGCCACACTCGACGCGCGTAGGCCGCCTCGACGAAGTAGCTGCCGCGCGCAAACCGATCCTGCGCTGGAAGCCGACGTAACAGCGGCCGGTCGACTGGCGTTCCGCCGGCTCTTTCGGTACATGCTCTGATGTGGGGTAATCGTAGTCAGGCTGCGCACCACCCACGAGGCCTTTGTAGCGGCCGCCTTTAGGCGGGCAGCGATTGCAGACTGAGTTCCAGCGTAAGATTTGGCGAAAGTATTTATTTGCAATATCACGACGGCTTGAGCCGCTGAAGAACCGATTTTGGATTTTGATAAATGGTCTTCAGCCGCTCCGCAAGCATCCTATAAACAGGCTTTAGTTTCTCCCGAGTGTGTTGTTTCGATCGCCTGGGTTGCGCGAAGGAAGGTTCAAACCATGACGCCCGAGCAAGCAAAATTTCTCGCCGACATCTTTCTGCCAATGGTGGAGAAAGAATACGGCACCACCCGCCGCGTGCTGAAAGCCGTGCCCGTCGGCAAAGACGGCTACCGCCCCCACCCCGATTCCCGCAGCGCTCTCGAAATCGCCTGGCACATCGCTTCCTCGGAAGTCTGGTTCCTCGATGGCTTTCTCACCGGCCAGTTTGAAATGGAAGATGACTCCATGCCTGGAGACATCGGCAATACCGAGGATATCGTCGCTCTCTACGAAGACGGCTTCGAATCAAAATTTCCCAAGGTCGCCAAAATCTCTCCCGACGTCTGGTCGACGCCGGTGCCGTTTTTCGGTATCTACAATAATCCCACCGTGCTTTACGTCCAGTTCATGCTCCATCACACCATCCACCATCGCGGCCAGCTGTGCGCCTACCTCCGCCAAATGGGCGGCAAAGTCCCCAATATTTACGGCGGCAGCTTCGACGAACCCTTCACTCCCCCCTCCGAGGAATAACCCTCGCCCCGCAATACTGCGAGCTGTCATCCCGCTTGCCCTGACGCAGGAAGGGAGCGCAGCGAGGCCTGCCTGACGCAGGCAGGGATCTGCTTTTTCTTCTGATCGTAGGACGAGGGGAGTGGCAAAGGCGCCGGAATTCTGCCCGGCGCCCGCCACAAAAAGAAGGAACCTGTTTTCGAAACCACTACTTCTTATCGTTCTTGGCCTTTTCCACCGGCAAACCCCGCGCAGCCGTCGGCGGCGCCACAGTTTTCGCGGACGTAAGGTCCGCCGCGGCCGTCGCGGCCGGGAACAGAGCCGTGCGGCCATCGGAATTTGCCGCAGCAGCATCTGCCAAGCGCTCGGTTGCAGGCGAAGCCATCGGCACCAAGGCGCCTTCGGCTTCTTTCAAGAACTTCAGCCCTAGCTCGCCGCTGTGCCAGTCAATCGAAATCACATCGCCCAAGGACACCTGTTCGGTCGCCAGCAAACTCGCCAGCGGATACACCACGTGCCGTTCGATCGCGCGCTTCAGGTGCCGCGCGCCGTACTTCATGTCCGTCCCTTCGCGCAGCAGAAAATCCCGCGCCGGCTGCGTCACACGAAATAGGAACCGCCCTTTAGCCGTCTCCAGCACGCGCTGCTGCACCATCCCGAGTTCAATCTCCAGAATTTGTTCCAGCTGTTCGCTTCGCAACGGATGAAACACCACCGTCTTGTCGATCCGGTTCATGAATTCCGGCGCGAATTTCCTCTTCGCTGCTTCCGCCGCCGTCTTCTCCACCTTCTCGTCCAGACGCACCACCGTGTCCGCCCGCTGCAACGGAGCAAATCCCATCCCGCCCGTCATCAGTTCCGTGATCTCCACTCCGCCCAGGTTCGACGTCATGAATATCATCGTCTGCGATAGGTCTACCCTGCGGTTGTCGCCCAAGCGTCAGCGTCGCCTTGTCCAGAATCCCCAGCAGCAATTGCCACAACGCATCGCTGGCCTTCTCGATCTCGTCGAACAGCAAAAAGCTGATCTTCAGCTTCTCGGTGTGGTACTGCGCCAGCGCTTCCTGCGTGATCAAGGGATGCGTCTCGCGGTGCCCCAAATATCCCGGAGGCGAACCAATCAATTTCGCAATCTCATGCGAGTGCTGAAACTCCGCGCAATCCACTTTGATTACCGCGCGCGGATCGCCAAACAGCACTTCCGCCGTCGCTTCCACCACCCGCGTCTTCCCCGCTCCGGTCGGACCGAGGAACAGCAAATTCCCCACCGGCCGTCCCGGTGAATTCAAGCCGGCTCGAAACACCTGGTATAGATCCACCACCGCCTGCACCGCTTCGTCCTGCCCCACAATCTTCCGCCGCAGCCCCGCCTCAAAATCGCGTGATTCCACGCTGCGCTGGGTTGGATCGAGTTGTAGTCCTTGCGCGCCCACGGTCATGCTCCCTACCGGAACTTTCTGCCGCTTTCCGCATTGCTCGGCCCTGTCCGCTCGAATTGGTCCAACTTTACATCGAGCGTTGACCGCAGCAATCGTAATTGCGTGACCAGTTCCCGGCTCGAATTGGCTCGATCTGCCAAAAGCAAAAGCGGTGGCGAAAGATCGGCCAGGTCCAGGTTAAGGTTGCGTAACGAATGCATCAGGTTCTGCACGTACGGCGAGCGAATATCGAAAAGCTCCACTCGCCCGTTTACCTGTTCCCGCAGCTGCGACCAGTCCAGATCCAGGAACGGATGGTTTCGCGATACCCTGCGCACCACATCGTCCGTGATCCGTGGCCGTTCCCCCAGCCGCGCCAAGTGCAACTGCTGCACTTTTCCTTGCCGGCGCACATTGTGCACCAGAAAGTAGGTGTTTCCTTTGCGCCGAACGAAAGCCACAACAGCTCCTTTTCGGGCGGGAACCTGTAACTTGCCGCGTAGTGTATTCATGCTCCACTACACCGTCAATGGTACGATGCGTCAAATTAGTCAAAGTTTGTATCGTATCTGTCATTACTTTGTTGCATCGTGCGCTGCCGCTGCAGACCCGGTGTTTACATCCATCCTTGCGCCATTCTGCTGCATGCTCGCCGCGACTCCCATTCAAAAAACGAATGTGTAGAATCAGGTAAGATGTGGCCATGTCCTGGGACCCGGTTTATCGCTTCGTGAAACAAATTCCGCGCGGCCGTGTTACTACCTATGGGGCCGTTGCGAAAGCTTTGCGCCTGCCCGGCGGTGCACGCGCCGTCGGTTACGCGATGGCGGCCTGCCCGAGCGGACGCGGCATCCCCTGGCATCGCGTCATCGGTGCGGGCGGCCGTACGCGCATGCCTGAACCGCACGCCAGCCTGCAGCGCAAACTCCTCGCTTCCGAAGGCGTAGCGCTCGACGGCGCCAAAGTAAACATGAACCTCTATGGCTGGGCGCCCAAAAAGCGCCGCCGCGTTTTGCGTGAATCCAAGCGCAAGCCGAAACGCAAATCCACACCTACGCGTAAACGCGCATCGCGATCTAGCGCCGGAGGCGCGAAATAAGTTAGCCCGCAGCGGAAGCTCCGGTTTCATTGCAAAGCGATTCCGAGCGCCGGAGGCGCGACCCAAGCTTCGAGCACTACCTCACCGCGCATCATTCCAGCGGAACAATCCACTCCGGCTCGCACCGGCGCTGAAATTACGCACCCGCCATCCGAATGTGATACAAAAGATAGCTCCGCATTTCACAGGGAAACGTCTCTTGGCCGAAACAATCATCCAGGTGGAAGGTCTTTATAAGAGTTATGGCGCGGTCGAAGCCGTCCGCGGCCTCAGCTTTTCCGTCGAAGAAGGCGAGGTCTTCGGCCTCCTCGGCCCCAACGGCGCCGGCAAGACCACCACCGTCGAAATCCTGGAAGGCATGCGCACTCCCGACCGCGGCATCGCCCGCGTCTGCGGCCTCGACCCCGAAAGAAGCGGCTCGGCCTTCAAACAAAAAATCGGCGCGGTGCTGCAATCCACTTCCCTGCCCGATAAGCTGCGCGTCAAAGAAGCCATCGAACTCTTTGCCAATTTTTACGATAACCGCGCAGACACCGATTTCCTGCTGAAACGCTTTCAACTCGAAGAAAAGCGCACAGCCTTCTACAGCGAACTCTCCGGCGGCCAAAAGCAGCGCCTCGCTCTCGCCATGGCGTTGGTGAATAACCCGCAAGTCGTATTTCTCGACGAGCCCACCGCCGGCCTCGACCCCCAGGTCCGCCGCGAAATTTACGACATCATCGAAGAACTCAGGCGCGACAAGAAAACCGTGCTCATCACCACGCACTACATCGAAGAAGCCGAGCGCCTCTGCGACCGGGTCGCCATCGTGGACCACGGCCGCATCATCAAAACCGGCACGCCGCGCGAGCTGAAGCATTCCTCCGCGGGCACCACGCGTATCGAAGTCCGCCTCGCGAAGCCGCTCACGAACGGCGTGCTCAACACCCTCGAAGGCGTCGCCGATTCGCGCGAATTCGACGGCGCCTACGTGATCCATTCGACGCTCCCGCCGCGCACCATCGTCGCGCTGGTGAAGCAGCTGGAAGCGGACAACAACGAATTGCAAAGCCTGGAAATGTTCTCGCCGTCGCTCGAAGACGTCTTCATCGAGCTAACCGGCCGCCGTCTGCGCGATTAGATTTGATTGCTAATCAAAGGACGAAAATGTCATCGAACCCGATCAGCAACACCTGGACCCTCACCAAAATCCGCGTGCGCCTAGCCATGCGCAACCGTACCTTCCTCTTCTTCAGCCTGCTGATGCCCCTCGGCTTCCTGTTCTTCTTCGTGATGATTTTCGCCAAGCACGAATCGCAGTGGATTTCCTACATCCTCGGCGCCATCCTCACCATGACCGTGATGGGCAGCTTCTGGGGCCTCAGCGTCCAACTGGTCATGTTCCGCGAAGCCGGCATTCTCCGCCGGTTCCGTCTCGCCCCGGTCGGCGCCGGTCCCATGCTCGCCTCCAGCATCCTTGCGAACTACCTGCTCGTCGTCCCTTCCGTGGTGATCGAAATTCTGGTCACCAAGTGGTTCCTGCATATGGAGTCGTGGGGCAATCTCTGGGCGATCTTCCTCCTCGTCACCTTCGGTTCGGCCACGTTCTCCGCGTTCGGGCTGATCGTCGCCAGCGTCACCAACACGATGCAGGAAACCCAAGTCATCAACCAAATCATCTGGACGGCTTTCCTGTTTCTTTCCGGCGCCACGGTCCCCCTGGCAAAATTCCCCCACTGGATTCAAGGCGCTTCGCTCTTCATGCCGGCCACTTACCTCGCTACCGGCCTGGAATTCGCGGCCACGAATCTTGCCACCCACACCGAAATCTTGACGGACGTAGTCGCCCTGGCAATGGGCCTGATCGTCGCTTTTGAAATCTCCCGCCAGTTATTTCGCTGGGAGCCCGAAGCCAAAGTCGCGGGCCGCGCCAAACTATGGGTTCTCGCCGCGATGATCCCCTTCATCGCGTTCGGCGTGTACGAAAACACTTTCGGTAATCGTCTCAACCGGGTGAATTACAATTTCCAAATGCTCTCGTCCGGCGAACGGCCCCCGGCCAGCGCTCCAGACACCCACTAAAGACCCGCACACCTCCCGCCGCTTCAGCATTCCGCATCCGCGCGGCCTTCGTTCACATCCAATCCGCAGCCGAATGAGTCAGCTCGGCGCGTCCGAAAAGATTCTATTTTTCGCCCGAACGCAATATGATACGGCTTCGCTTTCCAAGCCCCACATTCTGACGATCTAAAGGAGATCATCATGCAGCGCAGTGCTTCCGCCATCTGGACAGGCAGCCTCAAAGAAGGTTCCGGCAAAATCTCCACCCCCAGCGGCGTCCTCAATGACGCGCCTTACAGCTTTCTCACCCGCTTTGAAAACGCCAAAGGCACCAACCCCGAAGAACTGATCGGCGCGGCCCACGCCGGCTGCTTTGCCATGGCGCTTTCCGCGCAGCTCAGCACCATGAATTTCACGCCGCAGAGCATTCGCGCCACCGCCAACGTCACCCTGGAAAAGCTCGACGCTGGCTGGACCATCTCGAAAATCCATCTCGACGTCGCCGCCCGCGTCCCCGGTATTTCCCTCGAAGCCTTCGAATCAGCGGCCGCGAGCGCCAAGGCCAATTGCCCGGTTTCGCGCCTCTTCAAAGCCGAAATCACGCTCGCAACTCAACTGGAGCAGGCTGCATGATTCTTCCGGCCGTCGTCGGCCTCCTTATCATCGGAATCATTCTTCTTGAGGCCTTTGAAACCATCATCCTGCCGCGGCGCGTCGCGCGCTGGTTTCGCCTCACTCGTGCGTTCTATATCTCCATGTGGATTCCCACGCGAGCTTTCGCTCACCTGATCCGTTCCAAAAAAAAGCGCGAAACGTTTCTCAGTTTCTTTGGACCTCTGTCGCTCCTGATTCTGTTCGCGCTCTGGGCCGCCCTGCTGATCATTGGATTCGGCTTTCTGTATTACGGAAATACTCCGCACGATCCCACGCGCCCGTCGCTCGAAACCTGCTTCTATCTCAGCGGCACCACATTCTTTACGCTGGGCCTCGGCGACGTCACTCCGCACACTTCCGCCGAACGCATTCTCGCCATCTTTGAAAGTGGCCTCGGCTTCGGCTTCCTCGCACTCATCATCAGCTACCTGCCGGTCATTTATCAGGCGTTTTCGAAGCGCGAAGTCAGCATCGTCCTGCTCGACGCTCGTGCCGGTTCGCCGCCAACTGCGGCGGAGCTATTGCGTCGCCACAGTGGCCCGCACGGCACCGATGCCCTCCAAAGACTTTTTCGTGACTGGGAACGCTGGTCCGCCGAATTGCTCGAAAGCCATATTTCCTATCCCGTGGTCAGCTACTTTCGTTCGCAGCACAGCAACGAGTCGTGGCTCGCGGCGCTCACCGCGATTCTCGACTCAACAGCCTTGCTGATCTCGACTTCCGATAATCCCTGCGCGCGCCAGGCGCGCCTTACCTTCGCGATGTGCCGCCACACGATCGTGGATTTGTCCCAAGTCTTCTTCGCGCAGCCGCGCCGCTCGGTCGTTGACCGCCTGCCTCCCTCCGAACTCGCCAGACTCCGCGAAGCGCTCGCCGAATCCGGCTTTGAGCTGCGCGATGACGACGCGTCAACCAAGAAGCTCAACGATCTGCGCGAGATGTACGAGCCCTATCTCAATGCGCTGTCGCACTATCTCTACGTTGACCTGCCGCCGTGGGTCTTGGCCAAAGCCATTCGCGACAACTGGAAGACCAGCGCGTGGGGCCGCATCTCCGGAATCGCAGTCCAAGGAAAAGACGAAAGCTACGCAGATGACCACTCGTAACGCCGACGCCTACACTGGGCGAAGCGAACGTGTCTCGCCAGCTCCCGGATTTCTTGCGATCAGTCACATACCATCTCTTCCGTTCAGGAGGCCGCCCCAATGACCATGCATCTCGAAAGACTCGAAAAGGTCGTTCGTGGCGAACTGCCTCCTCCGCCCATCGCTCAACTCATCGGATTCAAGCTAATCGCCGCAAAGCATGGCGAAGCTGTCGTAGAATTCGAAGCAAGCAACAAACACGCAAACCCGATGGGCACGCTCCACGGCGGCGTTCTCTGCGACGTTGCTGACGCGGCGATGGGCATCGCTTTCGCGTCCACCCTCGCAGACGGCGAGTCCTTCACCACCCTCGAGCTGAAAATTAATTTTCTCCGCCCAGTCTGGAACGAAAAACTGCGCGCCTTGGGAAAAGTAGTAAGCCGCGGGAAAACCGTTGGCATGACCGAATGTGATATCACCAACTCCGCCGGCGCCGTAGTAGCCCGCTCCAGCTCCACCTGCATGGTCCTAAGAGGCGAAAAAGCCGCCGGCCGTTGATCATCACCGCCGCACTCGCACTAACTCTCCGTGTCCTCAAGTAGTTCTCTGTGGACTCTGTGTCAAATCTTTACAGTAGATTTTCTCTGCGCTCTCTGCGTCTCTACGGTAGCTTTGATTTTTCGATCAATCACACCGTCACTCCAATTTGGCAGCGCTAAATCCGCACACCCCATCCCACAATCGAACGCGCCTTTATTTCACCCACGCTGCTAACTGTCTCTCGTCCCATCTCGTCTCTATCATCAGTAAACGCTCCGCGCAGGAGGGCCGCATGGACTCATTCCTCAGGGACCTACGTTTCGCGTGGCGAATGCTCGTCAAAAGTCCCGGCTTCACGGTAGTCGCAATCCTCACGCTAGCCCTCGGCATCGGCGCCAACGTCGCCGCGTTTAGCATCGTCTACGCCGTCCTGCTCCGCCCGCTGCTCTTCCCGCATCAGGAGCAGCTCGTCCGCGTCTTCGACGATCTCCGCGGCTCCAACGTTCCGAACGTCGGCATGTCCGTCCCCGAGCTGTGGGATTTCCAGCAACGCTCCGGAGTCTTCGACCAAATTTCCGTAGTCTGGCCCATCAGCGCCGATCTCACCGGCGGAGACCGTCCCGAGCGCATCGAAGCTCTGGCCACTAGCCCGAATTATTTCACGCTGCTAGGAGTCCAACCGCGCATCGGCCGCGTTTACACTGATCAGGATTCAGTCCCTGGGTTCATTGATGGAGTTATTCTCAGCGACGGCTTCTGGCGCCGCCAATTTGGCGCCGATCCGCATATCCTCGGCAAGAAGGTTCGCCTCGATAACGATCCGTACACGGTGCTCGGCGTCATGCCTCCGAATTTCCGCCATCCTGGACGCACGCTGCAAACCGATGTGGACGCCTGGATCGCTGCAGGCTACGACGCGAATCCGTTCCCGCATCCCGCGCAGCGCGGCCTCCGAATGTTTCCAGGCGCGATCGCGCGCCTGAAATCGGGACTCACCGTCGGGGAAGCCCAAGCGAAGCTCGAAACTTATTCTGCGCAACTCGCCACGCTATATCCCACCGAATATCCGCCGGCCGCGCGCTGGACTCCTCGCTTGGTGTCGGTCCGGGAGGATTTGGTCGGCAAAGTTCGCACCGAGCTTTTCATCCTTTTCGGCGCGGTGGGCTGTGTACTTTTGATCGGCTGCGTCAATCTCGCGAATTTGCTCCTCTCGCGTTCCGCCGGGCGCCAGCGCGAAATTGCCATCCGCTTGGCTCTCGGCGCCGGGCGCCGGCGCCTGATGCTTCAGATGCTCACCGAAAGTCTGTTCCTTGCTGTCGCGGCGGGCATAGTCGCCCTTCTCACCGTGATTTGGATGAAGTCGTCGCTCCTGCAACTTGCTCCGGCGAATATTCCGCGCCTCAGCGAAGTCAACGTCAGCGGCGGCGTTTTGCTTTTCGCATTCTTGCTATCGATCGTCACCGGAATACTGTTCGGCCTCGCTCCGGCGCTGCAGGTATCCCATACGAGTCAAGTCGCCAGTCTCCGCGAAGGCAGCCGCGGTTCGGGTTCGAGCCGCAGTCACACGCGCATATCGCGCGTCCTGGTCATCTCTGAAATTGCGCTCTCTCTTATTCTGTTGGTCGGCGCGGGCTTGCTGCTTCGCAGTTTCTGGCGGGTCCTGCAAGTTCAACCCGGCTTCAATCCGCACGGAGTGCTCACGGCACAAATCTGGATGCCTGTCCCCAACGATCCCAGCACGGATCGCTATCGTCCGGCGGAGAAACGCGCCGCCTTTCTTCGTGAAGTCGTCCGGCGCGTCCACACCATCCCCGGAGTCGAAGACGTCGCCATCGGTGGAGGGAACAGTCTGCCGCTCGATGCCACGCGCAATGGCTTCCCCTTCACAATCGAAGGTCGCCCGGAGGAGTCGGAGCGCCAGCCCGTCGCCGAATTTGCCGGCGTAAGTCCCACCTACTTCGACATCCTCCGCACTCCGCTCATCACAGGCCGCGTCTTTACCGAATCCGACGACACCAATTCCCAGCGTGTCGCCGTCATCGATCAGACTCTCGCCGACCACTACTGGCCCGGCCAAAGCCCTCTCGGCCAGCACATTCAGTTCACCCAGTTCAATCCGCAGAATCCCTGGATGACGATTGTCGGCGTTGTCGGCGACGTAAAGTCCGACGGCTTCGACGCTCCCACCGCTCCGCACGTTTACATTTCCGTCTATCAGTTTCCTCCGTACGCCTCGGTCGTCTTTCTGCGCACCGACGGAAACCCCGGAAGCTTGGGCGATCAAATCCGCGCGGACGTTCAGTCCATTGATTCGAATCTTCCTTTGTTCAGCGTGCGCACGATGGACGAAGTCATCGCCCGCTCCATGGCGGAGCGCCGCTTCGCTCTGGAAATTCTCAGCGTCTTCGCCTGCGTCGCGCTCTTACTCGCCGCGATCGGCATCTATGGAGTGATGTCCTACACCTTCAGCCGCCGCATCCACGAAATCGGCATCCGCGTCGCACTGGGCGCACAACGCACCGACATTCTCCGCATGGTCCTCGGCGAAGGCATGCAGCTGGTCGCATTCGGACTACTCGCAGGGCTAATCGGCGCAACCATCCTCACGCGCTTCCTGCGCACGCTGCTCTTCGACGTAACCTCGACGGACCCGCTTGTTTTCGCTTCGATCGCAGCCCTGCTCGCAGCAGTAGCCCTGTTCGCCTGCTACATCCCGGCCCGCCGAGCCACACACGTAGATCCATTAGTCGCACTCCGCGAAGAATAACCACCGATCGAAAGCGCAGTCTTTCCGTGTCCTCAAAGTTTTTCTCTGTGAATCGCCCCACAGGGCGATTCATCCTGCTCGCCCTGAGCGAATTGGCGAAGGGAGAACCCGCAGCGCCGGTTCGAAGCGCGAATTCTATGTTAAATCCTTTGCCGTAGATTTTCTCTGCGCCCTCTGCGTCTCTGCGGTATCTTTGCCTTCCGCGAGCGTCTCCCAGCCATCCAAATTGGACACCCCCGCACGGCACACCACCCCCACGTCCAATTGACACCACCGCAACCCTGCTCTAGTCTGGTTTCGCACGCATATCCACGAAGAAACCGGAGCATCGGATGCCCATCCCAAAGACCGAAAAGATTTGGCACAACGGCAAATTTATCCACTGGGACGACGCCAAGCTTCACGTCCTCTCCCACGTCGTCAGCTACGGCTCCGCCGTCTTCGAAGGCATTCGCTGCTACGACACTGCGCAAGGTCCCGCCATCTTCCGCCTGAAGGACCACATGCAGCGCCTGTTGAATTCCGCTTATATCTATCGCATGGAAGTCCCATACAACCTCGAAGAACTCAGCGAAGCCAATCTCGAACTGCTGCGCGTAAATAAAATCGGCGCCTGCTATATCCGCCCGGTAGTCCTTCGCGGCTATGGCGAAGCGGGCGTGGACCCGCAGGGCTGTCCCATCGAGGTCTACCTCGCCTGCTATCCCTGGGGAAAATATCTAGGTGAAGAAGGTCTGCGCGCCGGCGTGGACGTTTGCGTCAGCTCCTGGAATCGTCCCGCTCCCAACACTCTGCCGCAAATGGCCAAGGCCGCGGCAAATTACATGAATTCCCAGCTCATTCGCATGGAAGCCCGCGCCAATGGCTACGTCGAAGGCATCGCGCTCGATACCAACGGCTACGTCAGCGAAGGTTCAGGCGAAAATATTTTTCTGGTGATGGACGGCACCGTCGTCACTCCGCCGCTTTCAAATTCCGCGCTACCCGGCATCACGCGCCACTCGGTGATCACCATCTGCCGCGACCTCGGCATCCCGGTTGTCGAACAAATCATTCCCCGCGAAATGCTCTACATCGCCAACGAAATTTTCTTCTGCGGCACAGCCGTGGAAGTCACGCCGATCCGCTCCGTCGACCGCGTAAAAATCGGCATCGGCTCCCGCGGCCCCGTAACCAAGCGCATCCAGGACGAATTCTTCGCCCTAGCCGAAGGCAAAAAGCCCGACCGCCACAACTGGCTCTCCCCAGTAAGCACCACAGCCAACGCCACAGTAGTCACGCGATAGGCAAGAAGTTGGATTTGCCGTCGCAGTTAATTTGTAGCGGCCACCTTCAGGTGGGCGCATTTGCCCTTGCTGTTGCGGTTATGTCGGCCACCTGAACTTTTAACTTTCAACTGTTAACTTTCAACTCTCTCCGTTAGAATCGCGCCCGGCTCAACCGCAACATGTTTGCGCCGCGCTTTTCCTGGGAGCACGCGTGTACAGCCTCACCCAAAAATTGCTAGCCGAATTCTTCGGCACCTTCGCCGTAGTCTTCTTCGCCGCCGGCGTCATCTGCGCCGACCAATATCTCCGCGCCACCGGACAAGGCAGCGTCACCCTCCTCGGCCTCGCCCTCGCCTACGGCCTCGCCGTCGGCGTCATGGTCACCGCCATCGGACACATTTCCGGCGGCCATCTCAATCCCGCCGTCACCATCGGCTTCTGGGTCACCCGCCGTCTCGGCACGATTCAAGCTCTTCTCTACACGATCGCGCAACTTCTCGGCGCCGTCGCCGCCGCCTACCTTCTCGCCATCATCATCCCCGAATCCAACTGGCGCCCCGAAGCCCTCGGCGCCATCAACCCCGCGCTCTCCTCCGATTTCACGCGCCTCCACGCCATGCTCCTCGAAGGCGTGCTCACGTTCATCCTCGTCTTCGTTTTCTTCGCCACCGCGGTTGACCTCAAAGGCGCATTCAACAAAATCGCCGGCCTCGCCATCGGCCTAGCCGTCACCGCCGACGTTCTCGTCGGCTTCCCCTTCACCGGCGCAGCCGTAAACCCCGCCCGCGCCTTCGGCCCCGCCCTAATCACGCGCAATCACTGGATGAACCACGGCGTCTTCTGGCTCGGCCCGTTACTAGGCGGCATCCTGGCGGCCGTAATCTACGACCGCATCTTCCTCCGCGATCAACCCCCACTCTGAACGTCGATTTAAAGTGTGTCGTCATCCCGTTTACCCTGAGGTTACGAAGGGAGCGAAGCGAAGGCTCTCTCCTCGATTGAAGAAACTCTGCGGCTCTCGCATCGGGTTTTTATCGCCCACCCAAGCGCTCATGTAGCGGCCGGTCTGGCGCCGGCGGACCGGACATCTCAACGCCACCTTCCCGCGTCGTCAGCAGCGTATATCCAATCGTAACCACGAATGCCTCACCCAATCCTTGCCTTCATCTGTGTTCATCAGTGTTCATCTGTGGTGATTTTACGCTCCACCTGTCCCAAAGTTCAGGTTGTCCAATTCGCACCAACCCCGCCCACTCTCGTTGCACACTCCGTAAACCATGCTAGTTTGACTAGAACCTACTAGAGCTCAAGGACCTTTCATGGCAATCAATGTTGACGATCTTCTGCGCCGCGCCGTCGAAAGCCGCGCCTCCGACCTGCACCTGAAAGTCGGCAACCACCCCTACCTGCGCGTGGACGGCATCCTGAACCCGCTCAACGACGTGCCGCGCGTCACGCCTGAAGAAATGCTCTCCATGGCCTTCAGCATGATGACCAACCGCCAAAAGCAAAAGTTCAAGGAAACCGCCGAACTCGATATGGCTTACGGCGTCGCCGGCCTCGGCCGCTTCCGCGTCAACGTTTTCCAGCAGCGCGGCAACGTCGGCATGGTCCTGCGCGTCATCCCCACCAAAATTCGCACCATCGAAGAGCTCGAGCTCCCGCGCATTCTCGCCACCGTCTGCGAAGAGCAGCGCGGCTTGGTTCTCGTCACGGGCACCACCGGTTCCGGCAAATCCACCACGCTCGCGGCCATGATTGACCGCATCAATTCGCTGCGCTCCGAGCACGTCATCACCATCGAAGACCCGATCGAATTTCTGCACCGCGATAAAAAAGGTTTCATCAACCAGCGCGAAGTGGAAGTGGACACCGCGTCCTTCTCCACCGCGTTGCGCGCCGCACTTCGCCAGGACCCGGACGTCATCCTCGTCGGCGAAATGCGCGACCTGGAAACCATCTCCACCGCCCTGCTCGCCGCCGAAACCGGCCACCTGGTTCTCTCCACCTTGCACACTCTCGACGCCACCGAAACCATTCAGCGCATCATCGCCGTCTTTCCGCCGCCCGAGCAGAAACAGATTCGCCTGCAACTCGCCGCCACGCTGAAAGCCGTCGTCAGCCAGCGCCTCGTGCGCAGAGCCGACGGCAACGGCCGCGTCCCCGCCGTCGAAGTGATGATCTCCACCGGCTACATCCGCGATTGCATCATCAATCCGGACAAGACGCGCATGATCCGCGACGCCATCGCCGCCGGCACCAGCCAGTACGGCATGCAGACGTTCGATCAATCGCTCTTCGATCTCTACTCGCGCAACCTCATCACCTTCGAGGAAGCCATCCTGCGCGCCTCCAACCCGGACGATTTCCGGCTGCGCGTCCAAGGCATCCGCTCCGCCGCCGACTCCGCCCGCGAAGACATGGAACGCGCCATGACCGAATTCGACCGCATAGGCGGCCGCTAGAATCGCGCAGCACAAACGCGCCGCAAGCAACGCATCCAAATATCAGATCGTAGGGGCACGGCATGCCGTGCCCGGGTTCGCATGGGCACGGCCGTTTGTTGTCATCCCGAGCGCAGCGAGGGATCTCTCTGCGATCACACGCCTACCCGGGCGATAACTGACACCTCCGTTTTTTCTATTTCTCATCTGTGTTCATCAGTGTTCATCTGTGGTGCCGTGGACTTTCACCTCATCCTCCTTCCCTTCCTCCACCTCCTCAACTATCCTCATCCCATGCGCCAGCAACCCCGCCGCAAGCTCTCCACCGAAACCCAGCTCTACATGTCCGCCCAACGCGCCCTGATGCGCCGCGCCCACTCCATCCACGAAATGAAACAACATCTCGAGCGCCGCGCCGAAACCAAAGACCTCGTCCCGCCGATCATCGCCCGCCTCCGCGAACTCAATTACCTCGACGACGCCAAGTACGCCCTGAACTACGCGAGCCAGCACGTAAAAACCCGCCGCCAGGGACGCTTCCGCATCGCCCGCGAACTCCGCGCCCGCGGCGTCCCCGACCGCTACATTGACGAAGCCATCGCCAAAGTCTTCGCCGAAACCGACGAACCCGCGTTAGTCCGCGCTCGCCTGAAACGCCGCCTCGCGCTGCTAAATAAAAAATCCGGCGAAGCCAGCATCCCGCTAGACCAAAAAAAGATCGCCTCCCTCTACCTCAATCTCCTGACCGCCGGCTTCTCCGCCGACACCATCCGCAACGAACTAAAACGCATCACCAACGGCGACCTCCCCGACGACGACCAAGCCCCACAAGGCGACACCTAACCGAAATCTGAAGCACCAGTTTTTCTCTGTGAATCGCCCCACAGGGCGATTCATCCTGAGAGCCGGCAGTGCCGGTTCGAGGGGCGCCCTCTGCGTCTCTGTGGTACTCCTTCGCCGTTGCGGTCGCCGTTGCACTTGCCGTTGCACTTGACTTTGTAGCGGCCACCTTTAGGTGGGCGCAGTTGCCTTTTCCATCCGCTTTTCTCTGCGACCTCTGCGTCTCTGCGGTAATCCCTTGCCCTTGCCTTCGAATTTCCCAAAAAATCGCCGCCCAAAAAGGAGATTTTTCCGTCCGTGCCACGTCTAAGCCCCACAGCAGCGATTCCGGAAATGCCAATGAAATCAAGCGAAAAGCGCTTCAACTCCGGACACCGCCCATCGCTTTTTTCTGATTTCGGACAGTCGCGCGGACCCCGAATCAGCGGCCCACACGCTTCTACTTCCTAAAGGAGAGAATCACCATGAACAAGCTGCTGTTTTCCGCTTTAGCCGTAACCCTGCTGTCCGCCGCAGGCCCCGCCGTCGCTCGCGCCGGTTCGCAATCGACGACTGCACCACCGCCGCAATCCGCCACGCAGTCCGCCGACAAGACTCCTCCCAGCTATGACATGAAGCCGCAATCCCTCCTCGACCTCGATGCGATGCACAAAAAGTACGTGGACCTCGCCACCGCCATCCCGCAGGACAAATACACCTGGCGCCCCGCCGAAGGCGCCCGCTCCTTCAGCGAAGTCTTCCTCCACGTCGCCGGATCGAACTACTTTTTCCTGCAGTTTCTCGGCACGCCGCCCCCCGCGAATATGGACATGAAGAATTTCGATAAATCCACCACGGACAAATCCCAAATCATTGACGCCCTGAATAAATCCTTCGACAGCGCCCACGCCACCATCGAAAAAATGGACAACGCCGATTTCAATAAGCCGCTGCCCAAGCTCGGACCGCAGGCCAACGATGGCGACGTCATCTATCTAATAGTCACCGACCTCCACGAACACCTAGGCCAGTCCATCGCCTACGCTCGCGCCAATGGCATCGTCCCGCCCTGGACCGCGGCAGCAGCCCAAGCAGCAGCCGCAAAGAAAGCCGACGACTCCAAGAAATAACCGCATCGACGTAAATAGCCTGGGTTCGCGATTCGCCGCCTCAACGCGAACGTAGAGCCGTCGGGGAATCTGTAGGGGCGGCTCTCAGAGCCGCCCAGTTTTCTCTGCGAACTCTGCGTCTCTGCGGTAATTCTTGCCGTCCTTCGCTCTCTCCGTGTCCTCCGCTTTTTCTCCGTGCCCTCTGTGTTAAATCCTTTTCGTTTCGTCGCACCGCCGCCGCATGGACACGTAACGTAGATGCCCACGCAGATATGGTAATCATCGAGTAAATGTGATAAAATACGTCGGTGGCATTTTTCTTCGCCCACAAGGACGCAACATGGGAACCGCAGCGCAGTCGAACGGACGCCGAACACCGAAACTTCATCTTTCACCGCTCACGAATCGCTCCTCTAATCGCAACAACACCGCATTCAAAATCCGCCGCAACTCAATGAAACTAAACGGCGAACCAAATTCTAATCGCAACACGAACCAGGATATTGCGGCCGTTGCCGCCAGTGATTCCATCTGCAATAATGATTCGCTTCCGCCGAGGGAATCTTGAATAGCACAGCACCCAGCACGAAGTGGACTGGCAACCAGGTCCGCCAGACATTCCTGAAGTTCTTCGAAGAGCGCGGCCACCGCGTCGTGCGCAGTTCCTCGCTCGTTCCGCACAACGATCCCACCCTGCTCTTCACCAACGCGGGGATGAACCAGTTCAAGGACGTCTTCCTGGGCCTCGAACAGCGCGACTACAAACGCGCCACCACCTGCCAGAAATGTGTCCGCGCCGGCGGCAAGCACAACGACCTGGAAAACGTCGGCTTCACCAACCGCCATCACACTTTTTTTGAAATGCTCGGCAATTTTTCCTTCGGCGATTATTTCAAGAAGGACGCCATAGCCTTCGCCATGGAGCTCATTACTTCGAAGGAATGGTTCGAGCTTCCTCTCGAAAAACTCTATTTCACCGTTTTTGGCGGCGCGGAAGTCTCACCCGGCAAGATGCTTGAAGCGGATAACGAAGCCGCCGTCCTCTGGCTCAATGTCGGCGCGCCCAAAGACCGCATCGTCGCCATCCCCGGCCTGAAAGACAATTTCTGGGCCATGGGCGACACCGGGCCGTGCGGCCCGTGCAGCGAAATCTTCTACGACATGGGCTTCGCGGCCTCCGATCAGGGCCACACCGACTGCCAATTCCCCTGCGACTGCGGCCGCTACGTCGAGATCTGGAACCTGGTCTTCATGCAATTCAATCGCGACGCTTCCGGCAACCTCAATCCCCTGCCGAAACCGTCCGTGGACACGGGCATGGGCCTCGAACGCACCACCGCCGTCCTTGAACACGTCATCTCGAACTACGACACCGATCTGTTTGTCCCGCTAACCAAACGTGCGGCTGAGCTCTGTGGAATCGATTTTTACAACGAGAAGGTAATTGAACAAGGAACCGGGGGGGCTGCGTCGCTGCGAGTGATTGCCGATCATTTCAGGGCGGCTACATTTTTGATTGCGGATGGTGTTGTGCCCTCAAATGAGGGGCGAGGCTACGTTCTCAGGAAGATTCTACGCCGTGCCTTCCTTCACGCTCGTCATCTGAACGCAGGTACGTTTCCGCATGTTTGGCAGATGACCGAGGCGGTGCGAGGCATTATGGGCCAAGCGTATCCCGAACTCATCGCCGCCGCACAAATAACCGACCAAATTATCAGATCCGAGGAACAGAGGTTTCATCGGGTTGCCGCCACGGGCCTAAAGCAACTCGAGGACGACTTGGCCGCGATTTGGCCGCCGCGCGCGGAAGGCGCAGTTGATGAGCTTGTGAAATCCGGTGCGCAAATCGCGCTGTATGAGGGGCATAAAGGATTCAGGCTCTACGACACCTACGGACTTCCGTTAGATTTCATCGAAGAGGCCGTCCGAGATCGGGGAATACAATTCGATCGGGCTGGTTTCGACCGGGCGAAGGAAGAGCAGCAGGCGCGGGGCCGAGCGGCATGGAAGGGCACGCACAAAGACGCTGCGAATCCTGTCTATTCAAAGCTCGCACAAACATTCAAGACCGAGCCTGACTTTTACTTCGGCACTAAGACGCGCGACGCCCGCATCGAATCTATCGTCGCCAAAGATGGCGCGGTAAACGAGATCAAAGCCGGAACTGAAGCCGAAGTCGTTCTCGATCGCACTTCGATCTATTCCGAATCCGGCGGACAAGTAGCCGATACCGGCTCGTTCTACGATAATTCCGAATCGCTCGAACTCGCCGAAGTGCGCGGCGCCTACTACCCTGTCACCGGGCTCGTCGCGCACCGCATCGTCGCAAAGGAAGACTTGCACGTCGGCGATCGCCTCTCGACCATCGCCGATCCCGAACGCCGCGTTCGCGACATGCGCAACCACACGGCCACGCATCTGCTGAACGCCGCGCTGCGCAATATTCTCGGCACGCACGTAAAGCAGGCTGGCTCGCTCGTCGCGCCCGATCACCTGCGCTTCGATTTTTCGCACTTCGCGCACGTGGATCCCAGCGAACTCGCGGAAATCGAGCAGCAGGTAAACGAAGAAATCCGCAAGAACCTCGAAATGCGCACGGACATCATGAACATTGACGACGCGCTCGCTTCCGGCGCGCTCGCATTCTTCGGCGACAAATATCCCGAAGCCAACGTCCGCGTGGTGACCATCCCCGACGCCTCTACGCCACGCGGCTTCTACAGCAAGGAGCTTTGCGGCGGCACCCACGTCGTTCGTACGGGCGACATCGGCGTCTTCAAAATCATCGCCGAGCAATCCGTCGCCGCCGGTGTCCGCCGCATCGAAGCCATCTCCGGCGATCGCGCTCTCGCCGAATACCAAAAATCGCTCGCCACGCTGCGCACTGTCGCCGGGATGCTGAACGCCGGCGAAGACGAAATCATCGCGGCGCTCGAGCGCCAGTTCGAAGCCACCAAGCAACTCGAAAAGCAGCTGGAGGCCATGAAACGCAAAGCCGCCGGCTCGCTCGCCACCGATTTGGCCGAGCAAGGCTGCACAGTCAAGGATGTTCGCCTCATTGCCGCCCAGGTAGACGGCCTGGACCGCGAAGCCCTACGCCAACTCGTGGATGCCCTGCGCCAGAAAATTGGCTCCGGAGTCGTCGTTTTGGCCTCCGCTGACGACGGCAAAGTCGCTCTAATCACGGGAGTTACCAAAGATCTCATCCCCAGGCTGCACGCCGGCAAAATCGTCCAGGAACTCGCCAAGATTGTCGGCGGTTCCGGGGGCGGAAAACCCGATTTGGCGGAGGCTGGCGGAAAAGACACATCGGCCATACAAAAGGCCCTTGACCACGTTTACCCCCTCCTCGACCGATTGCTATAATTCCATTCGCGCCAGATGCTTACGCCGGAGAAGCCTCCTTCTCGGGCGCAGGCGTGTCGCTCGTTTGTTCGCGAAAATTGCGCTCTGCCTTCCCAGGGCCAGTAGTCAGGTTGTCGGTGTTCGTTGTCGTTCACAGTCGGATGTCGGCAAGCTCTATGAAGACAAACTGCATCCCAGTTGCAGTGCTGGTCGCGGGCGCGCTTCTGACGCTAGCTCCGCCAAGTCGCGCTCAGATCTCTACCTCAGTCGACGAGAGCGGCAAGCTCGTCTTCGTGAATGGGGATTCCCCCAAGCCGCGTCGTGGGAGTACTATAAGTTCTCCCTCGGTCGCAGGGGGTCGCTCTACGGCCATGTCATCGGACGACACAGCCTCCACACTCGGCGCCACGGACGGGCGGCTCGATCGCATCGTGCGTGACGCAGCTGCACGCCACCAAGTGGATCCCGCGCTGGTTAAAGCCGTCATCAGCACGGAATCCGGATGGAATTCGCGTGCAATCTCCCGCAAGGGAGCCGTGGGACTCATGCAGTTGATACCCGGCACGGCACAACGCTTTGGTGTGGGCAATCCTTTTGATCCCGCGCAGAACGTGGAAGGCGGGACGTCGTATCTGAAGGCACTGCTCGATCGTTATAACGGCGACCTGACCAAGACGCTCGCGGCCTATAACGCCGGCGAGCACGCCGTGGATTTGAGCAGAGGCGTTCCGGCGTACCCGGAAACGCAGAGATATGTACAGAAGGTGACCGACGCATATTTTCGCCCCGGCTCCGGCCGCGACCAGGCGCTCTGGACTCCGCCAAGAAATCCAGTGCGCAAGGAAGTGGACGCGAATGGCCGGGTAATTTTCACGAACGAATGACGCACGTGGTTTCCGCCAGAACACAATTTTCGGCCAAATGGCTGTTTCTAGCGTTGGCGCTAGCTTTTGCTCTTTCCACGTCCGCGGCCGTCGATAGAAAGCTGCAGGCGCGCGAACAGTTCGAACGCGCCGTCAGGCTGCGCACAACGTTGGAAGGCGCGCCTGATACTGAGCGCTCGCTCGTTGATTACCGCTTGGCGCTTACCGCCTATCATAAAGTCTATCTGATCAGTCCACAGGCTGAAGAAGTGACGCCTAGCCTCGTCGCCGAAGCCGAGTTGTATGACGAAATGGGCCGCCTGTTCGACGAGAAATTCTTCCAATCCGCGATCGAGACCTATCAATTTCTGCTGAAGCAATATCCCGGCAGCCGCTTTCGCAGCCAGGCGATGTATGCCATCGGCGAAATCCAGAACGAAGGATTACACCAGCCGGATGTGGCCGAAGCCTCGCTGAAAGATTACTTAAAGCATTTTCCGAAGGCGGAACACTCGGACGAGGCGCGCGCTTTGCTGCAGCAAATCGCCGCGGGACGCGAAAAAGCTAAAGAGGAAGCTGTCGCTGCGGCTGCAGCAGCGGCTGCCGCGGTCGTTGCGGTCGATGCGCTGCCTGAGATCAAAGGCAAAGAGGTGCAACAGCGTGAGAGTGACAAGGGCACGCCGCGCGTTCTGGACGTCAAGACGTGGAACGGAGCGAATGCGGTGCGCATCGTCGTGACGCTGGATGACACGATTGCGTTCAACGCCTCACGGATCGCGTCGCCGGACCGCATCTACTTCGATTTGCATCGTGCGCAGCTGACGCCTGCAGTCGCCAAGAAGAACCTGGACGTGACAGATGGCCTGCTGAAATCGGTCCGGATTGCGCAAAACAAGGCGGGGGTCGTACGCGTGGTCCTGGATGTGAATGGCGCGCGCGATTACTCAGCGCGCCTGCTGGCGAATCCTTATCGGCTGGTCATCGAGGTCCGCAACAAGCCTGCGGTGACGACTGCCAAAGTCAACGACCCGGCGCCCGTGACTGCCGCCGCCGTCGCCCCGCCGCCGGCCATTCCTACTCCTTCGGTGGTTTACGCCGCGAAGGGAGTAACCGAAAAGCCCGCAGGAAGACCGGAAGTCCCGAGTGAAACTGCTTCGGCTCGCACGGACGACAGCCCATCAGTTGCGAGCAAGACATCGACATCTCCTGCCGCCAAGAAAGCCGGCTTGACCGCGAAACCCGACAGGACGGCCGTGCTTGTCCCGCCTACAGAGTCCAAACCGACTCGCGACGGCCAGCGCTCGTTGACTCGCGCGCTCGGTTTGAAGATCAGCCGCATCGTGATTGATCCAGGGCACGGCGGGCACGACACCGGAACGATCGGACCGCACGGCCTGATGGAAAAAGATTTGTGTCTGGATGTAGCTCTGCGGCTGGGACACGAGATCGAGGAAAAGTTGCCGGGCGCGGAAGTGGTTTACACCCGCAAAGACGACACGTTCATTCCGCTCGAGCAGCGCACCGCTATCGCCAACGAGGCCAAAGCGGATCTATTTATTTCGATCCATGCGAACTCCAGCCACGACGAAGCGGCGCGCGGAATCGAAACCTACTATTTGAACTTTGCGACGTCCGAGGAATCCATGGAAGTTGCGGCGCGAGAGAACGCGTTGTCTCAGGAATCCTTGCACGATCTACAGGACATCATCAAGAAGATTGCCCGCAATGAAAAAGTCGAGGAATCCAAGGAGCTTGCCAGCGACATTCAAGATTCGCTCACGCATCGCCTGCAGCTGGTGAGCCAGAATGAGCGGAACCGCGGAGTGAAAAAGGCTCCGTTCGTGGTTCTGATTGGGGCGAACATGCCTTCGGTGCTTTCGGAAATTTCGTTTATCAGCAATCCCAGCGACGAGCGGCTGCTGAAGAAGACTGATCAGCGCCAGCGCGTTGCGGACGGGCTGTATCGCGGCATCGCTTCTTACCTCGAAAGCTTGAATAGCCTCTCCTACGACAAGTCGAAGCTGGTCTCTGACAACCATACCGGCTCCGGCGGCGGGTCCGCGATCGTGGCCTCCGAAGGGAACCCTAAGTAGAATTTCGGCGTCTAATGTAAGATGGTATCCATGCGTCGTTCCGTATTTCTTTTCACGATTATGGTATTTCTATGCGCGGTACCCGCATCCGCGCAAAGGATTCTGCCTGCTTCTTTCGCGGGATGGACTGGCAGTCCGCAAGCGGGAATTCCTGCTCCGGTGGTATATAACGGCGACCACGTCGGAAGCATGGCCGCAAGCCAACAAGCGGCGGCCCGTCAGGAATATGGCTTCGTCTCCGGTGAACAGGCTGCGTATTCGCGAGGTAACGATAAGTTGCAGGTTACGCTTTACCGGATGAAAGATCCGAGCGGAGCCTACGGGATGTACTCGTATCTGCGTTCCCTGGATATGCCGCGGGCTGAGGTGACGGACCACTCGGCGATGTCGCGGGAGCGGGCGCTGCTATTAGATGGAGATCTCGTACTCGACGTCCACGGCACGGAGCTGCCGCGATGGAGCAGCGATTTGAGCGCTCTGGTTGCGGCCGTAAACCCCAAGGCGGATCAAGGGCCGCTTCCCACAATCTCCGAGCATTTGCCGACGAAAGGGTTCATCGAGCGTTCGGACAAATATGTCCTCGGTCCGGTAACGCTGAACCAATTTTTCCCGGTAAATTCCAACGACTGGCTGGGATTTGGAACGGGCGCCGAGGCCGAAGTTGCTCGATATCACGTGGACGGTCGCGAACTGAATCTGCTGCTTGCGGATTTCCCTACTCCGCAGACTGCGCAAAAAAAATTGGCGCAGCTACAGCTGGATTATCACGTGAACACACCGGTGACGGACCCGAATGGCTCGCCGATTTTTGCGCGGCGCTCGATTACTTTGCTCGCGATCGTGTCCGGCGCGCGCACGGCGGAAGAAGCGAACAAATTGTTCGACCAGATTCAATCCGGAACGGAAGTGACGTGGAATGAGCCGACGTTCCAATTCAAGGAACCGCCGATCACCACGATGATCGTCGGGGCGATCATCGGAACCGGAGTGATTTGCTGCTTCGCGTTGATTTCCGGCTTGGCGTTTGGTGGATTTCGACTGGTGGTCAAACGATGGCTGCCGGATAAAGTCTTTGATCGCAGCAGCGAGATGCAAGTGCTGCAATTGGGACTAGGCAGTAAACCCATCAATTCAGAGGACTTCTACGGCATCGAGCGGAGACCCTCGAAGTAACCACCCGGTGGAAAACGCGCCACCTTCTTGTAAAGCGTTTTTTATCAGACGGTTAGGGCGGAGTCAAAAAGTGTCTTTCCTGCTTGACTGATTTCCGCGGGTCGTACTAGACTGCGGTCGAGGAAAGGGTTCTGTGGCCTACCGCGCAGTGGCCTTGGAGCTTTTCTCCCCTCGAAGGCCCGCCTACGGCGGGCCTTCTGCTTTTTGAGGGCCATTCGCGCAACAATTCCTACGCGTGAATTGGTGACAGGGCAACTCGAAGTTTTTTTAACACGCCTCTGGTTCGCTCAGTCGCGCTAGAAACTCCTCGAATATCGCAGAAGAAGACTTCGAGACGGTGCAATCACGTTTCCGGAAAATACCCCTCCGAAATCAATCACGTTGAAACGCTTGTTGCGATGATTGCCGGCGGTGCAACGCGCAGTGAGCTATGGGAATCAAATGATGTACCCGGCATTATTGGAACCGCGGACCCGCCCTTCTTTTCGCATAGCGCCCTGGGCTGAGGAGACGATACACTAGTATGATGAGCAGCCCTCGGCGAGCCCACTGGTTCGCGTTCCCCTTGCTTGTTGCGCTCCTGGTTTTATCGGCCGCAGCGTTCGCACAAGAGCCCGCGCAGCCGGAACCGCAGCAGCCAGCGACGCAACCCGCACCGCAAGAGGCGCAGCAGACCCAGCAGCCAGGACTGAAGCCCCCCGGCGCGTCTTCCGGGGGCATTCAGCCCGCGACTGCGCAAAAAACTGGGCAGGATCAGGGCGGGCAGAAGCCAGCGCAAAATGGCGCGACGCAGTCGAAGGACCGGCTGTTTTTCGCGCTGCCGAACTTCAACACTCTTGAAAACGCCGGAAACGTGCCGCCTTTAACGGTGGGACAGAAATTCAAGCTGATTACGAGGTCCTCGTTCGATCCGGCGCAATTTGTGTGGTACGGGCTGATTTCAGGTATCGGGCAGGCGGAAGACAGCGAAAAGGCATACGGCCAAGGATGGGGAGCCTATGGGAAGCGTTATGCAACGACCATGGCGGATGGAACTGTGGAAGGATATATGGTCAGCGGGATTTTTCCTTCAGTGCTGAAGCAAGATCCTCGATATTTTATAATGGGCAAGGGCACTGTCGTGCACCGCACGATGTACGCCATCAGCCGGCTATTTGTTACGCGATCCGATTCAGGTCACTCCGAGTTCAATGCTTCGGAGATTCTCGGTTCGGCAAGCGGGGCGGCGATTTCGACGTACGGTTACCATCCTGGGGACGAAAAGACTTTGAGTAACACCGCCAGTGTGTGGGGCACACAGGTTGCCTACGACGGAATCGCGATTGTCATCAAGGAATTCTGGCCCGACATCCGGCGCAAAATAAGCAAGAAGCACGCCGCCGATCAAAACTGACGCGGCATGATCACCAGCGCGCCGCCCTCGAATTGTTTTTTCCAAGCAATCTCTTCCTGAAAATCAGGTCTCGCAGTTGGCGTCGTTGACGCTCGCAGAAATCTTTCGTAGTACGCAGGGACAGCACACCTAATTAGACCGTTGTGTCAGTTTCGAACAGTCCTTTGCGCTGCTAACGTGCCTACCACATCAGAACCTGGCTGGGACGCGGCGGAGAAAATCGGCACCACTTTCCACCGAGGCATCGGCCAGCCGAGACCGCAGCAAATCTAGCTCGTCTTGGGGGCACCGTTGCGCCGCGCGATTCTTGCACCGCTCATCTTTGTGCTGGTGATCATGATGGCGAGTTGTTCGCTCGCGCCGGCCGGTTACACTCCTCCCACTTCGCCCAGCTCGGAACCTCTAACACTTTCCCCTAGCAGCGCGTCCGTGCGGGCGGGTTCCGTGCAACAGTTCACACCCTCTCTGACCGGAAAGACTTTCACTTGGTCTGTGAATGGAATCGCCGGCGGGAATGCGTCGATGGGCACGATTGATGCGAATGGAAACTACACCGCGCCCGCTGCCTTGCCCTCGCCAAACACGATCACGATTGAGGCGGCGGAAAGCTCGAAGTCCTCGGTGAGCGCGAGCAGCGGAGTTACCCTGCTGAACCCGATACCTCAGATCTCGGGAGTGACGCCATCCTCTGTGAACGTCGGCACGTTCACGCTGACTATAAACGGCGGCGATTTTGTGAACGGAGCAACGGTCTCCTTCGGGGGCGCGAATCTATCAACGACTTTTGTATCCAGCACGCAGCTCACTGCAAGCGGAACCGCAACGAGCGCGCAAGTGGGATCCGTGGCGGTGACGGTGTCGAACCCGGATCCGGGCGCGACTAGTTCGAATGGGATCAGCGCTCAGGTCGTTGGAACTATTTCGATTTCGGCGAACGTAGCGGATCGCTTCTTACAGCAAACCACATTCGGCCCCACCCCGCAGACGATAACGCAGGTGCAGAACAGCGGCGTGCAAGGATTTCTAACACAACAGTTCGGCTTGTCCGTTACTCCATACCCGGCGCCTGCGCAAGGCGAGACGGACTTGAATGCATTGCAGCAGAGATTTTTTGTGCAGGCGCTGACCGCGCCGGACCAATTGCGGCAGCGGGTGGCATTTGCGCTGAGCCAGATTTTCGTGATCGGCGGAGCGAAGGTGGGCGACCCGACGGCGTACACCAATTATCTGCAGCTGCTGGAAGCGGATTCCTTCACGAACTACCGGCAGATCATGAATGACGTGACGCTATCGCCGGCGATGGGCCACTGGCTGGATATGGTCAACAACGGAAAGCCCAACACGGCGCAGGGCGATCACGCCAACGAAAACTATGCGCGCGAATTCATGCAACTTTTCACGATCGGGACGTCGCAGCTGAATCCGGACGGGTCTTATCAGTTGGATTCGAATGGGAATCAAATTCCGACGTATACGCAAGACACCGTCGAGGCGTTTGCCCGCGCGTACACGGGCTGGACCTATCCGCTGACTCCGGGAATGACGCAGCAGACGTACGACCCCGCGTACTGGACTGGTCCGATGGTGGCTGTCGATTCCAACCACGACACCGATCCGAAGCAGTTGCTCGTATATCCCGGAGTCGCAAGCGGGGGGTTGCTGCCCGGCGGCCAAACAGCTACCCAGGATCTAAAAGGCGCGATGGACAATGTATTCAATCATCCGAACGTGGGGCCGTTCGTTTGTCGAGAACTCATTCAGCACCTGGTGACCAGCAACCCGAGCCCGGCTTACATTCAGCGAGTCGCGAGCGTATTTAACGACAATGGATCGGGCGTTCGCGGCGACATGAAATCGGTGATCACGGCGATCTTGATGGATCCCGAAGCGCGAAGGGGAGACGACCCCGCCACCGCCGTGGGAACCGACGGCCATCTCCAAGAACCCATTCTATTCATTGCTGGGCTGATGCGGGCGTTCAACGCCACCAGCGACGGCTCAAACCTTTCCTACTACAGCAGCGATATGGGCCAGGATCCACTCTTCTCACCAAGCGTATTCAACTTTTATTCGCCGGATTACGTGATTCCTGGAACGATGTCCTTCGGGCCGGAATTTCAGCTGCTGACCACCGCGACTTCCTTGAATCGCGCGAACTGGGTGAATACCTTTGTGTTTGGTTCGATGGGGTCCGGAAACAAGCTGGATTTTTCGAGCTATGCGACCCAGGCCGCAAATGCCGGTGCACTGGTGGACACGCTGAATGGGTTGCTGATGCACGGAGCGATGTCGCCGGACATGAAGAGCAGCATCGTGGGCGCGATGCAAAGCGCGCCGGCGGGAAACAAGCAATTGATGCAGGAAGCCCAAATCGCGATCTATCTCGTCGCAAGTTCTTCGCAGTACCAGGTGCAGCACTAGATTCGCAGCGGCTTGGCCGCGGGAGCGTTGACAATGGCTCGGGGAAAAGGAATTTCACGCAGGCAGCTCTTGCGCGCGGGGTGCTGCACCGCGGCTTCCTTCGGCATGACGGCGGCGCTAGGGCGCTTGAATATGATTCACGCGCTGGCCGCGGGTCCTTCGAGCGGCTACCAGGCTCTGGTGTGCGTTTTTCTCTTTGGCGGGAACGACAGCAACAACTTGATTGTTCCGAACGATTCGGCTGGTTACCAGAACTATGCGACGATTCGGTCGAATCTGGCGTTGACGCAAAGTTCCCTGCTGCCGATCGTGACGAAGACCGGGAATGTGCCTTACGGATTGCACCCACAACTTCCGGGATTGCAGAGCTTATTCCACAGCGGCCAACTGGCCGTGGTGGCGAACGTCGGAACGCTGGCGCAGCCGGTTACGCGCACGCAATATCAACAAGGTAGCGCGGCATTGCCGGTGAATCTGTTTTCACACTCGGACCAGCAGGGACAATGGCAGACCGCGCAGTTTGATGGCTATGCACCGACCGGATGGGCGGGGCGAACAGCCGACACATTGCAGACACTGAATGCCGGAGCGCAATATCCTCCGATCACATCGGTGGCTGGCGGAGCGATTTTTTGCAACGGAGCGCAGACAGAACCGTATGCGCTGATACCGGGCTCCTCGCCCGGTTTGACTGGCTACTATGGGTCGGCTGGGGACAACGCTCGTTTGGTTTCCTTTCAGCAATTGCTCACTTTCGACAGTGGCGTCTCGTTGGTGCAGGATTCCAGCGCGGTTATGAGCCAATCGCTGACGCAAAGCCAGATTTTGGCCTCGGCGCTGAAGGGATTGCCGACCCTGCAAACGCAATTTCCGACGAGCGGGCTCGGCCCGCAATTGCAGCAAGTGGCGCAGATTATGCAGGCAAGGTCAACTCTGCGATTGCAGCGGCAGATTTTCTTTTGCTCGCTGGGAGGCTTCGACACACACACCGCCCAATTGCCCACGCAACAGAGTCTCTACTCGCAGCTCGATCCGGCGATGTCCGCATTTTACAATGCGACGGTGGAGTTGGGGATTCAGCAGCAAGTCACGTCGTTCACAATTTCGGATTTCAGCCGCACCTTCCAGCCCGGGACCAATGGCGGCACGGACCACGCGTGGGGTAGCCATCACCTGGTGATGGGCGGCGCGGTACATGGCGGCGATCTGTACGGCACGTTCCCACAATTGGCGTTGGGCGGCCCGGACGATGTCGGCACAAACGGGCGGTGGATTCCGACCACATCCGTGGATCAATACGGCGCGACGCTGGCGCAGTGGTTCGGCGTGCAGGCCTCCGATTTGCCCACGATTTTTCCGAACCTGCCGAATTTCACGACGGCGACGCTAAAGTTTTTGGGATGAGGCTAACCGTACCATTCGACTTCGCACAATAGACGCATAAAATCGCGGCAGTCCGCTTCCAGGGCTAATTCACAAAAACCGAGAAGGCGGAATTTATCGGCCAAGTGCTTGGTCTCACGCAGCTGACCTTCCAGGGTTTCCAAAGAATCGAGAGTCGCGCGATGCCTCAGCGCGTTGCGTTCAAATTCTCGCGAAGCCCGGTACGTCCTGAACCCGGCAGCGATGACGGGGACACCAGCGGCCAATCCAATGAGCACCGGCTCAAGCAGTTTAGGGCCTGTTTCCTTTTCCGCTCCGCCGGTCGCTATATGCACGCCGACGTGGGCCAAGACAAACGCAAAGCTCGCAAAAAAAATGGTCTGAACGAGAGTGGCAGTCCATGACCCGGACTCTTCATCGGCCTCGGATTTGCGCGAAAGGTAGCGCATCTGCACATGCAGCCGCTTGGGGCGGTAGTATTCGATAAGCTCGTGCAGGGCTTCGTCGCAGGTATCGGTGCACGGCGGGCCACAAATGCCGGGATGCACTCCGTGTGACGCCCACTCTTTCGCCTCCTCGTAATTTTGCGCTTCCAGCTGGCGCACCTCGTCCTGCAGTTCTTCGGCGAGCAAACCCATGTCGATCGGCGGACACCACAGGCGCGCGTCCGTCAGTTTTCGAAACTTGAAGAGCCTGAGATTTTCGGCCTTGTAACGAGCGGTCAGCCATTTTTCCTTGAACTTTCCGAAGGTGCCCATGCCGATGAGGATAAGCGTGAGGACAGCGGTGATTGGCTCGCCCCAGGCAAGAATGGAGGTAAGAATGGAATGTTCCGGGTCCTTGAAGATGAATTCGAGTATCGCCAGAAGAACCGTCAGCGCACCGAAGAAGACCGCAAAGATCGCGGTACATTGATAGCATTTCTGATAGCGGATTGCCTCGCGGTCGCAGCGGCGGAATGGCGCGTGGATCGTGCTTTGCAAAAGCGCCAGCGCGTTGTGAAGAGGAGCGTATTCCGGATGCCCACCTTTAATCCTTCCATCGTAATCATTCAATTCGAAGGTGTCGTCCATGTCCTCCGTCGGAACATGGCGATGGGTCTCGACGGCAACTGAGCCGCGCGCGGCGGGAGCGGGAGCTTTCGCAGATTTTGGCAAGGGTCACCTCTTCTCAATCCGGTAACCGAGGGCGAGAATCGTCTTGAGAGTTTCATTCACTAACGCCCGATCGTATTCCTTTTCGGATTCTGGAAGTTGTTCGTATGGCACCAGGGAAGGATGCATGCGCTTGGCATCGTCGCGCTGGGGACCGTAAACCCAGCCATCCTGCAATCGCTTCTGGGCCCAGATCTCGTGGGCGTTGCGCGCTAGGTCTTCGAGCAACGGGTGAATACCGGCGAGGCTTACTTTGGAGGTGTCCACCGGACGCGGAATGTATGGTTGGTCAGCCATGCTCACGGATCTCCACTGGGCAATCGTCAGGCGACCGCGACAACGAACCATACTGCGACGGCGCGGAACGATTCTCCCAGAGGGCGGCAAATATACCAGAATCGAGGGTTAGCAAAGTAGGGATGTCGCATCCGCGGAAGCGTCGTGGTTCTAACCGATGGAGAACCGCCTTTTGAGGGCAGCTGCCGGATGCTCGCTCGCAATAGGATTTGCAATCTCTGGCGGAGTTAATGGAGAATAACGCCCGATTGGTACGGGATGGGGCTGAAAAAATGCCCTGCGGAGTTCCCCATGGGGTTGTCCAAGAAGATATTCATCAGTTACGTGGAAGAAGACGGGGCGGTAGCGCACGAAATCGCCGCAGGGTTGGAATCGCAGGGCTACAGCAGTTGGTACTACGAACGGGATTGTCCCGCCGGCGCGGATTACTTCGAAGAGACTTTCAAAGCCATCTCCGATTGCGAAGCGATGATCGTGCTGATTTCTCCGCGGTCGCTGCCGTCCGACCAGGTTACGCGCGAAATTGTGCGGGCGGTGGAGGCTTCCAAAGCGACACTGCCGCTGCTGTTGGAAATCTCGCACGATGATTTCACTCGGAGGCGTCCCGGCTGGAAGCAGGCCATGGCCGCCGCGAACGCGACGCGGATTCCTCCCGACCGAATTCCAACGATTATTCCGGCGCTCGTCGCCGGCTTGAGCGCCAAAGGCATTCAGGCGGAGACGAACGGCCACACGCCGCCAGCGGCCGCACCGCCCAAGCTGGAGACTGGAACGCACGGCACTGCCCGGACGGCGTCGCCGGCGGCTGCGATTACGCCGCCCGCTCCGATTCAGCCAGCGACCACGAGACTGGAACTAGTCGCTCCGGCTCCGGTGCCGGCTGTGGCGACGACAAGCACCCGAATTCCGCAACCTCCCGCCGCGATGCCCGCGCCGCAGCAACTGCCCTGGGAAGCCTTCGCCGGCGCGGCAGTCGCCGTTGTGCTGGCCGTCTCCGCGTGGGCTGTCGTGCGTTCTCGTAAGCCGAAGCCAATCGTGGTGCCGCCGGCTCCAACGACAGCCACGATTGTGCTGCAGTATGCGGCTGACCGTCACAAATGCACGCCCGACCTGAATTTGACGATTGCGGGGGCTCCCTATCATCCGACCTCTAATCCTTTCGCCGCGACCGGCGTGAAAATCGGCGCACAGGAATATGCGATTGATGGCGTGATTAACTGTCCCGGCCGACGCGTGATCAAGGCCAGCGGGTCGGGGGCGATTGACGTGCACGAGGGCGCTGTTTTTGATCTCGCGTGGCAAGCAAAACCCGGGGGCGGCGCCAGCACGGTAGACATCATCCGTGTGTCTGACAACGGCGGGACCGGGGCGGCGGACAATGGATCGAACCCGGACAACCGGAACAGCGATTCCCAGGACTCGCCGCGAAATAACGCTGTGCATGTCGCGAAGCCGGTGTCGGCACCCGCGCCGGCCCCGGTGTCGGGCGGCCCGGGCCAGCAAATGTACTTCAACGCGCGAAACGCTTTTAACCAGGGGCGTTATTTCGCACCGGTGAACGACTCGGCGCTGCACTGGGCGATTCAATCGCGCAACGCGGGAAATCAAAACGGCAAGGCATTGGAAGCGCAGATCGTCAATATCTACAAAACCCAGGTGAAGCAGCTTTTCCTGCAGCAAAATTATCCGGCCGCGCTGCAATTGAACGCCGCGATGCAGGGCTATTATCCGGGCGATCAGGGATTGTTGCAGGACCAGCAGAAAATCCTGGCGGCAGCGAACGGCCGGGCTGGGGGTTATCAAGCGCCCGTCAACGGACAAGTGCCCGGAGCCCCCTATCCGCCTGGATATCCGCCGCAGTATCAGCCTCGACCTGGAACTCGCCCTCCGGCGCCACATCCGTAGTAGTTTGGTAGCGTTTGCTCTTAGTTAGGTCTTGCAGCCGTTGAAGTGTCGCTGTTGGCTTTGGCACTGCCGGCTATTGCGCGCGCGGCGGTAGGTGGATCGTCAGAGACCGTGTACGGTTTGCCGTCGTGCATGTAGAGGCGCGACGCTTCTTCGCGATTGAAAGGCCGCGCGCCGCGACGGCCGAAGACGGCGATCTGATTGCCGCTTTCATCCACGGCGCGATCGCGGTCAATTCCCTTCGAAATGGCTAGGGCCGGTCCTGCGGTGCGAAACGAAGCGATCAGCTTGGGAGTGGGGCGCGGGCTGAAGCCATAGGAGTTGGGCGAATCCTCGGGCGACAGGATTTGCAGGACGCGTAGGCCATTGTTGCCGTCTGCGACGAATGCAAATGCGCTGGCGTCCACCATTCCGATTTTTATGTCCTGGACGTCGTTCAGCTTACCGTCGGCACTGAAGATCTGATCGAGTTGCGGCCGCTGGGGCTGCTCCACGTCAATGATAGCTACTCCTTGTTTGCCGCCGGCAACGTATGCATATGTGCGCGCGATGTAGACGTTGCGGGCGTCTTCGAGGGGAACGGCGGCGTTCGGGACGATCCGAGGATGATCCAGCTGAGACACGTCGAGAACTTTGAGCCCAGCGCGATCCACCACGAAAGCGTAGCGAAACTGGATGGCGATTCCGCGCGGATCTTGCAATTCCGGCGCGCCGATCACTGCGGAGACGCTCGGTTTTAGCGGATCATTCAAATCAACCACGACCAGGCCGCGGTCACAGAGCATGTAGGCGTAGGTCCCGGCGATGACGATGCGCCGCGCGCCATTTAGAATGCCGTCCGGATTGAAAGCCAACGCCCGCTTCAAGAAGTTATTGCGCGGATCGCCGTCGAGCAGAGTGCTGACGCCAGGCGTTTTACTCTTAGGATCGGGATCGCCGATGACGACGAGTCCCTCGTACTTATCCGCAACATACAAATAGGCATACATCGGATGGATGCTTTGCTCTTCGTTGATCGGATTGCGCATACGCGCGGGATCGAGAGCTTGAGTCGAAGGGCTGGCGACGGCGGTGGCGTATTTCGTTTTTACGTAAAAGCGCTGGCCCAGCGGTGACACGGGAGCCGTAATCGTACGCTCCGAAAAATTCTTGTTGTCTATGTTGGCGACGTCGTACACGCGGAATCCACCCTTGCCCAGCGCCGCGTAGAGGTATTCGCCGCGCAGCTGCACATCCAAAACATTTCCGACGTGATGGTATGCTTCCTGCAATTCGCGACCGCGCGATACATGCTTCTGAAAATCACGAGGGTACGCAAACCGTTGTAAGTCGCTGCCGATGATCGCGGGCGGTTCGTCATGCTCGGCGACAGCCACTGCGTCGAAGCCTTTCGCGCCATCCGCGACGTAAATATAGCGGCCCATGAAATTGAGCAGGTCTGTGCCTTGCAGCAGCACTTGCGCCATCCAAGCGTTGTTGTCATTGTGATTGGAGATATGGCAATCGTCACAAGCCTTGGTTTCTTTGGCTCGAACGGTGTGGGGAACAAAGGTGCTGAATGCCGTGCCACTAAAACCTTCGGAAGAGACGGTCTGCTGCATGTAATAAATCCAATCGCGATTCTGATTTTGCGAGCTCACCAGAACCGCGCAGGACGAGCGCACAGGTGCGACGCGATGTCCGGTGACAGTGCCGTCAATGCCGAGCATGAAGCCATCGTCACGGAGGACTTGAAAATCGTACGCGGTCCAGTTGCGCGTCAGCAGGCCTTCGTTGTGTAGCATCGGCTTGCGTTGATTGGCCATCATTGCGAGGTGGCATCCGAAACAATTGGGCGCCCACGAAGTGTGGCACGCGTAGCAAGTCATCCGGCTATTGGCGTGCGCCAACTGCGACGCGTCGGCGGGGACGTCGCCCCAGGATTTGCCGTCCGCGCGAACGGTTTTCGCCCAGCGCGATTTTTCGTTGTAATGCGCGTTGCCGGGCGTAATCGTGTCCAGAACCTGCACAACTTCCCATTCCTTGTCCGGTTCGACCATGGAGCGTTGGAAAAGTTTGCCGTCGCGGGATTCGAAGCGGCGAGCGTTCCATGGCGTGCGCAGCATGTCGAAATGAGTGCCACCGGGGGGTGACGCAGGGCCGGAAGAAATCAGCGTCGCGCGCGCGTCGATCGTTCCGTGGCAATCCACGCAATCGAGCTCGATAGCGGCGCGCGGTTCGGCGTAGAGCTTGCCATCTCCGTGGGAGTCTTGCTCGAAGTGGCAATCCACGCAGTGCATGCCCTTTTCCATGTGGATATCCGCAAGATGGACCGCTTTCTTGAATTTATCCGGATCGCTGGGACTGACGATTTTGTTTTCGGCGTCGAGCAGATTCCCTTTGCGATCTCTTTTGTAGACCGCGCGGAAGATCCAGCCGTGGCTATGGAAATCCGCGAATTGCGATTGCTGGAGTTGTGAGTTGAACTCCGGACTGCCCACTTTTTCCAGAAATTTGGGGTCGGCCCAGAGCCCGCGCGCCGCGGCACCTTCTGGATTGCGCAATGCGACCTGGTAACGCTCTTCCTCGCTCGGAGTGTGCTGGTCGCGCGGATACATCGCCTGGCCGTCGGCTTCGTTGTCCCACCACGTGTAGCCGAAATAGGTGGTCTCCATATTCGTGCCGGGATGAACATGGCAAATCATGCATTGGCTGGAGGGAATGGCGCGAGTAAACGTGTGACGAATGGGATGGCCCGACTCATTTTTCGGAATCGTGGGATCCGACGAAAAGCTTTCGCCGAGATGCCCGTATTGAGCGTAAGGTCCGGCATGCTCCGGCGAGCGATCGTTGGCGTATACCACGTGGCACCCAGTGCAGCCGCTGCCGCGATAGTCACCCGGCTCGTCGTTGGTACCGGGCAGGGAGAGCAATGGGTCGAGGAGCCGCGTTTTCTGGAGACCGAGAAAAACAGGATCGGTACGGAGCAGGGTGCCGAAGCCTCGGTCGCCGAGTTTGTCGTCGGGACGACCAGACTCTTCTTCGCGGTCGGGATTGCCAATTTCGCCTTTTTTGCCAGCGCCGCGTTCGAACACGCGCAGGATATTGCCGGGTTGAGAAACTTCCCAGCGCTCGAGAGGAGTGACTTCTGGGATGACGCCTTTCAGGCGGGTTTCTTCGGGAGTTGGAGCCGGCACTGTGTGGACGGCCTGAGGTTTGCCTTCCGCGGAATAGCTCTCGCCGAAATGCTCGTTCTTAAGCGGGTAGGCACCGTTGTTGTAGAGCGCCGCTCCCCAGAGCAGGCCGCCGTACGTCATCATGCTCGTCTTCACGCGCATGACTTCGGAGGCGTGGCATCCCGACGTGCCGCAGGATTCCGCAGCCACTCGCAAATCGCCGGGGTTGACGAAGCGGATATATGCGTAATTCTCGCGCAGCCATTTCGCGTAGAGTTCTTTTGGATTCGCGGACACGTCCTTCAACGTCGGATCGTCGGGTTGCGGATGCGCGCGGTTTTTCAGCTGTTCATACTGCGCGGCGCTATTGCTCGTACCTGGCGGCAGAATTGCCGTCGCGTCTCCGCCGTGGCAATCCGCGCAACCCAAGCGGACCGTGAGCGTAGGATGCATCGAAGGCTCGTCGGTCCTTACGTGGCAGGAAACGCATCCAGCACTCTTGCGATGCACCTCGGATTGGCTTTGTCCCAGGAGGCTGGGTTGCTGGGCTGCCGATTGAGCGCGAGACCGCGCCGCCAGCGAGAATGCGGCGACGATGGCGGTCGCGATGGCGACGACGAGACAGCGACGTTGCACATGGCGGTCTCGCGGAGTGTCGTCGTCGTTCGAGCTGTTGGCGAAGCGCTTCAGCAATTTCGCTCCTCTAAAATTGGAACCGGACATCGATAAAAAGTGAAAAAAGCGTCCTGCCCGTGTAGATGTCTCGCAGGCCCTGTCCGGGGACGAGCGTCGCAGCGCCAGCTGTGATTGCAATATTTTCCGTAAGCGGCGGGCGGTAGCGTATGCCGACGCTGGAATCCACTCCAATTGAGTGGCGGATCGGCGATTGGAAAAGAATCTGCTCGAGAACTTCCGTGTGCTCAAAGCGCAGGTAATTGACGTTCGCGAAGCCGCGCAATTTCGGAGTGATGTCGAATTCGGCGCCGAGATTCGTCAGCAGAATGCCGGGATTGACGAAGTTGGCTTGGCCTTCGTCCTTGTTCGAGCGCAAATCGGGAAGCAGGCTATCACCGGGATTTAGCGCAACGCCGGAACCGGTCAAACGAATGCTTTCGCGATTCCACAGACTGAATATACCGCCGGCAAATTCCGGGAAATCGTCAATAGAATCGAAGCCGCGCGCGCGGCTGCTGGACGGATTCGCCGATCCCGAGGCATAAAACACGGAACCCTTGATGCGGAACCAATCCTTGTCGTAGGAAAGTTCCAGGGCGGCTAATTGTGCGTTGATGGTGACGGGCTTCCCGGCGATAGGATTGAAGCTGTCGTTCCCGAACGCTTGATAGAAAGCGTGCGTCAAGTTTACGGGACCGATGTGGCCGTCGCCTGTCCAGCCGACGTAGGCGGCGTGGACGCTGTGCGGCCTGATCATCCCGCTGGAGAACACCGAGCCAATGGGCGCGGGGCGAACCAGAAAACCGTTGTCGTCATAGTGGATCGTGGCGTCGTCTTTGTTGTAATGCACGCTCACTTGGGCTGTATATCCCTGAAACAGGAAGTCCTGGCGATAGGCGTTGGCGATGATGACCTGTTGATTGCGCAGCGCCATGGAATTCAGCCCGCTGTTGGTGTTCTTTTCCAGAAAATTGAAATAGGCGACGTTGTATTGCCAGCGGTTCGAATCGAGATTGCCGAAGATACGCAGGCCCGGCTGCTCTTCGACGAACAGGAAACCGCGAAAATCACTATTGAAAGCCTGAATGCCCGCACGTACAGAGATGAAATCGAAATTCGGTCCTATGTCGTGCAGTTTGACTTCGCCGAAAGCTTCCTGCAAGCCGAGATGCGAATCGAGGCGCGTAGTGCCTTTACGCACGTCCACGTTGACGACGCCACGTTCCTGCACGTCCAGATAATTCAAGCTGACCACGGGCGTGATGCGGATGCGCCAGTCGATGGGGCGGAACGACGTATCGCCATGAAAGAGATCGAAGGAGAACGCAAAGGTTTGATCGAAGAAAATTTGGTCGCCCCTGCCGAAAAATCCCGGGCTTCCGGGACGCGCGGAGCTGACGTCGGTTGGCGTGGGTAACCGCCGGCCATCGAAAAACGAATCGCTGGTGGCCGTGAAATTCAAGAACGTCTGCTGGCCGATGATCGGTACGTCACCCTTCCATTTATTTTTATCGAATGGATCCCACTTGCTACCCCTAACGTACGGGTGTTCGCCCCCAATGCCGTAGCGGTCCCAATCGGGCATGGCAACGGACCAGCGGTCGGGTTCGGGTTGGAATACCTGATCGGCTGGAGGCAGGGGCTGCGGCGGAAGGCTCTGGGCCTTCCGTTCGAGATTTTTATTCTCCAGCGCAGTGGGCGGAGCATTGGAAACAGGAGCAGGTTGAGAACCGTCGGGAGGATTTGTCGTGCCGGCTGGGAGCTGAGGAAATTTCCTCGTCGCTGTGGCTGACGAGGGAGCTGCGATCAAGGTGACTTCACACATCAGACTGTCTCCCGCTTTCAGCTGCAGCCCAGGATTTGTGAATTCCTTGAAACCGGTCGCAACGACGTTCAGGTCGTAGGTCCCCGGGGGAATGTCAATAAAACGAAAGACGCCTTGGGAATTGCTGATTTTCTGCAGGTTTTGGCCGGTAGTTACATTTCGCAGAATCACAGCGGCGCCAATTACTGGCCGTCCATTTGCACTGCGCACCAGGCCTTGCAGCGCGCCTTGCTTCGGCGTTGTTTGGCCGGGCAGACGCTGTTGCGTTGCGGATTTGTGGGAAGAACTCGATCGGTGCCGTCGCGATGACGAATGACCGGGATAAAACTTTCCCGCGGAGTACGGACTTGCGGCGGCTGCGTTCAGAGTTAGCGCGCCCAACCAACAAAAGAGCCACACCAGACTCGCCGGTTTCGCAAAAAATATGCGAGATGGAGCGCGCATTCTGTCAGGCCTCAGTTGTACGGCGAAGTTCGAAATACGATAAGTTGATTCGTGTTGGTATCACAAGTCTTTCAGGAACCGGCGAGTAATTTCCGGCGGCTCCGTGGGACAGATTCGAATCCTGATTTCTGGGCATATTCAACCATGATTGAACATCTGATTTGCAGAGTGATTGAGAACGATGTGCGGCTGTGATACCAATAGCTCAACCGCATGGACCTGCCCGTTAATCGATTCCTTCGAGGCTGGCTGTCGAAGCCAGTTGGTATGTCGGTCCGTCTTTGCCTCGCGCTGACGATTGCGTATTCGGTCGGGCTAGGCGCTTGCGGCGGAGGAGGAAGCGCACCGACCACGCAACCTCCGCCGGCCACGGACAGCCTGACGCAAGCAGACGTGCAAATGCTGGTGCAGGCCGCGGCGACGGCCGCAGAAGCTGACTCCATGGCAATCGCCGTGGTGGACCGGCTGGGGCGAATTCTTGCGGTGTACAAAGGTCCTTCCGTGCCGGCGACGCTGCCGGGAAATTTCGGCGCGATGGTCCCTTCCGATGAACTGGCGGTCTCGCTCGCTCGTACCGGCGCATTTTTCAGCAACGATCAGGCGCCACTTTCTTCACGTACGGTGCGCTTCATCAGCGGCGTGCACTTTCCTCCCGGTGTTGCAAATACGGCGAGCGCAGCGTTGTATGGAATCGAGAATACGAATCGCGGATGCAATCTCGCCGCGAGTTTGAGCGCCACGGTACCTCCGGCTGCCACAATCGCCGGCACGCCTCCAGGATATGGGATCACTACTGGCAAGGCGGATTTAAATGACTCCGATCCCACCGCCGTGAATCCTGGCGGCGTGCCGATTTTCAAGAACGGGCAAGAGGTGGGAGGAATCGGCGTGGCGGCTGCGGATCCGAACACGGCGGAATATGTCGCGTTCGCGGCGGCCGGCATGATCGCGACGAACGGTCCGAGCGCGAGAACCGATGAAGTTGGCTTCCCGGCGTTTCCGGCACCGGGCATCGTTTCGATCAACGGAATCACGCTGCCGTTCGTAAATCAGACGACGGCTCCGGGTGGCGTCACGCCTGGCACTTTCAATCCCGCTAATTTTACAGTGGGCCCGATAGCTAGCCCGGGGCCTCCTCCCGAAGGCGAACTCATAGCCGCGATGGACGGTCCACTCGGCGGCCTGACGGCTGCGCAGGTGACGTCCATCATCAATAATGCGGTTGCGACCGCGAACGTGACGCGCGCACAGATTCGCCTGCCGATTGGAGTTCGCGCGAAAATGGTGATTGCGGTGAGCGATCTGGACGGCACGCTCATCGGCCTGTACCGCATGACCGATGCGACCGTATTCAGCATTGACGTCGCTGCCAGCAAAGCGCGCAATGTAATTTACTTTAGCGGGCTCACGCGCGAAGCGATGGATTTGAACGTAGTGCCGATGGGCACGGCCGTCACCAACCGCACCATCGGGTTCGGCGCGCAGCCTTTCTTTCCGTCCGGAATCAATGCGTCGTCGCCAGGGCCATTCTTTAATCTGTACATGCAGGACGTGGCGAACGCATGCACGCAAGGATTCCAGGTTCCCAGCGCGGCGTGGCCGAAATTTAACCAGAGCGGGGTTGTCTTCTTTCCAGGTTCAGAGCCGCTCTATGTGAATGGCGTGCTGGTGGGCGGCCTGGGCGTCAGCGGGGATGGCGTCGATCAGGATGATTACGTCACGTCCGGAGGCGGCGTGGGATTTGAAGCTCCGGATGCCATTCGCGCGGACCAGATCGTGATTAACGGAGTCCGGCTTCCGTACTTGAAGTTCCCGCGAAATCCGACACAGTAGAAATTCACCGCGCTGGCGATTTTACCGAGGGCTTGCGCACTACCCTTCTCTGAGTTTGTGGCCGGAAAGATTTCCCAGGCCATCGTATGCGGCGTATTTGTACATTTCGGAAAGCGTGGGGTAGTTGAAGACGAATTCGATGAAGACGTCAATCGTCATGCCGGATTCCAAGGCCATCATTCCCAGGTGAATCAGCTCCGTCGCGTTTTCGCCGATGATCTGCACGCCGAGCAGCTGCCGGTCGGACCTCGCGAAAATCAACTTCAACATGCCGTTGATATCGCCGACGATTTGTCCGCGGACATTGTTTGCGTAGCGAGCGCGGCCGACCGCGTAAGCAATTCCCTTCTCCTTACAAGTCTCTTCGGATTCACCGACGGCCGAGATTTCGGGGATGGTGTAAATGCCCATAGGCAACATCGAAGCAAGACGCTGCTTGTACTGAAATCCGAACGCATGGCAAATGGCCACGCGCGCCTGTTCCATCGAAGTGGAAGCGAGCGCGGGGAATCCAATTACGTCCCCTGCAGCATAGATTCCCGGCGCGGCGGTGCGGTAGTTGTCGTTCACTTCGATGTAGCCGCGCTTGTTCAGGGTCACGCCCGCCTTTTCGAGGTGCAGTTTCTCGACTGCTCCGCGGCGGCCGGCGGCGAACAAGGCCGCTTCCGCTTCAATCGCCTTGCCGGAATGCAGCGTAATGCGAACTCCCGCCTGAGTGCGTTCAATTTTTGCGGTACGCTCGCTCGAGAAAAATCGTACGCCAAGATTTGCCAGCCTTTCGCGGAGGCATGCGGAAATTTCGGCGTCAAGGAACGGCAGCAGGCGATCGCGGCCGTCCACCAGTGACACTTCGACTCCCAGCGCAGTAACGATGGAGGCGTACTCGCATCCGATCACGCCGCCGCCGACCACTACGAACGTGCGCGGAATCGCATCCATTTGCAGCACGGAATCGGAATCAAAGATCGCTTCATCATCAAACGGAATTTCGGGTGCGCGGAATGGAACCGAGCCGGTCGCGATGAGTATCGCTTCCGCCCGCAGCAGCGAGGTTTGACCCGGTTCAGCCGCGACCGAGACTGTACTGGCATCTTCGAACGAAGCCAACCCGCGCAGGAGATCAACGTCATGGACTGCAAGATTCTCGCCCACCTTTTCGCGTTCGGTTTCGACGAGCACGTCAGTGCGGTGCATGAAATTCTTGACGGTGAGGCCTTCTTTCAGCGAATAGTCAACTCCGTACAAACCACGCTGGCGGATACCGGAAAAATACAGCGCGGATTCGCGCAGAATTTTACTGGGTATAGTTCCAGTGTTGACGCACGCGCCCCCCACCGTATCGCCACATTCGATGAGAGCGACACGTTTGCCGAAGTAGGCCGCCTGCGCAGCGCCTTTTTCGCCTGCCGGACCAGAGCCGATCACGATGAGGTCATAGTTTTGCACGCGAGCTCTCCTCTGTCTTTGGTGCACCCGCTCGACAATTTTTCCGGAACCGCAGAATTCCCTTTCCAAGGCATAGGAGCCTAGCGGAGCAGAGCTTTCACTGCGCGCATCTTCCCGGCGAACCGCGCCGGATCGTATGCGGAAGGGTCCTGAAGGTCCTGGAAGAGGGCGCTGATGGCAGTGCGAATTTCCGCGGAGTTTTCCAGCTTCACGTTCCGCTGGTACGCCACGAATAGTGATTGAATAGCCATGGCCGCCTGCGCCGCGGCATGTTCGCCCTGGCCGGAAACACTATCCGCATCGCCCAAAATCCTGTGCAGCAGTTGCAGGGTGGACGCGGGATCGTTGGGCATGGACTTGATCTTCGAAGAAAGGCCGCCAACTAGTTGCGCGCAACTGGCCGCGGAAGCAGCTACCGCATCGCGGTCCGGATTCAGCTGACTCATCAGCTGCGAAAGCTTTCCGAGATCGGAATCCAATTTTGTCGCGTTGTCGCCGTCCGCCTGAAAAATCACTTCGTGGAAAATTGTGTAGCGCGAGGGGTTCCAGGGCGGATCGCCGGGGCGACGTCCGGGATATCCGCGCGCCTGCCGCCAGCTATTTTCGGGCGTCGTGAGACTGTGATGGCACGCATAGCACTGCAATTCAGAAAATTCGGGCCACACTTTTCCGTGCGCGCGAGATGCCAGGCCCAGAAGCGACTGCTGGAGTTGCACGGCTTGGCCGGTGGTAAGTTCGCGAACGTCGTACCAGGGATCGCTGTTTTCCGGTTCGCCCGGCTCGCCAGGTTCTTTCCAGTGACGCGGCATCACGGCGGAAAAGGAATCAAGTTCGAAGTAGAGGTCGGGATGGCCGGCGGCGATCATTTCGTGATCCACCGATTTCTCGTCGGTGCCAAGATGGCAACTGAGGCATTTCTCGGTGCGTTTGGTGAGGTCGCGGGTGTCATACATCCCCAGCGCGACCGATTTCTCGTGCGTCCAATCGCGCTCGGTGTGCGGGCCGAGCCAAGCAGCGGCCGGACCATGACAGCTCTCGCAACTCACTCCTTCGCTCAGCTCGAATGTGCGAGCGCGCTCGTTGGACGGAACATCTACCGTGTGACACGCGAGACACTTCGGCGCGGTCTCTGCTTTGCCGATGCCGAGAATCGCCGCCATTCGTTCGCCAATATTTCCTTGTAGCGAAACGTAGGCTTTAGAGTGTTTGTCCTTCACGATCCAGATGCTGTATTCGTTCTGCAGTACGCGATTGTCTGAACGCGGAGTGACGCTGCCGTGGCAAGTGGTGGATGCGCAGGAACCAGGACCGGTGTAGTGCGGCGCTGCGCCTGCTTGAGCGTTTACCGCGTAACGAGGCATTACGAGGCTCTGCGAATACGCGATGGAACAGGAACCGATCGTTGCCGCCACGAAGAAGGCGACGAGGATGCGCGAGGATGCAGAACGCTGGGGCTGGGTGGCAAACATCATTCCCTTTTCACTTTGGCAGAGCCGGGCAACGCGCTTGCAGACCCGCGGAAGCGAATGAAAAATACCGTGAATCTGCGTGCTTGTACTATCGGATAGTACCGAAGTCAATCAAATCCGGCCTGAATAGTTCCGTGCGCTTCGCGCAAGAATAACGGCGCCTTGGCTTCGACGCCTAGCCCGTGCCAATGTCCCATTACGCAACACCGCTCAAGACTGACAGTTGTTTTCGGAGCTGGGAATGAATAATCTCCCCGGTGAGGAAGTCTCCCCTTGATTTTCAATGAGCTGAGAGATATTCAACGCCAATTCGGCTATTTGCCCGCCGATCAACTGCGAGCGCTCGCCCAGAAAATTGACGTGCCGTTGTATCGCTTGCATGGCGTGGCCAGTTTTTATCCTCATTTTCATCTGACTCCGCCGCCGAAAGCGGATGTGCGAGTTTGCCGGGATATGTCTTGCCATCTTCGCGGCGCGCGCGAGTTTTGCGCGGGGCTGGACGAGGCATGCCGCCAAGCCGGATTTGCCGATGCACAAGTCAGCGGAGTTTCCTGCCTGGGCCGGTGCAACGAAGCTCCGGCGGTCGCCATCAACGAACACATTTACACCGGCCTCTCACAAAACCAGGTTACGGCGATTGTGGGCGACGTTCTGGTGGGTCGCGCGCTGCCCGAACTTGCGCAATCACACCGCCGCGCGCGCTGCGCATCCGATCCCTATGGCGAAGGGGAACAGTACCAAGCGGTCCGGCGGCTCGTGCAGTCGCGGGACTGGGCCGGAACTCTTGAGATATTGAAGACCTCAGGTCTTCGCGGGCTGGGTGGAGCGGGGTTCCCTACTGAATCGAAATGGCAATTGGTGCGCCAGGCGCCGGGCCCTGAAAAATTTATCATTTGTAATGCGGATGAAAGCGAGCCCGGCACTTTCAAAGACCGCTTCATAATGACGCACCTGCCGCACTTAGTCGTGGAAGGAATGATTCTTGCGGGCCTGCTGACCAGTGCGCGACACGGCATTCTCTACATCCGCCACGAATACGAAGAACAAGAAAAAATCCTGCACGATGAAATTCGCCGGTGCCGGCGCGATGGTCTGCTAGGGCCGCGAGTGCTCGGCACTGAATTCGCGTTTGAGCTGGAAGTTTTTGTCAGTCCCGGCGGCTATATCTGCGGCGAAGAAACGGCGATGCTCGAGGCGATCGAAGGCAAGCGAGCGGAGCCGCGCAATAAACCGCCATTCCCCGTTCAGATGGGTTTGTGGAACAAGCCAACGGTGATCAATAACGTTGAGACCTTCGCGAATGTGCCGGGCATCCTGATTCGCGGCGTAGATTGGTACAAATCGCAGGGTCTAAATGGCGCAGCGGGATTGAAATTCATTGGCGTGAGCGGCGACGTAGTGCATCCGGGAGTTTACGAAGTGCCTATGGGCACGCCGGTCTCCGACCTGATTTTCAAATTCGGCGGCGGGATCGCGGATGGAAAAAAACTAAAGGCGTTCGCTCCGTCGGGACCTTCGTCGGGGTATCTGCCTGCATCGATGGTGGACGTTCACCTCGACTTCAAATCGCTGGCGGACGCGGGCTCGATGCTCGGTTCGGGAGCACTGGTGGTGTGCGCGGACGATCGCTGCATGCTGGACATGGCGCTGAACTCCACGCAATTTTTCCGTAACGAATCCTGTGGAAAGTGTGTTCCCTGCCGCGTGGGATCCCAGAAACTAGTGGACATGCTGATTGTCTGGACCGAAGGAGGGGGCTCGCCATCGGACTTGCAACTGATTGACGAGCTCGCAGCGACTTTGAGACAGACTTCGATTTGCGGACTCGGCCAGGTGGTGCCCGCGCCGATCGCCTCCGTCCTGAAACATTTCCGCGAAGAAGTGGAATCGCACATTGTGCGTCATGAATGTCCTGCAGAAGTTTGCCCTTGCGAGAAGATTGTAAGCGATACCGATAGGCCCGGCGTGAGACCTGCATGAGTGCGAGCCAACTGGTCGAACTTACGATTGACGGCCGAAAATTATCCGTCCCCGCTGGAACCACCATATTTGACGCGGCGCGGGCGAACAGCATCGAAATTCCTACCTTGTGCAACCAACAAAACGAGACGCCTGTCGGGGTGTGCCGCGTTTGCGTGGTAGATGTCGGCGCCAGAGTGTATGCGGCGTCGTGTATTCGTCCCGTGGAACCGGGGATGGTCGTCAACACCGCTTCCGACGGAGTGAAACGAGCGCGCCATACTCTGATTGAACTGCTGATGTCCGATCATGCGAGCCCGTGCGCTCGCGAACGGCAATCCGGTGATTGCGAACTGGAGGCTCTCGCCAAGCAAGAAAACATTACGCAGGCGCGCTATGTGCCGCGCGCCACACGTCGCGGCCCCGATAATTCGTCGATGAGTATTGCGGTGGATTTCGACGCATGCATTTTGTGCGACCGCTGCGTCCGCGGCTGCAACGACATTCGCGAGAATTTCGTTTTAGGGCGCATGGGCAAGGGCGCGTCCGCGGGAATCGCTTTTGACAATAACCAGCCCATGGGCGAATCCTCCTGCGTATCGTGCGGCGAGTGCATGGTCTCTTGTCCTACGGGAGCGCTCACGAACCGCTTGATTACGCAAACGGAAATTGCCGTCACGCCTGACTCCGAGCCGGTGCCGTTGCATGAACTACAAGAGCTTCCCTTCTTCGAGGGGGTTTCCGGAACATTTTTGAGTTTGAACCGCAACGCGGTGGTTCGGCGCCATTTCAAGCCCGGAGAAATAATTTGCCGCGAAGGTGAGTACGGCTCGACTGCGTTCTACTTGCTGGAGGGGCAAGCCCGCGTGTCGATCGCCAGTCCCATCGCGCACGTGAAGACAAAAGGCGCGGTTCGCAAGTTTCTCGGAAAGCTTTCCAGCCGACTGACGCAGCGCCAACACGATCAGCGCGAAGAGGAAACTGCGCAGCACTGGATTCACATTGATGCGCCGATGGATTTGAACTACGACAATCCCGTCGCCATGCTGGGGCCCGGCGACCTCTTCGGCGAAATGACGTGCATGAGTTTGTATCCGCGCTCGGCCACGATCCGCGCCGAGACCGATTGCACGGCACTCGAAATGCTGCGTAACGTGCTGGACATCATGCAGCGCAACAAGACGTTTCGCGCAAAGCTGGACCAATCGTATCGCCAGCGCGCCTTGGACAGTCATTTGCGCGCCGTGCCGGTGTTCGCGGAATTGACGGATGAATTTATCGAGGGCCTGCGCGAAAAAGTGGAACTCCTGCGTTTTACTCCAGGCCAGATAATCTGCCGACAGGGAGAAGCTGCCGACAGCTTTTATCTGGTGCGCATTGGCTTCGTGAAGGTATCGCAAACGCATCCCGGCGGCGAAATGGTTATGGCATACCTTTCGCGCGGCGAGTATTTCGGCGAAACAGGACTGCTGCAACACACCATGCGCACAGCTACGTGCACGGCTTTGGATCACGTGGAAGTGGTCCGCATCAGCGCGGAAGATTTCGCCAGCATGACCGAGCAATTCCCGGGCGTGCGCCGCAAGCTCGAAGAAATTGGCCACGAACGCGTGCAGATGAACGAAGAAAGACTGGCTGCGATCAACAGCACGCCGCTGGACAGTTTTTTGAAGCAAGGCTTGATGGAAGCCCAGAGCTTGTTGCTGCTGGATTTGGATGCTTGCACACGCTGCGACGCCTGCGTCACCGCTTGCGCCGATGCTCACGATGGAGTCACGCGCCTAGTGCGCGAAGGGCTGCGTTTCGATCACTATCTGGTCGCCACGTCATGCCGCCAATGCCTGGACCCGCTCTGCATGGTCGGATGCCCTGTCGGTTCGATCCGGCGCCGCAATTCGCTGGAAGTCATTATTGAGGATTGGTGCATTGGCTGCGGGTTGTGCGCGGAAAATTGTCCGTATGGCAACATCAATATGCACCCTTTCAACGTGTTCACGGACGTTCCGGGCATGCCCGGGATGAAAAAAGCGATGGTCAAGCAGAAGGCGACCTCCTGCGACCTTTGCTCCGAATTTGCGGAACCCAGTTGCGTTTATGCGTGTCCGCATGACGCGGCTCATCGCGTGAACCCGCGGACGTTTTTCGCGAACTTGCTGAAGCAAACGACGGCTAAGACACACGAAAGTTAGAGATTCTGCATTTGATCTCGGGCATTTAGGACGAATTGCGTATTGACCGCACACACCGGAAGTGGCTGATTGCTTCGCTGATCATCTTGAGCGTGGCGACCGCGATCTATCTCGCCTACGTGCAAACCGCTCCTTCGGGCCCCAGTGGCGGGAGCGGTATCGGTTTGATGTTCGGAGTCGTCGGTTCACTCTTCATGATTTTTGCCGGATTGCTGGCGGCCCGAAAAAAAGTGCCCGTGTGGAGGCTCGGCCGCGCGCAGGACTGGATGCGCGGGCATTTGTGGCTGGGACTGTTGAGCCTGCCCATAATTTTCTTTCATGCTGGATTCCGATTTGGCGGCCTGCTCACTTCGGTTCTGATGGTATTGCTGATTATCGTCGTCGTCAGCGGAATATTCGGCGCCGTGCTGCAGCATTACATGCCGCCACTGATGACTACGCGAATCCCCATGGAAACCATCTTCGAGCAGATCGATCGCGTGAGAGCACAATTAGTGGCCGAGGCCGACGCAATGGTGGAGGAAGTCTGCGGCCCTCGTAATCCTCTCCACGCCGAGCCTGCTGCAAAGAAGCGCGGGCGCCTGGCAACATCGACCACCGTCGCAACTACGACGATTCCGTTGTGCAATTTTTACAACGGCGAAGTGCGCCCGTTCTTAGAGAACGAAAGCATCCAGAACCCAGCTCTGGCCAGCCGCGCCAAAGCAGCCGGAGTTTTCGAGGGCTTGCGCACGCTGCTGCCCAGTGATCTCCACGCGATTGTTCATAACCTGGAAGAATTATGCGAAGAGGAACGCCAGTTCCGGCGGCAGATTCGTTATCACCACTGGCTGCACGGGTGGCTGATGCTGCACGTTCCGCTTTCGCTCGCGCTGCTGTTGCTGGGATGCGCGCACGCGATCATGGCCTTGCGTTACTGAAGCAGCGGTTGAAAGCGAGTTATCGTGGCCCGAGCGAAGCTCACAACCAAAACGCTGGCGCAGCGCATTGACCTGGATTATTTCAAGCATCCGCATCCTTTCCGACGGGCGCGCTCGATACTCTCGATCAGTGTTCCACTGATTGCGCTGCTCTGGCTGGGCTGGTATGCAATCGCCCGCAACAATCGCGTTTATAGCGCTGGGAAAATGTCTTCGGCACATGCTGTATTGACAGCAAAATGCAGCTCGTGCCACGTGAAGGAAGCGAATTCGTTCAGCGCCAAGGCTACCGACCAGTCGTGCGATACTTGCCATAGCGCTCCGTTTCACCACGCCAATCAGACTTTCACTCCGATCTGCGCATCCTGCCACCTGGAACATCGCGGCCATTTGCGGCTCGCGGTCACGGCCGATATCAGTTGCACGCAGTGCCACGCGGACCTCCACACAATTGGGACTCCGACGCGATTTGCTGCTGAAATTACGCGGTTCAATGGCGGCCACCCCGAATTTGCGATCCTGCGCAATCGCGGGAGCGATCCCGGCACGATCAAGCTGAATCACTTTGTGCACTTGAAACATAATCTGCTGGGACCGAATGGTCCCGTGCAGCTCGATTGCGAAGACTGCCATCGCACCGTGCGGCCGCCAGCCGGATGGAGGTTTGGATCCGGCGCGGCGCAAGACGGACCCGTTGCGCAAGCGGGGATTCCGCCGTCGATGGACGCCGGCCGCGCGTACATGTCTCCGGTGACCTACGCCAAGCACTGCATTGCTTGCCACGGCTTGCAATTTGACGCGCGATTCCAGGAGAGCGCGCCGCACGATACTCCCGAAGTGATCCACGCGTTCCTGATCGGCAAATTTCAGCAATATATTCCCAATCATCCCGCGGAACTTCGCGTGCTCGGCGCCTCATCGGAATATTCCACAAAGGCCGATACCGCCAGACGTTCGCGTGCTGACGCCGCAACAGTGGGTGGATCTCCGTGTGGCGGAATCGGAGGAACTACTTTGGCGGAAGACCTGCGCGCAGTGCCACGCGTTGCGCTTCGCGACAAATGCGACGCTGCCTACCATTGCGAAGTCCAACATCCCACAACGATGGTTCCAGCATGCGGTCTTCAATCACGATGCGCATAAATTCCAGCAATGCGTTGAATGCCACGCTGGCGCGCCGAAGAGCCAGGAAACGTCCGACGTTCTGCTGCCGGGGATACAAACTTGCGAAACGTGCCATCGCGGCGGGCGCGAAGCGGCGGAATCACGGTGTTTCGAGTGTCACACGTATCACGATTGGAAGAACGAAAATCCGGTAAAGGGAACTTTCACTCTGTCCGCGTCGGCCGTCGGTAACTGAGGGTGCGAGGCTGCGGCGCGATGGCCTTTTTTTGTTCCCGGTTCGGCGCTATTTCGTCTTCATCACGTATACCCCGTCCCATTCGCCTTCCGGGGCGTTTTCTGCGAACTCGATGGCGCGCTCAAGGAAGACCTGGCTGGGGCCGTCATCCGGACAATTCGCAAGTACTTCGGAGAACTGACTCGCCGCCTCACTCCAATTCTGGGCCTTGTAGGATTTCATGGCCGCCTCGAACCGCTCAAGCAGCGGTTCATACTTTGTTTTTTCGGCGGCGACATCCATCAGCTCATAAATGTTTACGGGCTGGTTCTTCCCCTTCACCCGAATTTTATCGAGTTCGCGGCAAACGAATTGGCTGGAGACCTGGCGATAGGTCGCTTCGCTGATCACAATCTGCACGTGATATTGCTTGGTGATGCCTTCGAGGCGCGATGCCAAGTTCACGTTGTCGCCCATCACTGTCCACGATAAGCGTCGCGCGGAACCCATATTCCCCACATTCACCATTCCGGTGTTCAGGCCGATTCCGATCGATATCGGAGGTTGCCCAGAGGATTTCCATTTCGCATTCAGCGCTGTAAGGCCTCGCACCATGCGCAAAGCGCAGGAGCAGCTACGGAACGCGTGATCTTCCTGCGGATAAGGCGAGCCCCAAAAGGCCATGATGGCGTCGCCGATATATTTGTCCAGCGTGCCGTCCGTCGCGAAAATAATCTCGGTCATTTGCCCGAGGTATTCGTTGAGCAAATGGACCAACTGGTCCGGCGTCAAACCTTCTGAGATCGTGGTGAAGCCGCGAATGTCGCTGAACAGCACGGAGAGCTCCTTGCTTTCGCCTCCGGGCCGGATGTATTTCTCCGGATCTTTTTCGATCAGCTCGATCACGCCGGGCGAAAGGTACTGTGAAAAGCTCTTGCGAATTTTGCGCTTGGCGCGCTCCTCGCGGATCATGCGCACGCTGGTGATAGCAGCGTAGTTGGCGGCGAGCGTGGCTCCGGGAATCACAAAACTGAGCCACTGCCCCCGGTGCGCGAAGCTGAAATAGACAAACCCAGCGAAACCCGCGAGCGCCAGCACTACGGAGATCGTGGAATACAGCGGGGTCACCCGGCTAAACCAGAATCCAAATACGATACCGAACAGGAGGATGAAACCGAGGTCCACCATTTCTTCGTTGTAGCCGCGGGTAAGAAAGCCGCGCCCCGGCTCTCCGCTATGCAGCAGGTTGTCGAAAATGTTAGCGTGGACTTCCACTCCCATGAAGACACCTTCAAAGGGAGTGTTGCGGATATCGCCCATCGCCAAAGCTGTTGCCCCTACCAAGACGATCTTGTCGCGAAACGTATCCGGCGGCAGAGTTCCGCTGATGACGTCCCACATCGAATGTTGCTCGTAGGTGCCGTACGGACCCGCGTAATTCAAGAGCGCGCTGCCGTCCCGATTCGGCCGGACGATGTGCCGGCCCAGCTGAATTCGTTCGAGGCCGTTTGGCGCGATGTATGCCGCAACTTCCTGGTCCGGAATTTTTTCGTAAGCGCGCACGACTTCCAAATCGAGCGAAGGGAAAAAATCCTGATCCTGATAGCGGATCATGAGCAGCGCGTGCCGGAGCGTCCCGTCAGAATCTGGGACGATATTGATAAATCCAAACGACTCGGCCGCATCCGCAAGTTTCGTGATATTTGCTTCAACGCCCTTCTTGATCGTTCCGTTTCCCTGAGCCACACCTCGCCCAGGTCGACATTTTGCCCGCGCTTGAATCCGACCGGCAAGACCTGCGGAAACACGTGCGCCCAGGCGATATTGAAGTATTCCTCGGCCAGTTTCGGATCGGGTTGGGAATCGAGAAAAACGTGACCCAGTACAACGTTGCCGCCTTTCTTCAAGGCGGCGGCAAGGGTCGCATCCTGATCGCTGGCGGCTTCCAGAGTTTTTACCTTTTGCAGTAAGGCCGGAGACGCCGATGCACCGAGATCATTTTTTAGCTTCTGCAGAGCCTCAACCGCGGAATTGCTCTCGGGAACTGGAAAGGTGACGTCAAAAGCGATCACGCGCGCTCCGCCAGCGCTCAATTTATCTACCAGCGTCGCATAACTTTTTCTGGGAAGGGGAAACGAACCAATATTCTGCAGGGTTTTCTCGTCAATGCCTACGATGACGATGCGGTCGTCGTGCGAGCGCTTGCCGCGCGTTTCAAAACGCAGATCGAGAGAACTCTGCTCGATATTCTGGAGAAACGCGAAACCGGCGCGCGAATCACGTTCGCCGATTCCGGAGAACCGGAAAAGGACAAGCGCAACCAGTGTGATGAGCAGGGCCAAGCCGAGATCAATATGATCGAGTGCAAAGTTTTTCGACCAGTCCCGCCAGAGGGACCATAGCTTTTCGTGCGAGCTCATAAGAAGTCAACGGACGATCTGCCGCCCACACAAACGGCCTTGCCCGCAAAGAGGTTGGACGCTTAGCGACAAGGGCCTTCGGAAACGTGACTCACTGCGCGCTGGGCGGAATTTGCCGGTTTCCACCGTTCGTTGGCGGCAATTGCTTGTTTCCGCCACCGCTCGTTACCGCCAGGCCGATTCCGACTCCCAGGCCAACCGCGACGGCAGTGCCAATGATCGCCCAGCGAAGCCCGTGGCCCTGGTGCGGAATCCCACTCTCTACCGGTATGTCTGTCGCGGTGAGGCTGGCTTGCAACGACCGCCGGAGGCGTGTCCGTGGTTTGGAAGCCCGAGGGCGGCAGTTCCGAGGTGATTTGCACCATTTGCCCCGCGCTCACCGTGATCGGAATTCGAGGCCGTGGTCGATTGACCTGAATTGTTTGCGGCGTGCGCGCCATTCAGCGGCATGACGGTGACTCTGCCCTTTATAGCAAATTACGGTCGTGGTGTTCGACTCGAACCCCACATAAAAGTCCGTGCCGATGACGCCGATTACGGCATTGGGCGTCGTCATCTCGAATTTTCCACTCGGTTTGGTGATCTTCATCACCTGGCTGCGCACTTTGCCGAAGTCCATCTCGAGCGATGTCTGCTGTGATGCGCTGTCGTGCTGCACGATGCGGAGTTCGCTATCCGACCCCAAGTTGAGGATCGAGCCGTCTTTCAGGCCGGCGCGGACGCGACCGCTATGCTCGGTCTTGAGCAGATCGTTCCAGTCCAGTTCTTCTTTCACTTTGGCGGGCGTGGAATTTCGGGTGGCCGCCGGAATCATGGCATTGATCTGCCCAGCGGGCTGGCCCGTCTGAGGCTGCGGCATCGCAGGCAGAGCTGTGAGTAGCGAGCACAGTACGATCGTGGTGAAGCGCCTAAACGAGCTCATTCGTGACTCCTTTTAGTGATTGCTTGTCGGCTAGTGTAGTGATTTTGACAGAGCGACTAGGAGTGTCAACGCGCGGCGCCTCGGGTTGCGCCAAGGTGGTTAATAGTACTTTGCCGAAGCGGGGAATATCTCGTTACCCGACGAAAAAATGGGCAGACGATCTGCTTGGAACCTCCACATGGGTGAAAAAGGAGCTCAAAACAAGAAATGTCGCTGGGCCAAAGATGGTGCGGTGGCGGCCTCGCGGGTAATCAAAGGTCCGAAATTCGCGGCGACATGAGGTGCTTGCCAGACGCGACCCTGAGACGTCAAAATACGTTGCTCGAAAAGGGGCTAAGAACTGTGGGCAGGGGCGCTCAGCGCAAAGGGTACGGAATGAAGAATTTTTCGGGTGGCGCACGGTGCAGTCATCGTTATGAGTGGCTAGCGCTTCTGGCAATGGTTTTTCTGGCGAGCCTGGTGAGTGCTGCGTCGCCATCGCGCCAAGAGCAGATCGTCCTGAAGGTCAGCAACCCTACGACAATCGCACGGCAAGAAGTGATTGCAATCCGGCTCAAGGACGTATTGAAAAGACTCCCAACCTCTAACCCGAACAAGATTCGCGTGCAGACGTCACCCGGCAACGAGGAACTGCCGACGCAGATCTTCAACAGCGTTGTGGGCGAGCCGGCGGATCAGTTGTTGGTGTTCGTCGGCATCGCAGCCGAGCAGACGATTCAGCTGAAATTCTTCCTATCTGACTCCGCTGCATTACGCAAGCCACTGGTCTTTGGCCGCGCTGTCCCGGAGAGAAAGGACGACTTCGCGTGGGAGAATGACAAAGTTGCTTACCGGGTCTACGGACCCGCGCTGCAAGCTACGGGCGAGATTAGCTCGGGGATTGACGTGTGGTCCAAGCGCGTCTCCGATTTGATTATCAATAGTTGGTATGCAAAAGATGCGGAGGGCCAGCGGACGAAGAATCCAGCGCTTACATATCACAAAGATTCCGGCCAGGGGTTGGACTCTTATGATGTGGGGCTCACGCGCGGCTGCGGAGGCACCGCGATCGAGAGCGGCGGGAAATTCTTCGTCTCAAAGAATTATACGAACGCAGAAGTCCTGGCGAACGGGCCGATACGCTTTCAATTTCGTCTGCACTACGCAGCGTGGCCAGCGGGAGGCGTCGACGTGAGCGAAGAAAAGATCATCACTCTCGATGCCGGAACACACATGAACCGGATTCAGTCCACATTTTCGTTCGAGGGAGTGCCTGCGGTGCACGCCGGGATTGGGTTGGCGACTCATGCTCGCGCTGAAACCAACGAGAATCCCGAGGCAGGAATACTATCTGTTTGGGAGCCGCTGACGGATTCGTCAGCGGGGATGGACAGCACAGGAATTGTGCTGCCGGCTGGCGTTGCCGCTACGGTTGCTCGAGCCGACGGAAATATCTACTTCGTGCTGGACGCCAAGCGTGACGTCTCGCTTGTGTATTACGCCGGAGCCGGCTGGTCGCAAACCGATATCAGCGATCAGGCCGCGTGGCAAAAATATCTGCATGATTTTTCGATGGACCTGGAACGTCCATTGCAGATCAGCTGGGCGCAATAGCTAGATGAGCCGTCGAGGGATTCTATTTCGCGCGGCGATCGAGGCATGCGCGTACAGTGTAGCGGCTGTTGCGATTCTCCTCGTCACGCCGGTTCGATTTGCTTCGTACGCGCAAAACACGAAGACAGCGCGGCAGGAAACCTATGTTGGCGATGCTCCCGTTGATCCCGGTCCTTTGGCAAAGGACGTCTCGGGCGCTCTGAATCAGCGCGCCATCCAGCATGTCCTCCGCAAGGTCGCCGATTGGCAATTGGCTCGTGCGCAAAGCCATTTTGATCAGGATTGGACCTACGCCGCTTTGTATCGAGGGCTGATCGCGGCATCGCGCGCGACGGGTGACAGCAAATATGAGGACGCGGTCAGAGATGCGGCTAAACGATTCGAGTGGAAGCTTGGTCCGCGCATCGCGTTTGCCGACGACGAGGCGGTGGCTCAGAGCTATTTACTTTTTTATTTTCAGTCTCACGATCCGTCGACGATCGCTCCCGCCAAGGCCGCGTTCGATCAAGTCATCTCGGCTCCGGCAGACACTGCGAAGCCGCTCTGGTGGTGGTGCGACGCGCTCTTCATGGCTCCGGTCGCGTGGGTCAAGTTATCGGATGCCACCGGAAATCCCGCATACACGGATTTCATGGTTAAGCAGTGGTGGATCACCTCCAATCTGCTCTATGACCCGAAAGACCACCTCTATTCGCGGGACGCGACGTTTCTCGATCGGCACGAAGCTAACGGGCGGAAGATTTACTGGTCGCGCGGAAATGGTTGGGTTCTCGCAGGGCTGGCGAGCGTGATCGAAGCGCTTCCGGAAAATGATTCGCGGCGCAAGGCGTTCATTGAGCAATTCCAGCAGATGGCGGCGCGGATTGCGGAGCTGCAAGGCAAGGATGGACTGTGGCGGCCAGGATTGCTCGATCCCGAAGCGTATCCGCTTCCCGAAGTTTCGGGTTCAGCGTTTTTTGTGTATGCGCTGGCCTGGGGCGTGGACCATGGTTTGCTCGACCGTAAGCAATACTTTGCGATCGTTCGCACGGGATGGAAGGGACTGACCAAGCACGTGTATGCCGATGGGCGCTTGGGATCCATTCAACCGATCGGTGCCGCGCCTGACGCTTATAGTCCTAGCGCTAGTTATGTGTACGGTGTCGGCGCGTTCTTATTGGCCGGGACAGAAGTTGACACGCTAGTGTCCAAGAAGAATTCCCATGCTGCGGCGCGTTAAAGACGGGTTTTGAGGCAAGGCTGGCTGATCCTGCGCGGGCGGATCACTCGGCGTGCTTGCCGTCTCTCGTTTGTAAAATAGGCAACGGGCTTCCGACCGGGAATTTCGCGGTGGCTTTCGCCGCAGCCCGGCTGCGACGCCGTCCGATCTTGTGCGAGGCCTGGAAAATGCTCCCTACGCGGATCATTCCGCCCAGCTTGTGCGCGCCGACGGAAGCCAATCCCATGGACGCCATGCATCCGCAGGACGCGCAATCAGGTGTTCCACCGAACTGGCACGGAGTAATCATTGTTTTCAGGTCGGCTGAGAGCGTCTGAGTCGTCATCGCGAAAATGCAATCTTCGGGGCTGTGTGGCGGCGAAGCGAATTGTTGAATCACGACTTCAGGCATATCGAGTTTCGGATATAGCTTGCGCAGCCGCGACATGTCCGCGATCGCCTGCGCTCGCTCTTCGCCGGTGAGGATTTCAGGCATGCGATCGCCCACTTGAGGCGTGAAGAGGCTGAACCAAACCTTCTTTACCTCGGGCCGCGGCGTCCAGAATTCCAGGAATTCGGCGAGATAGCCGGGACGCTTCATCATTTGGCCTGTGATCGTGCAATGCACCGTGACTCTTTGTCCCACGATGTTCTTGAGGATTCGTTCATACGTTGCTGGCGCTCGCCTGGCATCGTGTTCGGGTTGCAATCCGTCAATCGAAACCGCAATTAGCAATCGCTCCATATTTACCCAGCTGGGAGACATCGCCCGAAAGGCGCTTGTGACGATCTGCACATGAAGGCCACGATCCAGCAGCAACGGAACGACCACTTCAAGTTCGCGATAGCGCACCAACGGGTCGCCACCTACGATCGATAGATGCAAGGGCTTCAGCCGATCCACAACTTCCAGCACGCCGTCTATGAGTGCTTGGCCTTTTCGATCGTTCAATTCGCGCAACGTCTTCTCGCCGCCGAGATGCGCCGCATCGTAAGCGTAGCAACCCGGGCAATTCAGAGGGCACTCGCGCGTAATCTCAATCGAAAGAGAAGGCGCTTCACCTCTCAGTATCTTTCCCCATGCTCGAATTATTTGGGATGTTTCCACCGCTTGCAATCCCTTTCGACAGCCTAAGAATATAAGACGATTGAGAGTTTAACTGGTTCGCACGTTGCAGGACAAATAAGTAACCAGCATTGTTCCCCTAATCGAAATTCGCGAGGTTTCTCGATTCCCAACCTGTGAGAGATGGTCTTCAGCGTCCAGAGGTTGCAAGCTTAATCGGACGCGCAAAATCCGGCTTCGCCGATTCCAACGTCAGGGTACATATACAGTATCTACCTAATGCGTCAGTTAAGATTGTTTTCTGCATGCGCGTCGCGATGAGGCGGTCGCGTAATGCGCCAGGCCCGAAATTGGATTGGCGCAATCGGAAGTATTCGGCAAGAATCCGAACGAAACACGAAGAGCCGAAAACATCTGGAGCCGAGGCCCGGACTTGAACGGGGACCTGCCGATTGCGCCAGACAATCTATATTGTTGATTCGTCTATCTCTCTCTTACGTCATGCATCACGGTTTTGCGTGGTCTTCAGGGCTTAGTGTTCCCTCCCTGTTCCCTGGAGTCCCCATCGCGCTCCCCGGATAATACAACAGATTGGGGACACATTCAGTCGCTGCAGGAATTTCAGCCACTCCGCATGAAGTTCGCCCGCGGGGAGTCAAGAATGCGCTCGGAGCATCGTAGCTCGACTTCAGCTGGTCGTCGCCGGCCAGCAAAATGACTTGTCTGGTGACGCGACTATAAGTCCACTGACAACCAAGGCGCACCCACGAACCGGACTTCATACACTTTGTCTCCTCAGGCACAGCGGGGAGTCCTTCCTCGGCCGCGGCCGAATCCGAAAAAACGTCTTAGTGTGGTACCCAGGTGGGATTGTGCGTGAAGAGCCCGTTGACAAAACCCATTTGGTACACGATGAACAGCCCGAAGCACAGACTGATCAAGCCTGACGCCAATCCCAAGCCGCGATTCAGGCGCGCGAACCGCGTTTCGGAAAATTTAAACGGCACTGCAATCGCCGCGGTGATCAGCATCATTCCCGCGACGGTGCCCACACCGAAGACCAGCAGATACAGAATTGCCCAGGACGCCACGCGGATCGTGGTGAGCACCAACAATGCCACCGCCGCGGAGCCCGCGAGACCATGCACGATCCCGACGGCGAACGGCCGCACAATCTGGTAAACGCCCAGGCGTCCGAACGTGCGATCCATCCGACCCACCGGCGTCGCATCTTCGGCGTGGCCGTGCCGCCCCGGATCATGGCCGTGCGGATGGCTGTGGACATAATCGCCATGCGCGTGCGGGTGCGGGTGCGCGTGCGGATGAGTGTGTTCGTGTTGCCCGATCTGCATCGGCGTCAGAGTTTCGGTAATCCAGTGCATCATGCCGGAAAGATTCAGAACTCCGAGCAGAATCAGCATCAGGCCAACGGATAGTTCCATCGTCAAGCCTAGACGCGGCGGAATCACCAGCCCAAACAGAATGATTGCTGAGCCCACCGCCATAATCGTGACGGTATGGCCGACGCCCCATAACGCGCCAATCACCGCCGCGTGGCGAATGCTGCGCTGGCGGCTGACGATCGTCGTTACCGCGATTACGTGATCGGGATCGGTGGCGTGGCGCATCCCCAGAAAAAAGCCCAGCGCCACGATCGAGAGGAGCGTGACCACCTATTTCGCCACGGCCGCGGACGCGCGAAATTGCGCTCGCCGTCTCGCGAGAAATTCCAGATACCCATCCATGCCTTCGCCGGTCTTGGACGATACCTTAAAAACTTCCATGCCCGGACGCACCGCCTGAATATTGCGCCGCGCCGCGGCTTCATCGAACTCCACAGCGGCAGCGATATCGGATTTCGTGATTACGGCTACGTCGGCGCTATTGAATATCGTCGGATACTTCAGCGGTTTGTCTTCGCCCTCGGTTACGGAGAGCAGCACGAAGCGTAAATCCTCGCCCAGATCGTACGACGATGGACATACCAGGTTCCCCACATTTTCGATGAACAAAAAATCCAGTTCGTTCACATTCCAACCTTCGAGAGCGGTTTGAACCATAGCAGCTTCCAGGTGGCACACCGTGCCGGTGATGATCTGTTTCACGGGAGCTTGGCTGCGCGCGAGGCGGGCGGCGTCATTTTCAGTGGCGAGGTCGCCGACCAGAGCCGCGACCCGGCTGTGCGCATGCAAAAGCGTCAACGTCTTCTCCAGGAAAGCTGTCTTGCCGGAACCCGGGCTGGACACCAGGCTGACGGCCAGCACGCCGGCTTCGCGGAAGCGTTCGCGCAACGCACGAGCGACGACGTCGTTTTGTTTCAGAACGTTCTTTCGGACTTCCACCAGGCGGGGTTCGGCGGTCATTCCGTGATCTCCAACGCGACCACTTCCAGTTCTTTTCCGCGTAATACGTTCGTCGTGGGCGTCCCGCATTTCGGGCAACAGAACCATTGAATCGAATCCACCAGCCGCGGTGCGTCACATTTCGGGCAGAACACTTCCACCGGAATTTCTTCAATCAGCAGCTTTGAACCTTCGAGCGGCGTGGCCTCGCAGGCCATTTCGTAGGAAGAAAGCAGCGCTTCCTTCACCACGCCAGTCAAGCGGCCCAGCCTCAAGTGCACAGCTTGCACCTGCACGCCTCCGTGCTGCTCCAGCTCTTCCTGGGCCATGTCCACAATGCTCATCGCGATGGAAAGCTCATGCATTCGTTTGCTCTACCTTTGATAGGACTAACGAAACGCTGATAGGTGACAAACAATTTTTACGTGACGCGCATCATGCGTGCCCCATCGGTTTCCGGCGCGGTGGCTGCAGGTTCACGCCTTTCAAGTGCGGCGAGAGCGGATTGTCCCAAGCTGATGCCGCCGTCGTTAGCCGGAACCAGGTGGTTCGTCCAGATGCGCAGCGGTGCGCCGTGCCAGAGGCTCTCCAGATCGTTCAGCAAAAGCTCATTTTGAAACACGCCGCCCGAAAGCACCACTGTTTCCGTTCGCCCCGCGGTTGTCAGCATCGCGACTGCATCGCGTAAGCCCTCGGCGATTCCCCGCTGAAATGCGCGCGCGATTTCGCTGACGTTTCGGCCGCGCGCGCGATCGCGAATCACGCCTTGCAGCAGTGGACGAAAATCCAACTCGCCATCCACGAACGGAAAGGGATATGCATCGGTCTTTGACGACGCTTGCCTCGCAAGCCGCTCCAACCACATCGCGGCTTGCCCTTCGAAGGTCATTTCGCGCGTGAAACCGAGCAGCGCAGCTGCCGTATCGAAGAGCCGTCCCATCGAAGTGGTACTGAACGATCGCACTCCAGCGTGCACCAACTGCAGCGCGTCGTGATAGCGCGAAGGAAATGAAAATGGTGGTTCGGTCAAATCCGGCAGATCATTCAACTGCGCGAGAAAGCCCGCCGCCGCCTGCACGGGATGCGACGCGGCCGCATCGCCGCCGGCTAGAGCCGCCGCACGCAAATGGCCCACGCGCTCAAACCCTTCGCGCACGCTGCCGGCAAAAATCTCGCCGCCCCAGATTGTGCCATCGTCCCCGTACCCGGTGCCGTCAAAGCTGACGCCGATTACGCGCTCGTCCCACGCTCCGCGCTCCGCGAGCACGGAAGCAATGTGCGCGCGATGATGCTGCACGCTGCGTTTCTCCGCGGCGGGAAGTTCCAGGGCGTGCACGGTCGAAACGTATTGCGGATGCGCATCATGCACAACGAGCAATTCGCGCGCATCAATTTCGTACATCGCGAGCAGATCCTGGATCGTCTCGCGAAACGCGCAAAACGATTCGTAATGATCCAGGTCTCCGATGTGCTGGCTGACAAATGCCTGGCCGTCAACGACGAGAGTGATCGTGTTCTTGAGATCCGCGCCCAGCGCAAGAATCGGCCGCTCGGCGGGAATCTGCGCAACAGCGCCCGGCGCGTAACCTCGGGCTCGCCGCAGAATTGCCGGGCCAAAAGCGCCGACGCGCGCGACGGAATCGTCCACGCGGCGAGCGATAGGCCGTTCGCCGATCAGAAATGCATCGGCGATGCCGGAAAGTCGCTCGAGCGCTTCTTCATCGCGGTAAGCGATCGGCTCACTGGAACGATTGGCGCTGGTCATCACCAGAATTTCCGGAGCGCCCGTCGCAAAAAGCAAAAAATGCAGAGGGGTGTAGGGAAGCATCACGCCAAGTTCATCATTTTCCGGCGCGACTCCGGGAAATTCTCGTTTCGCCTTCGGCAGCACGATCGGACGCGCGACAGAAGTCAGCAACGCTTCCGCTTCGGAATCCAGTGCCACTATTTGCCGCGCCGTTTCGATGTCCTTCACCATCAACGCGAACGGCTTCTCTTTGCGGAATTTTCTCTCGCGCAGCGCGCCAACTGCTTCGGCATTCTGCGCGTCGCAGGCCAGGTGGTAGCCGCCGAGCCCTTTCACAGCGACAATCTTGCCCAACCGCAAACACTCGACTGCGCTACGAATCGCATCCTCATCGCCGCTCGTGATTTCGTCACCCATTCGAAAATAATAATGGGGGCCGCAGTCGGGGCAAGCAACTGGCTGCGCGTGAAAACGCCGGTTGGCCGGCGTGCGATACTCCGCGGCGCAGAAGGTATCGAGCGGCCACTCCGCCATCGTCGTATTCGGCCTGTCGTACGGCAACGCGCGAATCACGCTGTAGCGCGGCCCGCAATTGGTGCAATTTATATAAGGATACTGATAGCGGCGATCTTGCGGATCACCAAGTTCCCGCAGACAATCCTCGCACACCGGCAAATCGGGAGAGATTCGCGCGGTCGGTTGCCGCTCGCGAGTACTTTCGCGAATCGTGAAGTCCGCACAGCCGTCCGATTTGGCGGCCCGCACGCGCACTTCGGCGATCGCCGCGGCCTGCGGCGGGCGCGCTTTCATCTCCGCGAGAAACGATTGCAGCGTGCCTTGTTCGCCCTCGAGATGAATTTCCACGCCTTCTTCGCCATTCAAGACCCAGCCCTTCAATCCATTCGCGCGCGCCAGGCGATACACAAACGGGCGAAATCCCACGCCCTGCACCACGCCACGCACCTTGATGGAATAAGCATTCGCCATAATTCTATTTCGCGCTCACCACGCAACCACGGCCCTGCCAGCCAACTTGAATCACTTTTCCATCCTTCACCAGCAGCGGCACGGTGTAAGGCGGCTCCACGATCGCGCGCATCCGCGCGCACGCGACGGGGTCGGCATCCACATCGTACTCGTCGAACTCGCTTCCCTTCCATTCCAGCCACTCGCGCATCTCGCGCGTATGCGGACAACTCGCCGTCCCGAAAAGCTCCAATCTAGCCATGCCCCAAACCCTCCAACCCCTCGCGAATCAGGTGGTAGATTGACGCCTGCACCTCCTGAATTCGCGGAATATAATCCGAGCGCACAATCAAAGGAAAATCCGCCAGCCCGCGCCGCAGCACTTCTCCTCCGTCGTAGCCCAACAGCGCCACGGTGAGCATTTCCCGCTTGCGCGCTTCCTCCAGCGCGATGACGATATTTTTTGAGCCGCCGCTGGTGGAGATGGCGACGGCCACGTCATTGGGCCGCGCCTGCGCGATCAACTGGCGCAGAAAAATCAATTCGGTGCCGACGTCATTGGCGATCGCGGAAATATTTGCCGGCTCCATCGCGAGCGAAATCGCGGGAATCGCATCGTATCCTGCAGGAGGCATGACGCAATCGATTGCCCAATCGTTCGCGTCCGTCGCCGAACCGCCGTTGCCGAAAATAATCAGTTTGCCGCCGCGCTCGATGCGCTCGTGAATCGCGATGGTGGCAGCGCCGATTTTCTCCGCCTCTTCCTTCGCCACGCGCGCGCGCAGAGCCGCATCGTCCCGCACTTTCATTTGGATGGAAGCGGCCACTTCAGAGACGACGTCAAATGTTTCCTGTTTCTCTTTGCCGAGAAATGGATAGAGAAAGCCCGCGTCGCCGACGTCATGGCCCAATTCGCGATGCTCGAAGAAGACGTGCACGGTCTCCCACAGCGTGTGGTAGAGAATCTCGATCAATTCCTGATGGATGAAGGGATCCTGCGTCGCAGGAGCAGTGAAGTACGAACCTTCCGAACCGGGCAGCGCAAACGTCATCGCGCCGCGACGGCGGGCGGCGTCGAGCGCTGCCCAAACTTCCGTGTCGCCTTCCGGCGGGCCAAAGCCCATGACCATGTCGTCGGGTTGCACGAGGGTCTTCAGCCACGGCTCAAACGCCAGCGAAAGATCCAGCGCGGGCAGCGCGCGTTTTCCGACGATCACCGGATGAACGAATTCAACGGATACGTGTTGCGCGTCCGTGGCGTACGGCCCGCGGCCAAAAGCGAGCAGGCGGCCGCCGCGCAGAAAACGTTCGGACATTTCGCGGCACGCTTCGGCCAGTCGCGGCGCTTCCGACGCAAAGAAATTTTCCAGCACCTGATTGCGCTCAAGCAGCCGCTGTTCGATGTGCGCCGTGAGTCCAAGGCCCGTGGCCATTGGCATACCTAGCAGATCCGCGGCAGAGGGTCGCCCACCAGCATGTCCACCATGCGGCTCCCGCCGTAAAGAGTCGTCACCAAAACCGCGCAGGCCGGTTCTTCGCGTACTTCACCGATGATGACGGCTTCTTCTCCGCCGGGGGCCACGCGCAGAGCCTGCAACGCAGCATCAGCCAGTTCGGCCGAGACGATGGCGAGAAATTGGCCTTCGTTCGCGATGTGCAGCGGATCGAGGCCGAGCAATTCGCAAGCGCCGCGCACCGAATCGCGCACCGGAATCTTTTCCTCGAACAGCACGATGCCCTTCCCGCAATCGCGGGCCAATTCGTTCAGCGAAGTGGCCACGCCGCCGCGCGTGGGATCGCGCATCCAACGCACGCCCGCGCCGGCTGCATTTACCAGCGCCTGCACCAAAGGAAAAACGGAGCGCGTATCCGAACGCAGATCGGCTTCCAGGTCCAGATCGCCGCGCGCCAGCAAAATCGTGATGCCGTGATCGCCAATCGGGCCGGAAAGCAAAACCTTGTCGCCGGCCCGAACCGACTGCGGCGAAATCTCAACTCCCGGAAGCAGGCGCCCGACTCCGGTAGTGGTGATGTACATGTTGTCCGCTTTGCCGTGCTCGACCACTTTGGTGTCGCCGCCGGCGATCGTCACGCCGGCCGTTTCCGCGGCCTGCGCCATGGCGCGCACTTCCGCCTCGAGCACTTCCGTCGGCAGTCCCGCCTCCAGAACGAAAGTGACGACAATCGCTTCCGCGCGGGCGCCGGAAACCGCCAGATCGTTCACTGTGCCATTGATTGCCAGTTCGCCGATTGAGCCGCCGGGGAAACGCAACGGCTTCACGACGAAACTATCCGTGGTCATGGCGATACGCGTTCCATTGATTTGAATATGCGCGGCATCGCCCAGAGGACCGTGAGCGGAAGCGTACAGAAGCGGAGCAAACAATCCTTCGACTAACCTGCGGCTAGCCTTGCCGCCAGCGCCGTGCGCCATTTCGATCTGCGGTTCGCGGAACCTGATCTTTGAGGTAACTGGAGTGGCCATGGATTTTTCATCCGCTCAAGCAGACACGGCATTGGCGATGGTAACGGGTTTGCGGTGTTCGTAATTGTAATACGCCGCGCAAGAGCCTTCCGACGAGACCATCAACGCGCCGACGGGCTGCTCCGGCGTGCATTCCTTGCCGAAGAGCTTGCACTGCGCCGGCTTCAGCACGCCTTTCAAAACTTCGCCGCACTGCGCCGCTTTGGGATCGGTGACGCGAACGCCGGGAACCGTGAAGCGCTGCTCGGAATCCCATTCGGCGTAACTCGCACGAATCTTCAGCGCCGATTGCGAAATGAATCCGAGGCCGCGCCATTCGAAATAAGGACGCAGCTCGAAAACTTCTCCCATGGCGCGTAGGGCCGCGCGATTCCCTTCCCACGGAACGACGCGCTTGTACTGGTTCTCGACTTTTGCCTCGCCGTTGCGCAACTGGCGGAGCAGCATCACGATGGATTGCAGAATGTCCAGCGGCTCGAAGCCGGATACGACCACCGGCTTGCCTTCGTCTTTCGCGATCCAGTCGTAGGGACGGCAGCCGATTACCGTGGAAACGTGCCCGGGACCGACGAAGCCATCGAGGCGCATATCCGGTGAATCGAGAATCGCGCGAATCGCGGGAATGATGGTGACGTGATTGCAAAATACCGAGAAATTGCGCAGGCCTTCGGCTTTCGCGCGCATTAGCGTCAGCGCGGTGGATGGCGCGGTGGTTTCAAACCCGATGGCGAAGAACATTACGTGCTTCTCGGGATTGTTGCGCGCAAGCTTCAGCGCGTCCGCCGGCGAATAGACGATGCGCACGTCCATGCCGCGCGCTTTGTATTCCAGCGGGCTGCCATGCGTCCCGGGGACGCGCATCATGTCGCCGAACGCGGCGAAAATAAAATCCGGCTGCGCGGCGAGCGACAAACCATCGTCAATTCGGCCCATCGGCAAGCACGCACACCGGGCAGCCCGGCCCGTGAATCAGTTCGACATTTGCGGGAAGCAAGTCTTTCAGACCGAAACGATAAATCGCATGCGTATGCCCGCCGCATACTTCCATGATGCGATAGTGCCGCTTGGGATCGGCGAGCCGGCGAATTTCCTCGCCCGCTTTGGCGATCAGTTCCGGCGCGCGAAATTCATCTACGAATTTCATGGCTTCAATTCCCGCCCCGGCGCACCTTCTTCGTCATGCTCCAAACCGTAGCCGCGCACTTCCTGCATGGCGGCCTCGGCCTCGCCGAGCATCGTGAGCGTCCGCATTTGATCGAGGGCATCGACTTCGCTGATCTTGCTCATCGCAAATCCGACGTGGATCAGCACCCAATCGCCCGGAACCGGCGGCTCATCCTGCAACAGGCCCAAATCCACTTTGCGGCGCACGCCGACTACGTCCACCAGACGCCTGATTCGAGTTTTGCGAGTCCAGTTCGACGATTTGTCCCGGTATCGCTAGGCACACGTTGCAGCTCCCGTTACGCGTTCCGTCCGTTGCTGCCGTTTGTCAGCATCCGATTCATTCCTGCTGGCGCGCCACCAGCTCGAAATTGAATTTCAATTCGTCTTTCAACCGCAACGCACCTCCCGCAAATGACACGGGCTTGATTCCGTAGTCCGATTGACGCAGAGGAAATTCACCGGCGACGCGCATCATCGTTCCCATGTACATCACGCGGGCATCAAAGGAAAGATTCTGCGTGACGCCGTGAAAAGTCAGCTCGCCATTGACGCGCGCTTGCCACTGATCGCTGCTCTTGTTTCTGGACCGTTATCTGCTTGCTCTCGAAAGTCGCCGTCGGGAAGCGGCCGACTTCCAGAACCTGGTCGTACATCGCCTGTTCGAGCTTCTTGCGATCGTCGTTCTTCATTTCATCCACCACTTCCATCGCGCTCGTGCGCACGGTCATGCGCACGGACGCGTTGTCAACGGTGTCCGGGTCGAACTGGATCTCGCAATCGTAATCGCGAATCGCAATGGTCGGGTTGTGTCCAAACACCGAGAGCATTCCGGTGGCAAAGGCTTGCACCGTGAAGCGGCTGGCAGTCTTATCAATCGCAAATTTCACTGGCGCAAGTCCTTTTTGGGTTCCTGTTTGCATGACTTAGTTCCTTAGTTCCCTAGTTCCTTTTCCTGGCGGCGGCCAAGTATGAAATACGCGCACTTCAGTTCATCCTTCAGTTTCAAAGTACCCCCGGCGATGGACGCGATCTTGAGCCGGTAATCGGTCTGCATCAGCGTGAACGAACCCTGCGCCCGGAGCGTGTCTTCTCCCGGCACGACCTGGGCTTCCAGCGTCATGCCTCGCGTGACTCCGTGCAAAGTCAAATCACCGTTCATCGTCACCCGAAACATGTTTTCGCCCATCTTGGAAGCGCTCACCCGCGAACTCTTGTACTCAATCCACGGATAAAGGTTCTTCTCCAAAACCTCGTCGAACATAACTCGCTCGATTTCGCGGCGGTCGGCGGAGCTTACTTCGTCCATAATTTCCAGCGAGCCCACGCTAATCTTCAATTGCAGCGATGCCTTCTCCATCGTTTCCGGAACGAACTCCATATCGCCGGTGATGTCGCGGATGGCGAATTTGGGGCTGTGCGCCACCACCGCCACCATTCCTGCCGCAAACGCTTGCACCGTGAACAAACTTGCCTTGCATCAATCGCGAAATGAGCCAGGCCGGGGTTTACCAGCGTCATTGCCGCGCTCCATTCTCTGCGTAGTCGCAGGTTAGATTCAGGTCAATTCCCAAAGGAATCAACGCTGTGACTAACCGCGACTATATACGGTTACATGGAGCGAAGTCGAAAATATCGCTCGATGTCCGGCAGAGCCGCCGACGCGAAATCTCCCACGCCCAACTGCGAGAGATAGCGGCGCACGGTGGAATTGGAGAGCACCAATCCCGCGCCGAAGATCACCAGCGCCACGCCTCCCAGCATGTACAGAGTTTCCTTGTCCGTTCCATTTGCTCCGTTTACTCCAGCCGCCTGATCCATTATTTCAAGCGCCATGAAAGTCTCCTTTGCGTGTGTGGAATCGGTTCATTTCTTTGCGGGAAATTCCCCCGCAAGAATTCGCGTCACCAATGATTCGACCAGCTTCGCCGCTTCATCCACTGCGGCCGCCACGGGCTCACTCAGGCCCATCTGTCCTTCCTCCGGACCCAGCGTCGCCGGCACACACCCGACCAGCAGTACTCGCTTCAATTCTCCGCCCATGCTCTTTCGCCATCCGCAGCACGGCGTCCGGATTCATGCCATGAGGCTCGATGGCTCCGGGCCGAGCGCTGGGGGAATTCAACTCTTCCAAGTCCGGCTCGACTACGAAAAGAGTTCCCGGCTCGCCTTCGCCCGGATAGGCATCCACGAGAATGGTCGTCTCGTAACCCTCCATCAGCGCATATGCCAGATCAAATCCTCGAATCCCAAAATCCGCGACGCGCACCCCCGAAGGAAACTGACGTGTTCGCCAGACGCTGCGCCACTTCGACGCCGAAACCATCGTCCGCCAGAAAAATATTGCCGATTCCGGCGACTAGCATGCGCTTCGTTTCCACGGCGGCCGTTGCTTCTTCTTTGCCGACCGGCTCGATCTCATTCGGCGCGAAGAAAAACCGGTGCCCCGGCTGGCGCATCAAGCCGATGTCACGACCCGGATCGTCTTCCACCACCACGCACACGTGCAAATTTCCTTCGTAGTCCTGTTCGATGGATTCGACGGCCGCGATTTTCCCCACCAGTGCCAGATCGAAAACATCGCCGCCTGCTCGCGGACGCAACCGCACACGGTCGCCGCGCCGCACCGGCGCTCCTTGAATCTCCACCGACTCGACGGGATTCTTGTCTTCGAGAAGCTGCCATTCCCATTCGTTCATGGCTGCTCCCCCTTCGCCGGACGCAGCCCGCGCAATGCGCCATGCAACTTTGCAAAATGCTCCGCGGGCAATGTTTCGGTCCGCTCCAGAATTTGCCGCGCGCGGTCGTCGGACTGGCGCATTTCCCGCTTTTCTTCGTCGGTCATCGTCATGATGCGCAGCGACAGAATTTCGTCAATCTCCGCGCCGTCGAACAAATCACCGGGGCTTTCCGGCGCGATCTGCGGATAGTCGTACAGAATGATCGGCGAAGAGAGCATCGTGTCGCGCTGGCCCTCTTCTCCCACAAGCACCGGCCACGTCCCGACGTTCTGGCACGCGCTCGCGAAAGAGCGATACGCTTCCGGCGGATCCACGAGAGATACGAATTCGCCACCGCGCACTTCGAGAATCGTATGCGCCGAAACCAAGAGAACGCGCCAGCGCCTCGTCGCGGGTCAGCGGGACGAAAGCCTCCATCTGCGTATCGTTCGAAATGCGTGCCGTAAGCTTGAACACGCCCTGCTCCAGGCGCGCCGCGGAGAATTCGATCGTTTCCCGCCACCCGCGCTTTATTCCGCAGAATGATCCCGGCAATCAGTCCGCGCTCATCGCGGATGGCTTCGCGCTCCTGTCGCGACGACAAACGGAAAGGCCACTGCATCGGCTGCGCCGCGAGCGCGGACAGATTGAACTCGGTCACTTCGATCGTTTCTTCCACTGCCTCTTGCCACGACTGGAAAGACCTGCCGCCGACTTCCAATCGTTCCACCATTTCGATGTTCGCGTCGGTTATCGACGTAAGCTCGCTCACAGGCGTGCGCAGCTTCGCAATCGAACGCGCCACCATGCGCAAGAATCGCACGCGCACCAAGCACTCCGTTTGCTCACTTCCCTGCACCAGGATTTCGGTCTGCATCGTCCAGGCATCCGTGCCGCCCTGCGCGTCGCTGTAAACCCGCGGATACACCACGCCAAAATTGAATCGCTGCCGGTTCTTCACGGCAGACGGCCGGTAGGGATAAAGCATGTAGCCCTCGTAGAGCACGGCTTTCACGATTGCGTCCACCATCGCGGCGTTCATGAGCGCACCGTTTCCGGAAGAGCGCTCAAGGCGCTCTCCAGCGCTTCTTCCCACGTGGGAATCCCTTCGCGCACCTTGTATTGATAAAGCTTTTCAAAAGTATCGCGGTGCAGTGATAGCCATGCGGAATTCGGGTAGTACATGTCCATCAAATCTTTCCACACCTTCACCGGCAGCCGGTACTTCGCTTCCTTGTCCCAGGAAATCGGCGCTACCTGCATTGTCCCATCCTCGCCCTGATAAAAGACTGTCCCGCTGAACTGGAAACACAGCGGCAGATCTCCGCTGGTCACACCGTGAAAATATTTTGTCGCCGCCACATTGAAATCAAACGTGCACGGCACAGGAATTTCCGCGATCGTGCTTCCCGCAAATCGCGGCACCATCACGCTCGCGTGAGTCCACAACATGCTGCGCAGCGTCTGCCCCCAGCGGCTCGGCTCGCCGAAAAGGTCCCGCAGCCGCTCCTGCTCGGCGGCATCGTATTTCCGGCGGGTCACTTCGAGCTGGATTTGCGCCCGCAGAGCGAGCGTGTGAATGACCTCGTCGGCAGGCTGATTCGCAATCCGCAGCTTGAACGCCAATAGCGGCGCGGCCGCGTACTGCACCACCTCGGCACCCTCGATCGTCAATTGGAGATCAGGCATTCGCGTCCTCTTGCTCGGTGCCCGCTTTCTTCTTCAGCTCTGCAAAAAAAGCGCCAATCTCGCGCCACACTTCCGTCCCTCCGGAAAGGCCCTTCCAGTACGTGCGAATCAATCCGACCAGCTTGTAGCATTCATCAATCGGGACCAAATAATATTCCGCTGGAGCGGCGCCGCGGACGTGCCCCACGCGATTCACGAGCAACGCCGTCACATCCGGTTTCATTTCGTTCAACACCGGATTCATCGCCACGATGTCCGCCCAGGTATCGAGCGGAAGCAACGATTCCGTGGGCCCCGCCGGGCTCGGATACAAGGCAACCACTTTCCCCTGCGCCGTGCTCTTGAAAAAAAATGCCATCTCAATCGGGACCATCAAACTGTCCCACTGCGCATCGCTCAATTGAAAATCCCGCAGGAACAACACTCGTCGCGGCACGCGCGTGTACCTCGTCCCGGCCTGCCCGTCGAAAAGAATCGCGCAAGCATCACAGGCGCAAATTAACCGGCGGCTGGCCGGTTCCACCAGGTGGTCATGGTGAGGGCCAAGCTCGCGGCTGCACATTTCGCAGCGTTCGACCGGCGCGCGTTTGCGCGCGAATTGCCGCAGAGTAGCAAACGCGCTTTCCTGTTGTGGTGGAAGCGCGGGGGGCATTTCAGTCAGCGCTCCCTTCGGCCCTGCCGCCGGATAACGCGGCCACCGGGCCACTATTCTGCAACTGCGCTAGCGATACGAATCCCGTCTGTGAAAGCGCCGCGGCCGGATCTTCAATGACAATCGACGTGGCGTCCGGAGCCGCGTCTTGTATCGCTGCTTCCAGCGTCGCCTTCACCGTCGCGGCGGTGGAACCGCACCCTCCCGCCTTCAAATGCACGCGGACGGAAACTTTGCCGTCGTCTGCGATCGAAATGAGCTCGGCGCTCGCGGAGTGCGATTGCAGAAACGGTCGCGTCTTCTCCAACGCGCGCTCGACGCGTGTCTGCATGTCGTCCGGATGCAGCCCGTAGAGCAGCAATAGGCTGCTGACCAGCTCATCACGCCCGCAATTCCGAATGATGCCGTTCCCCGGCGCGCCAGCTTCGGCGGTGAGTTCCAGGATTCGCTCCAGGCCCGCGCCGTGCAGCGCCATCAGCGATTCCACCAGTTCCCGCGCCATCGCACGCACACTTGGATCAACGGCGGATTCCAGGCGCTCGACCATGTCGCTGATTCGCTGCATTTTTTTCTGAAGATCGGTATCGTGCGCCATGATCTCCTTCAAACACACACGGAGGTAAGCAGCCGCAATCGAGGAGGTAAACTCCTCCAACCGCGCCTCAGCCTACGTCCTCGCACTAGTTCCACCTGGGGTGTCCCCCGCGATGCGGCAGTCTCAAGCGTGATTGCCAAACATCGGCGAATGATGCGTCTCCAGCACTTTCCCATTCGGCAGATACATATGCACGCCGCACGGCAGGCAGGGATCGAAACTGCGAACCGCGCGCATGATGTCTATCCCCTTGAACTTGTCCGGCCCGTTTTCCTCGAAGATGGGCGTGTTCTGCACCGCATCTTCATAAGGTCCCGGTGTGCCGTAGATATCCCGAGGATTTGCGTTCCACGGCGTCGGCGGATACGGATGGTAATTTGCGATTTTGCCTTCGCGAATTACGACGTGGTGTGATAGCACGCCGCGCACCGCTTCGTGGAAGCCACAACCGATAGCGTCCTGCGGGACGGTAAACTCCGACCACGTTTTCGTCCGACCGGCATGCAGTTCGGCGAGCGCTTGCTCTGCGAAGTGCAGCGCTGCGCAAGCCGCGTACACCTGGAAGTAAGTGCGCGCGCGGTCACGCTCGATTGCATTGCTCCACTTCGGGATCTTCCACTCGAACTCCACTTCCGGCAGTGACATCGTTTTCGGCAAATACATCTTCACGCTGCGGCCCGTGGACTTGATGTACCCAATGTCCACCAAACCCGCGAGCGCCGTGGCCCACAACCGCGCGATCGGCCCGCCGCCGGTATCGAGCGCCAAATGATCGCCGGTTCTCTTGTCGAGCCAGCGTGGAGACATGACCCACGTGTACTTCCCCGCGAAATCGCGCTTCTGCGGTCGCGGAATCGTGGTCTGGTTCCAGGGATGGTTCTGGTCCACCGGATTTCCCAGTGGATCGTTCTTCACAAATTTCTCGCTGTTCTCCCAGCCGTCATAGTAGGAACTTCCCAGCAGGATGCGAATCTGCAGGTTGATGTCCACCAGGTCGGTGGTGACAAGCTTGTCGTCCACCACCACGCCGGGCGTCACGTACATCGCGCGGCCCCAATCCGTCATCTTCTTGTAGGTGTAATCGCATACCGCCGGATTATTGAACGAGCCCCAACACCCCAGCAGTACCCGGCGCCGGCCGACCTCTTCATACCCTGGTAACGCTTCGTAGAAGAAATTAAAGAGGTCATCGTGCAGCGGAACCACCTTCTTCATGAACTCAACGTACTTCATCAAGCGCACGATGTAGTCCGTGAAAAGCTGAATCGTCGGAACAGTTCCGACGCCGCCGGGATACAGCGTCGAAGGATGCACGTGGCGGCCTTCCATCAGGCAGAACATTTCGCGAGTCATGCGGCTCATTTGCAGCGCTTCGCGGTAGAACGAACCTGTAAAAGGATTCAGCGCTTGCATGATGTCCGCAATTGTCCGGTAGCCGTGAAGGTGCGCGCCCGGCGCGGCCGTCTTTTCCGCCTTGCTGTAAACCGACGGGATTCGTTTCCTTCACCATTTGCTCGCAAAAATCCACGCCGACCAGGTTGTCCTGGAAAATATTGTGGTCGAACATGTACTCGGCAGCCTCGCCGAGGTTGACGATCCATTCGCCGAGCGCCGGAGGCCGCACGCCAAACGCCATGTTCTGCGCGTATGTCGCACAGGTCGCGTGGTTATCGCCGCAGATGCCGCAAATACGGCTGGTGATGAAGTGCGCGTCCCGCGGATCCTTGCCCTTCATGAAAATGCTGTACCCGCGGAAGATGGATGACGTGCTATGACACTCGGCAACCTGGCGGTTGTCGAAATCAATCTTCGTAAATATCCCCAGGCTGCCGACGATCCGAGTAATCGGATCCCAATTCATATCCACCAGTTTGCGCGAACCGGTCGGTGTACCTTTTGCCGCAGTGGTCATCGTTCCCATGATTTTCCGCTCCTTTAATCTCTGGCGAAACTCGTGGTTAAGGGTTTAGTACGCGCTCGGCCGATAGCCGGTGGTGAGTTCCGCACCGGTATGCCGCCACTTGGGTTCCTTGTTCACGGTGGCGTTGGTAAACGAGCGCAAAGTCCGAATCGCCCTGCCGTAAATGCCGATGCTTGCGGCGGAAACCTTCGCCCCCGGCGGCTCGTCCATGAAGGGCATGAACTTGTCCGGGAACCCCGGCATCGTGCAGCCGATGCAGATGCCACCCACGTTCGGGCATCCACCGATTCCCGCCATCCAGCCGCGCTTGGGCACGTTGCAATTCACCACCGGTCCCCAGCAGCCGAGTTTCACGATGCATTTCGGAGAGCCGTACACCTCCGCGAAATCCCCCTGCTCGTAGTAACCGGCGCGATCGCATCCATCATGCACGGTCTTTCCGAAGAGCCAGGTCGGACGGAGTTGATCATCGAGCGGAATCATCGGCGCAAGCCCGGCAACCTGGTATAGAAGATAGAGGACCGTCTCCATGAAGTTGTCCGGCTGCACGGGGCAACCCGGAACGTTAACGATGGGCAGGCCCGCCTTTGATTTCCAACCCCAGCCGAGGTAGTCGGCCAAGCCCATCGCGCCCGTCGGGTTGCCCTGCATCGCGTGGATTCCGCCGTAGGTCGCGCAAGTACCGCAACCCACCACCGCCAGCGCCTTGGGAGCCAGCCGGTCAATCCAATCCTTGGTCGGGATCGGCTGGCCCGTTTTAGGATCGGTTCCCAGCGCCGCCCAGTAGCCTTCTTTCTTGATCTTCTCGTTCGGGATGGATCCTTCCACCACCAGAACGAAAGGCTCCAGCTTCCCCTGTTCGGCTTGATACCAGTACTTCAGGAAATCGTCGCCATTCTCGTAGGCGAGCACCGGATTATGCAGATGGACCTTGGGCAGTCCTGGGATCGCGCCCAACAATACGTCCTCGATGCTCGGCTGCGTCGCTGCAGTGATGGAGACAGAGTCTCCGTCGCATCCCAGACCGGCAGTAATCCATAAAATGTGCACTTCGGGAACGGGTGAAGGCTTTTGCGTTTTTCGACCGTAGGGAACCGCTTCGGGGGTCATTGCTAGTCCCTCCTTTCAAGCAAATGCGAGTATCAACAGAGGTTTCTCTGCGCGGAGCATCCCGAAATCCCGGTGGACCGGCACCTGCGGAGCACGCCGCTGCGGAGCGCTACCGCTGGGGACATACTTCTATCCAAAATTTCGATTGGAATAATTACAACAGCAGCAGGCTAGTTCAATCAGGCACACGCGGAATTTGCCATCGGGGATGGTTGTAAGGGGGCATCGGGGATTCCCTGATGGGTAATCCGTATCGTTTGCGCGCCTAACATCCGCCGTTCAGATTCACGGTCCACTCGATCGCATGCTGCACCAGTTCGCGCGCATTGCGCAACGAAAGTTTTTCCTTGATATGTGCCTGATAGGACTCGATGGTCTTCACGCTGAGGTGCAGTTCGTCGGCAATTTGCCGCGTTCCATGTCCCTCGCCGATCAAGCGAAATACTTCCAGTTCGCGATCCGTCAGGCTCGACGAGCGGAGATTTTTTCGCGCAGGAGGCGCCGTGCACGAATTGCTGCAGCATCGTATTGGTCAGCCGGTCGCTCAGATAAACGCCGCCCTGCAAAATCCTGCGAATCGCCACCAGCACTTTCTCGGTGGCTTCCTGCTTCATGATGTACCCGTTGGCGCCGGCGCGCATGGCGCGTTCGGCATAGATTGTTTCATCGTGCATGGAAAGCATCAGCACCGGCAAGTTCTCGGATTTCATGCGGATTTCTTTCAACACATCCAAACCGTCCGGACCGCTGAGGGAAATATCCAGTAACACGATGTCCGGCCGTAGCGAAGCGATGGCATGAAACGCGGAATGTGCGCCTTCGGCTTCGCCGCAAACTGAAAGATCCGCCTCGCGGTCAATCAAAAGCGCCAGTCCTTGGCGCACGATGGGATGATCGTCCACGAGCAACACCCGAAATCGCCTGGTTTCCGGAGCGAGTTGCGCTTTGCTGGCCATAATTTCCAAGTCCTATTCAACTCCCCGGATGGGAAAGATGCAAGTCACTGTGATTCCACCGTCTTCGTTGGGCTGCACTTTCAACGATCCGCCGACCATGTCCGCGCGATAGTTCATGATATTCAGTCCCACGCCCGGCGCCGCGGAAGGCTTCTTAGGGAACCCTTCGCCGTCGTCGCGAATCGTCAACGTTCCTGTGCCGTTGCTGCCCGACAAGCCAATCAAAATATTCCGCGCTTTGCCGTGACGGATCGCGTTGCTCACCGCCTCTTGCGCGATGCGATAAAGATGCGTTGCCAGATTTTCGTCGTGAATGCGCAGTTGCTTTTGGCATTGGAAGGCGCACTGGATGTGGAACAGTTCTTCCACTTCGCTCGCACATTGTTTCAGCGCAGACATCAATCCCAGAGGATCCGCCGCCACGGGATGCAGGCCGCGCGCGAGTTGTCGCGTGTTATCAATCGCCTGGTTCACCATCCGCACGATCTTGGCGGCTTCCACGGCCTCCGGCAGCGACTGCTCGGAAAGTTTCTGCTCCAGCACTTTGCTCATAAACGCGATGCCGGTGAGGTGCTGGCCCAGTCCGTCGTGCAGATCCTGCGCGATGCGCCGCTGTTCTCGCGCGCTGATACTCAAAATCGCTTCCTCGAGTCCTTTGCGCTCCGTAATGTCGAAACCCACGCCGTGAATGAACCACGGCCTGCCATCTTCGCGGCGAATCATCTTGGCTTCGCACTGAAACCACAGCACGCGGCCATCGCGCGCGATTACCCGGTACGACGAGCGCAACGGCTTGCCCGACAAAAACATGTCCGCTGCCTCGACGCTCCACCGCATTTTGTCGTCGGGATGAATCTGCTGGTACCAGCGCACCGGATCTTCCAGCCATTCGCTCTGCGAAAATCCCAGCGCCGCTTCTATCTGCGGGCTTACGTACGCTTCGCCAATTCCCTTGTCCAGGTAAGCCATGAATACCACGGCGGGAATTTGCTCCACCAGGGCGCGATACTTCGCCTCCATGTTGAGCAAAGGTGCTTCAGAATCTGTTTTTGTTTCCGGCGTTTCGGCGACATCTGTGGTGGGATTTAAGAACGCGGCCTGCTGCAAAAATACTCCGGCCAATTGCTGCAATGCTTTCTCGGCGTCCACCAAAGCCGCGGCTTCCCGCTCAGCGCCGGAGAGTTGTGTCGTATCGGCCGGCCAGTTCGCCTGTTTTAGAAAATCAAGCGCCATCTCTCATCCCAAACATCATCCACTTGCCGCTCATAAAAATAGGTTGCTCGAATTATCCTGCGCGTTGCCTCACCGGCGCTTCACTGCTTGCGACGGCTCCGCCACGGCGGCTCCTTATTCAGCGAAGCCTGAGTGAATCTGCGCAAGGCGTGAATCGCGCGGCCGTAGGTCATCACCGCGCTCGAAGAAAGCAGCGATCCCGGCGGCTGATTCATGAAGGGCATGAACTTGTCCGGGAAGCCCGGCATGGTGCAGCCGATGCAGATGCCGCCCACGTTCGGGCATCCGCCAATTCCGCCCATCCATCCGCGCTTGCCCACATTGCACTGCACCACCGGTCCCCAACATCCGAGCTTCACGATGCACGTCGGCTGTCCGTAAGCATCCGCAAACTGCGCTTGCTCGTAGTAACCGCCGCGGTCGCATCCTTCATGCACTGTCGCGCCGAAAAGCCAAGTCGGCCGCAATGCGTCGTCGAGAGGAATCATCGGCGCATGCCCGCCCGCCATGTTCAGCAAATAGAGGAGCACCTCCGTGAAATTGTCCGGCTGCACCGGACATCCCGGAACGCATACGATCGGAATATTCGGGCCCGACTTCCATTCCCAGCCGAGATAATCCGGCAATCCCATGCAGCCGGTCGGATTCCCTTCCATCGCGTGAATCCCGCCATAGGTCGCGCAAGTTCCGGCCGCCACCACTGCCCAGGCTTTCGGCGCGAGTTTATCGATCCAATCGCACGTCGTAATCGGCTGCCCCGTCTCGGCATCCGTGCCAAACGTCGCCCAGTATCCTTCTTCCTTGTTTTTCTCGTTCGGAATCGAGCCTTCCACCACCAAAATAAAAGGGCCGGACTTCCCTTCCGCGGCTTCGCGAAAAAACCGCACGAACTCGTCGCCATTCTCGTAGGCCAGAAAAGGATTGTGGAATTTTACTTTAGGGATCCAGGGGAAGGCGCCGAGGACAAGATCCTCGATGCTGGGCTGCGTCGCCGCTGTCACCGCAATGGTATCGCCGTCGCAGCCGAGCCCAGCGGTCAGCCATAGGATGTCAATCTCAGAAATAGGAGCCGCATCCCATCGCCGAACTTCGTTCGCGGGCCCGCCAGATGTCATATTTTGCTCGGCTCTACAAGGAACGCTAGAAACGCACGAAACGATGGGCTGAGAATCCAACAGAGTCCGGGGAGCAACTTCCGTGGCCGATTCTAACCAATTTCCTCAGTTTGCGCCATGAATTGCGGGTTCGCCGCGCAGCCGACGGGCGCCTCGTCAACCGCGCTCACTTCAAATCTTTTCCTGTGCTGGTAATCACCAACCGCCCGTGCTTCACCCCGCGCAAACTTATGATTCGATCCGCCAGTTCGCGCAGGCCGCGGCTGTGACCTTTCATAATCACGACCTCCAGGCAATTGTGATGGTCCAGATGCACATGCGTCGCGGCCAGCACTGCTCCTCCCGCATGGTGCTGGGCATCCACTAACTTCTCGGTCAGGTTCGGGCGATGGTGGTCGTAAACAATCGTTAGTGTTCCCACTACAACCTTGTTTTCTTCCGCCTCTTCGGAAACCAGATAGTCGCGGATCAAATCCCGTACGGCCTCCGAACGGTTTTTGTAATTCTTCGCCGCGATGGCGCGATCGAAGCGCGCCAGCAATTCCGGATCTATCGAAAGGCCAGTTCGTGCCAGTTCAGACATCGTGTTCCTCGATCGACCGCCGTCGTGGACCAGCCGCGTACGTCCCACGTATATATAGCACGAGCGCGAAGAGGCCGCATGCCGACGGGACGAGCGCAAGCCATAGGACGCGTTGGCAGTTACCCAGGGAATTCCCTGTAGCACGATTCTAGGTATCGTGTTACTGTGCGCCCTTGTACCGACTCAGGGGCTTGCACAGCAGGGCGGAAATGTCATTGCGATGCGGCGTGAGACGACTGCGGGCAGCTGTCGTCGGTTTTCTGCTCGTAATTTCTGCGCCGGTGTCCGTCTGGACCCCAGCAAATGCCCAAGGAATCACTCAGCTATCAGGAACTGTCGTTGACACGTCTGGCGCGGTGATTGCCGGGGCTACCGTGCAGGTTCGAAGCGCGAACGGTACTGTACAAATAACGACACAGTCGGACGCGAACGGCTCCTTCATTATTTCTGGACTCTCGGCAGGCAATTATCGACTCGTGGTATCGAATCCCGGTTTTGAAACCAAAGAAATCCCCGTCACCATAGGGACCACTGAGGCGCCGGCCCCGCTGCGCATCTCTCTGGCTGTGGGCTCCGTGAGCACCACCATAAACGTGCAGGGCCGGGAGGATGACCTCATCGGAATTGCCGATTCCGCCACCCAGGGAACGGTGGGCGCAACGGAAATCCAAGATCGTCCGATTCTTCGTTCGGGAGAAATTTTGGAGACGGTTCCCGGTGTCATCATCACGCAACACGCCGGCGGCGGCAAGGCCAACCAATATTTTCTTCGCGGCTTCAATCTCGACCACGGCACGGATTTCGCCATTTTCCTCGACGGTATGCCGCTTAACCTGCCGTCGCACGCGCACGGCGAGGGATACTCGGACATGAACACCGTCATCCCGGAGTTTGTGGAGCGGATGGATTACGAGAAAGGTCCTTATTACGCTGATGTCGGCAACTATGGCTCAGCTGGAGCGGCCCATGTGGAATTTTTCAAGACGCTGCCCCAGAACTTCTTCCAGGTGGAAGGCGGCATGTATGGTTATGGGCGGGCCGTTTTCGGCGTATCGCAAAAGCTCGGCTCGGGCAATTTGCTGTACGGCGGAGAAGCGTATCACGATGACGGCCCATGGATGCATCCGGATAATTATTACAAATTCAACGGCCTTCTAACCTACAGCCAGGGCGGACGAGGCCAATGGTTTCAGCATCACGGCCCGCGCTTACCATGGAAATTGGAACTCGAGCGATCAGATCCCCGATAACGCCGTGCCCCTCGTTGGTTTCTTCGGCACACTGAACCCGACGGACGGTGGCAATTCACAGCGTTACAGCTTGCAGGCTGAATGGCATCGCCAGGACGCAAATTCCGAGACGAAAATCATGGCCTACGGATTTTATTACGATCTCAATTTGTTTTCCGATTTCACTTACTTCCTGGACGACCCCGTTAAGGGCGACCAGTTCGAACAGCAGGACAGGCGCTGGGTGGCTGGGCTGGACGCACGCCACACGATTTTCAGCCACTGGTTTGGCCGCAAGATGGAAAATACGTTCGGCCTGCAGGTCCGCAACGATTGGATCCACAACGGCCTTTACCGGACGGAAGATCGCGTGCGCGTGGACAAGACTGATATCCGCTAACACCGGCGACCATCGCTGCCAGCCGACCACGGACAGCGGATTTGAATAATTTACGGACACGGAAGTAGGTTTTTATGCGGAAAATAAAATCCAGTGGGCGGACAAATTCCGCACGGTCCTGGCCCTGCGCGGCGATGACCTGCGACTACTTTGACGTCACCAGCCTTGGTCAACCTCCGGCCAATACCGGCACGGCCACCAAGTTCCTGCCCAGCCCAAAAGCAAGTTTGATTTTCGGCCCGTGGGCCAAGACGGAGTTCTATGTACAGGGCGGATTCAGTTTTCACAGCAACGACGGGCGTGGCGCAACGCAAACGGTGGAACCGGTTTCGCCGGACTATCCTTTCCCGAATACGCCCGTCCGAAGAATTCCCGCCCTGGTCCAAACCAAAGGCGCGGAAATCGGCGTGCGCACTCTGGTCGTCCCCCATCTGCAAAGCACCCTTTCGCTCTGGTATCTCCACAGTAATTCCGAACTGCAGCAGGATGGCGACACCGGAGGCACGGTTGCGTCAGTAGAGCCGAGCAACCGCTATGGCGTCGAATGGGCGAACTACTACACGCCACTGGAACATTTGGCTTTTGATTTTGACCTTGCGGACTCCAGAGCCCGCTTTACCACAATCGACGCAGATGATGCGGCGCCGGGCAGCCCGGGTGGCAAGCTGCGTGCCCGAAGCGGTTGGGTGGGTGATTTCATCGGGCGTCACACTGCACGATTACAAAGGCTTTTCGGCGAGTTTGCGCCTGCGCTACTTTGGCCCGCGCGATTTGACGTCCGACGGAATTTATCGCTCAAATTCAACGGCGTTGCTCAACGCGGAGGTCGGTTATCAAATCAACAAGAAATGGCGCGTTTCGGCCGAATTTTTGAATTTGCTTAACCGCCGCGATCACGACATTGACTACGCCTATACCTCCCAAATAACGCCAACAGCCACGCCGGAGTTCACAGACGTCTTCCACCCTGTCGAACCGTTTCAGGTGCGATTCGGGCTACAGTTTCGGTTCGAATAGACGCTGCGACTGCTAAGTCCGAGTCCTGAAGAGTCCCTGCGCGCTTCTAAAACCGGTAATTCAATTCCGTGTATCGCAGCGCGCCATTGGCATTCACCGGATAAATTTTCTTGATCACGTCGCCGCCCACGGCGTATCCAAAGTAGAGTCCAACCGACCAACGAACTCTCCGAGCGCGAGGGCCATAACAGAATCGGCGTTCTCCTTCGACCCATCAATTAGGGGAAATACCGACCGGAAGCAACCATGACATTCGGCCACTTCTTAAACGAGTGTTGCGAGCCTGCCGTGGTGCCGCACCTGAAACCAACTTCCGTCCGTTATTACAGCAAGCAGATTCAACGTCACCTGACGCCAACGTTCGGCGGCGTGCGCATTAGGGACATCACAAAGGCAGAGGTGCAGCGATTTCTCGGACAGAAACGCAAGCAGGGTTTATCTGGTTCCAGCGTCCACGGGATCCGAACAGCACTGGGAAAAGTGCTGCAAGCTGCTGTGGATTGGAATTACCTAGAACAGAATTCTGCTCGTGGCATACGTCTGGGCGATCGCACGCCGGTTCAGGAGCGAGCCTATTTGTTGCCTGACCAGCTTTCGCCTCTGCTCAATTCCCTTTCCGAACCGTGTCGAACGCTTGTAGTGATCACGGTGCTGACTGGGCTGCGGATTGGTGAATTACTCGCACTTCGCTGGAAGCACATCGATTTCATCCGCGGTGCAATCCACGTGCGCGAGTCCGTCTACGAGGGGCGTTTTGGGAGCCCTGAGACGAAGAGCAGCCGCAGAGATGTGCCAATGAGCCCGCCAGTACGCGAGGCATTCCTAACACAACGAGGCACGCGGGCGGGTACGGATGCGGAGGCTCTAATCTTTACCTGCCGCAACGGCACAGCGCTCAATCCGAAAAATCTTCTCCGGCGCGCGTTGCAGCCTGCTTGCCGAAAGCTCGGCTTGCCGGTTATTGGGTGGCATAGCTTCCGGCACACACATGCAACGTTGCTCGGAGAGGTCGGAGAGTCGTTACGGACGGCCCAGGCGATCCTTGGCCACTCGGACTTAAAAGCAACGCTTAGCGTTTACACGCACGCGATACCTGAGTCACAAAAACGTGCGGTAGACAAAGTCGCTGGCTTAGTGTTCCCAGATGTTCCCAAGTTTTCGGTGGATCCAGCAAATGGAAAAGTGAACTGATTGAAAAGAAGCAAGTTGGAAAATCTGGAGCCGAGGCCCGGACTTGAACCGGGGACCTGCCGATTACGAATCGGCTGCTCTACCAACTGAGCTACCTCGGCGCTGCATCGAATGTAACATCGCGGCGAAAAACCTGTCAAACATTGGCCCAAATGAGTTTCGTACCGACCGCGCGCGCCATGATTGGCAGGAAATTGCAGCGCGCATAGCGAGCAGCCTTCAACGCGATATTGGATACATCAGCCAAGCCACTCCCACACTGATCACCACGAACAATGTGAGCGACCACAGCGTGTATTTGATCCAGCCGGACGTCGTGCGCTGAGTGAGGCAAGCGAGCGCCATGGAAACGAGAAGCGCGAACAAAAGCATGGCACCGAAGTGGCTTAGCCTGAACGAATCCACAATGAAAAAGCTCGCGAGCAACGCCTAGTTCCTCCGCCCGGACGCAATTTCCAGCACATCGAACACAGCCAGCACGTTCACGATCCCGGCTGCGGCGATAAATCGCGTGCCGTAGTCCCCCGCTGCACGAGATACATCCGGCCCGGCGGCTTCGACGATGTGGGCGAGATAGTAGAAAACACCCGATGCGGCGTCGGCGAGAAACCCTAGCGTGCCAAATGGATCAGTTGAATGCGGAGGAAAAACGTTTCCGCGCATCAGATAGCCCGTAATCGCGAGGCCACCAACCGACACGAAAAATCCCAATGCTTTACCCCAGCGACCCAATAGCAAATGGCCGAAGCCCGGCACCAACCATCCGGCGATAGCCGCAATCGGCGCGAGGGCACTACGCTTTCGGTGGGTGGCAGGCGGAGGAATCGAGGAATTGTCGAGAGGCGCGCCGTTTACGGGAACTTCGTTCACGGTCACCTAGGCCAGCAGCGGAAGGATTTCTTCCTGGATGGCGCCGGTGACGCGCGCTTCGTTCTCACTGACGTACATGTTCACTTCGCTGCGGATTCCGAACTCCGGCATGTAAATTCCCGGCTCGATGGAAAAACAAGTGTACGGCACGATCTTGCGGTCGTCGCGAGTCTCCAGGCCGTCCATATTCGCTCCGTTGCCGTGCACCTGCTGGCCGATGCTGTGTCCAGTGCGATGGACAAAATACTTGCCGTAGCCGGCTTTGCGGATTGTCTCGCGCGTCACGCGGTCCACTTCCCAACCGTGAATCGAGCGTTTCTTGGCCACAGACTCCTTGACGAATTCGATCGCGGCGTTACGGGCACTTTTCACGATCCGAAAAATCTTCGCGTAGGAATCGGGAACACGCTCGCCCAGATACCCAACCCAGGTGATGTCGTAGTAGACGCTCTGCGGGCGGTCCAATTTTGCCCAAATATCCAGCAGCAGCAGATCGCCGGCGCGGATCGGTCGCGATGCTCCAGCCTTCGGTTCGTAATGTGGATTTCCGTTGTTCGGCTGCACCGCAACGATGGGTGGTTCTGCGGTAGTGAGCCCGCTCGAGCGAAATTGGTCCAGAATCCACTGTTGCAACTCGGCTTCGGCCAGCGGCTTCCCTTCGCGCACGAATGCGGCAGCGCGCAGGAAGGCCTCGCGAGTCACTCGGTCAACGATTTTGCCCGCCTCCAGATGGCTCTCGAATTGATCGGGCGTCCAACTGGCTTCGAACTTCTGCACCAGATCTGCGGAACTGACCACTTTCTTTTTCAACTTGCGGATCAATTCGACGGTTCCGGCATCCACCAGGCCGATGTACGGAATGTTATTTTCGGGCGAATACTGCATTGCGATGCTTTTGCTGCCGGAGAGCAGTTTAGGCAGGGTCTTGTGCAGCTCTTCCCATCCAGAATAGAGAAGCTTTTTGCCTTCGAGCGAATCGAGTGAGCCCTGCTCGATCTTATGCACCAGTTTTCGCGGTTCACCCTTGGCGGGGATGAAATAAAACCAGCGGCGCGTGACCATTGCATGGCTGTCGAGGCCGAGGACATGGCCGGCGATGGGGTCGCGGTGATGGTGGTCGTAAAACAGCCAGCCATCGATTTTGTTCGCACGCAGTTCGGATTGGATTGCTTTGATGTCCGGCATGAAATCAGCCTCTGGCCTTCCCGGCGGTATTCCCAGCTGACGAGCAAAGCGCCAGCACCTGCGTGCGCGTGACGCCTGCGATTGAGACGCGCTTGTTGCGGCTATTTTCGCCCGCAACGATTCTAACAGCCGAAACTGGCACGTTCAAATGTCCGGCCAGAAGGCGGCGAAGAGAATCATTCGCCCGGCCTTCCACCGGCGGAGCGGTCAGCCGCACTTTCAACGCTCCATCGTGCTCACCTTCGATTCCATCGCGCCTCGCGCGCGGCTGCGCTCGCACGCGAAACAGCACCGCGTTACCATCCATGGTCACTTCCATCCTATCAAGTCACCGGCGCATCGCCGCGGGTACAAGCGGCGTGCAAGTTATAACTTCTCGGGGACGAATCACACACGTATACTCATTTTCCCTGAACCTCAATCCTCGACCCAAAGAGGAGGGCGCTTAATGTCCGCCAGCGGTTTCGCCTTTGCCAATCCACAACCGTCTCCCGACGACTTTAACACTTTCGACCCACAGGATGTTTACGCCGATTCAGGCATCACGACTACGCCGGTTACCGAAGCAATCCCCGCGCCATGGAAGAACCCGCCCGTGATGGCGCTAGCCGATGTCCTGGGCTCCGCGGTTGTCCAGCGGATTCAAAAGTCTGGCGAGATTGTGTTCCATTCCGTGGGCGATACGGGGGGAATTAAAGAACCGTCGCACCAATTTGCCGTTGGCGATGCGTTGAGCGCCGACTCGAACGGCAAGGATTATAGCAGCGGCCGCGCGGCGTTTTTATTTCATCTTGGCGACGTTGTCTATTATTTCGGGCAGGAACGTTATTATTACGACCAGTTCTACGACCCGTATCGCGATTATGCCGGTCCCATCTTCGCGATTCCCGGAAACCACGATGGCGTTCTATTCGCCAGCGAGCCGGTGCCGTACTCGCTTGAACCGTTCTATCAAAATTTTTGCAGCAAACAGCCAGCCAAAGATCCTTCGGCTAAGGGCTTCGCGCGCACCACCATGACTCAGCCCGGCGTGTATTTCACGCTCAACGCTCCTTTCGTGAAAATCATCGGTTTGTACTCGAATACCAGCGAAACGACGGGCGTAATAAATGGCGGCGCTGCCGGGACGCAGCAAGCGAGCTTCCTGCTGGCGCAGTTGCAGGCCGCGGCAACGCAGAGAGCTGCGAAAGGCAGCGATCCATTTGCGTTGATTTTCGCCGTTCATCATCCGCCCTTCACCGTCAGCAGCCAACACTTTCCGAGCCCGCAAATGCTGCAGGACATTGACACCGCCTGCAAAACGGCCGGGATTTGGCCGGACCTCGTGCTCTCGGGACACGCGCACCTGTACGAGCGCTATACGCGCGTGATGGCCAGCGACGGTCGAGCGATTCCCTATCTGGTCGCCGGTAACGGCGGTTATTTCAATTTGAGCGCCGTGCGCACGGGCCAGAACGGCGCGCTGCCAAAAACGGGCGTCGCGGGGACCGATGGCAAGGGGAACAAGGTCACACTCGAAGCGTACAACGACAAGGTCTACGGTTTTCTACGCCTCACCGTAAATTCGTCGTCCATTTCATGCGAAGCGCTGGGTGTGGATGAAACTACCGACGCGGTTTCCGCGATCGATTCATTTACGCTTAATTTGCAAAAGCACGTTGTTTCGGCAGGAACTTCGGCGAAAAAACGAAGCAGGAAAACAAAACCTGCGCCGGCATCTCGAAAGAATGTCTCCTCTACGTCGCGCCTGCGGCCGCCCCGACGCAAAAAACGAAAATGATCCGCCAGCCGAACGAGCAGGGCAACTCACACCGCAGGCCCGCGCGAACCGAACAGCGCTGTGCCGATGCGTATCTCCGTTGCTCCCTCTTCGATGGCGATTTCGAAGTCGTGGCTCATGCCCATGGAAAGAATGGGCAGAGGGCGCCCTAGCTGGCGGCTTAGGCCGTCGCGCAATTCGCGCAACTTCTGAAAATAGGGCCGCATGCGCTCGGGATCGTCGAAAAACGGCGGGATGGTCATCAGCCCCGCGAAATCCAGATGCGCAAACGGGGCGATGCTAGCTGCTAATGAGGGGAGGTCGGCCTCCACCACGCCGCTTTTTGTTTCCTCGCCGCCCAAGTGAACTTCGATCAGAACCGGGAGGCACTTCCCTTCGGCATCCGCAGCCGCATGAAGCTTTTTCGCGAGAGCCAGATCGTCCAGCGAATCCACGCGGCGAAAAAGATGCGCGGCTCGCCGAGCCTTGTTGCTCTGTAAGTGGCCGATGAGGTGCCAGATCGCGTCCAGATCCGCGACCTTCGGCTGCTTCGCTTCCCACTCCTGCACGCGATTTTCGCCGAAGTGGCGCACGCCTGCTTCGTAGGCGGCCAGAATTGCTTCTGCCGGATGCGTCTTCGAGACAGCCACCAGCGTGACGTCCTCAGCGCGGCGCCCGGATCCTTGCGCGGCCTGCGCCATGCGCTCGCGAAGATTCGCCAGATTCGTAGCGATAGTGTGGGAAAGATTTTCCATTGCAGCGATTCTAACATGGCGAAATCCGGGGACTCGGAATTGGAGGCTTTTCCGCGGGCGCGCCATCATGCCGGCAACAATTCCGGACGTTTGGAGCCGTGCCGCTCGGGTCCTTCTCTGCCGCCGTGTGCTAGACTGGTGCGAACTCGATGCCTGCACGCGGAAAATTCATCGTCCTCGAAGGAATTGACGGCTCCGGAAAAGGGACGCAACTGGAAATGCTGGCGCGTGCTTTTACTTCGCGCGGAATCGCGTTCAACCAAGTGAGCTTTCCTCGGTACGATGGATTCTTCGGCAAGCTGGTCGCGCGTTTTCTGAACGGCGAATTCGGGGCACTCGATGCGGTGGATCCGCATTTCTCAGCTCTGCTATATGCGGGAGATCGCTGGGAGGCGCGCCCAGCGATAGAAAACGACCTTGCAGCTGGCCGCACGCTACTGGCGGACCGCTATATCGCCTCGAATCTGGCGCACCAAGGTGCCCGCGCGTCGCGCGAAACGCGCCGCGAATTTCTCACATGGCTCAAGCAGCTGGAATATAAAGTCTACGCGCTACCGGTGGAAGATCTGGTTGTTTACCTCCGCGTGCCGGCGGAAGAGGCGCAACGCCTGGTCGGTGAAAAAGCGAAACGCGATTACACCAAGCTCCAGCGTGATTTGCAGGAATCGAATCTGGCACATCTGCAAGCAGCTTCCGAGGTCTACGATGAGCTGGCCCGCCAGCCCAACTGGGTGACGATCGAATGCCACGACGCTTCACTCCGCGCGTTGCGTTCCCCCGAAGAAATACATAAGGAGATTCTAGCCGCAATCGACGCGCGTGTTTTTTCCGCGTCGCATGCAGGCCGCTAGCCCATGGGCTTCGACGAATTTCTCGGCAACGAACGCATCGTTACCGCGCTGCGGGGCATGTTGCGACGCGAACGCCCGCCGAGCGCCTTGCTATTCACGGGGCCGCGCGGAGTCGGAAAATACACTCTCGCGCGTATGTTTGCCGAGGCCGCGAACTGCGAGCGGCTTAAGGACGATTTTTGCGGCGAGTGCGGTTCCTGCAAGCGGATGGCTCCGCTCGCGAATCCAGCTCCGCTAATAGCTGCAGGCTTGACGGAGCGCGGCGAGAGCGCCGACGCCGCGGCGGTAGAGCGCATGCCGCTGATCATTGAAACGCATCCGGACGTGTGGCTGTTGGTGCCCGATCCTGTGCGCAGGCTCGCGCCCGTCGCACGCCCAATGATTCGCGTAGGCCAACTGCGCGCCGTACAACGAGCCGCGTATTTCAAGCCGCAGGGCCGCCGGAGAGTTTTCATTCTGGACGACGCGCATACCATGCGGTGGAATGATGCGGACGTTTTCCTGAAAATCCTCGAAGAGCCGCCGGAATACGCAACGCTCATCCTCTTGGCGCCCACGCCGGATTCGCTGTTGCAAACGATCCGGTCGCGCTGCCTGCAATTTCACTTTGCGCCCGTGCCGGTGGCCCAAATCGAAGAGTTTCTGAAAGAGCGAGGCGACGCAAAGCCTGCGGAGCGAAAACTGGCTGCGCAACTTTCCAGCGGGAGCCCCGGCGCAGCGCTCGGTTTGAATTTGGATGAGTCAACACGATTGCGCCGTGCTGTCTTGAGCCTGCTCGAAAAAGCAATTGACGGCAGCCGCACGGCGGAAATTTTTTCGGCGACGGCGCAACTTGCCAAACAAGAGAAGGAATCATTTGAAAATATTCTTACCCTGTTCTATAGTCTGCTTACAGACCTTCTCGAACTTTCCCTGAGTCCGAAGAACAGTCTCTCTCGTAACCCGGACTTACGGCGCGACCTGGAAGCGCTCAGCAAGAGAGTAAGTTTCGAGTGGGTCTCGCGGGCGACGCAAAGGCTGGATCTTCTGGAAAGCCGCCTAAAACGCAATGTTAGCCGCCAGTTGGGGCTGGACGCGCTATTGGTTTCTTTGGGCAACCCCTGAGCGCAATGAGCGATTGATAAATTTGTAAAAATACTGCAACCCAAACGCTCATTGCACAGTCATAAGGAAGTAGCGATTCGAAGGAGTCCTAATGGTAAATCGTAAACTTTTCCGTCCTACTCTTACGGATGTGAAGGATCAATTTCCAGCGCGCGCGCCGCAGGCGGTTCCGCCGCAGTCGCCGCAGCGCAAGAAACCCGCGCCGCCGGAACAAACCCACGCCGAAAATTTTTACTACGTTAAGCAGATGCAATCGCGAACTCCAGTGGCGGTGGTGCTTACGGACGGCGAAATTCTGCGTGGCAGCGTCGAATGGTACGACCGCGATTGCATCAAGCTCACGCGCTACGGCAGCCCGAACTTGCTCGTCTACAAACATTGCATCAAGTACCTTTACAAAGAGGGCGAAGACGCCGCACAAGGTGGGCCGAACGGCTCGCATGGATCGAACGGGTCGAATGGTGCAGGCGGTTCGGAAGATCACTAGACGCGAACTGCTCGCGGAAGAATCGATTGCAGAGTACTAACTGCAGGCTGCGGATTGCAGCGCGTCAGGATTGGCGCCGCTTGCGGTTTTTTCTGAAAGGCCCGACAAAAAAAGTCATCAGCGCTTTTCCAACCAACCGGTGATTACCGTCGCGGACGTCACAATCCACAACGGCGATGTGCCGGCCGATACGCACCACGTTCGCTTCGGCGATAACGGTGCCTCTCTCCACCGCCTCAAGATAATTGATTTTCATCTCGATCGTTGCCACCCGCGTTCCCGGTGGACACGCCATGTAGGACGCGAGCCCTCCCGCCGTATCCGCCAGCGCCGCCAGCACGCCTCCGTGAACGACTCCGTGCACCTGCAGATGCTGCTCATTCACGTTCATCTTCAGGATGACCTTGCCTCGTTTCGCTTCCACCAACACAAATCCAAATTGCTTCGCCGTGTTGTTTTCCTGCAGACGAAGGCGAAGCTCTTCGGCAGCCATTCGCTCCATGGACCCAGGTGTGCGCGATCGTGCCATATCAGTACGCGGTTACGCCTCCGTCGAGCGGAAAGGACGCTCCGGTGACCCAGGACGCTTCGTCCGAAGCCAGATATACGGCCATCATGGCTACATCCTCGGGCATTCCCATTCGCCCCAACGGGATTTCGTTGATCCTTCTTTGAATCTCGCCCTCGGCGTTAGGCGCCTGGCGAATTGACTGCATTCCCAGTTTCGTCTCGACGATTGTGGGACAGATACAATTCACGCGAATCTTGTCCTGAGCGTGGTCTATCGCCATGGCCCTGGTCAGTCCCGAGACGCCCGCTTTCGCGGCGCAATAGGCCGCGCGCTCTTGCCGCGCCACCAGCCCGAGAACTGACCCAATATTCACGATCGAGCCGCCACCGGCCCGGCGAAGCGCCGGCAATGCACCGCGTGAAACTAAGAACGTTCCGGTGAGATTCGCAGCAATCACCTTCTCCCAATCTTCGTCTGACGTGCGTTCTACGGTCGCTACCACAACAGCTCCGGCATTGTTAACGATCGTGTTTAGTCGCCCGAAATGCTGTTCGCTTTGGGATAACGCTGCCGTCACCGAAGCAGCTTGCGTGACGTCACAAGTCAATGCCAGAGCCGCGCCCCCCACAGCCTCAATTTCGAGCACGACCGCATCCAGCGGCTCCTTGCGGCGTCCGGCTACGACGACTTGCGACCCTTCCCGGCCAAATGCCAGCGCGCAGGCCCGTCCTATGCCAGTGCCCCCTCCGGTGATAAGAGCTACCTTGCCTGAAAGTCGCAGCATCGAGAACGCCCGCTGGCTCGTCTAATTGCAGACGGGAACGCGCGAATCTAGCATCCCGCGGCTATAAGGTGCAAGTTACGGGCAGCTCGGCTCGCAGATCCGCTCTCGCGGCGGAAGGGCGTCGGCTGTTAGACTTCCCAGGAACAAACACATGAAAATTGGAATCACGTGCTACCCGACGTATGGCGGCTCAGGGGTCGTGGCGACCGAGTTGGGAATCGAACTTGCCGCTCGCGGTCACGAAATCCATTTTATCAGCTATGCGATGCCCATTCGGCTGAGTTCCACCTACGAGCGTATATACTTTCACGAGGTCGAAGTCACCTCCTATCCTCTGTTTGACCATCCTCCCTACACCCTCGCACTCGCGACCAAGATGAGCGAGGTAGCCGAGCAGGCGTCGCTCGATCTGCTGCACGTGCATTACGCAATCCCGCACTCGGTGAGCGCCCTGCTGGCCCGCTTGATGGCGCAACCAAAGAAGCTCCCGTTCATCACCACGCTGCACGGCACGGACATCACCCTGGTTGGAAACGACCGAAGCTACCTGCCCATCACGCGGTTTTCCATCGAGCAAAGCGACGGAGTGACCTCCATCTCGCAATACCTGCGCGAACGAACGATCCGGGAATTCGAAATCAAGCGGCCCATTGAAGTGATACCGAATTTCGTGAATTGCGACCTCTATAAGCGCTGTGACGACCAAAGCGCTCGCAAACAATGGGCCAAGAACGGCGAACCGATCCTGATGCACCTCTCAAATTTTCGTCCTGTGAAACGCATCACAGACGTTGTGGAGATATTCGCTCTGGTGCGCGAAAAAATACCGGCAAAACTGGTGATGATGGGCGATGGCCCAGATCGGGGCGCCGCAGAATACATTGTGCGCAAAAAACATCTGTCGAAAGACGTGTTTTTCATGGGCAAGCAAGACCGTGTGCAGGAAAAACTGGGTCTCGCCGATTTATTTCTGCTGCCGAGCGACGAAGAATCGTTTGGCCTGGCGGCGCTGGAAGCGATGGCCTGCGAAGTCCCGGTGATCGCGAGCGATGTGGGCGGCCTGCCCGAAGTCGTGACCCACGGCGCGGATGGCTATTTGATTCCGCCACGCGACGTGGAAGCCGGAGCGCGGTACGCAATTGAGATTCTCAACCGCCTCGACCGCGGACGTTCGATGGGGCAGCAAGCGCGGGTGCATGCCAAGGCAAAATACTGCGCGAACGACGTAATTCCGCAATACGAGAGTTATTACGAGAAGGTGCTCGAACAAATGGGTGAGGCCCGCCAAATGCGGGCGCTCTAAAGATTATTAAATGGCAGTTTGACTGCTCTTTGTTCCAAGCGAGATGTAATTTTTTGCCGAAACCGCGCAAATTATTTACGTTACAGTGACCACTGTAGCCGCCTAAATCATTCACAAGAAAGAACCTGGCCTGATCGTTCTGGCAAGGCCCGTGCTCCTCTCCCATCGCGACCCAGCCGCTCGGTGACAACGGAGAGAAAATGAAACATCTATATGCGGTCGCTAGCGTCATCGGATTCGCCCTTTGTATGGTGGTGCCCTCGGCGAGCCCGAAATGCAACCTTAGCGCGGTCTCAGCGGTTCCGAATTTCATATCCGCACAGCCCGCCATCACCAATGATCAACCGCAAAAATTCGTCGGCACGATTGTTTCCATGAATGGCGAGCGGTACGTGCTGAGAGATGACGTTAACGACGTCTGGTATCACCTCGATGATCAGCAGCAAGCGGGAAAGTACCTGGGAAAGAAAGTAGAAGTGACCGGAACGTTGGATGGGCGCGCGGACGAAATTCTCGTGCAAAGCATCCAGGTGGAAAAGAGCTGACGAATCTGTAGGGATTGAACGAAGGGGTCACTTCTGTGCACGCAGGATGCGGTGCGCTGGTGGTGTGAGAAGCCTCAGCGTTCGGCGATGGGTACTGGCTGCACGGTCTGGACGATCGTGTCGATGTCGTCTTGCATGATTCTTCCGGCGGAACCTGATGCGACCGTGAGAATGAATCGATACTGGCGGTCCCTGTCACCAAACACCCGCAGGGCGACCGGGCGCTGATTCGCCGGATCGCCAAACTGAAACCCGCGAACCTTTCCCCAGTCGAACGAATAAAATTGGCCGTCCGCTCGCAGATCGAAACCAAAGGAAAGCTTCCACAGCAATAGCGCGTTCAACCTCAGTGCTTCACGCACATCGATCAGGGGTGAAAGCTGCGCGGGCGAAGCGCCGTAGACTGCCTGATATAGCTCGTAATTAGTGTTGATCGGCTTGTCGGCGAATACGGTTGCAAACTTTTGATATTCGGTGGGATTGGAGGTCTTGATCGCGCGCATCGTATCCACTTGCGATTCTGGATCGAAAAAGACAATGACCGGGCCCGCGTCATAGTGGAACTGAGTGGCAGTGAGCGAGCCGACGGTTTTTGGATTACCGGGCCACGGAGAATCGAACTCGTAATCGTACGCCCTCAGTACCGACCCTTTCGCAGGTGCGGTCGGGGCCGGCAAGGGCTCTGGTGCAGTCGCAAGCCAGGGATTTTCAGACGTCCAAAGTTTCGCTTCGATCCAAGTGAGAGTTTGCAATCCGAATTTCACGCTATAGCCGGCGACCAAAAATACGAGCACGAGAAGTATGATCGCCGACCGCGCGCCAGTCTTTTCCGAGTCTTCGCTCATTCCACCTGTTCGCCTAAAGGGATTTATCGAGCGCCGCCATTCTACGCCATCAGCGGCGGCCACATGTCGAAATGAATGTCCGGCCGGTAAAATACAATCGACGCGACCGCTCCTACAGGTGCGCCCGCTTAAAGCTCCGCGAACGGCTCCGCCGTGGCCAACTCTGGAATTTCAATGTGAATCTGCGTGCCCTGCCCTTCCTGGCTGCGAATATCCATCTTGAACTGATCGCCGTAGAGCAGTCGCAGGCGCTCGTGGACATTGCTGATTCCGATTCCTCCGCCGTACACGTCCGCGAGCCGTCCGGTCGGAATCCCCATCCCGTTGTCCGAAATTTCAATCAGCAACCGGCCGTCAACCTGTCGAGTACGCAAGTGGATCTGGCCGCCCTCGAGCTTGGGCGCCAGGCCATGCTTGATCGAATTCTCCACCATGGGCTGCAGCAACATGCTGGGGACGAACGTTTCCAGCGTCTGCTCGTCAATTTCCTTGAAAATCTGCAATTTATCGCGCCCGAAGCGGATCACTTCAATATCCAGATAATTGTCGATGAATTCGAGCTCCTCGCGCAGCGGCACGAAGGTTTCGTGCTTGCGCAAGAGCCTGCGCAAAATATTGGAAAGTTTCAATACCACGCCGCGCGCCATGTCCGGATCGAAGCGGATCAGCGAAGAAACCGTATTCAGCGTGTTGAAAAGAAAGTGCGGATTGATCTGGCTGGTTAGCGCGTCCATGCGCGCTTTCAGCAGAAGCTGCTGGTTCTGCTCCAGGTTCATCTCGATCCGCGTGTTATTCCAAATCTTGATGGCCATCGCCACGCACATCATTGACGACATCACGATCAGCAGTGCGTAGCCCCAGTTCGTGGGGCGGTAGAAAAATAGCCACTGGTCTTTCACCGCCTGCGCCAATTCGATTTCGCCCACGGTCACTGCCACGCACGCGAAGAGGGGCAGCATCGCCCAGTTCCCCTTCCGGTAACGAATCAGCTTCCAAATCCATTCGGGGATGCTGAGAAAGAGAAATGGACCGAAGTGCCAGACGTCTTCTTTCTCGGGAATCGCCTCGCGCACAAATCCGGCGAGCAATCCCACCAGCGCAGCTACAGGGCTGGAGAGCCATTCGTGATTGCCAAACGCCGGCAGGCTGATCAAGGAGCCGCCGAGCAGACCGACGATGCGTCCACCGATCAATCCCATCAGGAACGAACCTTCGAGCGTGAGATCGAAAAATCGGTAGCCGACGAGCCGCAACAGCACCCCAATCGCGAGCGGTGGCGTGAGGAACAGCAGCAACATCACCTTTTGATCGGAGTCGCGAATCTCGGTGAAAAGCAGGTTGCGGAATGAACGGAAACGGACGAGCAAAGCCGCGAGAGACGCCGCGAAGCCCACCTTCAGCACCAGCGCGAACATCAACTCTTGCGTGCCTATCAATGTGTTCATTTTGCGCGCAGCGTGCGCTTCCCGGATTGTCCCTGAGCTACGTTAGCCAAAGCAGACAGCGATGTAAAGAGAACGAGCCGCGCTAACGCCTAAACTGACCAACCGCTTGCGCAATGCCCGTGAGACGCTCTAAGCCGGAGATTCCCGCAAGCCTGCTATAATCAAGAATTCGATGAAGCGACGCAAAAAATCCGGCAATTCCAGCAAAGCTCGCGTGGTCGCAAAAGCGCAATTGCCCACAGGCTTCGGCGACTTCCGAATTTTCGGTATCGAGGGACGCAAGCCAGGCGAAGAAGCAGTGGCGATTCAGCACGGCGTTCTAAATGGCCGTGCGGGGGGCAAGACGAATGGAGCCAAAGCGCCACTTGTACGCGTCCATTCCCAGTGCCTCACTGGCGACGTTTTTACGTCGGAGCGTTGCGATTGCCGTGCGCAATTGGAATTCTCTCTGCGCAAAATCGCCAAGGAACCTTCCGGCGTACTGCTGTACTTACCGCAAGAAGGCCGCGGCATCGGCTTGATCAACAAACTGAGGGCGTACGAGCTGCAAGATGCCGGCCTCGACACCGTGGAAGCCAATCGCCGCCTGGGCTTCGCGGACGACGCCCGCGACTACGCGTTCGCCGCTGAGGCGCTGAAAGCGCTCGGTATTCGCGCCGTTCGCTTGCTCTCCAATAATCCCGATAAGGTGGAGCAATTGCAGCGTGCGGGCGTGCGCGTCGTTGAACGCGTTCCCTGCAGGCCGCGCACCAGCCGACATTCGGCTTCCTACTTGCGCACCAAGAAAGATAAGCTTGGGCATCTACTGTCCGGCCTGTGACGAAAATCCATTCGCGTAACGTACTTCACGTCGACGGAAGCGATGCGAATATACAGATCGAGCAACCTGACCAGCCGAGAGCAACTCGCTAGTGGTTGAAGCTCTTCATGCGTATTCTCTTGAGGTCAGCGTCCACTTCGGAGGGAGACCTCGTAATGGCGAACGAACAAAATTCTCTGGACGCCGCGCTGGCGTTCGTGGCGAAGATCAACTCCCACGACGTAAACGGCCTAGTGGAACTGATGACCGGCGACCATGTCTTCGTGGACGCTTTGGGCAGCACTTTTCGCGGCGCCGAGCAGATGCGGCAAGGTTGGAACGCCTATTTCACGTGGTTCCCGGACTACGCAATCGAAGTGACCGACCAATTCAATCGGGGTGACTTGGTCGCGATGTTCGGGAAGGCTCGCGGTACATTTGCCGTCCACGGCAGCCTGCCGAGAGAAAATTTTTGGGAGATTCCCGCTGCTTGGAGAGCCGTCGTGAGGGGAGGCCGCGTTGCGGAATGGCGCGTCTATTGCGACAACGACCCAGCGCGCAAAATCATGGCAGCCAACGCGCCAACCAAAACCAACCCCTAACCACCGCCCACGAATTGCACGATTTCAAAATTGTCGTTAGGTTCGATCCGCGTTTCACTCCAATTCGCGCGCGGTAGGATATTCAGGTTTCGCTCGATGGCCACGCGTTCGCGCGGCATGCCCAGGTGTTCCAGCATCCCGCTGATATTCAGGCCGTCGGGAATTTCGCGAAGTTCGCCGTTGATCGTAACGTTCATTGGACTGCGCCGGCGCCGGGAGTCTTGGCGCGCGTGCGCATCGCGAAGCGAATTTCATCCTTCCAGGCATCCGCTTGCGCATTGATCACCAACGCCAGGTCTCCCTTACCGAGTGGCGGCAGCGGAAAATGGATCCGGACGCGTCCCTGTTCGTCGCTCGTGCCGGTATAGCTGTCTCCGTCCAGCGCTCCTTCGATGACGGCTTTCACCTGCGCGCCCATTTGTGGCTGGCGGTCTGCGCGCCGCGAAACTTCCAGTTCGAGCGACACCTTGCCCGCCGATAGCCACGAACCCGGATTGAGCAATTGCACCTGAATGCCGCCGGGCCGGCTCGCCTGCGTGGCTGCCTCGGCGGAAGCGATCTCGGCGTCCAACGCACCTGAACGAATCGCTTCAATCACCGCGCGATGTTGTTCCTCCACTCGGCGGCGGAGTTCGTCGGGGGTGTAGGGGGTCGCTGCCGCGTCTTGTTCGTAATTCGAAGCGCGGCGATGGAGGATACGGCCGTTCTGATATACCGCAGTGTCTATGATGGGATGGTGCGGACCGCGATCTTCGGTTTGTACGTGGAAGACCTGCTCGCCCACTTTGACGTCCGTGTTGAACCCGGAACTCATTGACGACCGTTCCCTACGCTCAGCGCGCATCCAATTGAAACTTCGCTATTCCGAAGTAATCGAGAGTTCATTTGACCGGGTGCACTCGGGCCGTTATTATAGCAGCGCAAACAAAATGAGCAGCAATTACCTCGACAACTATGGACCATTGTTGCTGATGTTTATACTTGCCTGCGGCTTGGCGGGGGCGCTGGTTGTCGTATCGACACTGGTAGGCAAACACAAGCGTTCGCGCGAGAAAGACCAGCCGTATGAATGCGGCATCCGGCCGACGGGCGATGCGCGCGAACCAATCTCCGTCCAATTCTACATGGTGGCCTTGCTCTTTATTTTGTTCGATATCGAGGCGATCTTTCTCTATCCCTGGGCGCTGGTTTACAGCGATTTGAAGGTCTTCGGTTTTGTGGAGATGCTTCTTTACATTATAATTTTACTGGCCGGTTACATTTACCTCTGGAAGAAGGGCGCGCTCGACTGGAGTCATTGAGCGGCCGCCCCTCAGGAAACGAACTCATAGTGCAAGCACAGGACGCCGATAAAAGCCCGGTAGTGCATAAACTCAAAGAGTGGGACGGTCAGGCTGTCTCGGAAGTGCTTGAATTTCGGGGCGAAATCACCGTTGTCGTGCCGCGCGAGCATCTGAAACGAATCGCGGATTACCTCGCCACGGAGCCCTCGCTTCGCTTTTCGTTCTTGTCGGATATCACGCCGGTGGACCGTTTTCCGATCGAGCCGCGTTTCGAAATCAATTATCACCTCGTGTCCATCGATCGCCGCGACCGTCTGCGCCTGAAGGTCAAGTTGGCCGGTAACGATCCGGCGCTCCCGTCCGTCACCGGTGTGTGGCCGACAGCCAATTGGCACGAGCGCGAAGCCTACGACCTCTTCGGCATCCGATTCGAGGGCCATCCCGATTTGCGCCGCATTCTGATGCCCGATGACTGGGAAGGCTACCCTCTGCGCAAGGACTATCCTACCGAGGGATACCGATGAAGCGCTGCTCTCGAACACTGGAAAAGGAGCTCGCGCGACGATGAGCATCACTGTCGAAACGCCGACCGGCGAAGCTCAAACGATGGTCCTCAACATGGGGCCGCAGCATCCCTCTACCCACGGCGTGCTGCGCGTAATTTTGGAGTTGAACGGCGAAATTGTCGTGAAAGCCGAGCCGGTGATTGGTTATCTGCACACCGGAATCGAAAAATCTTGCGAAGCCAAGACGTACTCGCAAGCCATCACTCTCACCGATCGAATTGATTATCTGGCGCCCCTTTCGAATAATTTGGGCTATTGCCTCGCCGTTGAAAAGATTCTTGGCCTGGAAGTTCCCAAGCGCGCGCAATACATCCGCGTGCTGCTCACGGAATTGACGCGCTGCGCCTCGCACCTTGTGTGGCTGGGAACGCACGCGATTGACCTTGGCGCGATGAGCGTCTTTCTCTACACCTTCCGCGAGCGCGAAGAAATTCTGAAGATTTTCGAATATTTGTCCGGCCAGCGAATGATGACCAGCTACTTCCGCGTTGGCGGCCTGGCCTTGGAACCGCCTCCGGACTGGCTCGACCGCGTTCGCCGCGTGATGGATTCCCTGCCCGGGCACATTGACGAGTACGAAGACCTGCTGACCAAGAATAAAATCTGGCTCGGCCGCACGCAGGGTGTGGGAATCATCAGTGCCACAGACGCGATCGCCATGGGCTGCTCCGGCCCTATGCTTCGCGGCAGCGGCGTCGCCTACGACGTCCGCAAGGCGTTTCCCTATTCCAGTTATGACGAATTCGATTTCAACGTGGTGACGCAAACCGCGGGCGATTGCTACGCCCGCTATCAGGTGCGCGTGGCCGAGATTCGCGAGAGCATCAAAATCGTGAAGCAGGCCATGGAAAAGGTCCCGGCAACCGGCCCTTTCCGCACGGAAATGCCTGGAATAATCCCCCCGTCGCGCGAGGAAATGAAAACCTCGATTGAAGGGCTGATTTATCACTTCAAGATTTTCACGGAAGGTTTTGCGCCGCCGCCGGGCGAAGTTTATCAGGCGATCGAATCTCCGCGGGGAGAACTCGGCGTGTTCGTCGCCAGCGACGGCTCGGCGAAACCTTTGCGCGTGAAGTTTCGCGCGCCCTCATTCGTCAACTTGCAATGTCTGCCGAATCTTGCAGAAGGACGTCTGATCGCCGACGTGGTTGCCTGCATCGGTACAACCGACATCGTTCTGGGGGAAGTAGACCGCTAGACTTCAGCGGACACAGAAGACTTATGCAACTGCCGCCGGCACTCGAACAAAAATTTGCCACTCTGCGTGGCCGCTATCCGGTGAAGCGCTCGGCGCTGATTCCGATGATGATGTACGCGCAGGATCATTTCGGTTTTCTGAGTGACGAGCTTCTTGCGGACATCGCGCAGCGCCTGGACCTGACAATGACGCAGGTCACCGAAACGCTTGCCTATTACTCAATGCTGCGCCGCAAACCGGTGGGGCGCTACCACATCCAAGTCTGCACGAATATTTCCTGCATGTTGCGCGGTGGCAACGAACTCTTCGCACACGTGCAGAAGCGTCTGGGCATCGGCAACAAGGAAGTGTCGCCCAGCGGCACCTTTTCGCTGGAAGAAGTGGAGTGCATCGGCGCCTGCACCGGCGCGCCGGCAATGCAAGTAAATTTCGACTATTACGAAAATCTCGATCCCGAAAAAGTAGACGTGATTTTCGAACAGCTGCAGGACGGCCGGGTACCGAAGCCCGTGCCGGTGATTTCCGGCGCCCTGCACGAGCGCAACGCCAACGAAATTCCCGTGATCAGCAAGCGCTTCGGCATCCCCAATTCGCGCTCGATAGATGTGTACCTGAACCATGAAGGCTATCAGGCGATGGATAAGGCGCTCAACGTCATGACGCCCGAGCAGATTATTGACGAGATGAAGAAATCGAATCTGCGCGGACGCGGCGGCGCGGGCTTTCCGGCAGGAATGAAATGGAGTTTCGTTCCCAAGGATAATCCCAAGCCGAAATACATCTTGGCGAACGGTGATGAAAGCGAGCCCGGCACGTCGAAAGACCGGCCGCTGCTAGAAATGGATCCGCACCAGCTGATCGAAGGAATGGTAATTGCCGCGCGCGCGATTGGCTCGCATCAGGGCTACGTCTACATTCGCGGGGAATATCGCTACATCATTGACATCATGGAAACAGCGATCGCCGAGGCCTATGCCAAAGGCTATCTCGGTAAAAACATTCTCGGCAGCGGATTCGATTTCGAGCTGGCCGCGCACACTGGCGCGGGCGCTTACGAGTGCGGTGAGGAATCCGCGCTGATGGAATCGCTCGAAGGCAAGCGCGGCTATCCGCGTATCAAGCCTCCGTTTCCGGCTGTCGTCGGCCTTTACGGCGGCCCCACGGTGATCAATAACGTGGAAACGCTCAGCACCGTGCCAGCGATTATCCGCGGCGGCGGCGAATGGTACGCCAGCCTGGGCACTCCTAAAAATGGCGGAACGCGCCTCTATTCGATTTCCGGCCACGTGAATAAGCCGGGCATTTACGAATTGCCACTCGGCTTCCCACTCCGCAAACTCATCGAAGACGTCGCAGGCGGCGTTCGTGGCGGTAAGAAATTGAAAGCTGTGATTCCGGGCGGCAGTTCTTGTCCATTGCTCAGCGCCGACGAGATTGATGTGAACATGGACTACGACTCCGTCGCAAAAATAGGTTCGATGCTTGGTTCTGGCGGCACAGTAATCATTGACGAAGATACCTGCATGGTAGACCTCGCGCGGCGCATCATGCATTTCTACGCGCACGAATCCTGCGGTTGGTGCATTCCCTGCCGCGAAGGGACCACTTGGCTGCGTAAGATGCTGGATCGCTTCCACGATGGCGGCGGACGCGCGGAAGACATCCCGCTGATTGACGAGCTTTCCAAGAATATGCTCGGGCGCACTTTCTGCCCGCTCGGCGATGCTGCCGCGTTGCCGACCATCAGCATCGTCAAGAAGTGGCGCAATGAATTTGAGGATCATCTCCAGGGCAAGTGCGCGCACAAGCCCGCGGAGATGATTCTGGGGGCGCACTAGGAAACGCATGGCCGAACAAAAGCAGGTTACCTTTAGTCTTAACGGACAGCAGGTTACGACACCTGCGGGCACGCTCGTTATAGAAGCGGCCAAGCTCCAGGGCGTAGAGGTCCCGTCGTTCTGTTATTACGCCGGACTCACGCCAGCATCCGTGGCTGCGTGCCGCATGTGCCTGGTCGAAGTCGAGAAGATGCCGAAGTTGCAGACGGCATGCACCCTCGTCGCCACTGAAGGCATGGTAGTGAAGTCCGATACGCCGCAAGTCCATAAAGCCCGCAAGGACATGATCGAGTTCCTGCTTTCGAACCATCCGCTCGATTGCCCCGTGTGCGACAAGGGCGGCGAGTGCGAACTGCAGGACATGACCTTCCGTTACGGCCTCGATCACAGCCGCTTCACCGAGGAAAAACTCCACTATCCGGAAGAAAAGTGGTCACCGCTGGTTTATTACGACGCGCCGCGCTGCATCATGTGTTTCCGCTGCGTGCGGGTCTGCGATGAAGGCATGGACGTGAATGCCCTCGGCGTCGGCGCGCGCGGCGTTCATTCCGTGATCATCCCCAATGAGCCCGGCCAGCTTGCCTGCGAAGAATGCGGCATGTGCATTGATATCTGCCCGGTCGGCGCGCTCACCAGCGGGACGTATCGCTATCAGACGCGCCCGTGGGAAATGCAGTACGTCGCGAATCCGTGCACGCATTGCTCGAACGGCTGCAAAACAACGCTCAGCGTGCGCAACAACGAAATCTTGCGCGCCAACAACCGCGACGCATTCCGGTGTCAATGGCGAATTTCTCTGCGGCAAGGGCCGCTTCGGTTTCGATTTCACCAGCAACGCCGAGCGCATCCGACAGCCTCTGGTCCGCCGCAATGGCAAACTCGAACCGGCAAGCTGGGAAGACGCGCTGGAGGAAGTCGCGCGGCGGCTCAAGCAGGTTCGCGATCAACATGGCGCAAACGCTATCGGCGTAATCGGTTCGAATCACACGACCAACGAAGAAAACTACCTGCTGAATCGTTTCGCGCGAGCCACTCTCGGCACCAACAACATTGACCATCACCGCACCGCAGATTATGCCGGCCTCGCCGCCGCGTTGGGACCGAAATATAAAGATTCGCTTGCGACAATGGGCGACGTTTCCACCGCCCAGACGATCCTACTGATCGGCAATGACGTCACGAACCAGAATCCGCTGGTCGCGTGGCAGATTCGCACTGGCGTGCGGCACCACGGCACGCGCCTCTATGTTATCAACGGCCAGGAAAGCAAAATTCACCGCAAAGCCGCCAAGCTCGTGTTGCTGCCAAAAGGCGGAGAACGCGCCGCGCTGCGCTGGCTCACCCACGGAGAAGGCCAATTCGATGCGCCCACCAGCGAAGCGCTCGTTCAACTGAAAGCCGCGTTGGAAGCTGAGAAAGACGTCTTGATTCTTTTCGGCGCGGATATTCAAGGTTCGGCGATTCTCGACCTCGTCTCGTTCGCTGCGCGCCTGGGCGGCCAGACCCGTTTTATGGCTCTCGGCGATTATTCGAATTCGCGCGGCGCGGCGGACATGGGCGTATTGCCCGACCGTTTGCCGGGCTATGCGCAGGTTTCCGACGCATCCGAGCGAGCGCGCTTCGGAAAGATTTGGGGTGGCGTGGAACTACCTGCGGCCCCCGGGTTGACGGCGCGCCAGATGATGGAAGCTGCCACCGCAGGAAAGCTCAAAGCGCTGTACGTCATCGGCGCCAATCCCGTGAAGACTTTCAGCGTTGCTCACCAGGACAAGCTCGCAGGCCTCGAATTGCTCGTGGTCCACGAAATGTTCCTGACGGAAACCGCGCAGCGCGCCGACGTCGTTTTGCCCGCAGCCTCTTCCTACGAAAAAGATGGCACGCTGACCAACACTGCAGGCGAAGTGCAAATGACGCACCGTTCGATTGATCCGCAAGGCCCGCGCAGCGATTTCGATCTGATTCGCATCCTGTCACATCAATTGGGCATGTTGGGGGTTGGCTCTCCCATCCGCCTGCGCACGCCCGAAGCTGCCTTCGACGAAATTCGCCAGAACGTGCCGGGCTACGATCTTTCTGTCGCCAATCTGCTTGCGGGGCGCGCCCTGGTTTCGTCCGCCACCTCTCGCTCGCAGGAACCGGCGTACGATGTTCCGGTCGGAAATATTTTTTCGTCCAATGATTTTCTCTTTACCAGCGGTTCCCTGGGACGTTACTGTTCCAAACTCACTTCTACCAAAGAGGCAAAAGATACGCCGTGGATTTCGTCGCCCAGCATCCAGTCCTGGTGGTATCGCTAGTCAAGATCGTCATTTTGTTATTTTTAATTTTGACGACGCTGGCATACCTAACCTGGTTTGAGCGAAAGGTCGTCGCGCACATTCAATCGCGATGGGGCCCCTACTACGTGGGCGCCCACGGGTTGCTGCAGCCTCTCGCCGATGGCGTGAAATTCCTTTTCAAGGAAGACGTGACGCCGCCGGGAGCGGATAAGTTCGTTTACATCCTCGCTCCTTTTCTCGCGCTGTCGCTTGCCCTCACCACGCTCGCACTGATTCCCTTCGGGCCGCCGAGCGTTCAAGTGCTGGGGCAATCCACGTTGATCGTCGCGAACGTGGATATCGGACTGATGTTTGTCTTCGCCATCACTTCGATCGGAGTGTACGGCGTGGCTTTGGCCGGCTGGTCTTCCAACAGCAAGTATCCTCTGCTCGGTGGTCTGCGCAGCTCGGCACAGATGATCAGCTACGAAGTTTCGCTCACACTTTCGGTTGTGGGCGTGGTGCTGCTCGCCGGATCGTTCAATTTCAATGAACTGATCGAAGGGCAGCGTGGCTACTACTTGCACGTGATCCCACGCTGGCACCTCATTCCGCAGATCGTTGGCTTTCTCTGCTATTTCACCGCCGCCATTGCCGAAACGAATCGCGTGCCGTTTGATTTGCCCGAGGCTGAAACAGAACTAGTCGCCGGTTTCCACACCGAATACTCCAGCTTCAAATTCGCCATGTTTTTCATGGCCGAATACGCCAACATGCTCACCGTCGCGTGCCTCGCGACGATTCTCTTCCTCGGCGGCTGGCTCTCTCCGTTCCCTGAGAGCTGGACGTTCATGCAATACCTGCCCGCCGTGGGCCTGCTCGCGCTGGCAATCTATCTTTGGTATGACACTGCGGTACTCGCGCGAGGCATCGCGCGCATTCAGCTCGTCGTGCTCTCGACCGGCGCCACGGTGCTCGGGCTTGCCTGCCTGCTTCCGGCAGTGATGTCCGTCATCCAAGGGCCGTTTTGGTTCTTGCTGAAGGTCGGATTGCTGATGTTTTTCTACGTCTGGACCCGCGGCACGCTCCCGCGTTTCCGCTACGACCAACTGATGTCGTTCGGCTGGAAATTTTTGCTGCCCGTTTCACTCGCGAACTTGGTAGTGACGGCCCTCGTAAAGGTTTGGCCTCTGCTGGTGAGCCACGGATGAGCCTGGCCTTCATCGTATTTTTCGTCTGCGCGCTCATCGCCGTGGGCGGCGCGCTCATGTTGATTCTGGCGCGCGAGCCGATTCACAGCGCGCTCTCGCTCGTACTGGTCATGATTTCGCTGGCGGTGCTTTACCTTCTGCTCGGCGCCGAATTCATTGCCGCCGTGCAGATCATCGTGTACGCCGGCGCGATCATGGTGCTGTTCGTATTCGTGATTATGCTTCTGAACGCGGGTGTCGAAGAGCGCACGGATTTCAGCAAGCTGGCGAAATATGCCGGCTTGCCGCTAGGCATGTTTTTGCTGCTGGAACTGGCGCACTGGATGGCGCACTCCGCGATCGGCAGGACGATTGCAAATGGCTCGGAAGCTGCGAACACCGCTGCGTCGACGCGTGAGCTTTCGACTCAGCTCTTTCAAAAATATCTGTTTCCGTTCGAAGCGACGTCCATTCTCATTCTGATAGCCATACTGGGCGCGCTGGTTCTAGCGAAGAAGGACGAATGAACGTAGTCCCCATTTCATACTATCTGGTGCTGAGCGCGATCCTTTTCGGCTTGGGCATCGTTGCGTTCGTTTTCAAACGCAACATCATCACGATTTTCATGGCTGTCGAGCTGATGCTTAACGCCGTAAATCTGGCGTTCGTGGCCTTCGCTCGCGCGCACAACCAACTCGATGGGCTGGTCTTCGTCTTCTTTGTGATCGTGGTTGCCGCAGCCGAATCCGCCGTGGGCCTGGCCATCGTTATCACCGTCTACCAAAACCGGCGCACGCTGAATATCGAGCAGATTAACCTCCTAAAATTCTGATGCCCATACTCGATCATCTGTGGATCATTCTCGCCCTGCCCCTGCTGGGTGCGGCAATCAACGGTCTATTGGGCAAGAACTTTTCAAAGACGGTCGTCAATTCCATCGGCATCGGCTCCGTCGCGCTTTCATTCCTTTGTGTCGCGGAGCTGGTCCGCGAATTCGCTCAGCTTTCTGCCGCGCAAATTCCTTGGGTGAAAAACTATTTCACTTGGATTACCGCCGGCCAGTTCAAGGTGGATTTCGCCCTGCAGGTTGACCAGCTCACGATCGTGATGCTCTTCGTCGTCACCTTCGTCAGCCTGCTGGTGCACATCTATTCGACGGGCTACATGGCCCACGAAGAGGGTTACTACCGCTTCTTCTCATACCTCAACTTGTTCGTCTTTTTCATGCTGACGCTGGTGCTCGCCGCAAACGTCGTACTGATGTTCGTCGGCTGGGAAGGCGTGGGCCTGTGCAGCTATTTGCTGATCGGATTCTGGTTCTTGAAGCAATCCGCGATCAGCGCTGGAAAGAAAGCGTTCATCACCACGCGTATCGGCGACTTCGGATTCACCATTGGCATCTTGCTGCTCTTCTGGACGTTCAAATCGGTGGATTTCCTCGTCGTTTTCAAGCAGGCCACGAACATGCCGACGGAAGCCTTCGCGCCCGCCGGCGTCCTCACCATTATTTGCCTGCTGCTCTTTACCGGTGCTATCGGCAAATCCGCGCAATTGCCGCTGTACGTCTGGCTCCCGGACGCGATGGAAGGCCCCACGCCTGTCAGCGCATTAATCCATGCCGCGACGATGGTCACTGCGGGCGTCTACATGGTCGCGCGAATGAATCCGCTATTCTCGCGCGCGCCGTTTGCGATGTTCATCGTCGCACTGGTCGGAGCCGTCACCGCGTTCTACGCCGCGACCATCGGCCTGATGCAGACGGACATCAAGAAAGTCCTCGCCTATTCCACCGTCTCGCAGCTCGGTTACATGTTTCTCGGCCTGGGAGTCGGTTCCTACGCCGCGGGTGTCTTCCACCTGATGACGCACGCTTTCTTCAAGGGCTTGCTCTTCCTCGCGGCCGGCAGCGTGATTCACGCCATGGGAGGCGACCAGGAAATGCCGCACATGGGCGGCCTGCGCACAAAAATTCCCATTACGTTCTGGACGATGTTTATCGCCACATTCGCGATTGCAGGCATCCCAGGATTTGCGGGCTTCTTCAGCAAAGACGAAATTCTGGACGCCGCGCGCTCCGCACCGCACGCCAGTACGTTGCTCTGGCTGCTTGGACTGATCGGCGCGGGACTCACTTCGTTTTATATGTTCCGGTTGATCTTCCTCACGTTTTTCGGCAAGCCTCGCTACGACGAGCACAAAGTCCACGTCCATGAATCGCCCAAGAGCATGACCGTGCCTCTGATCCTCCTCGCCATCCTTTCCACGATCGGCGGATGGGTTGCCGCGCCGCACTTGGTTAATGGCCCCGACTATTTCGATCAATTCCTGCATCCGGTGTTCACCGCCTATGCGCCGGCCAGTGCAATCGTCAACGAGAGTGCACAGAAGCCTCAGAGAGCGGCGGTATGACGCTACTGCACGCGCTGACTGGATGGCCCGTGATCATTGCATTGCTCGGTCTTCTGATTGCGTGGTGGTTTTACATCAAGAGCCCGGACACGCCGAAAAAGATGGCGCAAAGCCTGCGTGGGCCGTACACGCTGATTCTGCACAAATATTATGTCGACGAACTCTACAACGCCGCCATCGTCCAGCCGCTGCTCTGGATTTCGACCAACGTGCTCTGGCACGTAGTGGACGAAGGCGTGATTGACGGCACGGTGAACGGCACAGCTCGCGTCGCGCGCGAATCGGGCGCGCAATTGCGCGAAATTCAATCGGGCAACGCGCGCACTTACGCCAGTTGGGTAGTGATTGGCGCGGTGGGCGTCACTTTGCTGATGCTCGGGCTTTGGGGAATGGGGCGCTAGCGTGGAAATGCAATCGCATTTGCTTTCGGTGATCACCTTCCTGCCGTTGCTGGGAGTGCCAGCGCTGCTCCTGTTGCGTTCCGAGGATCACGTCTGGATCCGCCGCATCGCGCTAGTGGTTTCGCTCGCTGGAGTTCGCGCTCTCCTCTCTGGCTGCTTCGAGACTTCGATTCCGGCGCACCCGGGTTCCAGTTTGTCGACGTGCACCCCTGGATCGGCAATGCCATCCACTACCACGTCGGCGTTGACGGCATCAGCTTGTTCCTCGTGCTGCTTACCACTTTTCTCACGCCGCTCGCGATTCTCTGTTCGTGGCAATCCATTCACGAATACGTGAAGGGATTTTTCATCGCGTTGCTGGTGATCGAAACCGCCATGATCGGCGTCTTCATCTCTCTGGATCTTTTCCTCTTCTTCCTCTTCTGGGAATTGACGCTGATTCCGATGTATTTCCTGATCGGCATCTGGGGACACGGCCGACGAATTTACGCTGCCGTGAAATTCATTCTGTACACGATGTTCGGTTCGATCTTGATGCTCGTCGCGATCCTCTGGCTCTATAACGTAAGCGGCACCGCGAGCCTGCTCCGCACCTTCGACTTGCCGGAACTCACTGCGCGAATCCAAACGGGCTACATCCATCTGCCGCCGCACACCGAGCTCTGGCTCTTCGCGGCGTTTTTCCTGGCCTTCGCCATCAAAGTTCCGCTCTTTCCGCTGCATACCTGGCTGCCCGACGCGCACACCGAAGCCCCCACCGCCGGCTCCGTGATCCTCGCCGGCGTGATGCTGAAACTCGGCTGCTACGGCATGTTGCGTTTCTGCCTGCCGCTGTTTCCGGACGCCTCGCATCAATTCGCGCCTTACATTGGCGTGCTGGCGATCATTGGCATCGTGTACGGCGCGCTGGTCGCCACCATTCAGCCAAATTTCAAGCGCCTGATCGCCTACACATCCGTCAGCCACCTCGGCTTCGTGGTGCTGGGGATTTTTTCTTTTACCACGATCTCGATTCAGGGCGCGATCTATCAGATGGTGAATCACGGCATCTCCACCGGCGCGCTTTTCCTTGGCCTCGGCATGCTCTACGACCGCCGCCACACCTACGAGATCAAGGAATTCGGCGGGCTGGTAAATCCCATGCCGGTGCTGATGTCATTCTTCCTCTTCATTTGCCTTTCCTCGCTGGCGCTGCCGCCGCTCAACGGCTTTATCGGTGAATTCCTGATTCTCGTGGGCGTCTTCCAATATCACCACGCGTGGGCTTCATGGGCTGCAAGCGGCGCCGTGCTCTCGGCGATTTATTTGCTGTGGTCCTATCAGCGCGTCGCTCTCGGCGAAGTCACGGTCGAGAAAAATCGCACGCTTCCCGACGCTTCCCGCCGCGAGCGCGTCATTCTGGTGGCGACGGCCCTCGCAATCCTGTTCATGGGCGTTGCTTCCCCGCTCTTCACCCGGCGCATGGAATCCTCGACCAATAATCTGGTGCATCAACTCGGCGACCGTCCCCAAGACGCCGCCCAGCCCACGCTGCCACCGCCGTCTGCGGGACGGCCCACCGTGATCGTCTCGCCGCGCGAGGGTGGCGCGTCAATCACCACCATCTCCGAAAGGCGGGCGCGGTAATGTACTTCCCTGCCGAGCAAATTTCGAACCTACACCGCCTCGCGCCGGAAATTATTCTGTGCTTCTTCGGCATTTTGATTATGGTCGTTGATCCCTTCATTGGCGCTGCTCGTCAGCGTGCGCTGGGATGGATCGGATTTATCGGCACGCTGGCAGCGCTGGGCGGCGTGTACCTGATGGCGCACGACCAGGGCACGGCCTACAGCGACCTGATCCGCGCGGACGCTTTCAGCGTGTTTATGCACGTCGTGGTGATCGTAGCGGCAGCTCTGGCGATACTTGGGTCTCTCGATTATCTGGACGAAGAAGGCATCCAACGTGGCGAATACTATTCGCTGGTGCTTTTCGCCACTGCCGGCATGGGCATCCTCGCGGGAGCCAATGAACTGGTCACTGCGTTCATCGGCCTGGAGATGAGTTCCATCTCCACTTACATCCTTGCAGCCTTTCGCCGCCGCGCCACAAAATCCAATGAAGCGGGCCTGAAATATTTCATCCTCGGCTCGTTCGCCACGGCGTTTTTCCTTTACGGCATCGCGATGACCTACGGCGCTACTGGCACCACGCGCATTGATCTCGTCCAGGCGTCGCTCGAAAATATGATGTCCACGCAAGGCCACCTGGCGTCGCTTCCTATCGCCGGTCTCGCGCTGATGTTTGTTGGGCTGGGCTTCAAGGTGGTCGCAGCGCCATTCCAGATTTATGGCCCCGACGTGTACGAAGGCGCTCCGACGCCGGTCACGGCGCTGCTCGCCTCCGGGCCCAAGGCCGCGACATTTGCGCTGATGCTGCGAATCTTTTACGTTTCATTCGGCAGCGCTGGCAACTTCTGGTTTTGGGCTATCTGGATTTCGGCGGTGCTCACGATGTTGGTCGGCAACCTCGCGGCACTCGTGCAAACCAACGTCAAACGCATGCTGGCCTATTCTTCCATCGCCCATGCCGGCTACATCCTCGTAGGCTTTGCGGCATCCACGGTGTACGGCGTCGCGGCGGTGCTCTTCTACCTTGCTGTTTACATGTTCATGAAAGTCGGAGCGTTTCTCGTGATCGCGCACCTGGGCCAGCGCGACGAAAAACGCCTCGAGCTCACCGATTACGCCGGGCTGGGAACCAAGCAGCCCGTCCTCGCGGCGTGTTTCACGCTATTTCTGCTTTCTCTGCTGGGACTGCCGGCTACCGGCGGCTTTCTCGGAAAGTTCTTCGCGTTTCAGGCGGCGCTCGATTCGCGCATCGTGTGGCTGGTAATCATCGCGGCAATCAATAGCGTCGTCGGCTCGTATTACTATCTGCGCGTGATCGTTGCGATGTATTTCTGGGAGCCATCGAAGGACTACACCCCTACGAAAGTCGCTCCTGCTCTCGCGTTCGCACTGGCCATTGCCGCAATCGGCACCCTCTATCTAGGCGTCCTGCCTTCGTACGTTCTCGATTACGCGAAAACCGCAGCCGACTCCCTCGCACTGCATTAATCACTGCCCAGCTACTCGCGCACCTAACCGCGACTCGGACGTCGTAGGGGCGGGTCTGAGACCCGTCCCTACGTCGGCGCCGGACCAGATATCCTGTGAGCAATCACACAAATAAAAAAGGCCCGGCAGCCCGCCTGAACGCGAGCCCCGGGCCGTGAACTTACGCTTGAGTGCTACTTTACCTTGAGGAACACGATGGCAAACGTATACAGCGCCATCGATTCAATCAGCACCAGCGCCAAAATCAGAGCGAAGCGAATCGCCGCAGCCGCTCCCGGATTGCGCGCCAAACCCTCGCAAGCCGCCGCGGTAGCCTTGGCTTGAGCGTAGCCGCCCGCCGCCGAAGCGATCGCCATCGCAAAACCTGAAGTAATCGCTACCCAATTCGTCGCGTTAGCCTCTCCTGCCGTTCCTTGCGCAAACGCCGCCGGAGCGAAGGCAATCACCGCGACCACTCCCAACAAAAACAACGCGTACCTTCTCATCGTGTTCTCCTCGTTATGAATTTGCCGCCAGGAGGTGGCTCCCGTCATCCTCAAGCAGCCGGGATCACACTGGAACAGCGAACATGCCGAATAATAACGCCGCGTATTAGTGCTCTTCTGCTACAGCACCCGCCACATAAATCACGGGAAGGATCGTAAAAACGAAAGCCTGCAATACCGCCACGAAAATGTGCAGCAAAATAAATGGAATCGGTCCGACGAGCGGAACAATCGCCCCAACGTAACCCAATTTCCCCAGATGTCCCAGGAAGAGATACATTTCCAGCATTAATTCCAGAAACAAGATATACAGCGTCTCGCTGACGAACATATTGACCCACAAACGGACCGTGAGCGAGAGTAGACGCGCCAGATTGCTAACAATTTCAATCGGCAACATGATGGGAGACATCGCTAGAACAGGACCCAAGAAGTGCTTGCCGTGCCCCAGCAGGCCGTGCTTCACGATCCCGACCCAGTTGTAATATAGGAAGACAACGATCGCGCAACCCAGTGGCACGGAAACCACCGCCGTGGGCGACATAAAGGTGGGAAAAAGCCCCAGCAGATTGCAGATCAGCACGAAGATCCCGATGCTGCCCAGCATCGCGACGTATTTCGGCGCATCGTGACCCACATTATCATCCAGCAGGTCTCGAACACCGACGCCCATCGAATTCGTCAGCAGCGCTTCCATGCATTGCTGCGTGCCGCCGGGACGGTCCACGGAAATCCGCGCTCTCAGCCACAGAAAGAAAACAGCGGCCAGCGCAAACACCACTACCTCGAAAGCGACGTGATTGGGAATGGGGAATTCAGGATTGGCGGGCTTGATGTGCAGTAGCGTGAGCAAGGCCAGCACGGGTTTGCCGAGCCAGTGATTCAACAGCTTCGTGACCCAGGATAATGCCTCTCCCATTTCCACCCTTTCAGGAATCCGCGTGCGGAGCAGGCGGACCGCTACGGAAAAGCTGCCCCACCATTTCCACCAAAACCGCGGCAATTATCGTGAAAAAACCGGCCAGCAGGCTCGCTGCCGGAGGTTTGATGCCCCGCAGAATAGCATAGGCCGCAACAATCAGCAAAGCGTAGCGCCCAATGAACTTAAGGTAGACGCTCACGGGGACTTGCGCTCGTTGCGCGCCCGCCTGAGCCACCGAAAGCCTCGCCAACGCGCCCACGCCCTGCTTCATCCACCGGTAATTGATCCAGGAAAGGATTGCTCCCGAAGCGAAGCCCGCGGCTGCCCTGCCGCCCCAGGCGAACCAGGTAATCGCTATACCGGCGATGCCGATTGCCAGGGCGAAATACTCGATCCGCCGTTCAGCGGCGGAATAAAAGCCGTCATCCGCCGCCATCGGCCTTCTCGGAGCGCGTAAGCCGCCGGATGATGTCCCACACCCCGGCGCCAAAACCCAGGAAGCCGAGTATCAACGTAAGCAGCGGCGAGGTGTGCAGCCAGCGGTCCAGCAAGTAGCCGGCGCCTCCGGCAATCACGATGGACGCAATCATGATCACCGGCAGCTCCATCGCCATCGCGACTTGCGTCAGGCCGCTGCTGGGCTGCTTACGAGGCGAGGGATCTGGCGAGGCCATTATGCGTTACCGCTCACTGCCGGAAGGTGGTGAGCACCGAATACGTTGCGAGGCGCAGGAACTGCTCCGGAAAAATTCCGGCTGCAAGCGTGACAATTACCATGGCCGCCAGCGCAAATTTCTGCGCCCAGGAAATTACCGGCACCACCGGATCGCTGGACTCGCGCACCCACATCGCCGCCACCACCCGGAAATAGTAGTACACCGCGGGAAGAATGTAGAGTACCGCGAGAACCGCGAGCAGCGCGTGCTTGGTTTCGATCAGCGCCCAGAAAATCAGCAGCTTGGCGACGAATCCGGCCGTCGGTGGAATGCCGGCCAGCGAAAGCAGAAAAATCAGCATCAGAATCGCCGCGCTGGGACTTCGGTGGATCAGCCCATTCAAATCGTCAACATCGTCGCCGATCACGCCCTTCCGCCGCAGCAAAATCACCACCGCAAACGCGCCGGTATTGAAAAACGCGTACACGAACAAATAGAACGTCATCGCCTGCAAGCCGCGCTCGTGCAGCGTCCCGTCCGGATTTACGGAGGCCACGAATCCCAGCAGGATGTAACCGACCTGCGCAATCGAGGAATAGGCCAGCAGGCGCTTGATATTCGTCTGCGTGATCGCAGCCAGAGTGCCGATCGTGAGCGAAAGCACGCCGACCCACTCCATGATCGCCACCCAATCCAGATTCACCGGCAAGAAAATCGTAAGGAACAACCGCAAAAGCAGCGCGAAGCTCGCTGCCTTCGACGCCACACTCACATAAGCCGTAATCGAAGTCGGCGCTCCCTCATAAACGTCCGGCGCCCATTGGTGGAACGGAACAGCCGCAATCTTGAAAAACACACCCGCCGCAACCGTCGCCAATGCGAGAAACGTCAGGAAGTCCGTCCCGGGATGCTGCACATGGCGCCGCTGCACAGCCATCTCGATCGCTTCAAGATTTGTAGAGCCAGCGATACCGTAAAGAATCGAAAAACCGTAGGCCAATATCCCCGAGCTGAATGCGCCCATCAGCATGTACTTCATCGCGGCTTCGTTCGAGCGGCGTTCTCGCCGCAGAAATCCACTGAGCACGTAAAAGCTCAAAGCCATCGTTTCGAGCGCAAGGAATAGCACGACGAGGTCGTCGCCGCAGGCCAGAAACATCATGCCGACTGAAGCGAAGAGCATCAGCGCATAGTATTCGCCATGCTGCTCCTCTTCGATTTCCATGTAGCGCACCGAAAAGAGGATCACCAGCGCGGTGGAAGCCAGGAATAGCAACCCGAAGAAGATAAAAAACGGATCAATCATGATCGAATTGAAGAAGCCCACCACTGGACCAATCGGAGGTGAGGCATACGCCCGGAGCATGTAGAGCGATCCGCCGCTGAAAAGCACGCCAAGCAACGCGGTGAGCGCATTCCAGGATTTCTGGCGATTGGTGAGCAGGAAATCAGTGAGCAGGATAGCCAGCCCGAAAAACACCAGCATCGCTTCAGGCAATATCAGGAAGAAGTCGCCTCGGCTTCGTTCGAAGATCCACTGCCAGGTCATTACCGGGCCTCAGCATGCGCGGCAGCAGGCGCTGTAGCGGGAGAATTGGAAGGCGTGGTTTGCGGATTCACGCCACTAGCCGAAGGCACACTTGCCGGTGGTGCTTCGGGCACCGCATAGTACCCGGGATGAACCGCTTCCACGAGGCGGTGCACCGGCTGGTCAAGAACATGGAACAGCGGCGCTGGATAAATTCCAATCCAAAACGCCAGGACTACCAGCGGAATCAGCGTTGCATATTCGCGTCCATTCAAATCGGGCAAGTGCTCGTTCGCGGGATTCGTCACGCTGCCGAACATCACGCGCTGGTACAGCCACAGCAAATACGCCGCGCCCAGAATTACGCCCAGCACGCCCCATGCGGCCCATTGCCAGCGCACTTCAAAGACGCCGCGCAAAATCGTGAATTCACCGATAAACCCGTTCAGCAGCGGCATGCCCAATGAGCTCAGCGTAACAATCAGATAAACCGCAGCGAAATTTGGCATCGGCGTCGAAAGCCCGCCGAATTCCGAAATCAGCCGCGTGTGCCGCCGCTCGTACAGAACGCCCACAATCAGAAACAGCGCGCCGGTCGAGATCCCGTGATTCACCTGCTGGATGATGCTGCCCGAAAGCCCCAGCGGCGTCAGCGCGAAAATTCCAAGCGTGCAGAAGCCCATGTGGCTCACCGACGAATACGCGATGAGTTTTTTCATGTCCTTCTGCATCATGCACACCAGCGCGCCGTAAATTATCCCGATGATCGAAAGCACGATGATGATTCCGCGGTACTTCACCGTCGCGTCGGGAAACATCGGCACCGAAAAGCGCAGAAAGCCGTACGTCCCCATTTTCAGCAGCACGCCGGCGAGGATAACGGAACCCGCCGTGGGCGCTTCGGTGTGCGCGTCCGGCAACCAGGTGTGGAACGGAAACATCGGCACCTTGATCGCGAACGCGAAGAAAAATCCCCAGAACAACCAATTCTGCAGGCTGCCGAATTGCGAGGTGAACGGATGCTCGATCACCTGCCGTATGTCAAACGTGTTCCGGTTGGCGTAAATCGCCAGCACTGCCAGCAGCATCAGCACCGAGCCAGCCAGCGTATACAGGAAGAACTTGATCGCCGCATACAGCCGCCGCTCGCTGCCCCACACTCCGATCAGGAAATACATTGGGACGAGCATCACTTCCCAGAACACGTAGAACAACACGAAATCGAGCGACATGAAAACGCCCAGCATGCCCGTCTGCAGCAGAAGAAGCAGGATGTAATATTCCTTCTCGCGTTTGTGAATGGCTGACCACGACGAAAGAATCGCAATAGCACCTAGCACTGTCGTCAGCATCACCATCAGGAAGCTAAGGCCGTCAATTCCAAGTGTGAAATGCGCGCCAATTGAAGGAATCCAGTCCGCATTCTCCACAAACTGGAATTGCGGAGCCGTCGGGCCCGAATTGAATCGCCAGATCAGCGGCAGCGAAACCAGCAAGCCGAGGAAACCGAAAACATTGCCCATCCAGCGGTGCAGGTCGGCCCGCTCGCGCGGAATGAAAAGCAGCAGAATCGCGCCCACCAGCGGCGTGAAGAGAATCGTGCTTAAGATGTGGCTATCGGAAAAGAGCATCCGTTCCCTCGCCTTTCAAACCAAGTTTCAGACCAAGCGCCGCTGGGCCCAAGAGTGCGGCATGCCGTGCCCGCTCACGCGAAAAACTAGTGCATCGCGTGATGCGCCAGATAAAGGTAATACCCCAGGAATCCGATCAAGCCGATAACGATAAAAAGCATGTAACTCTGCACCAGACCCGCCTGTATCATCCGCACCGGAAAACTCAGCACCCACACCAGCCGCGCGCCCAGCTTCACCGAGCCATCGACGATCCACGTGTCCCACCACATCGAAATCCGTGAAATCGCGCGCGTCAGCCAGCCCGCTCCGTTCACGCCGAGCCCGTCAATTACATTCGCGTCAAACGTGCCCAGCGCCAGGCCGAGATCCTTCGCGCGATTCACGAAAATGGCATCGTAAATCTGGTCCACGTAATATTTGTTGTAAACCAGCGTGTAGAATCCCCCGAACCTCTTGGCGATCTTTTCCGGCAGCTCGGTGCGCTTGATGTAGAGATACCAAGCGAATAAAATCCCCAGCACCACCAGCCCTTCAGACATCAACATCAGGTAGATCTCGCCCATTCGCGAACCAGGGCCGTGCGCGGGCTCCCTCCGCAGCTCGTGTGCGACTCCCACAATCGGCTCCAGAAAATGGACAAACCGGCTATTGCCGCCCAGAATTTCTGGCCAGCTTACCCAGCCTCCCACAATCGAAAGCCCTGCCAGAATCACCAGCGGTAGCAGCATGGATCTCGGAGATTCGTGAATGTGATGCTCCACTTCGTGGTCCACGCGCGACGTTCCGTGAAACGTCATGAAAACCAGCCGGAACATGTAAAACGCCGTCATGCCGGCGGTGAAGTACCCGATGATCCACAGCGTAATATCCTTTTCATACGCCTTGCCGAGGATCAGGTCCTTGCTCAGAAATCCAGCAAAAGGGAAAATCCCGGCAATCGCCAGCGTCGCGATCAGCATCGTCCAATACGTGACTGGAATTTTCTTCGATAGCGCGCCCATCTTACGCATGTCCTGCTCGCCGGAAAGGGCGTGAATCACGCTGCCGGCCCCAAGGAAGAGGAGCCCCTTGAAAAACGCGTGCGTCATCAAGTGAAAAATGCCCGCAGTAAAAGCGCCCACGCCGCAGGCCAGGAACATATAGCCCAATTGCGAGACGGTAGAATAGGCGAGAACTTTCTTGATGTCGTTCTGCACCACACCAATGGAAGCTGCAAATAGAGCTGTGATTGCTCCCACTAGCGCTACAAGCGCCATGGCCTTCGGCGCCATCTGGTAAATCGCGTTCGTGCGCGTGACCATGTAAACGCCCGCGGTCACCATCGTCGCCGCATGGATCAAAGCGCTCACGGGAGTCGGGCCTTCCATCGCGTCCGGCAGCCAGACGTACAGCGGAATCTGCGCTGACTTACCCGTCGCGCCCACAAAAAATAGCAGGGCGATCGCCGTGATCAACGGGTCGCCCATCTTAAAATGTCCAGCCGCCAGCGCCGGTCCCAACTCGGTGAAGCGCACCGTCCCCAGCAGCGCCGACGTCAGAAAAATTCCCAGCAGAAAACCCGCGTCTCCCACTCGATTGACGATGAACGCTTTCTTCCCTGCGTCCGAAGCTGACTTGCGGTGAAAATAAAACCCGATGAGCAAATAACTGCACGTCCCCACGCCTTCCCAACCCACAAACAGCAGCACCAGATTGTTCGCCAGCACCAAAATCAGCATCGCGAACATAAATAAATTCAAATAGCCGAAGAAGCGGTAGTACCCGCCTTCGTGCGCCATGTAACCCGTGGAATAGATATGAATCAGCAGACCCACTCCCGTAACCACCAGAATCATCACCGCCGAAAGTGGATCAATCTGAAATCCCCAGTCAGCGACGAAGTGCGCCAGCCTCCCGTCCAGAAGGTGGTACGGTCCCGCGGGAATCCATTCGAACAGAATCTTGGTCGCGAGCCGCTCGCCCTCAGGCTTCGCGATTAACTGAAAGAATGCGCCGACAGAAAATAGAAACGAAATGCCCACGCTGCCCACGCACAGCGCATCTATGATTTTCTTCTGAAGGTGACGGCCGTAGAAAAGCATCGTCGCCGCCGTCAGCAGCGGAAACATGGGGATCAGCCAGATATGATCGAGGAAATACGGCTGCGGCGCGTTCATGCGGCGGCACTCACCATTTCAGGATGTCCATCTCATCCGCAAGCACAGTCTCGCGATTGCGAAAGAACGCCAGGATAATGCCGAGCCCCACCGCGGCTTCAGCGGCAGCGTCGGTGATGATGAAGATCGCGAACACCTGCCCATCCACCGTTCCCCACATGCGCGAAAATGCCATTAAATTGATGTTCACCGCGTTCAGAATCAATTCGATGGACATCAGCATGATGATGACGTTGCGCCGCGTCAGCACGCCAATCACACCAATCGCGAACAGCGCCAAACTCAAAAATAGATAATGATCCACCGGGATCATCACACCCTCCGCTTGGCCATCACTACCGCGCCCACCATAGCCACTAGCAGCAAAATCGAAGCAATTTCAAATGGCAACATGTACTTGCTGAAAAGCGCGTCCGCCACTGCTTCTGTATTCTTGGGCGGGATATTCGCGGCCATTTCCGGCAGCCGCAGCGCCGTCCGTCCCGCCAGAAGGGCGAAGAAGATCTGTGCGGCCAGCACCAGCGCCAGCACGCCCGCCACCAGCCATTGCCGGTTGAATTGTACCAACCGCATCGAGACGTCCAGATTCACCAGCATAATCACGAAGACGAACAGCACCATGATCCCACCCACATAAAGGATCACCTGCACGATAAAGAGAAACTCCGCCTGCAATTGCAGAAAAATTCCGGCCGTGGCCAGCAGCGTGGTGATCAGAAATACCGCCGCATGAACGATATTCCGCCGCGTCACCATCAAAATGGCCGACGCCACCGCCAGCGCACTGAAAAAATAAAATAGCAGGCTATTCAGCACGTACATCTATTCACCATCCGCCGTCTGCACCGCCGCTACCGGCGCATCGTCTTTCGCCAGCCAAATCGCAACGCCAAGCGTAGCCAAGGTCGTCGGAATCAACGATACGATCGGCCCCCAATTCAATTGTTGCCGAAGCGCAATCGCCACGGCCACGCCGATCACGTTCACCAGCGCCAGGGGAATCAGGAAACGCCATCCCAGGCGCATCAGCTGGTCAAAGCGAAAGCGCGGAAAGGTAAAACGGATCCACAGAAACGCATAGAGGTACGCAAATACCTTGGCCAGAAACCAAAACGCGCCGTGGATTCCCTGCATCACACCCGCCGGCGCGAATAGCGCGCCTAGCAACGCTCCGGAAAGCAAGAAGCACAAGATCGCCACCCCGAGCATCACCATTTTCTGAATTTTCACCGGCTGTTTAGGCGCGAGCGTTAGGCAATAGACCGCCACACCGAAGGTCAGCAGCGAAGGAAACGCATCCAGCCACTCTATAGACGTCCCCGGAAAATGTTCATGGAAGCTCGCGAGCGGCCGCAGCCAGCCGCCGAGAAATACGGTGGTCGCGATGCCAGCCACGATCACCATGTTCGCGTATTCCGCCAGAAAGTAGAGCGACCAGCGGAAGCCGCTGTATTCCGTCATGTATCCAGCGACCAATTCCGATTCCGCTTCCGGCAAATCGAATGGCGCGCGATTGGTTTCGGCCATCGAACCCACCAGGTAAATGAAAAAACCGAAAGGTACCGAAAAAATGAACCACACTCCCTGGTCGAGCTGCGCCTGCACGATGTCTTTCATCGAAAGCGAGCCGGCCAGCAGCAGCACGGACACCAGGCCCAACCCGGCCGCCGTTTCATAGCTCACCAGCTGCGCCGCGCTGCGCAAAGCTCCCAACAGCGAATAGTGGCTGTTCGAAGCCCAGCCCCCCAGCACAATGCCGTAGATCCCGAGCGAACTGATCGCCAGAATAAAAAGCAGTCCGATATTCAGGTCGGCTATCTGAAACGCCGGACCGATCGGCAGAGCCGAATATGCCAGCAGCGCCATCGTTACGCTGACCAGCGGCGCGAGCCAAAACATCAACCGGTCCGCGTTGTCCGGGATGATGTCTTCCTTCAACAGCAATTTCACGGCGTCGGCAATCGGCTGCAGCAGACCGTGCGGCCCCACGCGCATCGGCCCAAGCCGCGCCTGCATGTCCGCCATCACTTTGCGTTCCATCAGCACGATATAGCCAGCCAGCAGCGGCAACACCATCACGATCACCACCGCATAAACGACCGGCAGCGCGAATCGCAGAATTTCTGGTGAAATCAGATGGCTCATCTCTTAGCGGTCCACTTCTCCCAACACGATATCAATCGTTCCAATGATCGCCACCACGTCCGCGATCAGCGCACCGCGCGCCATTTTGTCAAATGCTTGCAAATTGATGAACGAGGGCGGGCGCACGCGCACGCGATAGGGCTGCGTGGTCCCATCGCTGACGATGTAATACCCCAGTTCGCCCTTCGGCGCTTCAATCGAGTGATAAACTTCACCAGGCGGCGGCTTCAGCACTTTTCCAATGCGCGCCATGATCGGCCCCACCGGAATATTTTCGATGGCTTGCAGGCAAATCCGTCGCGATTGCCGCATTTCCGCCATACGCACTACGTAACGGTCGTACGTATCGCCTGTCTCGCGCGTCGGAATTTCGAATTCGTACTGGTCGTAAGCGGCGTACGGCTGCGCCTTGCGCAAATCCCACTTCACGCCGCTCGCGCGCAGCACCGGTCCGGTCACCCCCATTGCGATAGCATCTTCGGCGCTCAGAATGCCGACGCCCTTGGTGCGTCCCACCCAAATCCGGTTTTCGGTGAGCAGCGTCTCGTATTCATCAATCTTGGTGCTAAAATCGTCGCAGAAACGCTTTACGTCCTGCTCGAACCCGTCATACGTCTCGTACTGCAACCCGCCGATGCGAAACGCATGCGTGGTCAGCCGCGCGCCGCAATATTTCTCGAAGATTTTCAGAATTTCTTCACGCTCGCGGAAACAATAGAAAACCGGCGTCAGCGCTCCAATATCGAGCGCGTGCGTCCCGAGCCACAGCAAGTGGCTCGCGATCCGCTGCAATTCCGTAAGAATCGTGCGCACCACTCGCGCACGCGGTGGCGCTTCCGCACCTAACAATTTCTCCACGGCCTCGCAATAACCGAGCCCGTTCGACACCGCCGCCACGTAATCCATGCGGTCCACGTACGGCGCAAATTGCTGGTAGCTGCGATGCTCCGCGATTTTCTCGACGCCGCGATGCAAATACCCGATGATGCATTCGGAACCTACCACGCGCTCACCATCGAGTTTCAATTTCACGCGCAAGACGCCGTGCGTGGACGGGTGCTGCGGGCCCATGTTCAGGATAATTTCGTCCGCGCCCAGCACCGTGGTGCTGAGGTTGCTCATCTCGTTTGTGCGTTGCTCGGCCATTCGCCCGGTCGCCGCTACTGCCCGCTCTCAATCCCCAGATTTTCGCGGACCCAATCCGTATCCTGCTTCAAGATGTCGTAATCCTTGCGCAGTGGATATCCTTGCCACTCGTCCGGCATCAGGATGCGTTTCAAATCCGGATGGCCTTCGAACACGATGCCGAACATGTCGTAACATTCGCGCTCCAGCCAATTCGCCGCAGGCCACACGCTGCACACGCTCGGCACCGGCTCGCCTTCCGCCGCGTGCGCTTTCAACCGCAACCGCTCATTTTTCGCGAAAGAATACAAATTCAGCACAATGTCGAATCGCTTCTCGCGCTTCGGCCAGTCCACCGCGGTCAAGTCCACGAGCATGTCGAATTTTTCCTCGTCGCGGCAGTGGCGGGAAATTTCACGAAGTTGGTCGGCGGCGATCAGAATAATCGCTTGCTTGCGGTCGAGCGAAGCCTCGCGCACAGCTTCGCCGTACCGCGCTTTCAGCCGCTGCACCAATTCGTTGTCGAGCGGCACAGGTTTTGGCGGAGCTTCTTTCGGAGGAGCCGCCGCTGCCGGCGCTTTGGGCGGTGCCGCCGCAGCAGGAGCCGCGGGGGCGGCTGGCTTGGCGGGAGGCGCGCTTGCGCCAGGCGGGTTCGCAGGGGCTGGCTGGGAAGGAGTAACCGGTGCGGCTGGTTTGGCGGGAATAGTAGCGCTTTCCGCCGTGCCTTCCGGCGGCTTTGCGGCGGGATCTTTTTCCGAGGGGTCTTTGACCATCGGTCCGATCGGCTGCCGTTACTGAACGTCCGCCGCAAGCGACTTCACGCGGTTCGTTCGCAGCCCGCCTTTTTATCACACCCCAAAAAACAACGTCAATTCCACTTCATTTGAGTCCCAATTTCTGCTGAGGTGTGCTGGCCTGTGCCCGCTTCTAAACCCAGTCCAGCGCGCCCTTCCGATACAGCCACACATACCCAACCAGCAGAATTCCGAGAAATACAATCATCGTGGCCAATCCATACAATCCCAGCTGGCCGTAGCGGATCGCCCAAGGAAAAAGAAAAATCGTCTCCACGTCAAAGATCACGAAGAGAATCGCCACAATATAAAAGCGCACCGAATACCGCCCGCGCGCGGTCCCTTCTGGCGGCACGCCGCATTCATAAGGCTCCAGCTTCGCGCCTGTCGCTTTCGAATCTGGGCGAATGTATTTGAAAATAGCGAGAGTGACTGCGGGGAACGCCGCCGCGAGCAGTGCATAAATCAAAATCGGAATGTATTGGCTCGGCATCGCCAAAAGAACTTCAAACGAACAGCGCATCCTAGCACAGCGGTCAAGCCGCAGCTAGCGGCATCGGCTCAAAAATCAGTTCGCAATAGAAGTCGCCATTCCAGCCGGGAGGCCGACTACCTTTCCGATTGTAAAGAAATGTTAATGACGGGCGCCATGCAAAACATCAATCGCGTGAGGCACCAGTGCGGCAATCGCATCGAGGGATTCCACAGCTCCGCGAGGGCTTCCAGGCAGGTTCACGATGATCGTGGTGCCGCGAATTCCTGCGACAGCGCGTGACAAAATCGCGCGCGGCGTTTTCTTCAACCCCTCCGCGCGCATCTGTTCCGCGAATCCCGGTATCAATCGCTCCGCCACAGCGATGGTAGCTTCGGGCGTCACGTCGCGAGGACCAACTCCAGTTCCGCCGGTCGTGAGAATCAAATCCGCCTCCTTCGAATCGGCGGTCTTTTTCAGAAATGCGGCGATACCATCTCGATCGTCCGGCAATATAGCGGTATGCGCGACTTGCCAACCGAGTTCCCTGCAGCGTCCGGCGACGGCGGGTCCTGAGCTATCTTCGTATTTTTGGCTGGCTACGGAATCGCTGACGGTGAGAATGGAAACTCGCATGGCCGCGTCGCGCTACCGCTATCCTTCGGTGACTTCGGCGTCTGCGTTCTCGCCGTCGCGCTGCCCTTCGTCGATCAATCGCAACGCTTCCATCAGCAGGCCGGTAGTAGTGCGGGAAATGGTGTCGCGCGTGGGCGCACGGTTAAAATCGATTTCAAATTCGCCATCCGGCCAGCGCACCGCTTGAAACACCGCCGCTTCCCCTTCCAGCGCTCCCAGCCGCGCATCCTTGCATTGTCCCGACGCGAAAAAGAGGTCGCCGCTCTCGTCGCCACGCCGCACGGAAAGCTGGCACGATTTCTGCCCCATCTCGAGCGATTGCATCAAATCCATGATAGACATTTCTTCCAGCCGCCCCTGAATCACTCCCGGACGCACCTGGCGATTTTGCAGTTTCTCAAGTTGCAAACGGTCCACCACTTTCTTCGCGCGGCGCACCAGGTCTTTCAGAAAAAACGGCTTGGGAATAAATTCTTCGACGCCCTCTACGATAGGCCTCAGCTTTTCTTCGATGTCGCTGCGACTCGCCAGGAAGATAAACGGAATGGATTTCGTCTGCTGCCGCCCGCGCAATTTCTCGTATAGCTGGCGCCCGTCGAGGCCCGGCATGCGATAGTCACATACCACCAGATCCGGCGGATCGTCCACGATTTTCAACAACGCATCCGCGCCGTCCGCCGCCGCGCGCGCGTCGCAATGCGGCATCAATCCTTTCATCAGCAGGTCGAGGATCAACGCATTATCATCCACGACCAGCACTTTGACGTCCTTCATCGGAGTCATCGTTTCGCGCGCTTCCCAGGCCTCAAATAGGTTCCGCTTCGCCCACCCGACTTCTTTACCAGATACACCTCGGTGATTTCCATGCCGCGCTCAAGCGCTTTGCACATGTCGTAAATGGTGAGCGCCGCCACCGACACTGCAACCAGCGCTTCCATCTCAACCCCGGTCGGACCCGTGGCCGTCGCCTCGGACGTCACCTCAATTCCATTCTGGCATAGCTTGGCGCTCACATCTACGTGAGTCAAAGACAGGGGATGACAAAGTGGAATCAGCTCCGAAGTGCGCTTCGCAGCCGTGATTCCAGCGATCCGGGCGACTTCGAGCGGATTGCCTTTAGGAGACTTCAGCCGCCGAATGCAGTCCACGGTTGCGCGCTGCATTCGGATAAACGCGTGCGCCACCGCCGTGCGCGACGTGGCCGGCTTTGCCGTCACGTCCACCATGCGCACGTTGCCCTTTCTGTCGTAGTGCGAAAGCGTCCGAGTTCGACTGGCGGTCATGAAGAGAATCTATGGGCGCGTCTCGGACGCGCCCTGGGGACGCAACACTTCAGAACAAACCGCGGCGCGGCAAAACGTCCGCCATTTCGCCTGCCGCAAAACTCAGCTTCGATTCGTGTACCACCAGAAAGCAATTCCCTTTCACGACCGAACCGATGTCTCCCGAGCCTTCCCAATGAATCATCTCGACGGTCGCTTCGCCGTTCGGCCAGCTTAGTCGCGCCGGCAAAAAATGTGCTAGCGCAGGCTTTTCGTTGACCGGGTGCGCTAGTTTCGCTTTCAGAACTTTCAGCGGATGCGGAGTATGCCCACTCAGCAAGTCAATCGCCGGCACCACGAATAGCTCGAAGGTCACCATTGTCGAGACCGGATTTCCCGGCAGGCCAAACACCGGCTTCCCGTGGCAGAAACCAAAAACCGCGGGCTTGCCAGGCCGAATCGCCACGGTATCAAAGTAAAATTCGGTCCCGAGTTCCTTCAGCACCTGTTCCACCAGATCGTACTTCCCCACCGACACTCCGCCGGTAATCGCGACGATGTCCGCGTCCAGTGCCTTCTCGATGCCGGCACCCAACTGCTCGAGACTGTCCGGCACGACTCCGAGCATCACTGGCTCTCCGCCGGCGAGCGCCACCTGAGCGGCCAGCGAGACGTTGTTGCTGTTACGGATCTGGAATTTCTTGGGCGGCTGATCCAGTGGAATCACCTCGTCGCCCGTCGAAAGGATCGCCACACGCGGTTTCTTCGCCACCAACAGGTTCGAACGTCCCACCTGCGCCGCAATCGCCAGCTCAGCATACCCGATGCGCTTTCCGCGCGTGAGCACGCTCTCTCCCACGCGAGTCTCCTGTCCCTCCAACACGTAGTGAGCGCCCTCGCGCGCGGGCCGCTCGATAATCACGTAATCGCCATCAACCTGCACGTGCTCGTTCATCACGATCGCGTTCGCTCCGCGCGGCAGCGGAGCGCCGGTCATGATTTGTACGCAAGTGCCGGGCTCAACGGCGCCTTCAAATGGGCCACCTGCGCGGCTTTCGCCGATCAATCGCAGCTTGGCACCCGCGTGGTCCGCATCGGCGGCACGCACGGCATATCCGTCGCGAGTCGAACGATTGAAAGGGGGATAATTCCGGTCGGCGGCTACATTTTCGGCCACAATGCGGCCGAGCACCCGGGAGGGGTTCTGCGCGAATTCGATGGTTTCAGTTGCTGGAGGAGGGGCGCACGGCCGCGCGCGAATTACTTCAATCACTTTAGCGCGCGCTGCTTCGTAGGAAACCATGCCGTGTCACAGCCAGGACGCGAGTTTCGTGTTTCGCGGCACGATCGTAGCGTCGCGTTCTGGCCCCGTGGAAATCATACCGATCTCAACTTGTAGCTCGTTAGAAATAAAATCCAGATAATTGCGTGCCGCTTCCGGCAATTCCTTAACATCGCGAATTCCCGGAGTCGGCCTTTGCCAGCCTGGTAGCATCCGATACACCGGCTCCACTTGCGTCAGCGTCTCCACATCCGCAGGCATTTCGTCCAGCGGTTTGCCATTCAGCCGATAACCGGTGCAGATTTTGATCTCCGGCTGCGTATCGAACACATCCAACTTCGTCACTACCAGCGAATCAATGCCATTCAGCATTTTCGCGTATTTCAAGACTACCAGATCAAGCCACCCGCATCGTCGCGGACGCCCCGTCACCGCGCCAAATTCCTGGCCCCGTTCGCGCACTGCCTGCGCGTCCAGATCCGGCATTTCGGTGGGAAATGGCCCGCTGCCCACGCGCGTCGTATAAGCCTTGGTCACGCCAACGACTCCGCAAATCCGCGTGGGAGCAACTCCTAAACCGGTCGCCACGCCCCCGGACGTAGCATTAGATGACGTGACGTAGGGATAGGTCCCGTGGTCGATGTCCAGCATCGTGCCCTGCGCGCCTTCGAATAATACCGACTCACCGTTATCCAGCGCTCGATTCAGCAGCACGCACGTATCAGTAACCAAGCCGCGAATATGCGCGGCAATTTCCAGATATTGCTCCAGTAGTCCGGCCGTTTCCAGCGGATGCCCGTACGTTGCGCGGCTGATCGCATTTTTCTCCGCAATCACCCGCTCCAGCTTTTCCTTGAATCCGTCGGCATCGAACAAGTCAATTACGCGAATGCCGCGCCGCGCCATCTTATCCTCGTAAGCCGGACCGATCCCACGCGAAGTCGTGCCGATCGCCGCCGCGCCCCGGGCCGATTCCGCGGCTTTATCCATTTCGCGATGATAAGGAAATATCAGATGAGCGCGATCGCTGAGGAACAACCGCCCGCGCACGTCAATCCCAGATCTTTTCAGATTCTCAAGCTCGGCGACCAGCGCCGCAGGATCTACCACCGTGCCCGCCCCGATTACTGCCTTCTTTTCCGGGCGTAAAATTCCGCTGGGGATCAGTTGCAGCACGTAACGATGGTTGTTGAAGATGACGGTGTGCCCGGCGTTGTGGCCGCCTGCATAACGCGCCGTGTAATCGAACGACTGAGCAAGATAATCCACCACCTTGCCCTTGCCTTCGTCGCCCCACTGCGCGCCGACCACACAAATCGCCTTCGTTCGCGACTTCTCGGTCACCCTAGCCGCTCCCCAAGCTCCATCAAGCCGCACTTCCCCGCTCTCGTTCACACTAGAAGCATTACAGGCAGGCTAAAACGAAAAACAGCAACAACCAATCCTACCCTTCGGCAGACCCCCGCGCAAGCGCGGCCCTGTTGCGATGGAAATCGTAGGGTCGGTTCTCGGGCCAACGTCCTCTGCTGTGCGTTACGCAGGTGTGCTAGTAGCGGAAGCAATCCCGGGCGTGGTCGTTCACCATCCCGACAGCCTGCATGAAGGCGTAGCAGATCGTCGTCCCCACAAATCGAAATCCGCGGCGTTTGAGATCCTTGCTCATCGCATCCGATTCACCCGTGCGGGCCGGAAGGCCGCGCGAACTGCTCCAATCGTGCTTCTTCGGGCGGCCGCCTACAAATTGCCAGATGTACTTATCGAACGTGCCAAATTCCTTCTGCACCGCGAGGAACGCCTGAGCATTGGAAACCGTAGCAGAGATTTTCAACCGGTTACGTACGATGCCCGCATCGGCCAACAGCTTGCGGACTTTGCGTCCGTCGTAACGCGCGATTTTCGCGGCATCGAAATTGTCGAACGCCCGCCGGTAATTCTCGCGCTTGTTGAGAATCGTCTCCCAGCTCAAACCGGCCTGCGCGCCCTCGAGAATCAAAAATTCGAATAGCACGCGGTCGTCGTGAACGGGCCTTCCCCATTCCTTGTCGTGATATTCCGCCATGAGCGGTTTCTGCGCCCAATGGCACCGCTGCGGCTCTGTTTTGGCTGGTCGAGTCATTGTGCATTTCTCGATGGCTGAGCTGCTGCCGAGGCCGCCGCTGCGGAAAGACATCGCGGACATAGACAATCCGCATAGCGCCCGCGAAGCCCAAGCAACCCCTGCTTCGTAAGCTTCACCTCTTCACACCAACACCCCGCAGCCTTCGCCGCACAGAGAAATTCCTCTCCGCACGCCGCGCATGCTTTCAAGCGCGGCCCACAATCGGCGGGTTGCGCGTTCGGGCTGCTGCCGCTAATAGCCATGGTCCTGCCGGGGAATCGCGCCTAGGAAATGTGGCGCTGGAGGACTTTCTCGATCTGCTCTTTGGGCACCGCGCCGACGATCTGATCGGCAACCTGGCCGCCCTTGAAAACCAGCAGAGTGGGAATGCCGCGAATATTGAACTTACCCGCGGCGTTGATGTTTTCATCCACGTTCAGCTTCACCACTTTTAACTTCCCTGCGTGTTCCTTCGCGATTTCTTCCACCGTTGGCGTCAGCATGTGGCACGGCCGGCACCAATCCGCCCAGAAATCGACCATGACGGGCTGGGTCTTGCTCGCTTCGACCACGTCCGCATCGAAGCTCGCGTCACTTACTGCCTGGATATTTTCTGCCATTTTTTTCCCTTGTCGCGCCCACACTTGCCCCTCGATGCCGGCAAGAGCTTTTGGCGCTACCTTTTAGATGTCCCGGAGACGCGTGGGATTCGAGACCTCTTAGCTGCTTCATACAGTGTGACATACGCCGCTGCGGAAGCCTTCCATGAAAAATCCTTAGCCATGCCGTTCTTTTGCAGGGTCTGCCAAATCTTCGGTTCACGGTGCAATTTCAGAGCCGCCCGCACGCTTTCCATGAGTGCGCGCCCATCGTACGCTTCGAACTTGAACCCTGTTCCCTTTTGGGTCTTGGCGTCGAAGCTCTGGATCGTGTCGTCCAACCCGCCCGTCGCGCGCACCACAGGAACCGTACCATATCGCAGGCTGTATATCTGATTCAACCCGCAAGGCTCGTACCGCGACGGCATCAGAAAGATGTCCGTGCCGGCTTCGATTTTATGCGCCAGCGCGTTGTCGTAACCGATCTTCACCGCCACCCTTCCGGGATGCTTTTCCGCTAGCTCCTTGAACATCGCTTCATATTCCGGTTGGCCCGTCCCCAGCGCGATCAGCGAAATATTCTCTCTAAGTAACTCGGTGGCAACCTGCGCGATTAAATCAAAACCTTTCTGATCTACGAACCTGGAAACGATCCCAATCACCGGCCGCTCGAAGTTGTCCGGCTTGCTGCCCAGCAGATTGAACTGTTGCAGCAGGTCCTTCTTGCAGACCTTTTTTCCCGTCCAGATTATGCGCCGAATAATTCTGCGCGATGTAAGTGTCCACCTCCGGACTCCACACCGCATAGTCCACACCATTTAGAATTCCCACCAGCCGGTCCGCGCGACCGCGGATAACTCCCTCCAGACCATGCCCGTACTCCGGCGTCTGGATTTCCTGCGCGTAGCGCCGGCTTACCGTCGTTAGAAAGTCCGCGTAGATCAGCGCACCCTTCAGAAAATTCACGCCGCCATAGAATTCGAGCCCGCTCATCGTAAACAGCCGGTCGGGTAGACCGATCGTGCGCATCACGCTTTGCGGAAATAATCCCTGATAACCGATATTGTGAATCGTAAAAACAGCCGGCAGCCCGCGTACCACTGGATCCTCGGAATATTGCGTGCGGAGCAGCACCGGCACCAGCGCGGTTTGCCAGTCGTGGCAATGCACCACGTCCGGCAGCCAAACGCGCTTCATGAATTCGATGCCGACGCGCGCGAATTCCGCGAACCGCTCCGCATTGTCGGGATAGTCCGCGCCCTTCTCTCCGTAAAGCTGCTCCCGGTCGAAGTATCCCCGGTCGCCCACGAAGAAATAACGCACTCCCGCAACCGGCGCGGCCTCGCCGATGGCTGGAAACCGCAGACGATCCCCGAGCGCCACCGTCACGCTCGAAACCAAGGTGGATGTAACTTTGTTTCCACGATAGCACGGCAGCAGCACAGCCACTTCGTGGCCCATTTCTACCAGCGCTTTCGGAAGCGCTTCCACCACGTCCGCCAAGCCCGCCCGTTTTCGAATACGGCAGCCCTTCGGACGCTATGAATAGAATTTTCATGGATGGCAAGTTGAATCGAAAACGGTAGCGGAAGCCACCTGCTTCGTCAAGGATTTCCGGCCCAATTCATCTCGTACAGCGCTTCGAATGCACACCGTGCGAGTCATGCGGGCAGTCACTGAGCGCGGTCCAATGCCAGTTGAAATTTGTTCGCAACCGCTCTGCATTGCTACACTCGGCGTCGCCATGGTGCGACAAAAACTGGGCCAACACTTTCTCAGCGACATCGGATGGCGCAAACGTATCCTCGCGACGCTGCCTCTCGCATCCAACGATATTTGGATCGAAATCGGCCCCGGGCACGGCGAAATGACGCAATCTCTCGCGGGCGATGGCCGCCAAGTCATCGCGATTGAAGCTGATCCAAAACTAGCCGAAGGCCTGCGCGCATCCGCAGAAACGCAACCCCAGCAATGGCCCGGAGTCGAAATCGTTGCGGGCGACGTACTCGCTACCGATATCGGAAGCCTCACCACCAAACCGTTTCATGTCTATGGAAACCTGCCTTACTACATCACATCGCCCATCCTGCATCATCTGTTTCGCTGGGCTGGCCAAATCTCTTCGATTCACGTCGTGATCCAGTTGGAGGTTGCGGAACGCGTCGTCGCGCACCCAAACATACGCGACTACGGCTATCTCTCCACGCTCTGTCAGTTCTACGCCAAGCCAAAAATCGCGCTGCGTGTCCCGCCGGGCGCGTTTCGCCCACCGCCGAAGGTCAAATCCGCTCTCGTGAGCATGACGCTTCCGGGCGAGCGCGCACACCTCAACGTGCCAGATGAAAAGCGCTTCCTGGAATTTGTGCAGGCTTGCTTCGCTCAGAAACGAAAAACTCTGCGCAACAATCTACTCGCGATCACAAGCGATGAGGAAATCCACGAAGCCCTGGCCGCCGCTGGCCTTCGCCCAGACGCTCGCGCCGAACAACTCACCCTCGCACAATTTGCCGCGCTGTTCTCCCTGCTGTTGTAGGCTAACTTTGCCGGTCTTCCAGGACAGCCCGCAGCCGGTCTGGATAGTTCGTCATGATGCCGTCCACGCCCGCCGCCACCATCGTGCGCATGGTTTCCGTATCGTCCACCGTCCAGGTCGCCACCTGCAAATCGAGCCGGTGAGCCTCTTCCACCAATTCCGGCGTCACCAGATCCGCCCGCGGGCACAGCTGCCGGACTCCCAGTTCGATCGCGGCTTTGGCATGGTCTCGGCCCGGTTGGTCCACCAATAATCCCATCATCATCGTCGAGTCCACTTGCCGCAACGCCGTCAGCGTGGATTCGTCAAACGAAATTACGATCGTTCGTGCCGCACTCTGAGATTTTTGCAGCGCACCTGCGAGCGAATGGTGCATACCCCAGGCAGCGTCATATTTCACTTCCAAATAAAAAATCTCATCGTGCTTCGCCGCAAATTCCAAAATCTCTTCCAGTGTCGGTATCCGCTGGCCCATGAACTCGCGGTCAAACCACATACCTGCGTCCAGCTTGCGCAGCTCCGCCAGCGTGAAATCGTGGACATTCCCCCGGCCGTTGCTGGTGCGTTCCAGTGTGGCATCGTGGATAGCCACGAACCGCGCGTCGCGCGTCAGGTGCAGGTCCGTCTCAATAAACCCTGCTCCTAATTCAACAGCGCGCTGATAGGCCGCGAGCGTGTTTTCCGGGGCATGCCCGGACGCCCCGCGATGCGCAATTATCCAAGGTTTTCGCATGGCCACGGCTATCCTAGCAGAGAAATCCGGCCCGCCGCCTAGCGCGTATCACCGAGAGTGATGCAAATTGCACTCCGGTGTCAGCCGGAGTGCTCCCCGGCTTATACAGGATTTACCGGCTAGATAACCGGGACTAGGCTCTGTCAGATTGGATCACGTGACGAGGCAACGGCGGTGTAAATCGTTGCCTAATTAGGACAATCCATTGCCGGTCGAGGACGCCCCGATAAGCATCAAGACCCGTGGAAATGTGCTCTCGCCGCTCCCAATTGTGTACGAACGATGTATCTCTAACAATTTCTGCGATGTAGGGCGAGGCTAGGCGAAATGTTTTGTAACCTCTTTTGGAGTCCGGATTGCCCTTTATATTCGCCCCTCAGCGGCGAACCGCTGAAATTCTACATTTTGCTCCAGTGCAGTCTGTTGCTCTGTGGCTGAGTTGAAAGAAGAACATTAGAAGGTTCTATAGCGCCTGAATGAGACCTGAGGCGGAGTTTTTGCATCTATGGCCAGCACGAGATCTCAATTGAGCCTCTCATCCGAGCCCGTTCAAGCGATGAACGTCGCGCCTGCCGGCTTTGATCCTGCGCGCGAGCTTCCGAAGGGCTTCATCGAATTTTTACTGCCATTTCATCGCGCCTTCACACCGCGCCAGCGCGATCTGATGGGCCGCCGTGCTTCCGTCCTCGACGGCGCGCATCACGGCCACTTGCCGAATTATCTGCATCCGTCGCACGCCACCCAGGAATCCTGGCGCATCGAACTGCCGGAATGGTGTCAGGATCAGCGCAACCAAATGACCGGCCCCGCCGATGACGCCGAGCTGGTGGTGAAGATGCTTAACTCCGGCGCACCCGGCGTGATGCTCGATCTCGAAGACTCGATGGCCAATACCTGGCCGCACCTGTTGCAAGGTATCTCGAACATTCTCTCGGCCCTGCGCGGAGAACTCGCTTATTTCGACAAGAAGCGTGATCGCACCGTTAAGATCGAGGCCAGCAAGACCGTGCTCTCTCTCCGCCCGCGCGGACTCCATCTCCGCCAATCCGGAGTGCTCAATGGCGAATCGCTGCCCGCCTCGCTCTTTGATGTCGTCCTGATTGCCTTCCAGGTGAAGCCGGAAGAATTGAAGCACCCGGTCACGTTCTACATTCCGAAATCCGAATCCGCCGAAGAAGCGCTCTGGTGGCGCGACCTTTTCCGTTCGATCGCGCGCGCGAAGGGTTGGCCGCACAACTACATCAAGTGCATGGCGCTGGTCGAATCCCACCCGCTCGCGTATCAAATGGAAGAGTTCGCCTACAATCTCCGCGACCACATCCTGGCGTTAAATCTGGGTCGCTGGGATTACATGGCTAGTCTGATTCATTTCAACTTGCACGATCCAAACTGGGTGCTCCCGGATCGCAATACCATCCCGCACGACGCCGCCTTCTTCCAGAATTTGCGCACGACGATTCCCGAAATCTGCCACAAACACGGCTTGCTCGCGATCGGCGGCATGACGGCACTCTATCCCAGCCGTGAAGATACGGAACTCAATGCTCGCGCTCTGGCGGTGCTCGAAAAAGACAAAAAGAACGAAGCGATGTCCTTGATGGATGGCGCCTGGACGGGCCATCCCGACCAGAACGAAATCGCCGTCAGCCAGTTTCCTGCTCCGAATCAGTTGCACGCCCGTCCCTCGAACCACGATACGCACCCCGATCTGTGCCCCATTCCGTCGGGTACTGGCAAACACACTGTTGAGGGCACGCGCGCCGCGGTGCGCACTGTGATTCGCTATCGCCAAGGTGTCCTAAGCGGGCACGGTGCCAGCCTGCTCGATGGCTACATGGAGGATCTCGCCACGGACCGCATCTATCGCCTGATGATCGCGCAACGCATCCGCCATCGCGATCTAACTCACATTCTCGATGACAACGGCAGCCCTGTGGCTCATACTCCCGACTTCGTGACGAGGCTTTTCGACGAGGAACTAGCGCGCATCGTGCGCGAATTGCCTTCCGGTACGCCGCCGGACGCCATCGAACGATTCACTCAAGCGCGAGTTTTGAGCGAGCGCATGATTAGTACCGGCGAGTTCAATCCGTCCTAGGCGGCGGAAGGAACTTTCAGGTGAGCGATTTGAGCCTAGTGTAAGGGGACTTGGGAATGGCACCGAAAGGCAGCAGCGTTATTCAGGCGATGTTGAAGCGTTTGGCAGAAGAAGAAGAGCAGTATAAGAAAGAAAAGGCAACGGGGTCAGTCGACGCAACAAAGCCGCTTCAGGCAAGGGCGGCCGCGTACTGAGGATGTGATTCGACGGCAGCGGCCCTCGTGCCGTTCCGGCTCGGCGTAGAGCAACTGCAGTTTCGCCGGTGCGGGAGCGACACGTGCTTGGGGAGCGGGGACATGGCGCTGTTCGTTCTGGTGGTGGTGGGATTAGTGGTCGCGCAGACTTGGTTTGACTGGCGCGATGCGAAAAAAGATTGGGTTGTGCCGGAGTGGGCGAAGGGCATGGCGCTCGCGGGCGCCGTAGCCGCCTCGCTCACCGCTGCAAGTTCGTTTGCGTCCTTCTGGCTTCAGGATACGGTCGCCTCTTCGGTTAGCCCGTTCAACTCACACTTGTTCTGGCCCGAGCTAGGCTTCCTACTCTGCACGATGGGCGTGATCATAGTCGCAGTCCGCAAAAAGCGTCTGCGCCTCATGCTGATCCTTACAGGGGTCCTAACCGCCGCCTTCTGGATCGGCATGACCATGTCGTAGCCCGATCTCGAGGGTCTCCCGGCATCTCCCCGCGCCCGTCGCCAACCATCCGAGTACTAAGAATTCCATTACTGTACTTCTCCACGCCGCCGCATACATTTGTCGAAGCAAGCGTAGTCAGTTCCTCTGCCTACCCACGCTCCTTAATCCCTCGCCTCCCTGCCTCCTCCAAACCTCCGTTCGCCGGTAACCAACCGCCACTCGCCGAATATCGCGCGACGTCCTTTGCCTCGTCCTCTATTCTCGCCTCATGAACGGCAACACAGATCGCAACAAGCTGCGGGCGGGAGACAAGCAAATGACAAACGCGAATGGCCAGTCGTCGATGACATCCACTCTCGAGGGCGTGCGGTTCCCTGAAGCAGGTGCGACGTTGCTAATCCTGCTGGGCATCGTCTTTCAATTGGGCGAACTCGGCTACGGCCATCTCCAATCCGGCAACTTGTGGTTCTTTTCCACGATGTTGACGGACATTTGGAATATCCTCTCGTTGCGGCTCGATGTTCCGGGCCTCGGCGATCTGCTGCGCTACTGGCCGCTGGCGCTGGTGGGCTTGGGACTCGCCATCTTGCTGGCGACGCACGAAAACCGCTCGCTTCGTGCGCGCAAGGGAAACCGGCATGCCCAATGATATCCGGCGGTTCAGCTGGAGCTTCACGTTCGGCGCGCTCATCGTCGCGGCTGGCGTGGTGCTCCTTCTCGATCAGCAAGGGCTGATCAACGCTGACCGCGTATTCACCTTCTTCTGGCCCGCCGTGTTCATTCTTGGTGGGTCAGTGATGCTCCTGGATTGCCGCGGGCGAGGCGGGCGGGGCGTCACGGGCTTTGTGTTCGTTACCATCGGCGTCATACTCTTGCTGGAAAGTCTCGGCATTGCTCACATCCGCTTTGATACCTTCTGGCCTCTCATCGTTATAGCCGTGGGTTTTTTGATGATTTGGCGCGCAATCGGTCCTCCAAAGCCAGGATCGCCGGGCCGGGGTTGGTGGGACTATTTGCGCTCTGGAGGATCCGCGGATTCCGGCGCGGAATTCAACCATGTGGCAATCTTCAGCGGCTTTAAGCGGCGCACCACTTCCAAGAACTTCAAAGGCGGGAAGATACTCGCGATCTTCGGCGGTTTTCAGATTGACCTTAGGCAAGCCGATATTGAAGGCGACTCCGCAGAAGTGGAGGCCATCTCCTTGATGGGTGGAGGCGAAATCAAGGTTCCATATAGTTGGAACGTCGTAATGGAAGGCATCGGCTTCATGGGCGGATACGTTGACGAAACAGATCAAACCTCGCCACCGACTAGCGCACCCCGAAAACAATTGATTGTGAAGGGAGCCGCCATTATGGGCGGCATCGTCGTCAAAAACTAAGCGCGAAAATGCACCCTATTCTCAGCAGCCCTCGGCGCATCGTCATTTACCTCTTCGCCTGGATTCCCATCACGGGGCTGCTAGCCTATCTCCTAACGGTTTTCCACGAGATTAGCGACGTCGAAGCGCTGGCCTTGGCTATCCCGCTCTGCTTCTTGCATGCGCTTGTCTGTCTTTCATCCTGGTATTCCTGCCGAGGCAATCCTCTCGATAAGTACAGTCTCGGACGCCTGCTAAGCACGCACCTCACCGCCGCTCTCGTTTCGGCCATCATCTGGGCGTTCGCCGCAGTGGGGCTTGCCAGCTCACTGTCGAGGCTTCCATCATTCGAAGGCTTAAGCAGGCGTTTCCGCCCCGAAATTCCAGTGATGATCGTCACCGGCCTGCTGCTCTATCTCCTTTGGGTGGCGCTCTACTATGTGATTATCGGCGTCGAAGCCTCGCGCGACGCCGAAGCTCGCGTGATGAAAGCCAGCGTCCTTGCGCGTGATGCCGAATTGCGCGCGCTAAAAGCGCAGGTCAATCCCCATTTCCTTTTCAACAGCCTGAATTCCATCAGCGCGCTTACGAGCTCCGACGCCTCGAAGGCTCGCGAAATGTGCATTCTCCTCGGCGATTTCCTACGGCGCACCCTCGGTCTTGGCGAAAAAGCCGCAATCCCGCTCGAAGAAGAGCTTTCGTTGATCCGTGCGTTTCTCGCTGTCGAAAAAGTTCGCTTCGGTTCACGCATCCATATGGAAGAAAATATTGATAAAGCCGCGCTGGCCGTGCCGGTGCCGCCTCTGCTTTTGCAGCCGCTGGTGGAAAACGCAGTCGTGCACGGAATCGCCAATCTGGTAGAAGGCGGCTGGATCCGTCTGGACGTCCGCTCCCAAAATGGGGACTTGGCCATCACCGTCGAAAATAGTTTCGACCCCGAAGCTCCGCCGCGCCGAAAAAGCGGCGTCGGCCTCGTGAACGTCCGCCAGCGCCTCCAGGCCCGCTACGGCAATCGCGCCACATTCGGCGTGCTGACCGAAGGCGACCGTTACCGCGTGGCCTTGACGCTCCCAGCAGAAAGCGAGACGCAGCCATCATGACCCGCGAACCCGCCAAAAAAATCCGCGCTGTCGTCGTTGACGACGAGCAGCTCGCCCGCCAAGTCCTGCGAGAATTTATGACCAGCCATCCAGAAATGGAGCTCGTCGCCGAATGCGCCAACGGATTCGAAGCGGTCAAGATCGTCGCCGAGCAAAAGCCCGATCTGATGTTCCTCGACATTCAAATGCCCAAACTGGACGGCTTCGAAGTCCTCGAATTGATCGGCAAAGATACCGCCGTCGTTTTCGTCACTGCCTATGACAGCTACGCGATCAAAGCCTTCGAAGTCCACGCCGTGGACTACCTGCTAAAACCCTTTGGCGCCGACCGCTTCGAAGCCGCGCTCGCACGCGCCAAACAGCGCCTGGGAGGCAAACTGCCCGAAACAACGCCGCCCGCCGCGGATTTGGCCGCAGCCGCGCGTCCCCCGGCTCAGTATCTCGATCGCATCGCCGTGCGTGACGGCACGCGTGTCTTCATCATTCCCGTAGCCAAGCTCGATTACGCCGAAGCTCAGGACGATTATGTCGCTCTTGCGGCCGACGGCAAGAAGCACCTGAAGCAGCAAACGATTTCGAGCCTGGAATCCGCGCTCGACCCTTCGCGCTTCATGCGCATCCACAGGTCCTACATCGTCAATCTAGAGCGAGTCGTCAAAGTCGAACCCTACGCCAAAGATAGCCACGTCGCCGTCCTCACCGGCGGCGCGCAACTCCCCGTCAGCCGCGCAGGTTACGCGCGCCTGCGCGCCTTCCTCGACAAATAAGCGCGCAAGCGGTTCGCGCGGTTGTCAACTTGAGATGTGTTCCATTCCTAGAACTTCCGCTACTTCCGTTCTACCGTCTGTTAACCACCTATATATTGCGAGCCCCGCCTTTTCGTAGTACTGTCCCCGCCATGCCCCGCCCCAACACGCGACGGTCCCCCCGGCATGGCGTTAAGGGCAATCAAAGGAGAGGTAGGAAAATGGCATCCCCGGCGGACGCAAAGATCCCCAATTCATCCGGCAAGGACAGCGCGGAAGGCGCCAACGTAGACAAGATACGCGACATATTGTTCGGCTCGCAAATGCGCGATCACGAGAAGCGCTTTTCTCGCCTGGAAGACACCGTAACGAAAGCAGTGGAAACACTGCGCGAAGACATGACCAAGCGGCTCGATACCCTGAGCAATTACATGAAGGAAGAAGTCGATTCGCTCAGCCAGCGCCTCAAGGCCGAAAAATCCGAGCGCACCGAAGGCATGAAGGAAATTTCTCGGGAAATCAAGGATAGCGCCAAGATCATCGAGAAAAAGCTGTCGCAGCTGGAAGAGCAGATGGCGGACGGTCACAGCGAATTGCGCACCAAATTGCTCGAGCACTCCAAATCGGTCTCCGCCGAAATTGACAAGCTGCGCCGCGACACTGCTGCGGCGTTGAATCGCGAAGTCGAAGTTCTGCGCGATGAAAAAACCGATCGCGCTGGCCTCGCCGACCTATTCAACGAGTTCTCCCTGCGTCTGAAAAATAAGTTCGAGCTGCCGGAAGAATAGCCAGCGAGTGAATAAGGAATCGAGGAACTCAGCGGGAGGCGTGCCGTGAGCCCGCCGGGCCGAGACCTTCCTTCCAACATGGCCGAGCAAGCGCAACGCCGCGCCCCTGTGGCGCAGGCTCCGGACACACCGACGGACAATAATCACGCCTACGAAGAACTGCGCGAACTGATCGTCAAGCCCGAGCAGGAAGGCATCGCGGCGATCCAGGATCGCCTGGAAAACCTCGAAAAACGCACGCAGGACGTAAGCTCCGTCGTCGCCGAAGCCATTCAATTGCGCCGCGAGAAAGGCGATGACGAAGCTCTCGCCGACGCTCTAGCACCTACTATCCAGGAAACTCTGCGCGAGTCAGTCCGCCGCGACCCTCAAGTTCTAGCCGACGCGCTCTTCCCCGTCATGGGCCCCGCCATTCGCAAATCCATCAGTGAAACTCTGCGCTCGATGTTGGAATCCTTCAACGAAGCGCTCGAGCACAGTCTCTCCTGGCAAGGCCTGAAGTGGCGCATCGAGTCCTTTCGCACGGGCAGACCCTTCGCGGAAATCGTGATGATGCACAGCCTGCTCTATCGCGTCGAACAAGTTTTCCTGATTCATCGCGAGACAGGATTAGTCCTCAGCCACGTGGTAGCGCCCACCGCAGCCTCGCAGGACGCGGACATGGTCGCGGGCCTGCTCTCCGCTATCCAGCAATTCGCTCGCGATTCCTTCACGCCGGAAAAGACCGAAACCCTGGGAAACATGACGTTCGAAGAACTGCAAATTCGTGTCGCCACTGGCCCCGGCGCCGTGATCGCCGCGGCCATCCGCGGACACGCGCCTGAAAGCTACAGCATGGCGATGGACGAAGCGCTCGAAGACATCCAGCGCTTCTACGGCTCCGCGCTCGCAAATTTCAAAGGCGACGCAGCCCCGTTCCGCTCAGCCGAAGATCGCATAGCGAAGCTGCTGGAAACGCAATATCGCGAGAAGCCCGCGGAGAAGAGAAAGCCGCGCGCCGCGATTATCGCCGCATCGGTGGCCGCGGCGATTCTTCTCGCTTGGGGCGTCTACTCCACATATCTGCTGATCGAATGGTCGAGCTTCCTGCACCAACTGCGTCAGCAACCCGGCATCGTTGTGGTTTCCTCCTCCAAAGACGGCCGTACGTTTCACATTCAGGGGTTCCGCGATCCGCTTTCCGAAGATCCCAGAAAACTCGTCGCGCAGGCCGGTCTCAACCCGGACTACGCCGACTTGCAACTGGCCCCGTATTATTCCCTGGACGACGCCATCGTCGCCAAACGCGCCGCCGCGTTGCTGCATCCGCCCGCCAGCGTGAAACTCACCGCCAAAGACGGCGCGCTCGACGCCGCAGGTGCCGCTCCGCAGCAGTGGATCACACGCTTCGAAGAAAGAGGCCCCTGGATTGCCGGCGTCAGCAAGCTTGACGAATCCCACTTGCAAAATTCCACTGTCCAGGAATTGAACGCGCAGAAATCCGCCATTGAATCAATCGCGTTGCTTTTCCCGCTCGGTCGCGCCGAACTCGAGCCCGGACAGGAAGCCCCTCTCGCGCAAGCGGAAAAGGAAATTCGTAACGCTGGTGCATGCAGGCGGCGCGTCTCGGTGAAGCCGTCAGCGTTGACTTGATCGGTCATACCGATACCACCGGCGTCGAAGCTACCAATCTTCCGCTCAGCCAGCAGCGCGCGGACCAGATCCGCGGCAACCTGCTCCGTAATGGCGTCAAGGAAGTAAATCTACGCCCGCATGGCGTCGGCACCACACAGCCCTTGCGTAGTGAAGAAACCGAAGACGGCCGCCGCCTCAATCGCAGCGTCACGTTCAAGATCTATTTCAGCGCCGCACCCGGCAGCGCATCCTCCGGCGCTGCTCCTGAATACTGAGCGGACATCGCCATGCTCCAGAAGAAAGTCTGCATGCTCGGTTCCTTCTCCGTCGGCAAGACCAGTCTCGTGCGGCGTTTCGTCGATAGTATGTTTGATGAAACGTACCACACCACCATCGGCGTCAAAGTGGACAAGAAAATTGTCAGCGTGAATGGCGAGGCAGTTACTTTAATGCTATGGGACATTTACGGCGAAGACGTCTTCCAGAAAATGCGCATGTCGTATCTCCACGGCATGGCCGGCTATCTACTCGTCGTGGATGGCACTCGCCGCCAAACTCTGGCCGATGCTCTAGCCCTGCACGAGCGCATCGTTCAGGAAATCGGAAGGCTTCCTGCGGTGTTGGTCCTCAATAAAGAAGATCTAAGGGACCAATGGGAAATTGACGGCACCCAGGAAGCTACGCTCGCTGAAAATGGCTGGACCGTGCGCCACGCCAGCGCTAAGACCGGTGAAGCGGTCGAGAATGTTTTCCTCCACCTCGGGCAAGCAATGCTGGCCGGTTAAATGTACTCGAACTCAATTTTTGAATCGTTCTTTGCCGCGCAGGGTTACGCGGTCTTTGAATATCTTGGCGACGGCAATTTCCGCCTCATTGGTGGCTGGCCCTCCTGGTGTGCAGACATTTGGGGCGCGCCGCCCGTCGGCGAACGCATCATCCGCCTAGGCGAGAAGTCCCCGTTCCTCGAAAATTTTCTTTTCGAAGCCGGAGAATTTTGGCACACGAAGTCCGCAGGGTCGCTGAATTCCGGGAATTGGCTCGAGTGCGGCGCCTCCGCCAAAGACACTCCTCTCGAAGCCTCCGCCTACTGGCTCGAAGGAAAACAGATTCTGACCGTTCGCAATCTTTCCGACACCTTTGCCCAGCAACAAGCCTGGTTCCAAACCGCCCGCGATTCCCTGCTCGAACATGAGAAGCTACTCAAGGAAATCCAGAAGAAAGAAATCCTGCTGCATTGCATCGTTCACGATCTCACCCAGCCTCTCAGCGCCATGAATGGAGTATTTTCTCTCCTCAAGCGCGAAGCTCTGCCCGCGGCGCTGAAGAAATACGTCACCGCCGGCGAACGCGAATCACAGCGCCAGGAACTCATGATCCGCGGCATCCTTGAAGCGTTTTCCAGCGACCTCGCCGCGCAGCAAGCCAAGGACCTCACCGCGACCGAAGTGCCGGACTTGCTCGCCTGTGCAAATCAGGCGATCGAGGAATTCTCCACCGCATTTCGTGAACGCGGTATCCGCCTGCGCATCGATCCGCGCACGAATGTCTCGCATGACTGGCACGTAGTCGGCGATGCTTCGCGTCTCGGTCGTATCTTCGGAAACCTGCTGGAAAACGCGATGCGCTACACGCCGAAGGGCTCAACCGTTACGATCGGCCTGGAAGATCAGGGCAATTCCGTGCTTGCCTTTGTGGACGACGAAGGCCCCGGACTGCCTCCCGGCCAGCGCGTGGATCAGCTTTTTACGCTTTTCGCGAAGGGTGCATCGAATCCGGGCAAAGCCGGACTCGGACTCTATTTTTGCAAGATCACCGTCGAGCGCTGGGGCGGCACGATCGGCGCGGAAACCCATGAGCCGTACGGCTCGCGCTTTTGGTTCCGCTTGCCCCGCGCGGCGAAGTCCGCAGAATCGCCAAAAGCCGCGCTGGCAGAAAAATCCTCTCGAAAAGAAAAATCGCGCGAAAGGGGCAAAGCCGAGAGGCCTCTTCGCATCCTGATCGCTGACGATGCCGAACTCAATCGCGACCTCGTCGTCGAATTGCTGCAGAAGCGCGGACATTCCGCGGAAGCGGTCGCCGACGGCCGCGCCGCGCTCGCGGCTCTAGACCGCCGCGCCTTCGACGTCGTTCTCATGGACGAGGAAATGCCGCGCATGACTGGCTTAGAAGCCACGCGCGCAATTCGCCAGCGGGAAGCGAAGTCGGGCAAGCACCAGATCATCATCGGTCTCAGCGGCCATTCCACTGAAGAGGACGAAGTACATTTTCGGGAGGCAGGCATGGACGCCGTTCTCGCGAAACCCGTGCACATGGACAAGTTGTACTGGGCAGTGGAATCGACGGCGCAAAGCATGCAAAAGTCAGCGACGCGCGCGTCGTCGCAGACCGAATCGCGTGCGCCAACCGCAGCGCAATTTTCGGCGTCGCTGCCGACCGCGGCTCCGAGCGCTGCCGCTGTTTCCGAAGATGCTCACACGCACCTCCGCCGCACCATCGGCGGAAACGAAAGGCTGATTCACTCTCTCGCGAAAACCTTCCTGGCCGATGCGCCAAAGACGCTCGCACTGATCCGCAAGGCTATCGCCAAAAAAGATCACGCCAAGCTGGCCAGCGCCGCGCATCTGCTGAAAGGCTCCATCGCAATCTTTGGCGCGCCCAAAGCAGTGGCTGCCGCGCGCAACCTCGAAACCTTGGGGAGCGAACGCAATCTGGCCGGCGCCGAGAGCGCACTGCATGCTCTCGAATCCGAGTTCACGATCCTCCAGCAGGAGCTTCACGTGATCCAAGCCGCACCGGAACCAGACGTCCGGCGAAAAGTGCGCCCCGGCTCGCGCGGCGATGCGCGCTTCCGCCACTAATTCGCCGCGAGAACGAAAAGCCTCGTTCGTTTGACTTTCGCCTTTTGTTCGCCTACACTAGTTCTCGCATGAGACCAATACGGCGGGTGCTGCTGCTGTCCCATTGCCTTTCAGGGTGATCGCCAATGACCGCCCGGCTCTCCCGGACCGCGACGCACCCGCCCCAGCTCCGCAAGTGCGCGACCACGTAGCTGCCCATGGCGGCGCCCTACCCTAGCAGCGTCGACCACCAGATCAGCCCTATGAAACCGATCTGCATCATCGTGCGCGGCACGAGCGGCGTCGCGGGTCTCCCTGCCACATTCAGCTTCTCGCGTGCGGCTTTCACATTTGCCGGGAACATCGCGATCAGCAGCAAGATGAGGCAAACACCCGCCAGTGTCCGCGTGCGCGGAATCAGTATTCCAATGGCACCCGCGATTTCGCAGACCCCGGTGAAATACACCATCGCCATGGCGTTTCCGCAGGCTCGCGGAACCATCCGCGCCATTCCGTGGCGCGCGCGCGTGAAGTGCGCCACGCCGGTGAACAGGAACATCACTGCCAACGCCAAGCGTGTGCACACAACCCACGAAGCCAGCGCCGTCACACCGAACGCGCCAACCGCGCGGAACAGCAACAACGAAGCAAACAGCACAATAATGACGATCATGCGGCGGATTTTAACCCACTAACGCACCACACCAACGAAGGACTCATCCCGCTCTAATCCCAGTGCCTCCGAAAGCCCCGCCTTGTACTGACTAAACGGGCACCTCGGCGCTAGGCACCCTTGCCGCTCGGTCCGCGCGGCGTGATACTCGGAACCATGAAACGAGGGATTGCACTCGCAAGCTGTCTAGCCGCAGTCGCAGTTCTACTGCCGACAGCGGCAGCCCGTGCCGACGAGATCAAGCTCAAGGACGGCTCGAAGATCATCGGCACAATCGTCGGCTTCGAGGACAATTCCTTCAAGGTGAAGACCAGTTACGGATTCGCGGTAGTGCAAAAAGACCAAGTCGTCTCCATCGTCGTCACAGACAGCGCGAAGAAACCCGAACCGAACGCGCCGAAAACTGCCGCAGCTCCAGCACCCGCTTCCGCAGCTACACCGAGGCCAGAAAAGGCGGAGCGCGCTGCCGCATCGCTGACAAATCCTTCCGCGACCGACTCCGCATCCAACGACGTCGTGGACTATCCGCACACGGACGCGCCGCCGGTATCCGCGAACACCGCGGCAACGTTCGCGCCGGCGAAGAACCCGCCGCAGCCGCAAGTCACACCAGTTGCCGCGCCTCCACCGCCGAAGCCTGCCGCGCCGGAACCCATGCGGGAGGAAGTCAGCGGGAATACCTACACGAACGACACGTACGGTTTCCGCATGTACAAGCCGCCGGACTGGCACGTGATCGCGGGCGCGAGCAACATTCTTCCCGGCGCAATCACAGCGATGGGCACGGACGATCAGACCACCTACTTGATGATCGGGCAGGAAACTGGAGGCAAGTCACTAACGAGCGTGATCGATGCAGCGGACAAGCGGCTGCACGACGTGATGGATAACTTTCGCCCTCTGGACGAGAAGCGCGTCACGATTTCCGGCGTCACGGCAATCGAGCGGCGCTTTCGAGGCAGCGTGGACGATCACGATTGGTCCGGAGTAGCCGTTTACATTCCGCGCGGCGCCAGCGTATACACAATCTTTGGCATGACGCTAGCAAGCACGGACCTGGTGCAAATCCAGGAAAACGTAATTTCCCGCGCCATCACGAGCATGCAATTCACGAAGTAAGAATCAGGCTATCCAATATCCTACGGTCCACTTCTTAGCTCAGAATTTTGTCACTTCGCTGAAGTGGAAATCGCGAATTTTCATCGGCGGCACTACCATCTCAAATGATTCCTCGCCTGTGGCGCGGACCGCCGGCCCCAGCATCTCGACTTTCGCCAGCGCATCAATGATGCCCTGGTTGAAGCGGAAATTGCGGATGCCGCCGGCGACGCGTCCATTTTCAACGAGAAACGTGCCGTCCCGCGTCATGCCGGTGAGCACCTTTTCGTAGGGATCCACTTCGCGGATATACCAGAAGCGCGTCACGAGGATTCCGCGCTCAGTGGAACGAATCATGTCGTCCACCGATTTATCGCCGCCGGAAAAAACCAGGTTCATGGGCGCTTCACCGTACTCATTCGGCAGTGTAAAGCCGTGGCCGGTGGGCTTAGCCTTCATTTTCTTCGCCGTCGCGCGCGAATAAACCAAATTCTTCGGAACGCCGCGATCCACCAGCAAAACTTTCTGTCGTGGCAAGCCTTCCCCATCCCAAGGCGCACCTACCTGCAGTGGGTGATAAACGTCGTCCCACAAGGTGATGTTCTCGCCGAAAATCTTCTTGCCCATGCGCTCGTTCAAGCACGACCGCTTGTCGAGAATCGCCGTTCCGGCAAAATCGTAAAAAATCGAGCCAACAAAGTCGAGCGCTGCCGCCGGCTCGAGTATCGCCGTGTAATGGCCCGGCTCCAGTTCGCGTGGCTTGCGCGAACCAGCCGCTTTCTCACTCGCACTTTCGAATAAAGCATCCGGATCAATGTTCAAAATGTCCGGCGAATTCGACTTCGCCCAGCCCGAGGAATTCTCCTCGAGAATCGTTACGGAAAACTCCGCGCGCGTGTCGTCATGCCGCGCGGAAAGTCCCTTCGAATTCGCCAATAGATTGCGGACAAACCCGGTGGTGAAAATGCCCGCGGCGGTCTGCTTCCCTTCCTCCGCCATTTTGCAGACGCGCGTAACCGCCCGGGCACGGTCCTGCGGAGTGGCCGACACCGTCGAACCAAAGAAGTGGCCAACTTTCTGATATTTCTGGGGGCCCAGCATCGGCAGCAAATCCGGATTTTCCGGCTGGTTGCGCGCCAAATTCATCGCGGCAGCAACCACGCGGCGCAACGATTCTTCATCCGTCTTGTTCGTCGTCGCGCGCGCCGTATGGCCATCCACCACGGCGCGCACGGAAATGCCAAGAGTGTGCTCGGAGACGTTCTGATGGATGGTGTTGTTCGCAAAGCGCGTCAGCGCATCCACGGTCGAATCGATTTCTACTTCCGTCTCGTCGGCTCCGCTCAATTTCAAAATGCGTTCAGCGATGTGTTCCAGGTCTGAAGCCGAATATCGCGCGCTTGCCGAGTAGCCTGTGGATTTCCCTGATGAAGCACGCCGCAGCACACCTTTCCGACGCGCGCGTGACTTCGATCCCGATTTTTTCTTCGCGGCCATTTATTTGGAGAACGCCACTCCCACCTTGACGTTGCGAAATCGTGCCGGCGACGCGCCGTGCCCGGTCCCCATCGTCTGCATCGGCTGCCCCTTACCGCAGTTCGGCGTGCCCCACAGTGTCCAATGGTCTCGCGAACAAATTGCATCACAACTGTTCCAAAACTCCGTGGTAATACCGCTGTAGCTGGGATTTTTGATCATGCGGCCCTTCTTGCCGCCTTTGATCTCCCAGCCAATTTCCGTCGAAAACTGAAAATGGTAACGGCGGTCGTCAATGGACCACGAGCGGTTGGTCTCCATCAGAATGGCGTCGTCGGTGTCGGCAATCAGATCGTCGTAATTCCATGTCCCGGGATTAATGCTGATATTCGTCATGCGAATCATGGGGAGGCGGTTCCAGGATTCGGTGCGCATCGTGCCGTTCGAGCGCGTCTCGCCGATGGCCGAGGCAAGTTCGCGATTGCTCAGATATCCCGTGAAGAGGCCGTCGGTGATAATCGAAGTGCATTGCGCCGGCACGCCTTCGTCGTCGTAGGCAAACGTGCCGAGGCCCGGCCCATGTGCCAGCCGCGCGTCGGCCACCACGTTCACGATGTCCGAGCCGTATTTCAATTTGCGCAGCTTATCAACGGTAAGAAAACTCATTCCTGCAAAATTTGCTTCCTGGCCGAGCACGCGGTCTAGTTCAATGGGATGGCCGATGGATTCGTGAATCTGCAAGCCCAGCTGCGACCCGCCCAGAATAATCGTCTGGGTGCCCTCCGGACATTGCGCGGCGGAATGTAGCGCCACAGCTTCTTCGCCGATCCGCTGAGCATTGCCCACCAGATCGAACGATTCGATCAGTTCGTAACCCTGCAGTGAGTGCTGCCCGCCAAAGCTATTCGGGTAAGACCGCTTTTGAATTTCGCTTCCCGCAAAACTCGTCGCAACGATGCCGCCGCCCGCGTGCATCTTGATCTGATGAATCGCCGAGCCGATGCTCGAGACAAATAGCTGGTCAATCCGCTTGAAGGACATCGAGCCTTCCGCCAAGGTAACGCCCTTCACACCCAGCATTTGCTTGTCCGCGGCGATCAACAAATCAATCTGCCGCTCGACCGGAATGCGAAAAGGATCTTTCAGGAATGGATTCTGCCAGGTGTCCACGTACGCTTCTTCCGGCGCGAGCGCCACGTTTTCGCGTTTCGCGAGCGCGGACGCCTTCGCGATGGCCACCGCTTCCGCTGCGCAGGCCTGCACACCCTCACGAGTGAGCCGGTCGGTGGACGCAAACCCCCAAGCGCCGCTGGCAATCACGCGAACGCCAATCCCCAGTGTTTCCGATTCGACCAGCGTGCCCACTTCTCCGTTTTTCGTGCCGAGCTCGCGCTGCCGTATGTCCATCACGCGCGCGTCCGCATAGGTGGCGCCACGGCGCTTGGCCGTCTCAATGGCCCAGTGAGCCCAATCTTGCATCATGCGCGGCGGTTCCGGTTGTCGAAGATGTGATCAGGCGGAAGGCTGGAATGCGTTAGGTTTGCGATTTGCGCCGCGCGCCGAGGTGTTGATTTGTATCGAGTAGAATTGGCAGTTTGTATCGAGTAGAAATTGCGCCTGTTGTTTGTTTTGAACGAGTTACGGGCAATATTGTCGTTTTCCAGGCGTTCATTTGTATCGAGTAGAAATCGGGCAGCGCGGTCGGTGCAAACGCGATTTGTCGGTTCGTACGGCTGGTGCTCGCGGTTGTCGCGCAAAAAAATCATCGGACTATCTTAGAGAGAGAGGCTCGAGAATGCAAATGCGGGTGTGTGCTACAAGCTGCTTCGAAGAGCGCTTATCGCTTGCCGCGACGACGAACAAGAGAGATTCCTCGCTTCGCTCAGAATGACGGCTTAAAGGCAACCGCAACGACAACGGCGCTGACGCGGCGCGCACTGGGCACAAAAAAGGGGCGGGTCCGAGACCCGCCCCTTCGAATAGGAACGACAGCAAGCTTGCGACTACGTGCCTTCGGACCAGCTGGCCAAGTAGTGCTCTTGTTCAGCCGTGAGCTTGTCTACTTGAACGCCCATGGATTCCAGTTTTAGCTTGGCGATCTGGCGGTCGATCGGTTCCGGCACGGCGTAGACCTGCGCCTTCAGTTCTTTTGCGTTCTTCACCATATATTCGGAGGCCAAGGCCTGGTTGGCGAAGCTCATATCCATCACTACCGCTGGATGGCCTTCGGCGGCGGCCAGGTTGATCAGGCGGCCTTCGCCGAGCAGATAAATCTTGCGGCCGTCTTTCATCGCGTATTCGTCCACGAAGGGACGGGCGATTTTCTTCGAGCTGGCAAGTTTTTCGAGCGCCGGAATATCAATTTCCACGTTGAAGTGGCCAGAATTGCAAACAACTGCGCCGTCTTGCATCTTCTCGAAGTGCTCGTGAGCGATCACGGACTTGTTGCCGGTAACGGTGACGAAAATTTCGCCGATCTTCGCGGCATCGGCCATGGGCATCACGCGGAAACCGTCCATGATCGCTTCCAGCGCGCGAGTGGGGTTAATTTCGGTGACGATCACGTCTGCGCCCAAGCCCTTAGCGCGCATCGCGACGCCTCGTCCGCACCAGCCGTAGCCGGCGACGACAACTTTCATCCCGGCGATCAGCATGTTGGTCGCGCGGATGATGCCGTCAATCGTGGATTGGCCCGTCCCGTAGCGATTGTCGAAAAGATGCTTGGTCAGCGCGTCGTTCACGGCGATGACGGGATATTTCAGCGTGCCGTCCTTCGCCATTGCGCGCAGACGAATTACGCCCGTAGTGGTCTCTTCGGTTCCGCCGATGACGTTCGGCACCAGCTGCGGATGCTTGGTCAGGAGCTGGGTTACGAGATCCGCGCCGTCATCCATGGTGATCTGCGGCTTGTGGTCAATCGCCGCGGCGATGTGCGCGTAGTACGTGGCGTTGTCTTCGCCCTTAATGGCGTAGGTCGGAATCCCATAGTCCTTCACCAGCGACGCCGCCACTTCGTCCTGCGTGGAAAGCGGATTCGAACCGCAGAGCACCAGGTCCGCGCCGCCGTCACGCAGAGTGATGGCAAGGTTGGCCGTCTCGCTGGTGACGTGCAGACAGGCGGACATGCGAATGCCCTTGAGCGGCTGGTCTTTGATGAATTGTTTACGGATTAATTGCAGCACGGGCATCTGCTGATTGGCCCATTCGATTTTGCGTTTGCCTTTTTCCGCGAGGGCGAGGTCTTTCACGTCACCGGCTAGCTTCGTCGCTGTTTCCACCAGGAACTCCCTTTAGATTTAGAGTGCGAAAAACTTAAATCGAAAAATCTTTCTACCGCAGAGTGCGCAGAGAAAACCAACGGCGACAGGGCCGGCGGGGACAAACGCGGGCACGGCATGCCGTGCCCTTACCGCTAACTTCGTGAGACGGCTACGGCGCCGCGGCTACCGGCTTCCTTGCGGATGGCTTCGGCTTTATCGGTGCGCTCCCACGTAAAGCCCGGGCCAGTGCGCCCGAAATGGCCGTACGCAGAAGTGGGACGATAAATCGGGCGGCGCAGATCGAGCGTCTCGATGATCCCCTTCGGAGTGAGCTTGAAGAAGCCGCGAATCAACTCGGTGATCTGCGAATTCGGGATCGTGCCGGTGCCGAAAGTATCCGCCATCACGGATACCGGTTCCGCAACGCCGATCGCGTAAGCGATTTGCACTTCGACCTTGGTCGCCAGGCCCGCCGCCACGATATTCTTCGCCACGTAACGCGCCATGTAGCACGCCGAGCGGTCTACCTTCGTTGGATCTTTCCCGGAGAGCGCGCCGCCGCCGTGCCGGCTATATCCGCCGTAGGTGTCCACGATGATTTTGCGTCCGGTGAGGCCGGCGTCGCCCATCGGGCCGCCGGTGACGAACCGTCCGGTGGGGTTGATGTGGTATTTGGTTTTCTTGTCCACCATCGCGGCCGGCAGCACCGGCTTGATGACTTCATTCAATACCGCGTCGTGCAGGTCGCTAGTGGAAACTTTGTCGCTGTGCTGCGTGGAGATGACCACGGTGTCCACGCGGACGGGACGGCCGTCAACATATTCAATCGTGACTTGCGATTTTCCATCGGGCCGCAGGAAATCAACCACGCCCTTCTTGCGGACTTCAGCCAGCTTGTGCGTGAGGCTATGCGCAAGCTGGATCGGCATGGGCATCAACTCGGGAGTCTCGTCGCACGCGAAACCGAACATCAATCCCTGGTCGCCGGCGCCGCCGGTATCCACGCCCATGGCGATATCGGGCGACTGCCGGTTAATGGCGCAGATTACGCCGCAAGTTTCGGCATCGAAGCCGTACTTCGCGCGGGTATAGCCGACGTCCTTGATGACGCTGCGAGCTACATCGGAAAAAGGAACGTAAGTGGAGGTGGTGATTTCGCCGGCGACAACGATCAGGCCGGTGGTGACCAGCGTTTCGCAGGCGACGCGGCCGGTGGGGTCGTCCGTCATCACTGCATCCAGGACGGAATCGGAAATTTGGTCGGCGATTTTGTCGGGGTGACCCTCGGTCACAGACTCCGAGGTAAACAGGAACTTCTCATCGGCTTGTGCCAAAACAGTATCCTCCAAGGGGATATGAGGCAAATTAAGGGCCTAAGCTGGTTTAGGCAAGGCAATTGCAAAAACAAAAGGCTAGCATGCAGCCCTACCCCTGTCAATTTTATGCAGCGAAAGGCCTTAAATCGCGGCTGAACGGCTGGTTCCACCCGTGGAAATGGTTCTAGGAGCGGTGTCTGAGCTGGGTGTTCAGCAGATATAAGGAACCCTGGTTCCGCAAATTACCGCGCGGCTGCACTCTGGCGCCAGTTACGCCATATCCCTTCTGTAGAGCAAGTACGCCCGAATAAACGGGTCCAGGTCGCCGTCCAGGACCTTTTGGACGTCACCGCGCTCTACCTTCGTGCGGTGGTCCTTGATCAGCTGGTAGGGCTGCATGGTGTAGGAGCGGATCTGGCTGCCAAAGCTGATTTCGGGCTTGGAGGCGTCCAGCTTGCTAAGGGCGTCGCGGCGCTTTTCGAGTTCGAGCTCGTAAAGCTGCGACCGCAGAACCTTCATCGCGATTTCGCGATTCTTGTGCTGGCTGCGTTCGTTTTGGCACTGCACGACGATTCCGGAAGGCAGGTGCGTGATGCGCACCGCCGACTCCACCTTGTTGACGTTCTGGCCGCCGTGGCCGCCGGCGCGGAACGTATCAATGCGCAGGTCGTCGGGCTTCACATTGATTTCGATGCGATCGTCAATTTCCGGGATCACGAACACCGACGCGAAGCTCGTATGGCGGCGCGCCGCCTGGTCGAACGGCGAAATGCGAACGAGGCGGTGCACGCCGCTCTCGCCCGAAAGCATGCCGTAAGCGTTTTCCCCCTCGATCTGCACCGTCGCGGATTTGATTCCCGCTTCTTCGCCCGGTGTGGAATCGAGGATCGTCGCGCGAAATCCTTTTTGCTCGGCCCAGCGCAGATACATCCGCAGAAGCATTTCAGCCCAGTCCTGCGATTCGGTACCGCCCGCTCCGGGCTTTACGGTGACGATCGCGTTAAGCCGGTCGTTTTCACCGGCGAGGAGCGTCTTGGTTTCCAGCTCGGAGAGATACGCGTCCGTCGCGGCCAGTTCTTTGGCGACGTCTTCGAGCAACGACGCGCGCTGGGCGTCGTCTTTTTCTTCTTGCGCCAGGCCGAAATAAGTTTCGATGTCGCTCTTCTTGCGGTCGAGCGCCACTTCGGCGTTCACGCGGTCTTCCACGGTCTTGCGCTCTTGCAAGGTTTCTTGCGCCTTGGCCTGATCTTGCCAGAAATTGGGATCGCTGGTTTTGGCTTCGAATTCGGCTAGTTTTTTGCGCGCGGATTCAGCGTCAAAGAAAGCTCCGCACAAGTTGAATACGTTTATTCAACTCGGCGAAGCGTTGCTGCAGGTCTTCAATGTGTTCGGCCATATGGTATTTACATGCTAATCGATTTTTCGGCGAGTGTCATCCCGAGTGGAACCATTGCGCCAGAAAAGCGCCACTCCCAGCAGCGCGATCGTCACGATGATGCACAGCCACGAGAACCAGTCTCCGAAGCGGACGTACGGCGTTACGTCGCTGCGGAAATCGTAGGGCGCGTCCAGCTGGCCCCGAATGTCCAACTGCAATTGTGCGGCGGTTCGTCCATAGGGATCGATGGATTCGGTATAGCCATTGTTCGTATCGCGCAGCAGCCAGCGGCGATTCTCCACCGCGCGCACTCGCGCCATCGCCATGTGCTGTTCAGGTGCCGACGAACGCCCGAACCAGCCGTCGTTCGAAATGGTCACCAGCAACTGTGCGCCAGCCGCGGTGAAATGGCGCACTTCGCTCGGAAAAATCGCTTCGTAACAAATAAACGTTCCGAATTTGCCCTGCGGCAGTTGCGCGATGCTGTATTCCGAGCCCGGCGTGAAATCGGAAATGTCCGCGGTGAGTTTCTTCGCAAAAGTGAGCCAGCCGCGCAGCGGCACGTATTCGCCGAACGGCAGCAGGTGAATCTTATTGTACGAATAGACGCGATCGCCCGCCGGATTCAGCATTACCGCGCTATTGAACGCCAGCCACTTCCCTCCCGGAGCCACTTTCCAGTCCACCACGCCGACCAGAAAATAATTCCCCGCCTCGCGCGCGATACGCTCGGCGCGCTGCCCAAACGGCTGCTCGGTAAACGAGAACGGCGCGGGGACTTCCGGCCAGATGACGATTCCCGGCACGCGGTGCGCCGCTTCCACGCTGATCTGCTCGAGCTGGTCGAGCTCCTCTGCGTGGACTTGCAGCCAGTCCGCCGGATAGCTCTCCGACTGCGGAAAATTGGTCTGCACCAGATGCGCGACGTAACGAGGGTGCGACGAAGGAATCAGATAGGGCCCGCCCAGGCCCACGACGATCAGCGCGATCGTCACAATCACAACGAGCTTCCACGCAGCAAAGTTTCGGCGCGCGGCATCAAGGGCTAAAACTCCTTCGTTTTTGCCGGCTTTACGGCGGGACTGAAATCCCACCCTTCCTGGAACTCCACGCCTTTCTTTCGCAACTTGGAGAACTGCATAGGCGAGCAACGAACCGTACGCGGCAATCAGAAAGCACAATCCATAAATCCCGGTCACCGACGTGATCTGCAGCAGCGCCATGCTGCGCGCCGCAGGATAACCGGACAAATCCCACGACGAGCCAATAATCGGAATATTCGTGCGGAAAAATTCCAGCGCGGTCCACAGGAACGGCGCCAGCAAACAAGCGAGCAAATTGCTTTTCTTCGACGCCAGCGCCACGCCAGTGGAAAACACCATGCAAATCAATCCGCCGACGAAACCTATCAGCCCCACGAACGCGCCCGCGATCCACGGATCAATATTCCCGTACTGCCGCATGACGGTATCCACCCACGGCAGGCACACCGGATAAAAAACTTGCCCGTGCAAGAAATCCGTACAACGGCGCTTCCTTCAGCGGCGCGCCGCAGCACGCCAGGACGAGCATGCCCATGGCGATCCACGCGAGCAGGTACAAATTGTAATTGGGAAACGCGAGGCCGAGCGCGACACCGCTGCCTATGGCGAGCAAGACTCGCGCGTAACGAGGCAAGTTCATTCAGTGTTTGATTATAGGCTTAAAGCCCAGTTGTTCGAGGGCGCGCTTGGCGCTTTCCGCGGCGGCCATATCGGGGTAAGGGCCGATCTGAACGTGGAAAAGATTGTCTGCGGGCGAGATCGCAACAAACGAAGGAAATCTTTTCTGCTGAATCGCGTCGGCCATTTCCAGCGCATCGCGCTGAACCTTCACCGCCGCAACCTGCAAAACGATCGAGTTTTTGTTAAGCGCGGGCGGCTGAAAGCGCCCCGGTTCTTTGCTGCTCGCCGGAAGCGCTTTCGCTGCGACCGGCGGCGCGGGCTTCTCTGACTTCGCGGCAAACGAGGACACGGGCTGTTTCCCGCGCGACGGCGGAGCGGAATCGAGATGGTCATTCCCCGCGCTGTTGCCTTTGCCGTAAAAGTCCCAGCTCTGATCGCCGGGCGCGCTGCCGTTTGCCGGAGCCGCTTCCTTGTTTTTCGCAGACGCAGCCGTTGACGCCGGGGGCGCGCTGCGCAGCGGCGAGGCGTCGGCGGCGTGCACCGACCCGCCATATTGCTGACGTCCCATCACATAGCCCAGCGTGAAGAAAACTCCGCAGAGCAGCACGACGCCGAGAAACAGCCCTACCAAGTGCCGGCTTTCCAGCACTCGTTCTCCGCCGCCGCGTCTGCCGCTCGATGCCATATCTCTTACTTGTTCTCCAGCGCCTTCATCCACTGCGAAATAATGTCAACGGGTAACGGGAAGACCACCGTGGTATTTTTTTCCACTCCAATTTCCACCAGCGTCTGCAGATAGCGCAATTGGATCGCCACCGGCTCCTTTTGCAGCACGGCCGCGGCCTCGGACAACCGCGCCGAGGCCTGAAATTCGCCTTCCGCCGCGATGACTTTGGCCCGCCGCTCGCGCTCCGCTTCGGCTTGCCGCGCGATCGCGCGCTGCATATTCTCCGGAATGTCTACTTGCTTTACCTCAACCTTCGTTACCTTGATACCCCAAGGCTCCGTATCCTGGTCAAGGATTTGTTGCAGTTTGGCATTGACCTTTTCGCGCTCGGAAAGGATCGCATCCAGTTCGAACTGCCCCACCAAGCTGCGCAGCGTGGTCTGGGCCAACTGCGAAGTAGCATATAGATAATTCTGCACCTGCGACAGCGCGAGATTAGCGTCCACTACGCGGAAGTAACATACGGCATTCACCTTAACCGAGACGTTGTCGCGTGTGATCACGTCCTGCGGCGGCACATCAAGGGTTTCGATGCGCAGCGAAATCCGCGTGAGCTTATCAATCGGGAAAAATACCAGCTGCAGACCCGCGCCCTTCGCTTCCGGTAACATCCGTCCCAGGCGCAGCACCACGCCACGTTCCCATTCCTTGATGACGTAAATGGAATTCGTCAGCCAGAACAGGAAAATGATTACGGCAACTCCGAGCAGAATCGTGAAGAAATCCATCGTCTTCCCTCCGACGAGCAACCTCGAATTCTACAATCGAGCGTAGGGCGGGTCTGAGACCGGCCCCTACAACCACTTGCGAAAGCGCAGTGGGCATCAACGGGCACGGCCCTCCTACGGCGGGTCCGAGACATGGCGTGCCCCTACGCCCTTGTCGTGCGTCTATCTTGATTCCACCGGTTCGACTTCGAGCGTCAGGCCTTTTACTTTTTTCACGCGAACGCGCGCGCCGGCTGGAATGCTCGCGCCCGTGGGAGTCGCCGCGCGCCACAACTCGCCGTGTACGAAGACTGTGCCGGCGCCATCCTCCGAACCCAGCGGCTCCCGTACTTCACCCACTTCCCCGACCATTTCTTCCTTGCCCGTCGAAACTTTCCAGTGGCGCGAACGCAACACCAGACGCATCAGGATGACCACGATGATCCCAAACGGAATCACCACGGCAACCGCCGTCCACAAACTCACGCCCATCCCTGTCAGAGGCGACCGAATCAGAAACAGCGCGCCCAGGATCATCGCCACCACTCCTCCCGCTCCCAGCACGCCATGCGTTGGGAATTTAGCCTCGAGGACGAACAGTGCAAACGCCAGCGCGATCAGCAAAAGCCCCGCGAAATTGATCGGCAGCAAGTGCATCGCAAAAAGCGCCAGCAGGAGCGCGATGCCGCCGATCACCCCCGGCGCAAACACTCCGGGATGCGTGAACTCGACGTAAAGCCCCAGAACGCCGATGACCAGCAAAATGAAAAATGCGTCGGGCTGCACGATGCGCGCGAGGAATCTCTCGCGGCCGGTCATATCACGCGCAACGATCACGGGATGTTGCAGAGCCAACACCATTTTCGTGCCATCCAGTCGCGTGATCGTCCGGCCGTTCAGTTGCGCAAGCAAATCTTCCTTCGACCCCGTGACGATATCCACCAGCTTCCCGTCCAGCGCTTCCTTGTCGCTGAAAGCTTTTGCGTCGGTCACCGCGGTTTCGGCCAAGTCGGCATTCCGTCCGCGCTTTGTCGTGTAGCTGCGCAAATACGCGGTCGCATCGTTCACGATTTTTTTGCGCAGAGTCTCATCAATCTGAACAGGCGAGCCGCCGATCTCAATCAGAGGCGAAGCGGCTCCCGTTTCCGTGCCCGGCGACATCGCGTCAACATCGCCCGAAAGCAAAATGAAAAATCCGGCAGACGCGGCACGCGAGCCGGTGGGGTAAACGTAAGTCACGACCGGCGCGGCGGAACGCAAAATGGCCGAAATAATCTCGCGCATGGAGGTGTCGAGTCCGCCCGGCGTATTCATCGTGATCAAAATCAGGCTGGCATGCTCAGCGTTGGCCTGGTCAATTCCGTGGACGATATATTCCGCGAGAATCGGCTCGATCTCGCCATCAATGTGGAGTTCGACCACGGCGGAGTTCGCCTCTGCGGCGGGTGGAACTGGCGGCGCGGGCGGCGCAGCAAGAGCAACGGAAAATGCGAGCGATACTGCAGCCGCCAGAGACAGAAACAGCAAAAAGCGGCGAACTGCGCGGGAGAACATTTCGTAAGCCATTATAGCAACAGAATGCACGCACGCCCTACACTTCCCACAATCGGTCAGTCTGCGATGATGGGATTTTCCGCCCGTCGTCGTGAGGACATCGAAGCTGCGAAATCACGGAACTGGGAGACCTGCGCGAGACGCGCGAAAAGGACGCAAACGAAAAGCTCCTTCGCACGTCTAGAGCGCCTAAGGACGCTATGAGCATGGAGAATTCAAGCTCTAATCCGACGGACCCAGGTGACATCGGTGCGGAACTCGCTCCGGCGAGTGCATTGGTCAAACGATAGAGCGATCAGAAGAACCGCAAACAAGAGATCGTTGAACGACAAGCTCGGATTAGTAGGTCGGCCAAACCACGGGGAACATCTTGGCCGCTTCTTCTGGAGAGATCTGCACACCTGCTTGTTTCGCGGCAGCCGAAAGAACAGGGTCGACTTGCTCGGCCAAGGCCAAGGGAGTAGGAACCGCCTTCACGTCCGGAATTACGCCCTTGCCTTCCAGATCCGCTCCGTCAGGCATCTTCAGGCGTGCCACCGTTACTTCCATGCCGTAAGTAACGCCGCCCACCGTCCCTTGCCGAAGCGGAAAAATCCTCGCGCGTCCCACTGCGCCGGCGGTTTGATCTCCAATAACGATGCCGCGATTCTCCGACTGCACGGTGCGAGCAAACACTTCAGCTGCAGACGCCGAGGAGCTATTTACCAACACAATCAACTTTCCGGTAAAAGCCTGCTCGCCAAACGAAGAAGCATTCAGGGGCTCGCTCTTGCCGCGCTCGATCATTTCTCCGACCGCGATATCGTGATCGAAGAAGCTGCCGATCATCCAGCGCAAATCGTCCTCGCCCCCTCCGCTGTTATCGCGAAGATCGAGTATCAGCGTTTTATGTTTTCTTGCAGCCCCGACATCGCGTTTGATTTCGCTCTCGGGCACCTTGAACGCTGGCAGCTTCCAGATTATCAGACTGTCATTCACTTCGACGGCTCGCGGCTTGCGCACATTCCAATCGCCTTGCAGCAACCTGGCCAATTCTTGATTTGTTACGCCGCCCGGCATGCGCGTTAGGGGAAAGATTATTAGTCGGCTTCTGGTAGTTACCGAACGGGCAGCCTGAGATGGGCTGGCCACAACGAAGCGGTAATACTCCTGTGGCGCGAGAACGCTAAACAGATACCTGATTCCGCCGAACGTTGAGCGGGTCGGTTCGTAATCCTGGACCTTCACCACCACGTCACCCGGCCGTAGCCCTTGTTTCCAAGCGTCAGAGCCGGGTTCGACGGCCGAAATCACGCACGTCCGGCCTAACATCTCCATTCGCCACCCGCTATAGACCTGGACGTCCCCAGATAAAATGAGTGTGCGAGTCCGCCAAGCCCTGTACTGCCGATCCGATCACACTCATCGCCATCTCGAAGGACGTGACGTCGCCCAGCTCCTGATCGACTCCCTGGAACCGCGCGTCCAGGTCGTAACCGTGAAAGGTGGGATCGTAGTAGTTCTGTGCGATTGTTTCCCGCACTTGCCGAAGGATCGCACGCGCGTCTTCTAACTCGGATTTGCCTATTTTTTGCTGGGTCTGGGAGTAAGCGGAAAAGGCCGCGATGATAAGCACGCCGACGAGAAGCCGTCTCACTATTCTGCGTCTCAACATTCAATTGCTTGGGAACGTCTCACAGTCGCATGTCTCCTGCCGCGCGAATTGTACTCTAAGGTATCAGAAAAGTGTGGTTAACGAAGCGAGACTTGCTCCAAGGCTCCCATCTGAAGGTGGCCGCTACAAAACCGGACATTGCTGTGTTCACCTTGGAGCTAGTTAGTTTTGGATCTGCTTTTTCGGTGAGCTGGCGTAGGACGGCGCTTCGTGCAGCACTTCCTGCACGCCGGGGTCTTTGATTACCTTGGCAAAAGCCGGATCGGTCTGCGCCGTGAGGAAGCCCGCGTAGCCGTCGTCGCGCGCCAGCTTCAAATAGTGCGCGGCGCGCTCGGCATCGCCAGCCTGCGCGTACGTCTTGGCCACGAAGAAATAAAACAAGCCGGGATCGGGAGTGGAGCGCTGCTGCACCACCGTGCCGCCCTGCCCGCGCCGGTCGAAAATCGTGGGATCGAGCGATAGCGCCTTCTCGAACGCGGTCATCGCGTCCGGATATTCCTTATTCGCAAAATAGGCATAACCCAGATTGCTGTACATCGTGGGCATATCGCCGCGCAAATCGAGCGCTTTCTTGTAAAGGCCGATCGCCTTGCCGTAGTGCTTCCGCTCGTACTCCACCGTGCCGCAGTTATTCGCGGCACTCGCGAATTTCTTGTCGGCGTGCATGGAACGCCTGTAAGCGCGTTCCGCGCGCGGCAAGTCGCCCAGCTGCTGGTAGGCGACGCCGATCTTGTTGAGCACTTCCGCGTCCTTCGGCTCGGTGATCAGAATGTGGTCGTACTCGCCCACCGCCTGTGAATATTCTTTGCGGGCCATGAAAATATCTCCGCGCATTTCGAGCGCTTCGCGCGGCGTCATCGTCGAAACCGGCGGCGCCGTTGCGGAAATTGGGCTCGTTGTGTTGCTTACTTTTGTGGGTGTTTCCTGCGCTCGGATGGAAACAGCTAGGCACAGGACCAGCGGAACGGCAACAAGAGTCAATCGGCTCATTGCCCTACTCCTTTACCGCGCTAGCGAGCCTACGGTGGAGGTTTCTGGCTGTCCGCAGGCTTTTTGCTGGAACCAAAGATACCAAAAATCTTGCCCAGAAGCCCCTTTTTCTTTTCCGCCTGGTCATCCGCAGGAGGCACCTGCGGATTCGCGCCATTCGGGGGATTGGCGGCGGTATTCGGCGGAGGGGGCGGATTGTTGTCCTTGCCAAAAAGATGCGAAAGCCAATTGGCCGGCGTGGACGCGAGATGCGGTCCGCCGTGCAGTTCGCACAGTTGGGTCGGTTCACTGCCCGAAACGAAATATTCCTGCACCGTTTGCGGGCAAGAAGCGGTGGCGAGTTGCCCCGATTGCGGGTCAATCGTTTCTTGCAACACGCCCGGGGGCGGATCGAAATCCTCCGTCATTTTGTACTGCGGAAGGGTGACCGCGCGCTTCATGAATTCCGCCCAGATTGGCGCGGCGGATTCGCTGCCGGAAAAACCCAGGTCGCGATTGTCGTCGAATCCCACCCACACCACGCAGAGCAGATTCGAAGTGAATCCCGCGAACCAGCCGTCGCGCGAAGTGCCGGTTTTGCCGGCGGCGACGGGTGTGAATCCCATTGAGCGCACGGTGACGCCCGTGCCCTTATTGATCACGTCTTCCATCAGGCTCGTCGTGAGATAGGCGACGCGCGGATCGAGCACCGGATGCGTCCGCGGCAAGCCTGTCTCTTCCACCGTGCCGTCCGCGGCCAGCACGCTGCGCAGGAAGAGTGGCTCAGCGCGTACTCCGTTCGTGGCGAATGCGGTATAGCCCGCGGCAACATCTATCGGCGTCATTTCGTAGGCGCCCAGCGCGACGGCAGGCGTGGGTTGAATGTTGTTGCCGAGGCCCATCTGCCGCGCCAGGTCCACCACGCGCTGGTAGCCAATCATTTCCGCGACTTTCACTGTCGCAACGTTCAGCGAATGAATCAGCGCATCGCGCACCGTCACCGTGCCGTAAAATTCCTCGCCGTAGTTGTCCGGCGTATATTCCTTGCCGTCGAAATCAAAAGTGGTGGGCACGTCGTCTACCGTAGTGACGGGAGTCACCACGGGCTGCACTCCCAGCACCGTGTCGTCGAACGCCGCCGCGTAAACAAATGGCTTGAACACCGAGCCGGGCTGCCGCCGCGCCAGTGCGTGATTCAGCTGGCTTTCACCGTAATTCCGCCCGCCGACCAGCGCGCGAATTTCGCCGGTTTGCGGATCCATCGCCACCAGCGCCACTTGCACCTGCGGCACCGCCTGCCCTTTCTTTTTCCAGATGGCGTAGCGCTTGGCCAGCAACTTATCGACGCTCTGCACGCCGATTTGAATCGCGTCGGCTGCCGCGTGCTGCAACTGTGGATCGAGCGTTGTGTAAATTCGGTAGCTCTGCGTTTCCAGATCGGTTTCCGAAAATTGCTCGAGCAGATGGTCTTTCACCATATCCACGAAGTAAGGCGCCGCGCCGGTATTCACGCCGCCATTAACGAACTTGAGCTTCACTTTCTTCGCGGCGTCGGCCTGGTCCTGCGTGACGTAGCTGTCTTCCACCATCTGCGCCAGCACCCGATCGCGCGATTCTTCGGCGCGATCCACGTGGCGCTCCGAGGAGGAATAACGATTCGGCGCGCGAATGATTCCCGCGAGGAACGCTTCTTCGCCCAGGTTCAGCTCCCGCACGTCCTTGCCAAAATACGCCTCAGCCGCCTCTCCAAATCCGCGGATCGCGAAGCTGCCGCGATTGCCCAGGTACACTTCGTTCGCGTACAGCTCGAAAATCTGTTGCTTCGAAAAGCGCTGGTTGATTTCCACGGCCATCAGGATTTCCTTCACCTTGCGCCGCCACTCGCGCTTGGTGGTGAAGAAAAAGCTCCGCGCCACTTGCATGTCGATCGTGGACGCGCCCTGCGCCTTTTGCCCGCGCCGCAGATCCGCCAGCGCCGCGCCAAAAACGCGCACGATATCCAGGCCGCCATGTTCGAAGAAACGCTTGTCCTCTGCGGCGAGCACGGCGTTCACCATCTCTTTGGGAAGATCGTCAAAACGGACCACGCGGCGTTTTTCGCGGGAACTGTCGAAGAGGTTGGTGATGAGTTCGGGCTCGATTTCCGCCGCCACTCGCGGGGCGCCGTCGGAGAGCTGCGAGATGCGAGAGATGGTGTTGCCCGAGAAACTCACGCGCAGCGCGTTTGTGCCCTGAAAATAGGATTCGCGCGACGGCCGGATCTCGACCGTCGAACCCTTGACCTTGAATTCTCCGGGCGCGCCTTCGACTTCGCCTTCCTGGTACCCCGTGCGAAGCAGGTAGGTCGCCAGATCGCCGGCGCGCAGGGTCTCGCCAGTGTAAATGTGGCCGGGAGCGGAAAAAACGCGCGAGGTGTTGTGGTACACCTGTCCGGTGAGCTGCTGATTAATCAGCTTGCCGAATTGCACGTAGTAATAGGCAAAAACGGAAGTGACCACCACCAGCAGCAATAGCGCCGAGCCGAGCACGGCCAGACCTACGCGCGATGTCCAAAAGCCCCGCTCGATTCGAATCCGCAATCAATAGTCTCCGCGAGAACAGTCTCAGGTTATTAGACGCAATCCGTAGCCACACGGTTGGGCAGCGACGGGCTGGCGCGGCTGGCTCAACAGGGTTTCGATCGTGGTGAATATCAATTCTAAATCGAATGGCTGTCTGCGTGGGGATGAAAATCCAGGGTAAACTGATAAACGATGAGGTCCACCGGCACCGAGTAATCCAGCGCCACGGAAACGGCTTGGTTGTTCGTGCCCGCGGTTACTTGGATATCTTCTGACTTAGCCGGGATCCCCAGTTCCTGCACCTTCTTCCAGACGTCGTCATGGATGTCGTCGGCGGTCTTACGCGGATTGCAGAAGTGGCAAACAGCGCTTCAGACTTCATCATGTCCTGGAGTTGATAGTTTGCGAAGTAAGCCGGAATGATCTTATAAGCAGAAAAGGCACCGAAACCCAAGATCGCCATGGTGATGATGAACTTGATGGTCCCCCCGCCGAGTTGCTTGTTCCGAACTGGCCTCGCGTTCAAGGTAAAAGCCTCCCAAGGAACTTGGTACACCTGCGGTATTTTTATACTAGCAGCGGTGGTGCGAAGGGGAAGCTTGAGGTAAGGGGTGTGTTCTGAATGAGTAAACGCGCGGAAACGGACCGATCTTCGCTCAATAGGCCCGCGCGAAAATGGCCTTTTCTTTGGCGAGCTCGCCGCAGTGGATGCACTTCCCGGTGCCGCCGGGCTGCTCCAGAGGAATGCAACGCATCGTGGCCTTGGTCTCTTCCTTGATCTTGGCTTCGCAATCGGCATTGCCGCACCACCACGCAAACGCGAAACCCTTCTCAACCGCCGTCTTGAATTCCTCGTAATTCGCAGGTTCGGCGGTATTGGCATTGCGAAAAGCCAGCGCGCGGTCGAACAGCGCTTTCTGGATTTCGTCCAGGGTCTGAACCACCGCAGCCGCAATTCCCTCCTGCGGGACGAATGACTTCCCTTCCTTTCCGGGCCGGTCGCGCCGCGCCAGCACCACGCTACCCTTGGCCACGTCCTTCGGCCCGATTTCGATGCGCAGTGGCACGCCGCGCATCTCCCAATCGTTGAACTTGAAGCCCGGGCTCGTGCCTTCGCGCTCGTCCAGCTTCACGCGGATGCCGGCGTCGCCAGCTCCTTGCGGAGCTTGTGCGCGCACTCCAGCACGCTCGACTTTTCTTCGTCGGTCTTGTAGATCGGCACGATCACCACTTGGTAGGGCGCCAGGCGCGGCGGCAAAATCAATCCCTGATCGTCGCCATGCACCATGATGATCGCGCCGATAAAGCGCGTCGAAAGCCCCCACGAAGTCGTCCAGCAATGCTGCAGCACGCCCGCTCTGTCGAGATAGCGAATCTCAAAGGCCTTGGCGAAATTCTGCCCCAGATTGTGCGAGGTGCCCGCCTGCAACGCTTTGCCGTCGCCCATCATCGCTTCGATGGAATATGTCTGGTCCGCGCCGGCGAAACGCTCGGAATCCGACTTGCGCCCGGGAATCACCGGAACGGCCGCCTCGTTCACGGCGAAATCCGTGTAGATGTCCAGCATCTGCCGCGTTTCCGCCTCCGCTTCTTCGAGCGTGGCGTGCGCGGTGTGCCCTTCCTGCCAGAAAAATTCCAGCGTGCGCAGAAATAGCTTGGTGCGCAATTCCCAGCGCACCACGCTGTTCCACTGATTGATCAGCACCGGCAAATCGCGGTAAGACTGAATCCATTTCGCATAAGCGTGGCCGATGATCGTCTCCGAAGTCGGGCGGATCACCAGCGGCTCTTCCAATTTTTCGCCGCCGCCGTGCGTAACCACCGCCAGCTCGGGCGAAAATCCCGCCACGTGCGATTGTTCCTTGTCGATGAAGCTGCGCGGAATCAGCAAGGGAAACGCCGCGTTCACGTGCCCCGTGGCCTTGAACCGGCGGTCCAGTGCCGCGGTAATGTTCTCCCACAGCGCCCAGCCGTACGGCCGCACGATCATGCAGCCGCGCACCGGCGCGTAGTCCGCCAGCTCCGCCCGCAGGACGAGCTGGTTGTACCACTCCGAAAAATCTTCCGCGCGCGTAGGCAATTTCTGATCGGCCATGCTCTAGAGGCTCTTTTCTGCGCTAGATGGGCCGCAAGCGCGCAAATCCACACTCGCAGCAGCACAATAAACGTTCAAGGTTAGGGGAGACCCGGCGTGAAGTCAATCGAGTCAGGAGCCGGGCAACCTCAGCGTTTCGCGTTTCGTGAGTTCAGCATCACGACCTCGGCCCGTCCACCGCTCACTACGTTGCTTGTCAGACCGTTTAGCAAATAGACAAATCTTGCCGCGACGTACCATGGCTCGTTACGAAAGGGGATGTTATTCACTCTGAATGCAATATACGTCAATGCAAACCATATGCCCGCGTTGTCGTTCCGTGATCCCGACCGACGGAACCGCATGTCCCTCCTGCGGGTACACTTCTGGCAACGCCCGCACTTGGCGCAGTTGGCTGGCACTGTCATTGAAGCTTGCCTTCGGCGTTCCCGGATTACTGGTGGTGCTCGGGTACGTTGCGCTTGGTGTCGTTTTCCTCATTTTGAACGTCCGCCTCGCCGGAATGGAGGTTTACCAGAATTCCTTGGCAACCGCGGAGTCGTCGCGAGAGGTACAAGACGCGTTGGGCGAAAACATTCACGCGGTGTGGCCGGTAATTGGCTACAGCCTTCCTTCGCGGCATTCCGAATTCGCCCAATGGTCCGTGAAATTGCGCGGTTCCATCGGCCAAGCCTACTTGTACGGCGTCGCCAACAAGATCAACGGATCCTGGGAATATACGCGTCTCGTCACAGTGGCGAATGCGGGGAAAAAGAGAATTGACTTAAACAGTGTTCCACGCGTGTTAGGGCTTCCGCGCGTGGCAGCTCAGAAAGTGTACCTGATTCCGGTCGGCCTCCAGGACAACGAGTCCCTATGTTGGGCGCCCGCCTACTATAAAGCGAAGTTCGGCATCGACGTCGAGGTGCTGGCAGCGGCCGCTCTGCAGCCGTCTCTCGTGGACCCCCACCGTCACCAGCTTGACGCCAGCGAGTTGCTCGATTTTGTGCAAAAGACACATCCGGAGCTTGCCCGCGACCCGTTCGCAATTCTGATCGGCGTCACCTCGCGCGATATGTTCATCCCCGACCTTGACTGGGACCACGCGGAGAATTGGCGTACTGGCGGACGCTTCGCGATCGTTTCATCCGCCCGTCTCCACCCGCCCGCACTGCTCGACGAATGGAATCCGGAATGGCTGAGTTCCCGCCTGCAGAAAATGCTCACGAAAAATATAGTGATGCTCTATTACAGTCTGCCACTGAGCAGCGACGACACCAGTCTTCTGAGCGGTGGCATTCTTTCCGGGATGGCGATTGACCTGATGGGCACGCAGGTGATTGGCGCAGAAGGCGTCTGGAGTTCCTTCTATAACACTGGGGATCCGGGATTCACCGTGTACGACGTGCCGGGCAAGCCCGCGCTGTGGAGAGTGGATTTTCTGAATGAAGCCGTTAAAGACACCCGCACCCAGATTTTCAGCGCCGATCTCAGCCTCGGACTTTTCGTGCAGCGCCAGATGGATTTTATGCTCGATGGCGACGATCCCTTCGAATTCACCAGAGTCTACACGGCGAACGATGATCGTTCTCAGTCGTTTGGAGTCGGCGCCTCGAACTCCCTGGACCTGTTCCTCATAGGGCAAATGGGCGTGTATGTAGAGCTGTGCTTTGCGGATGGGTCCAGAATCCGGTTCGTGGACACACCGTCAGCGACCGGTCACCCCGATGCCTACCGCCAGACGGGCGGCTACACTGGACCGTTTCGAAATACTTCGGCCGAATTTGACGGCAAAGTCTGGCGCATAAAAAGAAATGACGGTTGGACGCTTTATTTTCCCTGTCATCCGGAATGGTTAGCGCAATACGTTACCGTGCTCGGTTCCTTTGTGGACCCGGCTGGCCAAGAATACAAAATCGAGAGGGACAAAGTCGGGGCCGCCCTGGCGATTACGACTCCCTCCGGAGAGTGGCTGCACTTTGACAACGACGCGCAGCACCGGATTCGCCGCATCGAATCCTCGCTCGGCCGCACCGTGCAATACGAATACGATCCGGGAGGGCGGTTGATTCGCACGCGGGATTCCGACGGACAGGTGGGTACCTACTCCTACGACGAGAAGGCCGAAATGCTTACCGCCGGCCACGAGAACGGACCCGTGGTGCTCACCAATACCTACTCGAACGATGGCTACATCAAAGACCAGACTCTGGCGGACGGCGGCAAAGTGGAATTCAGCTATTTCCGTGGACCGCGCAACATCATCGACCAAAGTCACGTCACCGACCCGTCCGGGATGCTTACCTCCTTTTTTTCTTCGCAGGCGGCGGGTATACACAGACGCTACCGCGCCTCGGCGGGCACTGACCTTCGGTGGAACACCAAATTCGATCCGGTGGCCCCTACGCCGCCCCGCTGCGGCGCAACCCTCTGTCTTCTTCGTTTTTTTCGCGCGGAACAATGCGCGTTGATGGAGATGCGCTTTTTTCCCGTGTGTCCGCATCGAATTCAGTGTAGCCTATCCGGCGCGCCGGTTCCCACACTGGCGGTGCTTTGATACTTAAAGGAGTTTTTTGAGATGAAGCTGCGTCTTACTATTCCAGTATTGTTTGTGTGTTCGTTCATGATGCTCTTTTCGATTCCGGCAAGCGCCCAATCCGGCGCGGGAGCAGGCACTTCCTCGAGCCAGCAACAAACCACGCCTCCGCCTCAGCAGCAATCCAGCCAGCCCAGCGTGATGTCGCCGCATGTGGCCAGGACTCAACCCGGCCAGCTTTACGAGCGCCCCACCGAAAAAGAAAAATTGCGCAACTACGCGTTCGATGCCTTCGGGCCGTATCCGTTCCTTGGAGCCGCTCTCGCAGGCGGGGTCCAGCAAGCATACGGCACTCCTCCAGAGTGGGGTGGCGGAGCCGCCGGGTATGGAAGGCGTGTGGCAAGTGACTTCGGCATCAACCTAGTCACGCAGACCACCCGCTATACCCTTTCGGAAGTGTTCCGCGAAGATACCCTCTATTACCGCTGCGACTGCACCGGCTTCGGTCACCGCCTAGAGCACGCTTTGATCTCCACCGTAACCGCCCGCCGCGGTGACGACGGCCACAGAGTTTTCTCGATTCCGTCGCTGGTTGCGCCGTACGCAGGTAGCGAGGCCGCTGTGATGCTCTGGTATCCCGGGCGCTACGAGCCTATGGACGGATTCCGTATTGGCAATTACAACTTGGCCATCCAAGCTGGCTTGAACGTCGCCCTCGAATTTATCTACGGTGGGCCGCACACGCTGCTCGGTCAGCATCACGTGCCGGTCATCTCGACCGTTACCGGATCGAGTCAGCAGTAGCAATTCGATCCCAGCATTCAAAAGCGAGAAAGCCCGCCGATATGTGATCATCGGCGGGCTTTGCTTTTTCAAAATGAGTGCACGCCACCCTAAAGATTTTTAGTGGTGATCGGGATGATGGTGACGCCAGTTCCAGTATTCGCGCTGCTCTTCCGGCGGCAACGCGCGAAATTCGCGGTAAGGCCGGTGCGTCTCCCCAATCCACTGGTGGTAGTAAACAATTTCGTCGTGATTCCACACGTGATAGTCGCCGTAGTAAGGATCATAGACCCGGACTGTACGGTGCTCCGCGCAGCCGGCGACTACGATCGGTGACGTAACCGCGACAGCTATCAACAGCAAACCCAGCCAACGTTTAATAGGACGCATTCTGTCTTTCTCCTTGAGTAGGTGCCAGCAATAAATAATTTCTTGCGCGGGGGCGCAGCGCCGCTCGCTTATGGCCGGGTTTGATTGCAAAGCGCGCAGCGCTCCGATAAAATCTTCTCGAATTTATAAACACACCGGAGACACGAAAGTTGCGCGGGCCGCGGCGGAGCGCCGTTCCGTGGCGGGCGTTCCCGCCGCAAATCCTGTGAGGGGCCATAAAATGAAAAACGAATTCCCCGAACTGGTTCGCATGAGCCGCCGTCTCGATGAAGTGGATCCCGAAGTCGCCGAAGCGTTGCGCGATGAAGTGCGCCGCCAGGCCACCGGGCCTCGAGCTGATCGCCTCCGAAAATTTCGTTTCCGAAGCCGTTCTCGAAGCCATGGGCTCGGTCTTCACCAATAAATACGCCGAGGGCTATCCCGGCAAGCGTTATTACGGCGGCTGCGAAAACGTGGATCGCGTCGAGCGCCTCGCTATCGAACGCGCCAAACAACTTTTCGGCGCGGAACACGCCAACGTGCAATCGCACTCCGGCACTCAAGCAAACATTTCGGTATACATGACGGCGCTCGAGCCCGGCGCCACCGTGCTGGGCATGAATCTCGCGCACGGCGGCCACCTCACCCACGGCCATCCGCTGAATTTTTCTGGCAAAACATACAAGTTCGTGGCCTACGGCGTCACCAAGGACGCGGAAACGATTGACTATGACGAAATCGCCGCCCTCGCGCGCGCGCACCAGCCGAAAATGATCGTCGCTGGCGCGAGCGCCTACGCCCGCATCATTGATTTCCCGCGCATTGCAGACATCGCGCAATCCGTTGGCGCGCTGTTCTTCGTGGACATGGCGCACATCGCCGGACTCGTCGCCGCCGGTGTCCATCCCAGCCCGGTCCCGTACGCCGATTTTGTTTCAACCACCACGCACAAGACTCTGCGCGGCCCGCGAGGCGGCCTGGTCCTCTGCCGCGAAAAATATGCCAAGGATCTCGACCGCGTTACGTTTCCCGGAATTCAGGGCGGTCCGCTCGAACACATCATCGCCGCAAAAGCCGTGTGCCTGAAGGAAGCAGCCGAACCGGAATTTCTCGCCTATCAACGGCAGGTGGTGGCGAACGCCAAAGCGCTCGCCGCCGGCCTTAGCAAGCGCGGATTCCGTATCGTCACTGGCGGCACCGACAACCATTTGATGCTCGTGGACATGCACTCCCGCGGAATCACCGGTCGCGACGCCGAACTCGCGCTCGAGCGCTCCGGCATGACCGTCAACAAGAACGCCATCCCTTTCGATCCGCTGCCCCCCATGAAAGCCGGCGGCATACGCGTCGGCAGCCCCGCCATCACCACCCGCGGCATGCGCGAGCCGGAAATGGAAAAAATCGCCGGATGGATCGCTGAAGTACTGACCCACTTAGGCGACACGAGCATTGAGCAGCGCGTGCGCGGCGAAGTTGCTGCCGTCGCTGAAAAGTTCCCGCTCTATGCGGGACGTCTGGAAGCCGCCGAAGCCCTCAGCGCGCTGCACGCACAAAACGCCCGTTAGTCAAAACCAAATTGGTCGAAGCAGACGTGTGCGGTCCCGCCGCACCGGACTCGCGTAAACTTCACGGCGCCATTTCTCTTCCTTTTTTCTTTCCGATCGCCCGCCAATTTGGAAGTACCGCCACGCCCAAACCCTTGCTTTACTCTGAAACTCAGCAGACGTCTTGCGATTCTAAGAGGAACACGAATGCCAAATCTTGCTTCCGTTGAGACCTCCAGCGGCGTCGCAAGCCTCCGAGATATCGAAACCTCGGACGTCCCCGCGATCGTTGATTACTGGCTTTCGATGCCGCAGGATTCCCTCGCTTTCATGGGCATTGACCGTCAGCGCCTCGGTTCCCACGACGAAATTCATCGCCGCTTTTCGAACGCGATTCGAACCGGCGACGCGAATCAGCCGAACATCGCGCTCGGAATCACGTTGGAAGATCGCCTGGTGGGCTACACCCTGCTCAATCGCTATTCCGCCGAAGCGAATTATTCCCACTGGCACATCATCGTCCCAGCGCTCCGTGTCAAAGGGCTCTCGACCGCGCTCTACCCGCATCGGATCAAAGCCTATTTCGAGCTGGCGCCCATCGCACAACTGATCCATCAAACGCGCACGCGCAATCTCGGAGTGAACCGCATGCTCGATAAATTCGTGCCCGTCTCGGAAACAAAATTCATCGAGAAGCCCGATGGCGTCGCCAGCCCGGGAGAATTTCACCTTCGTTATGTAAGGCGCGAAGACATTCCCGCAATTCTCGCTCGCGCCGCGGAGATTGGCATCGTGTCCCGCCCCTCGTCACGCACCCAGTAAATCGCGCGGCTGGCGGGCCAGCGGTAATCGCGGGCAGTGCGCGTCGCGCCGGAGTTGTCCCATTCAAGCCCACCCGTCCCGTTGTGGGACAACCACCGCCAACTTATTTCCCATCGTGGCATCCCCCGCGCGCCTAACCCCTGTCTCTGCCGCGTTGCGATGTCAAAGCCTCTTGCGATTTGGAATTGGATTTGCGGGGTTCTATCCATGCGGGGGTGATCCACAGCATGAGCACAGCCGCGGCCGCGGAAGTCGAATCCGTTCTGTGGCCCCACACGCTTGAGGCAGCCAAGGACGAAGCGCGGCTCATTCAGGATTCCCTGCTTCCATCCGGCACGTTGCGCGGCGAGGGCTTTGAAATAGCGTTTCGCTTTTCGCCGCTCGGCGAAGTCGGCGGCGATTTTGCCGATTTTTTTCAGCTGCCCAACGGACTCGTGGGGCTGTACATGGGTGACGTCGTCGGCAAAGGTCTCATCGCCGCCATGTATGCAGCGCTGGTGATGGGCACCATTCGGGGGATAAATAAGACAGGTGAGGACACCGCCACCGTGCTGCAACTTCTGAACAAACGGCTGCAGGTTCGCCCGGTTCCCGGGCGCTACAGTTCCACAGTTTACGCGGTGTTTGATCCGTCGTCCGGTGAGTTGACGTTTTCTAATGCCGGCGTGCCGCTTCCTCTGCTCGTTTCCGCTGGGGGATGCCAATCGCTGGGTGAAGGCGGCTTTCCCTCCGGCATGTTCAACGGCACTTCCTACGAAATTCATTCCGTGCATTTGTCTCCGGGGGATGCCGTGCTTTTTGCGACGGACGGCCTGCATGAACTGCGCAACGAACAGGGCGACGATTTGAGCTGGGGCAAGCTCGAAGAGATCTGGAAGCAGTGCCAAAGCAAGTCGGCGGATGAGTCGCTGGATTTTCTCTTCGACGAAGCGCAGATGTTTTCCGGCAGCGGCCGCCGGCATGACGACATTACCGCGATTGCGCTGAAAGTGCCGCTGGAATCGGCTGGCAGCGCGGCGGCCACTCCCACGAAAACTTCGAACGGTGATGGATTTTACGTCTTGCAAGGCGGCGAGCGGAATCGCTGAGCGGCGTCGCCACATCGCGCCGTCACACAACGCGAATTTCCAGCTCCGCGACGCGGCCATCGCAAATCGAAAACGCGCGCACCGGCTTTTCCGCCCCCGCCAACGGCGAAATGATGAAGTAGGCGACGTCCGGGTAATACGCCTGCTCGATATCGCGCGCCGAGGGCTCATTCTTGCCGTTCGGATGCGAATGATAAATTCCCAGCAACTGCAATCCGACGGCCCGTATCTCTCGCGTGAACTGAAATAATTCCTTCGGCGCAATTTCATATTCCGTAGCCGGATGCCGCGCCGCATTCACAGCCGGAAACGCCCGGGTAATCAATCCGTCGCGCCCGGCAAACATGCCGCAACATTCCATGAGCGGCTCTCGGCGCGCATGCTCCGCCGTGAGGCGCAACACACCGCCTGCAATTCGAATTGCATCCGTCACGAAGGGAGTCTACATCGCCAGAAACGATCGAGGAAGCGTGTGCACGGACTAGATGACCCAGTTTTGCGATTTCAAGCCGCGCACGCGCCGGAATTCTCGAAGATTGTTTGAAACCAGTGTCAAATCTGCCGCAAGGGCATGCGCCGCGATCCATAAATCGTTGTTCCCGATCATTTCGCCTTTGGCTTCCAAATCGGCGCGAATCGTACCATAGGCCTCCGTCGCCGTCTCCGGCAGCGGGAGCGCCGGTAGTAGGCGCACAAGCTCCCGCAAGCGCTCGAGAGCGGCTGCTCGCTGAACGCTCTTATGTGCGCCGTAAAGCAACTCTCCAAAAGTAATCACCGAAAGCGCCGCCTCGCCCGGACGCAGTTTACTGAACCGGCGGAGGACTTCCTCTGGTTGCTTCTGTCGAATGTAAATGCAAATGTTCGTATCCAGCAGGAAGCGCGGCTCCATCAGAGCCCCTTGCGCTTCTGAGGTTTGTCTTTTCCGCGTGGGCGCACGACGACGTCGTCCGGCAGGCCGGCCAACAGATCGAAGGCCCTTGCCATCGTTCCAGTCTTCTCCCGGAGAACGATTTCGTCGCCGCGCCGCTCAATTTCAACTTCCTTGCTTTTTAGGCGGAATTTCTTCGGCAAACGGACTGCCTGGCTGTTGCCGGACCGGAATACGCGCGCGGTAGCCATGTCTCAACCCCCTAGAATGTATATACGTATAGTATACACATATTTGCTCGTTGATTGCATCAATTCGGGGGTTGAGGGCAATTCAAAGAAAACTCGATTACAGCGTGGATCTGCAACGCGGAAGGGTTTTGGGGAAACTTCCACTCGCTCGACGCTTTCTTCACGGACGTTTGAAGAAAAGGCGAACCGCTATCAAAGGTGAGATTCTTCACTCTGCCGTCGAAATCAGTGTCAATCGTAAAAGAGACGAAACCTTGGATGTGAGCCAATCTCGCAATCGGCGAATATACCGGCGCCACAAAGACTTCGGGCTCGAGTGGCGCGCTACTCATCAACCGAATGCTCGGCGAGATCGGGCGGGTCTGCGACGCGCGATATAAATCCGACGGTGTATCCGGGGCGGTCGGGAATAGGGCGTCGTATTTGCCGGCGCCCACGTCTCGCAGAGCTTCGGGATCTGTGCTTTTCACGGGAGCTTCAGCCGATTCCGACACCGGGAACATTGGTTCGTCCATCACACCTGGCCCGACGGCCTTGTCCAGAAACTGCACCAATTGCATTGTCCATTGAGTATGTTCGGGAGTCTTCGCTGCCGGATCGAACATATCCCTATCGAGAATGTCTGAGCGGATAATCCGGGTTTGACTCCCGCACTGAACTTCCATAGCAATCTTCGCGCCGCTAAACACCAGACATTTCTTGCACCGTTTCAGTTCGCGATGCAATTTTTTTTCAGGTATCGCACAGGGATTTGTGTTTCCCAAAATGGTTGCAATGGATTCACTGACGGTCGCGGTGGCCACTTCGACCTTGGCGGTCTGGAGGCACAAGTCGCCTGGCGGAGTCAGTGAGATTCTTTCAATGGAGGTGCCGCTGGCCGCGGGGCGAACGATAAATAAGTCATAAAAATCCGACGGGGGTCCAAAATCGAAGAAGGAGTGCCGTCCGATTTCGAATTGGCCCGGCGCGGGCGTTACGGGGCTCTTGGCTTGAGCGAAAGTCGGGCTGGATGAAACTAGGGCAACCCAAAGACAAAGAATCCACCGCATGCGCGGATGTTACTACAGTCGCTATCTGAACGAGTGGATTACTCTCGCACATGGACGGTTGCGATGACCAACGAGCGGGCGGCCTGCGCGCCGCCCCTCGCGGTAGATGAAGCTGCTACGCCTTCTGAGCTTGCCGGCGTAGAAATGTGGGCACGTCGAGATCGTCGGCCGGGACTTCGTGCACGACTTCCTTTACGTTGCGCGCCACTTGCTGGACCACATTGGTTTGCTGCGGCGCGATATTGGGCGTAGGCTCGGGTTCGCGCGTGGCTTTCCACGTCTTCGGCAGGTATGACGGCTTCTGCTGTGACTTGCGCGCCGCCACTTCGCGGAAGCCCGCGGCGATCACGGTGATTTTCACCGACTCCTTCATGGCGTCGTCCATCACCGCGCCGAAAATAATGTTGGCATTTTCATGCGCGGCTTTCTGGATGATCGAAGAAGCTTCGTGCACTTCCTGCAAGCTCAAACTCGAAGAGCCGGTGATGTTGATCAAAATTCCCTGCGCGCCCTGAATGCAATTGTCTTCGAGCAACGGGCTATTGATCGCGCGATTCGCGGCGTCAACCGCGCGGTTTGAACCCGAAGCGACCGCCGTGCCCATCACTGCATAGCCTTGCCCGGACATGATCGTCTTCACGTCAGCAAAGTCGCGATTGATGATGCCCGGAATGGTGATGATGTCCGAAATGCCCTGCACGGCCTGGCGCAGAATATCGTCGGCGATGCGGAACGCTTCGAAAAAGCTGGTTCCGTGCTCGACGCAATCCATCAGCCGCTCGTTGGGGATCACGATCACGGTATCCACGCAGCCGATCAGTTCGGCGAGCGCTTGTTCCGCTTGCTCCATGCGCCGCTTGCCTTCGAATGCGAAGGGCTTCGTCACTACTGCGACAGTCAGCGCCCCGAGTTCGCTCGCAAGGTTTGCGACTACCGGCGCCGCGCCGCTGCCCGTGCCGCCGCCGAGACCGGCGGTGACGAACACCATGTCCGCGCCGTCCAGCGCCTCCAGAATTTTCTCGGTGTCTTCGAGTGCAGCTTTCCGGCCGACTTCAGGATTGGCTCCCGCGCCCAACCCTTTCGTCAGTTTCGCGCCCAATTGCAGTTTCACCGGCGCTTGGGAAAGCTTCAGCGCCTGCAGATCGGTATTGGCCGCGATGAATTCCACGCCTTCCACCTTGGCGCGAATCATGCGGTTGACGGCGTTCGATCCGCCGCCGCCCACGCCGATTACTTTTATCTTGGCCCCGTTCGGTGCTTCTTCCGCAAACGATACACGCATGCTCGATTCTTTTTGCGCCATGCTTCCTCCCCAGTCTTTCCCCAGTTTCGAATGCTGAATCCGTTGCCTACTGCGCCCCTGCAAACATGCTCTTCAATTTGCCCACCCAGCCGCTAGGGCGGTTCCCCGCAGCGCGCCGCGTCCGCGCGCCGTAGAGCACCAGTCCAACGGCTGTTGCATACTCGGGCTGGGAAACTTCTTCGCTCATGCCGGCAAGCCCGCGCGGAGAAGCCACGCGCACCGGCAGATTGAAAATTCGTTCGGCGAGTTCGCACAGGCCGCGCAATTGCGCGCCGCCGCCTGTGAGCACGATGCCCGCGGGAATCTGCGATTCCACGCCGCCGCGGCGCAGTTCGTCGCGCACCAGCATCAATAATTCCTGCGCACGCGGTTCCACAATCTCCGAAAGCATCCGCGAGAAGACCGTACGCGGCGGACGATCGCCGACACTCGCGATTTCAATCGCGGCATCCTCTTTCAGCAATTCGCGAAACGCGCAGGCGTGCAGCCGCTTGATTTTTTCCGCTTCCCCACTGGGCGTCCGCAAACCAACGGCAAGATCGTTGCTGAAATGATCGCCGCCCACCGGAATCGCCGCCGTGTGCCGCACCACTCCGCTCGTGAACGCCACCATCTCGGTAGTTCCGCCGCCGATATCCAACAGGCACGACCCCAGTTCGCGCTCGTCTTGCGTCAAGCAAGCCTCGGCGGAGGCGAGAGGCTCAAGCACCGTATCATCCACGCGCACGCCCGCGCGATTTACCGCCGTCACGATATTTTGTGTCGCCGTTCCTGAAGCAGTGACAATATGCACGTTCGCTTCAAGCCGCTGCCCCACCATGCCGATCGCGTCGCGGATGTTATCTTGCGCGTCCAGAAAAAATTCCTGCGGCAGCACGTGCAACACTTCGCGGTCTTCCGGCAATTGCACGCCCCGCGCTGCTTCAATCGCGCGCCGTACGTCGTCGCGTTGCACGTCGCGCGGACGCGAACCCACCGTAATGCCGCCGCGGCTGTTCACTCCGCGCACGTGCGTTCCGGCCACGCCAATCAACGCCGATTCCACCGGCACTCCCACGATCGCTTCCGCTTCTTCCACAGCGCGCCGGATCGAGCTGACCGCCAGGTCCAGATTCACAATCTGCCCCTTGCGCCAGCCTTTCGATTCGGCGGCTCCCAGCGCGGCGAACCTTACGCCGCTTGCGTCGTCATCCAGCTCGCCGATCAACGCACACGTTTTCGTGCTGCCGATGTCCAGCGCCACAATATGTCGTTCCTTCTTCGTCAAATCCGCTGCTCCTTGGTGCTTCCGTCTCGGGCCACTCGCTACTGCTGCGCCGCCGCACTCGAATGTTTTGCCGCGTTTTTCTTTACCTCTTTCGACGTTACATGCCGCGCCGCGCGCGAAGCCGGGTGCGGGCTTGCGTGCGAACTAACGCGTGAAGTCGTGTGCAAAGTCGCGTGCGCGGCAGCGTGCGACACCTCGACCGGTCTCGATTTCAGAGCTGGTGGCACATTCGGCGCGGCCATCAACACTGGCGGATCCTGCATCTTCGCCACCAGCGTGGGATCCTGATTCACCACCGCCTCGCCGTTGAATCGCAAGTCGACAGATTCAACGTTGCCAACCTCCGCGCGCCACCGGCCAATATCCTTAAGGACCGTCAGAAACTTGTCCTCGAAATCGCTGTCGCCGAAATGGATCAGGATAGGTGTATCGGCGTTGCTCCACCCGGCGGCTGCGTTCGCATTGCCACTCGCGCCGTTCGGACCACCGCTACTCTGCAATCCCGTGATCGTCGCCCGCAGATCTTTCGCTTCGCTCAGATCCACTTCGCTCACTTGGTCCATCGCCCCGCCGCGTGCCGTTTCCACCTGCTGCGCGAAACTCGCGAAAAGCCGCATGCGCAGCTCGCGATCTTCGATGGGCATCTCCGAACTCATCCCGGTGACCACCGGAAAATGGAAGTCGCCCTTGAGCGGCCGGTTCAGAATCACGCCGTGCACGTCCACCAGCGCCAGGTCGCTGCCGTCACGCAAAAACGCAATCGGCGTCCGCTCGACGATCTCAACCTTTATCGTATTGGGCAAAGCGCGCAGCACACTGGCCTGCTCCACCCACGGCAAAGCTTCAATTTGCCGACGCCGCTCGCTCAATGGAATGCGCAAGACGCTGTGCCCGCGGTCCACGCGAAAAATCTCGCGCACGCTCGCCGGCGTCACATAATGATTTTGCGACACTTGGATTTGCTCGGGATGCATCAGCGCCATTTCCTGCGACGCCAGCAAAAAATGCCCCACCATGTACGCTGCGCCCACTCCGCCCGCCGCCACCGCCGTCCCGAACATCACGCGCAGATACGTTTTCCAGGCCTTCTTGCCGAATTTTCGCCGCTTGATCTCGAGAGGCTTCTGCCGGCGCAGATACTTCGGCTCTTCGTCGGCCAGGACTTCCTGGGGATAAGCTTCCGCGTCCATGGTCCTTAATTTTTCCAGAGAATGACCTCGTTCTCAAGCTCGACGCCATACGCCGCGCGCACCCGTTCGCGCACGTCGTCAATCAGTTTTAACATGTCCGCGCAACTCGCGTTCGCAACATTCACGAAAAAATTGGCGTGCCGGTCGCTGACCATGGCGTCGCCTACGCGATGCCCCTTCAATTTCAGTTCGTCAATCATCCGCCCAGCCGAGCCGCCCGCGGGGTTTTTGAAAATGCAGCCCGCGCTTTTCTGGTTCAAAGGCTGGCTGGAACGACGCTTTTCATTGCACACGCGAATCCCAGCCAGAATTTCTTTGTACGGCTTCGACGGCAATTCCAGTTTCACACGCAACATCAGGTCATCCGGCGCAAACGACGTGTGGCGATAGTCAAATCGTATGTCGTCGCCGCGCAACGTCTCGACTTCGCCGCTCGCTGCGCGGTAAAGCTCCACCTCGCGCACGTACGACCCGATTTGCGTCCCGTACGCTCCGGCGTTCATCCGCAATGCGCCGCCCACGCTTCCCGGTACGCCGATCAACCCTTCCATCCCGCCCAAATCGCGCTTCGCGCAAAAAGTGACCATGCCACCCAAATCTGCCGCAGCGTCCACAAACGCTTCGTTTCCCTCGACGCGCATCCCGGGCTGCGAAGTCGGCAGATGCAGCACGACGTACGGCAATTCGCCATCATCTATAAGGACGTTTGTGCCGCCGCCCAAAAATCGGTGCGGAATGTTTTCATCCGCGAGCAGCCGCATCACCGCCGGAATCGTCTCGAATTGGCGCAACAATAATTGATCCGTTGTTCCGCCGATTCCCAGCGAAGTCTTCTCGCTCAGCGGCACGCCCGGACGTAACTCGACGCCAAGTTCCTTCAGCCGCGCCGCAATCGGTTTGTCGCTAATCCGCATGAACTAGAATGTGGTTCGCCTTCCCTCGCCCGATCGGCGCGGTCCCGCGCCGCCCCTAGTCCGCGCTCGTCGAAATCTTCGATCCCAGCAGCATCGCCAGCTGGTCCAGCACGCGGCCCACGCTGCCAGCTCCAATCGCCATCACTGCATCTCCAGGACGCGCCTCGCGCAGCATGTATTCCATTCCTGCTTGCATGGTGCTCTTGAAATCACGCTTTTGTCAACCACGCCGCGGATCGCGTCCGCC
>CAWIAM010000026.1:0-191350 GCA_963834215.1 uncultured Acidobacteriota bacterium | reverse complement strand
AAATCTCGCCGCGAATCCCGCCGTTGCCCTTCTCTGCGCCCTCTGCGTCTCTGCGGTAGAATTGCCTTTCGCCTCTACCTCAAACTCTCAACTCCACCATCTCCGACATAGGCGCCTCATCCGTCATCTGCGAAATCGTCACATTCCCCAATACCGCCAAAATGGACTCATTCACCCGCCGCAAAGGCTCCCGAATCGAACAAGTAGTAGTCACATCGCAAGCCCCGCGCGAAGTCACGCACGATGTAATAAACAAAGGCCCGTCAATCGCGCGAATCACATCCAAAGCCGTAATCAAAGACGCATCCCGCGCCAAAGTGTATCCCCCGCTAGATCCATGCCGCGCCGCCACCAACCCGCCCTTCGCCAATTTCTGCAGCACTTTTGCCATCAACGGCGTGGACATCTTATATATCTCCGCGATGTCCCCCGCGCTGCACGATCCGCGCCCGCCGTGCATCGCCAGATGCTTCAGCGCGATCAACCCGTAATCAGCCTTCTTCGATAGCTTCATCATTAGAGTTATGTACGACTGAATCAGTCGCATTTACATTCTAGGCCAGCAGGAAAGAACTTGTCAAGCAATGCCTCCGTGCCAACCCCAATCGAACCAACATGTTAAACAACGACCATTTTAGTCCACTTGGTCAACGCGCCCACATCCAACTGCGAAAATCCACCCCCGAACGGCAACCCCGCTCCAGCCAACGGTTTCGCCCACCTTCGCCTGATTTTTCTCGCGGCGACGATCAACCTTCTAGGTTAGAATCGCCAATCGCATGGATTCCACCAGCCCCAGACGCGTTACCGCAATCTATCCCGGCTCGTTCGACCCGGTCACCAATGGCCACCTGGACCTCATTACTCGCGCCTCCAATATTTTTGACAAGCTCATCGTCGCCGTCGCTCACAACATGGAAAAAGATCCCCTCTTCACTGAAAAAGAACGCGTCGAGATGCTCGAAACGGTCACTTTCAAATGGACCAACGTGGAGATTGACGTCTTCGACGGCCTGCTGATGGATTACGCCCGCGCCAAAAATGCCAACGTAATCGTCCGTGGCATTCGCGCCGTTTCCGATTACGAATACGAGCTGCAAATGGCCATGATGAACCGCAAGATCGAGGCCGACGTGGAAACCGTTTTCATGCTGCCGGCGGAGCAGTACAGTTATCTAAGCTCGCGTCTGGTGAAAGAACTGGCGCGCCTGGGCGGTCCCATAAAAGAATTTGTTCCGCCGATCGTTCAAGAGCGTCTCAGTGTAAAATTTAAATAGCGCTGTCACGATCGCCGGCCTCCCGGGCGGAATCGCCGTTACGAAATTTGAAGGAGCGCCATGGAACTGGGCACCGAGAAAAAAACGGAAGAAACCTTTCAGCTCGCAGACCGCGTCAATCGCATCAACGTCTCGCCTACGATGGTCGTGCTGCAAGAAGCTGAAAAGCTCAAAGCCCAGGGTATAGACGTCGCCGACTTCGGCCCCGGCGAACCCGATTTTCCGACGCCCGATCACATCAAGCGCGCTGTCGTGCAGGCTCTCGAGGAGAACCGCACCAAGTACACTCCCGTCGCGGGCATTGCTGCCCTGCGCCAGGCGATTTGCGATTGGCATGCGGCGAATCTCGAATCTTCCTACCAGCCTTCCGAGTGCGTGGTAAACGTCGGCGGCAAGCACGCCATCTTCAACGCCGTCTGCTCGCTCATCAATCCCGGCGACGAAGTGATCATCGGTGCTCCCTACTGGGTCAGCTATCCGGACATGGTCAAATACGCTGGCGGAACGCCCGTCTTTGCGCCCACGCGCGCCGACGACTTCTTCATCTTGCGCGCCTCCCAAGTGGAACAAGCCATCACGCCAAGAACGAAAATCGTCATCGCCAATTCTCCCAATAACCCCACCGGCGCGGTGATTCCTCCCAACGAATTCGCGCGCCTCCAGGATCTCTGCAACCGCCGCAACATCTGGCTGCTCTCCGACGAATGCTACTCGCACTTCGTCTACAAAGACGCCAAGCCTTTTTCCGTCGCGAGCGTCCCCGGCACGAAGCATCGCCTGATCATCGCCGGCTCGTTTTCGAAAACTTTCGCGATGACCGGCTTGCGCCTCGGCTACATTCTCGCGCCCAAGCCGCTCGTCGACGCCATCGCCAAGCTGCAAAGCCAGTCCACTTCGAATCCCACTTCGATCATTCAATACGCAGGGATCGCAGCCATGCGCGGCTCGATGGATTCCGTCGCCGCCATGCTCGCCGAATACGCCCGTCGCCGCGAACGTATTCTCACCGGCCTGCGCGCGATTCCCGGAGTCAGCTGCGCACCGCCGCTCGGCGCGTTTTACGTATTCCCGAACGTTTCCGCTCACTTCAATCCGCAAATGCCGGACACTACCGCCGTCGCCAAGCAGCTTCTCGAACGCGAACACGTCGCCGTAACGCCCGGTGAAGCTTTCGGCGCGCCCGGACATTTGCGTCTTTCCTACGCCACTTCCATGGAGCGAATAGACGAAGGACTGCGCCGCCTCGCGCGCTTCTTCGGCCAGGCAAAGTGACTGCGACTGACGTGAATCTCTGCCCCGCGCGTCTCGAGCCCATATTCAGTCCGCGCCCCTGGGGAGCGCTTTCGCTCGCCCCGCTTTTTCCAGAGAAATCCAATTTGGCCGAGCCCTCTGGGCGAAGCTTGGATGACGGGCAACGAATGCCGCTTCGCCTCCGGGCCATTTGCAGGCGAAAAATTGGGCGAACGTGTGGCCGCAAGCTGCCGCCGCAGTGGGCCGGAACTCAAGCGGACCTGACCCATGACTTCCCGCTGCTCGTAAAATTTATTTTTGCCGAGCAAAAGCTTTCCGTGCAAGTTCATCCAGACGATGAATTCGCCAAGCGCCACGAATCGTCCGCGGGCGCCAGCGCTTCAGGCAAGACGGAAATGTGGTACGCCCTTCGCGCGCGCGAGGGCGCGGAAGTCCTGGTCGGCCTCAAGCCCGGCGTCACCGCCGAAAAATTCAAGCGTGCCATCGTGGACGGCACCGCCGAGGATTTACTAGCACACGTCCCAATGCGTCCAGGCGATGCGATTTTCGTTCCCGCCGGCACCGCGCACACCATCGGCGGCGGCCTCGTCCTCTGCGAAATCCAGCAGCACTCGGACATCACCTATCGCGTTTACGATTACAATCGCCGCGACGCGCAAGGCAAGCTGCGCGATCTGCATATCGAAAAAGCGCTGCAGGTAATTCAGTTCGGCGAGCAGAGCGGCGGCAAAGTTGATCCCGTACGCATCTCGCGCGGCGCGGTCACCGAAACCTACTTCGTCGCCTGCCGCTACTTCGCCACCGAAAAATGGGAATTCGCCGAACGCATCGCCTCCACCACCTCGCCCGAGCATTTTGACCTGCTGATTTTCCTCGAAGGCCATGGCTCCATCCAGTGGGGCAGCGAATCCGTGGAATACGCTCCCGCCCAGACGTGGCTCGTCCCTGCGGCTCTCGGCGCCTACCAATTAAATCCCGCCGCGCGCACCACGCTCCTGCGCACCTACGTCCCCACGCACATTGACGAATTCGCGCGCAAGCTCGCCGATCAGGGCGTCAGCGAATCCGCCTGGTCGCGCCTGGTGTACCCATGACCGCATCGGCAAACGCATCCGTGAAATCAACTCGCGAAAAACTTCCGGCTTGCGCTGTTCTTCTCGCCGGCGGTCGCGGCACGCGCTTCTGGCCGCGCAGCCGCACGCGCACTCCGAAGCAGCTTCTGAACATCACCGGCGACGAAACGATGCTGCGCCAGACCGTCTCGCGCCTCGCGCCGCTTTTCGCGCCGCGCAATTTCTGGGCAGTCACCAACGTCGAACAAGCCTCCGCCGTTCGTCGCGAACTTCGCGGCATTCCCGCGTCGCACATTCTCGCCGAACCCGTCGGCCGCAACACCGCCGCAGCCATCGGCCTCGCCGCGATTCACCTCGCGCACGATCACGGTGACGCGCTGATGGCCGTCCTCCCATCGGACAGCTACGTCGCCGACGTTGCGCAATATCGCCGTCTGGTTCGCGCCGCGCTCAATCTGGCCCGCACGCCAGGAAACCTCGTCGTCCTCGGCATTCCCCCCACGCGCCCAGAAACCGGCTACGGCTATATCGAAGCAGGCGCCGCAAGTGCCGCAAAGCCCGGTGGCCTACAGGCCTACACTGTTCGCCGCTTCACTGAAAAACCAGCGCTGCCCCTCGCGCGCCGCTATCTTTCCGCCGGAAGGTTTTACTGGAACGCCGGGATGTTTTTCTGGCGCGCCTCCACGTTCCTCGAAAACCTGCGGCGCTTTCTCCCCGCCACCCACGCAGCTCTCGCGGATCTCGCGAAAACCATCGGCACGCGCAAGTACGCCGCAACCCTCCGCCGCATTTATCCCAAGCTCGAAAACATTTCCGTGGATTTCGCCATCATGGAACCGGCCACGCGCGACGCGCACACTCCCTCCGTCTTCGTGCTTCCCGCAAAAGTCGGCTGGAGCGACATCGGTTCGTGGCAAGCCGTCTTCGAATTGCTAGCCTCGCAACCTGGCGCGAACGTTTCCGCCAGCCCCCACTTCGCTCTCGACGCCACCGGCAACTACTTCTGGAGCCCGAAAAAATTCGTGGCCGCCATCGGCGTCAACAACCTCGTAGTAGTCGAAACGGACGACGCCATCCTGATCTGCCCCCGCGACCGCTCCCAAGACGTAGGCAAAATCGTGAAATACTTAGAACAGCAAAAGCTTAAAAACCTCGTGTAGCGCCTACGTCTCGCCGGCTCTTAGCCGTCGACCTCGCGTCAGTTTTTCTCTGCGAACTCTGCACTCCGACCTCTGCGCCCTCTGCGTTAATTCTTTTTGACTTTTCGTAGTCCCCACCCACCAATTTGGCGCCGCCCAAAATCCCGTCCACCGCACAACGAGCCTTCCCACCGCAAAATCCATCGCTTATACTTTCACCGTGAACAAAATCACTTTCGGCACCGACGGCTGGCGCGCCATCATCGCCGAGGATTTCACCTTCGATAACGTTCGCAAGGTGGTCCAGGCGATCTCTCGTTACGCAATCCGCGCTGAAAAACCCGGCGCCGGCCTGCTCGTCGGCTACGACACCCGCTTCGGCTCCGAACGTTTCGCGCGCGCTGCCGCGGAAACCGTCTCCGCCGCCGGCATTCCCGTCTGGCTAGCAGCCGACGCCGCTCCCACTCCCGCGCTCTCGCTGCTCGTAAAGCTCCGCGCAGCCGCAGGAGGCATTCAAATCACCGCCAGCCACAATCCGTATCAGTGGAACGGCGTGAAATACAAAGCCAGCTACGGCAGCTCCGCCTCGCCCGCCATCGTCGCCCAAATCGAATCCGAACTCGCGCAAGTTCTTCGCGACACGACGCCCCCTCTTCCGCCGCAACCAAATCTCATCCATTCGCTGGACGTCCGCGCGCCTTACCTAGAAGCCCTCAATAAGCTCGTGGACTGGGACATCCTGCGCGCCGCGAAATTCCGCTTCGCCATTGACCCGATGCACGGCGCGGGACGCGGCCTCCTGCGCGATCTTTTCCGCCGCAACGAAATCGCCTGTGAAGAAATCCGCGGCACGCGCGATCCTCTTTTCGGCGGTGTCAATCCCGAACCCATCGAGCCGCACGTCGCCGCCCTCCGCGAAGCAGTCGTGAAAGGCAAATTCGATGCAGGCTTCGCGCTCGATGGCGATGCCGACCGCATCGGCGCCATTGATCGCGACGGAACCTTCGTCACGCCGCACCAGATTTTTTCGATCCTGCTTTGGCACCTGGCCGGCACGCGCCAGCTTCCCGGCGAAGTCGTGAAAACCTTCTCCACCACCAAGCTCATAGATAAAATCGGCGCCAAATTCGGACGCAAAGTCTGGGAAACCCCGGTCGGCTTCAAATACGTCTGCGACCGCATGCTCGAAAGCGACATACTGCTAGGCGGCGAAGAAAGCGGCGGCATCGGCACCAAACTCCACCTCCCCGAGCGCGATGCCAGCGTGAACGCGCTGCTCCTCGCCGAAGTAATGGCCTGGCACCGCAAATCGCTCGGCGAACTCGTCGCTATGCTGCATGCCGAATTCGGCGAACATCACTACAACCGCGTGGATTTGTCGCTGAAGAACGGCCAGAAAGAAAAAGCACTCGAATATTTCGCGGATCCTAAACTCAGCCGCTTCCTCGACTGGCCGGTAACCCGCCGCGAAAATCTCGATGGCATAAAAATCTATCTCGGCGAAATCGGCTGGGCCATGGTCCGCGCCTCCGGCACCGAACCCATGCTAAGAATCTATTCCGAGACCACGCAGCCGGAAACAACCAGCCGCGTCCTGGAAGAAGTATCCAGGGTGGTGCGCGCTCTCTAGCGTGGCAGGTTTGGAGATATTTTCGCAGACGTTGTCATCGCGAGTGTAGCGAGGGATCTGCCTTTCGCGTCGCGCAGCGCGATCGCAAACCGCGAGGAGAAACAAAATGGAAGCCATCAACCTGAACGACAAGTTCACCAAGATCAACGACCACTGGAATCCCCGCATCATCGGCGAACTAAACGACACTTACGTGAAAGCCGTAAAGATCCAAGGCGAATTCCACTGGCATCATCACGACGACGAAGATGAGCTCTTCTTCATCGTCAAAGGCCGCCTGCGCATGAAATTCCGCGATCGCGAAGTCCTCGTGGATCCTGGCGAATTCATCATCGTACCTAAAGGCGTCGAGCATCTTCCCGTCGCCGAAGAAGAAGTCCACATGCTGCTCGTCGAGCCCAAAACAACCCTCAACACCGGCAACGTGCGCAACGAACGCACGGTCGTCGAACTGGAACGCTTGTAACGCAACAAAAACACCGGGCCACGCAACAATCATTACGCACGCAAATCTCCGCCCGGAACCACGCGGGCCAGAAGGCAGAAAATATGCAGCGGCGCCTCTACACGCTCGACGTTTTCACCACCAAGGCTTTTGCCGGGAATCCGCTCGCCGTCGTCACCGATGGCGACGGCCTCTCCACCGCGAAAATGCAATCGATCGCGCGCGAAATGAATTTATCGGAGACGGTCTTCATCCAGCGCCCCACGAATAATCGCGCGCTCGCTCGTCTGCGCATTTTCACCACCACGCGCGAACTCCCTCTCGCTGGACATCCCGTCATCGGCACCTGGTTTTTGCTCGCCGAACTCGGCGTCGTCCCCGCGTCCGAAGGCAGCGTGCACGTCCTGCAGCAAACCGGCGCCGGAATTCTTCCCGTCGAATTCACTTTTCACAATGGCCGCCCCGTGCGCGTCACCATGACGCAAAAACCCGCGCGCTTCACCCGTGCCGCCTTCACGCGCGCCGCTCTGGCCGCGGCGCTCGGTCTGAAACCCAGCGACCTCGCACCCTCGCTTCCCGTGGAATTCGCTTCCACCGGAATTTCGAATCTCATGGTTCCGCTCAAAAGCCGCGCCGTACTGCCGAAAATCCAAATGAACATGCGCGCGCTCGCGCACCTGACTTCGCCGCACGGCACCATGGCCTATTGCTTCGCGCTCAGTGGCCGCGGACGCGCCTACGCCCGCGGCATGGTTCCTTGGGGAATAATCGAAGATCCCGCGACAGGCTCCGCCGGCGGTTCGCTCGGCGCATACCTCGTCCATCACGGCCAGATGAAAGCGACGGAAACCCTGGTGATCACGCAAGGAGTTGAAATGGGCCGCCCCAGCGAAATTCAAGTAGAAGTAACAGAAGAACGCGGCAAACTAACTCCCAAAGTAAGCGGCTCAGCAGTCCGCATCTTCGAAGGCCACATCGAAGCCTAACCTCGCAGCCGTGGGGCACGGCTGTCGTAGATCCGCGGCAGAGGTTTAGCCACAGCCACGTAAGAGGCTGCAGAATGCAAGCTCAATATGAGTGCAGCGGCCGTAGCGCTGCGGAAGTGCTTAACCACAACAATCGACGCGAGGCGCGCCGAGTCGAAATCCGCATTGCGAACTCAACGCCGCCTGCACTCACGCACGGAGCCGAAATCGCACTGCTACGCCTCAATACTCTTCCACGCCGCGTCCAAAATCCCATTCAAAAACGCCGGCGATTCCGCCGAAGAAAACTTCTTCGCCAACTCCAACGCCTCATCAATCGCCACTTTCGCGGGCGCGGTCCCAAACCTCAATTCATAAATCGCCAAACGCAAAATACTGCGATCCACCACCGCCAGCCGCTCCAATCGCCAATTCTCCGCCAGCTTTTCCACCAGCTTGTCGCTAGCCTCGGTCTCTGCCACCGCGCCTTCGAACAATTGATTCGCGAATTTGCGCGTGGAATCCGCCGCCCGCGCCTGTTTCCAAAAGTGCTGCTCCACCGATGCAGGCTTCCGCCGCGTCATATCCCACTCGAAAAGCATCTGCAAGGCAAACTCGCGTGATTTGTGGCGGAGCGTCATTCTAACGGCGCCGCGCCCGGCCGCTCTTCGCGGCAGAAGCAGCACCAGCGGCGGAATTTTTTCCGATCTTGCGCACCAAGCTCCCCATCTCCACCGCTCCCAATCCCGCCTCGTAACCCTTGTTCCCGGATTTCAATCCCGCGCGATCAATCGCCTGCTCAAGCGTGTCGCAAGTCAGCACGCAAAAAATCAGCGGCACGCCCGTATCCAATTGCGCCAATTGAATTCCGCGCGCCGTCTCGGACACGACCACGTCATAATGCGAAGTCTCGCCGCGCAAAATACACCCAATGCAAATTATGGAATCGAATCGCCCAGTCGCTGCCAGTTTTTTCGCGGTAATCGGAAGCTCAAACGAACCCGGCACGCGCACGATCTCGATCTGTTTCTCTTCCGCGCCGCACTGCGCGAGACCTTCCAGCGCCCCGGCCAGCAGCCGCTCCGTGATGAAGCTATTGAACTGGCTTACCGCAATCCCGAATCGCAATCCCGTCGCATTCAATTCCCCGCGCGCGCTAACCGGCTTCAATTTTTGGGCCATCCCTCAGCGTCCCTCGAACTTCGCGGGCCGCTTCTCGATGAACGCGCGCGTCCCTTCGTGCATATCGTGCGTGGTGCAGCACAACCCGAACAAAGTCGCTTCCAGGTACAAGCCCTCTTCCTGCGGCATTTCCATTCCGCGCTCCACCGCCTCCATCGCGTACTGCACGGCCAGCGGCGCATTCGCGATAATTTTCTTGGCGATCGATTCCGCTGTCGCCATCAGTTCCGCGGGCTCCACCACGCGATTCACCAATCCAATCCGCAACGCCTCGTCCGCGGTGATCATGTCGCCAGTCAAAATCAATTCCTGTGCCACTCCTTTGCCGCACAGCCGCGGCAGCCGCTGCGTGCCCCCCATCCCTGGAATAATCCCCAATTTCACTTCCGGCTGCCCCAGCTTTGCGTTGCGGCTCGCAATTCGCATCGTGCACGCCAGCGCCAATTCGCAACCGCCGCCCAACGCGAACCCGTTGATCGCCGCAATCGAAGGCTTTCCCAGCGTCTCAAAACGGTGAATGATTTCTTGCGCGTGCAAAGTGAATTCCCTGCCGCTCACCGGCGTCTGCTGCGAGAGCTCATTGATATCCGCACCGGCGATAAACGCTTTCTCTCCCGCGCCCGTCACAATCAGCACGCGAACCGCATCATCCTCGCGCACCGCCGCCAGGCAATCGCCCAATTCATCCAGCGTCTTCGAATTCAGCGCGTTCAATACCTGTGGCCGATTAAACGTCAGCCGCGCAATCTGATCCTTCACTTCGAACAGCAAATTATCGTAAGCCATAATTTCCCTGTAATAAGATTCCGGATTTTACCACGCGTATGGTACCCGAAGAGGCCCAGCTTTGGCGTGCTTACAAAAGCGCCGCGGAATTTCCCCGCGTTCAGCTCACATAACTTACTGCAAGAATGAACGCGGTGTCATCCCGAGCGGAGCGAGGGATCTGCTTTTCACGCAGACGCTAACAAAAAACGAAAACCGCTCAATCAAGGTGTGCCCAGCGCCACCAAGGTATCACCGCCGCGCTGCCGCGCATCTTCCAATCCCGCATCCGCGCGATTGATCCACTCCGTAACGCGATCTTCCGTCTCGTCGCCCGGCCGCGCGGAAGCCTCCGCCACCACGGCGCTGATCGTCAAGTCCGGCGTTCCCCACGAAGGACGCACTGAAGCCGCCGTGTGACGCAATTTCTCCGCCAGCGCGCGCGCATTTTCCAGCGAAGTGTCCGGCAATATGAACACCAGCGACCACGCCGTATATTTCACGGCTATGTCCGTTTGCCGGATTGCCGAAGAAAGTCCCCGCGCCAATTGCTCGATGTAATGGTCCAGCGCCGCGTCGCCATGTTGGCGCAGCAGATCTCCGCCGCGATCCACGTGCAGCACAATCAAAGAAATCGGCGTGTTCTGCGCCCGCGCGCGATTCGATTCCACCAGCAAACAATCAATATAAGCTCCGCGGCTCAACAATCCCGTCTTTTCGTCCGCCACTGCCAGCGATCGCACCAGCGATCGCAGCCGCGTGTGATTTACCGAAAGTACCAGCTGATCGCCCACCGCCTGCAAAAAGAAACTCTCGTTCGGCTTCCACCTTCGCGCTCTCACATCGCCGATCAAAAGCGCTCCAGAAGGCGCCTGCGTTTCCTTGTCCGTCAACATCACGCCCAGCGCCGATTCCAGCCCCAAATCACGCAACGCCGGCAATGTGGCCGCCTGCAATTCCACGCCACCCAAGGAGTCCGGCGCTACTTTGGCCACCATCCCCGCAATCGTTGAGATTTTTCCCGCACCCACACCGGACAATCCCGGCGCGAAATATTCCGCCGTCGCCGGTGCTCCTTCACCCGGCGCACCCACGGCCACCAGGCACCGGCTGGTCTGCAAATGCTTGCCGATTTCCGCCGCTGTGGTTCCCAACACTTCGCGCGGCGTCGGCTGCCGGTACATCAACCGGTTGATTTCTGCGATCGCGGCAAGGTCGCGATGCGTTTCCGCGGCCGTCGGACCCGGCGGCGTTCCATAATTCTCCAGCTGCTGGGCTGACGTCTGGGCCGGCGCAGCAGATGGCGGCGAGGGCGGCGCTTCCATCACTGCGGGAGCAGCCGGTTTCGGCGCCGCCTTGCGCGCCGCTCCCTTTGGAAACCAATTCGCGCGTTCGTAAAGCGCGCGCAACCGCTCGTTTTTTTCTTCCTCGCCGGGAAAAAGTTCCGCGATACGCTCAAGGCGCTCCACGGCCTTGCTCTGCAGCGAGTACTGCAGGAAAATTTCGACTTGCACCACCAGGTCTTCCAGCGCCTGCTGCGCGCGCAATTCCTCCGGCACGGAGCCTGCATTTTGCGACGGCTCGCGCCCGGCCCCCGTAAATCCATCCGTACGCGTGGAGACTGTCGCCGCTTTCGCCGCGCGCGCCAGAATATTTTGCAGAAACGCGGGATCCGCCTTGCCCTCGAGCTTCGAAATCCGCTCGTGGTTCCGGTAATCGTATGGATCAATATCCACCAGCCGATCCAGCGAATCGCACGCTTCCCGCACCCGCCCCGCGTCCAGGTAGAGGTCAAAGAGCCTCATCAGCGCTTCGAAATATTTCGTTTCGCGATTCAGCTCTTCGTAGAGTTTCGCCACCATTTGCGCCAGCGACAGTGAAGCGGGATACATCGCCGCCAGCCGGTCCACGTTCGCCGCGAACTCCACATCTTTGCGCAAACTGCGCATCGTGGTTTTCGTTTGCACCAGCACAGCCACGCCCTTCTCATCCTGCCCTGCGCGCAAGTACGCGCCGGCTAGCTCGAACAATTTCGTAAAGCTCTCCGGCCTCTGCTTGTAATACGCCTCGAAAACTTCCCGCGCCCGGTCCAATCGCCCCGTGCGCAGTAACCCTTCGCCGAAAAGCGCCAGAAACGCGGGATCCGCTTCGTTGGCCGAAAGCGGATCGAGCAGAATCACTGCGCCCTCGCCGTCGCCCTTCCGCAACTTCGCGTCAGCGAAAAGCAGCGCGCCGGCGCGGTCCTGCGGAGAAAGATGGTTCGCGCGCCCGAAATATTCCAGCGCCTCATCCAGCGCGCCCACTGCCAGCGTCAATTGCCCCGCGCGCAAATAGCTTCGCGTTGCCAGGTCCGCGACGCGCAGCCGCTCCGCCTGCTCGCCCAGCACGATATGCCGCTGCGGATTTTCCGGGTCCAGCAGCGCCATGCTCTCGAAACACGCCAATGCCTCAATGTCGCGCTGCTCTTTGCCGTAAAGCTCCGCGGCGATTCCGAATTGTTCGATGGCTTCCGACGTGCGGTTTTGTTTCTGCAGCAGAGTCGCGTAACGCATCAAGCGGTCGGCGGGTTGCGGATAATTGCGGAGAAAACGGATGAAGACTGCGGACGCTTTGGCGCCGTCGCCAGTCTCGACCAACCGATCGAACTGAATCCCGTAATATTCCGCGGCCTGCGAAGGCTCATTCAGCCGCGTGTAGATATCCGCCAGCGCCTGCAGCGCTTCCTGGTTCGCCGGCGCTTCTTCAAATACCGCCTGGTATTCCGCGATGGCTTCGCGGAGCTTGTTCTTCTCCAGGCTTCTGCGCGCCCGTTCGAGATGCTTGCTTATGTCCTGAGCCATGGGAGTCCGGCGTCTATCGGGAATTGCGGGCTTGCTGGGGAAGTCCGCCCGCGAGCCTCGTCAACACGCCGTGACGAGCCCCCGATTTTCCGCGCGGGTCGAATAACCACTATATACCTGACGCGAAGGCCCTCTCAAAACGAAATCCACTCCGCGTGCCCATCTGGGCGATAGACAGCGGAAAAATGGCGGGATTCAAGCGCGTACTTCGTTCGGCAACCCCTTCACCTTCTCGCGCATGGACTTGAGCGACAATCCGCTGCGCACCAACCCCGCAAATCCCAAAAATATAAACGGCACGGTCAGCGCCAAAAAAGCGAAAAACGAAAAGCTCGTCGCGGTGGTCTTGTCCACCTCGAAAACGCTCAGCCCCAGCACGCAGAAAAACTGGTACGCTCCCACGTTCGCCGGCGCATTCGGCAGCGACACGCCCAGATTGATCACCAGCAACACGACAACAGCCGCTTTAAACGGCAGATGCAAGCCGTACGCCTGCATCATCGCCCACAGCCCCAGCACCTGGCAAAATGGCAGCGCCAGCGACGCCATCACCGACGAATAAAAACTTGGCGCGGTGCCCATCGCGTGCAAACCCAGCAGCGCTCCCATCAACCGTCCCGGCAGCCGGCGCGGCCCCGTCCCAAAATCCGGCTTCTGCGCGAGCTTGATCTCCAGCACATAGATAAGGATCACCACGATCGCCAGCAGCACCAGCGTCGCGATTCCCAGCGTGTCCGCCACCTTCCGGAATGGCGGCCGCAGATCCACCAACAGCGAAGCCACCGCCAGCGACGCCGTCGCGATCACCAAATCCACCAGCCGCTCGACGCCCACCGAGCCCAAGACGCGGCCGATGGAGATGTCCTCGGAATCCGATATCAGATAACTGCGCAACAACTCCCCTGGCCGCAGCGGAAAAATCAAATTCGCAAAAAGTCCCGCGAACACCGCGCGAATCGCGTGCGTCAATTTCACATTGCCGAAGGGGCTGAGCAGCCACTTCCAGCGCACCGCTTGCACCACGTAACTCAGCACATCGAAACCCATTCCGACCAGCACCCATTTCCAATCTACTTTCGCCAGTTCCTTCATCGCTTGCACGATGTGAAAATCGTGCAGCACCCAGAAAAGGCAAACGATCGCCAGCCCGTAGCCGATCAGCTTCGGCAGCCGCGACCTCTCCGGCACAGTGGTTGGAAAAAGTGTGTTCACGCCCGCCGGCATCCTCCGACTGCCTCCCGTTCCCATCATTCGCGCAGCCAACCCGCCGCCACGCGCCATATATCATTAAAACCCGGTACAGCCTACGACATCCCCTTCGCCCGTTCAATCCACGACTGCCTGTAAGCAGCCTCACCAGTTATCAAGTGACTTTGAGTCGTAAATCCAACAATCGCATCGCCGCAACCCGCCCCCCGGTCCGGTAGTCAAAACCAAGGAACTAAGTTTGAGCGACGCAGAACGCAGAGCGCTAAAGGGCGAACTCGAAATGAACACCTCAACTCTGCGATGAGTCCTTCAGGTCGCGGTGCAAATCGAAACCGCCAGGAAAGCCGCCCCACCCGCGCTCCCCGCTCGGTCGCTGCAGTTGAATTTGTAGCGGCCACCTTTAGGTGGGCGCATTTGCATCGCTTGGGAATGCAAATCTCCCAATCGACCGCTCGCCATGGCGAAAATTGCACGGGTTCGTAGGGGCGCTGCTTGCTGCGCCCGCAGTTGACGTTGAATTGACGGATTGCGCCGCAGCGGGCCTGCTCCGCGCTCGCACCACTTCCATTTGCCACAAAACCAGCGCCAGCGGCGCGGCAGAAATTAGCCCAGCGTGTAAACGCTGGGAAAACCGCAAAAACGATCCCGAGCGCCGTAGGTGCGACACAAATCCTGTGCTTCGCGCCCCGCTGTTGACATCCCGCATACTGTATAGATAAGCTACCCACCAAACAGCCATTCCAGCAAGAAATCACGCTCGCGAGGCGCTCAATCCATGACAGACATCCAAAAACAAATGATGGCCACCTTCATCAGCTTGCGCGTCGGAGTAGGCGTTATCGGCATCATCCTTCCCCTGCTCCTCTGGTTCGGCGGAAACTTTGCGGGAATCCATCTCGCCGATTCGATGAGCGCCTACTATCACGCAACTCGCGATTGCATCAACCCGCAGCACCCTGAAAATACTGCGCCATGTTCAACGATTCCCCTGCCCACAGGCGAGGGACCGATGCGCAATTGGTTCGTCGGAGCTCTTTTTGTAATCGGAGTCTGTTTGTATCTGATCAAAGGCTTCAGCAAATGGGAGAACGCGTTCCTGACCATCGCGGGAATTCTGGCTGTCTGTGTGGCGATATTTCCCATGCCCTGGACGGGCGGAGAAGTCGTTGGATTCCCGATACATTACGTCTCGGCTGTCACCTTTTTCATTTTCATTGCATTCGTTTGTATGTTCTGTTCGGGCAAGACGTTGAAGTTCATGCCCGATATTCCGAACCGCGAAAAGGTCATAGCTCGCTACAAATTCCTATATCGGCTGCTCGCCATCCTTATGGTTGTGTCTCCGATTGCAGCTTATCTGTTCAATAAGTATACCGGTCAAAATAGCAGCGTCTTTTGGTCGGAAACATTCGGCATATGGGCCTTCGGCATATATTGGCTAGTCAAAACAAAGGAACTAAGTCTGAGCGACGTAGAACGCAGAGCGCTGAAGGGCGAACTCGAAATGAACACGTCAACCCTGCGATGAGTCATTCCGTTGACGCCGCAAATCGAAACCACCGGGGCGGCCGACCCACCAGCCTGAAGTGAAGCGACGTGACGTCTAACCCAACGGTCACAGAGCGAAGCTAGTGCGGGTCATTACGTTCAGGCTGTGACCGTGGGCGGTTTGAGGCTGCCAATCTGCCATGACCCGTACATCGAACCGAACGACAGATCTCCGAGCTGCTTAATCGCGCGCTCCAGCAACTCTGCCTCAGCCCGATTCAGGTTTGCGGGTCGCTGACTTTCACGAGAGTTACTCAGTTCCCGCAACACCACCATAAGCGAGGTGCGTTCCTCTTCGCTGAACGAATCCAGCCTGCGTTCGAACCTGGAGTTGAAATGATCGTAGCCTCCGCCCCAGTCGTACCACAAAAGATCTCGAATACCACCGACATACTGTACGAATAGCCCCCAAGTTGTTGGGCAGGTTACGTAATCTCGGCATTCTCGAAGTATTGCTTTCCAATCGGGATGCAGCTTTGACACATACCTCTTTCCGCCGGGCGCCAAGAGCAAGGAAGTCACTCTTGGAAGCACGATCTCAAGGAGCTCTCTGCAAAGACCGTAGTTGCGCCCAAGCCAAAGGGGTTCTACCGCGCCCCCTTCCCACGCGGCAAGGGTTGCTTCGATCCGATGGGATCTTAGTTCGGAGCGCAGTCCCTGGGCGGCGAGGCTGTAAACGGAGTACGCGCTAAATTTCTCAAGCCAGGTGCAATCCCTCACCCGAACTCGGTGGCAGCTGACCTCTTCGAGCTGCCCTTCAGGCAATTCGTCCTGGTGCTCAAGGAGGTAAGTCACCCACAGGCGTGCCACGTTCTGTGCAAGAGTTCGATCGTCGGCGCTGCCATTTCTTGCGAGGTTCGGGGCCAAGTAACGATGCGTCTTGCGCGAATGCCAAGTTAACCGCAACCTCGCACGTGCCATCGGATGGTCAAGATATGTGTCAGGTAGTCCGGGAACCTCGCCGATCCTAAATCCGCCCCGAAGTAAGTCGGCGAACGGATTCTCTAAGGAGTAACCTATTCGTCGGGCCAACTCAACATTTGAATTCTGTTCTGCCAAAACCGAAGGGGTAAGTTCAAGTAGCTTGCGGTCCAGTTCCTGCTTCTTGGAGAGGTTGGTAAGTGCGATTTCTCCTTCAAGTCCAAATTCGGAATCTTGAACAGGAATCCTAAGCACAGCGGAGTCGAGATGAGAAGGAACCTGGACCACTAGCGGCTTCGGATCAATGTGCTCTTCGAGCAGTTCTTTGGCAAGAGTATGGACGTGCTCTAGCTCTATGCGGTACGGAAGGTCTTGACAAACTTCCTGGAGATACGTCCGTATGTGTTCCCAACTTGGAGGGCCCGACTCGCGGCCCTTACTACCACGGCAAAGGTGGAGTCTCACGCACGTTCCCTTGAAACGCCTGGAACCTTCATTGGGGTCTTCGTCGAGCCGAATTAGACGCGTCGGACCGTCGATTATAAGGGTTCGTTTGCGGGTGTCGCCGCGAAGTGATTCCCACATTGCCGTCTCAACTTCAACTCGATCAGCGAGCAGGAAGCACGATAGAAATCCGATTCCAAATTCTGAAACAGGCGCGAAATCCAGCCCATGCTTTCTGAGTGATACGCGCTCTTCGTTAAACTCGCCAGAGCTGTAGTACGATTGACCCACCCTCAAGAAGTATCTTTCAAGAACGAAGGCATCCATGCCTGTGCCTGTATCCGAAACGCTGACCACAGGTTGTGTCTGCTGGTCGTTAGCTTCCTCGTAACGAACAAAGATGCGCTTGGATTTCATCGGAACGAAGGGCTCGTGCAGCTGCGTTAGCGCATCTCGCAGTTTACAAGCGTCGACGGCGTTCTGAACCAATTCACGCACCGCGACAAGCGGATTGTCGTATATCGCCCCGCCCATCAACAGCCCATATATGCGCTCATCATCCAGTTCGAATCGGTACGGAACATAGTGGTAGCCTTCTTCGTAGATTTCGGCCTTCACGACGCTAGGAATGTCTAATGGCCAGGCGCCTCCCTCCTGCATCGCACCAAAGGTCGCTCGAGTCCCGGTGATTTCCTTCTGGATGGAGGCGCAAAACTGAACGATTGCATGGTGAACGATGTGGTCATTGCACCGGCCGCGAAACACGATCGCATCACGATCCATATGCCAATTCGAGATGGCCATGTGCTTGCGCCATTCCAGAACAGCACGATTGTCAACCGGTGAAAGCGCACCAGGGACAAGGTAATAGAATAGAACTCGCGGTGTTCGCTCTCGATCAAAATCAAGGACGTCAGCCACACGAAGGGCCGCTGCTGTCAAATGGAGGTCCGCCCTGCTGCAACCAACCGGAAAGTCACCGGGAAACCGGGGACGCTCGGGGTTCTCATGGTCCCGCTGAACAAGGGCATCCCCATCTTCGTTGTGGCTAACGCAAACATCGATCAGCTTTCTAGCGAATGAGTCGCCGTCGAAGGAAAGACAGGCATCAACGGAAGGGATGTTTTCGGGATCTCGGTCGTGGAAATTACGGAGCGTCTTGAGGACTTCGTCATATCGCTCATGTGTTGCATGGCGTTCACGCGTGTCCTGGCATAAGAGGGCTTCCTCCGCCTGGTCCAGCTCCAACTTGGCCCGCCTGCTGATCGTCTCGTTACCATTGGCGACTTCCTTTCGAAGCTGCTCTAGCTTCTCTCTCGTCGATTCCAGGACTTCTAGCTTGCTCCAAAGGTCGGATCCGGGTGCAAGCCGAGCCGATCGCTCATCCTTGCTCAAGGCCATGCCGACGTCGTGAAAGTGAGCCGCCAGAACCAGAATGCCAATCTCTGGCGGCGTCAGATGTTCTCGCCGCTGAGGTGCAAGAACATGCCACATCAAGTGAGCGACTTTGAGGCCATGCATGCGGTCGTGCATGGTGAATGAGTCCATTTCGCGCGCCCCGATGCGGTCGAGAAGCTGAGCCAAAGCTTTTTCGATGAACTGGACGATGTTGGTGTGGAGTATGCTGCATTCAGATTGCGTCTTGGGCCCAACGTTCCCCTGCGGCTCCCATGAAGCGGTCCCCCGGGCGTAGGCGTCGAGTCTGCGCATTAAATCGAGGTCGGCCACCGCCTTTGGAGTCTCAGGGATTTGCATTTTTTTTTAAACCCTACCCGTTCAGATTCACGCACGGCAGATTAATACAACATCTTCGTCAGGGCGGCAGGCGGCCAACCCTTCGAGAGCGATCCGCTGTCGCCTTTGGGATTTACGGTGCCACACTCTCGCCACAGGCGGGCGCGAGCGGTTTGGATCGTAAGTCTCCACGCTGTGCGGTTCCCGCGAGCCTTCGACGTTGCCGTGCTTGCCCCTCTCACCTAGCTGCCGGCTTTCCATTGTGGGACTGGTAATCATACAGTAAATGTGATAGAATAGACAGGGCCAGTGTTTCCGGCTCACTGAGGACGCCACATGCACTCCGCCACAACGACGACGGGCAGACCACTCCCACCCCCAGGGAAAACTCTACCCAAAAACCGCCCCGCGCCCCTCACTTGTCGCGCCCCTCACCGACTGGCCGCCCCAAAACCTCATGTAACATCCGAACTACAATGTTACATCCCCGCTCTAATCGACAATCACCGCCGATCCCCGCGCAAAATCAATCGCCAACCCCGCCGATTAGAATCCGCTATATCTCCTACAAAACAAACACCCGCACCCCAAATCAATCGCCAACAAATTGCCACTTCCAGAATCACGCATCACAGCATTTCGGATCGCCACAACCAACACGCCGCGCCGGCCTTCACTCGTCACCCATTACCGATCACTCGCCACTGCCGTTCTAATCGTCACACCTCGCGATTAGAAAACGCTATATCTCGTAGAAAACAAACACTCGGCACACTTTCTAATCGTCACTTTTTACAGGTTTCCGAAACCCACCAACGCCAAACCGCAGACGCGCATCGCCCGCCGCACAGCGCTTCTAATCGACAATCGCAGATATTAGAAATCACCAAAAACCCAGCACAAACGCCATTTTCAGCCGTTCTAATCGACACAAAAACGCGTTTTTCAGATCGCCGAAATCTCCGCCGTTCCCCTTTCCAATTTCGATTTTCCGTCTTTGTGTGGCAAACTCGACAGGGCATCGCCCCTGCACATAAAGAGCTATGGATCCCCAGTACATCCGGAATTTTTGCATTATCGCGCACATTGACCACGGCAAATCCACCTTGGCGGACCGTCTGCTGGAGCTTACCGGTGCGCTCAGCCAGCGCGAGATGCATTCGCAGGTGCTGGATTCGATGGACTTGGAACGCGAGCGCGGCATCACGATCAAGGCGAAGAGCATCCGTCTGCATTACACGGCGCGGGACGGGCACGAATACCGGCTGAATTTGATTGATACTCCGGGGCACGTGGATTTTTCCTACGAAGTTTCGCGGGCGCTTTCGGCGTGCGAAGGCGCGTTGCTGGTGGTGGACGCGAGCCAGGGCGTGGAAGCGCAGACGGTGGCGAACGCGTTTCTGGCGTCGCGGCACAATCTGACGATTATTCCGGTGATCAATAAAATCGACTTGCCGGCCGCGCGCGTGGATTTCGCCAAGGAACAAATCGAAAACGTGCTGGCGATTCCCGCCGATGAAGCGTTGCCGATCAGCGCGAAAAGCGGCCTGGGCGTGGAAGAGGTGCTGGAAGCGGTGGTGCGGCTGGTTCCCGCGCCGGTCGGCTCCGCGGACGCGCCTTTGCGCGCGCTGATTTTCGATTCGTGGTTCGATTCATACCGCGGGGCGGTGGTGCTGGTGCGCGTGATGGAAGGGCGCATCGCGCCGCACATGAAGATCCGGCTGACGTCGAGCAACGAGACTTACGAGGTGGAAAATCTGGGCGTGCTGACGCCGAAGCCCGTCGTGCTGGAGGAGCTTTCGGCCGGGGACGTGGGGTTCATCATCGCGAATATCAAGCGCGTGGCGGATGCGCGCGTGGGAGATACGGTCGTCGAGGATGGGCATCCCGCGCCGCCTTTGCCGGGGTTTGAAGCGATCAAGCCGATGGTGTTCGCGGGACTTTTCCCCGTGAATGCCAGCGATTATGAGATGTTGCGCGATGCTTTGGGGAAATTGCAGTTGAATGATGCGGCGTTTTTTTATGAGCCGGAAAATTCTGTCGCGCTGGGATTTGGATTTCGCTGCGGATTTTTGGGTTTGCTGCACATGGAGATTGTGCAGGAGCGGCTGGAGCGCGAATTCAATATCGGGCTGATTACTACCGCGCCGAGCGTGCAGTACCGCATCACCACTACGGCCAACGAAGTGATGGAAGTGGATAACCCCACGAAATTTCCGCCGCCGGCTTCGATTCAGAAAATCGAAGAGCCGATGCTTACGGCGATGATCATTACTTCGGAGGAGTCGGTGGGCGGCGTGCTGCAATTGTGCGAGGAAAAACGCGGCGTGCAGAAGAAATTCGAATACCTTTCGCCGACGCGGATCATGTTGACGTACGAAATGCCTTTGAACGAGATCGTGCTGGATTTTTACGACCGGTTGAAGAGCGTTTCGCGGGGGTATGCTTCTTTGGATTACCACTTGTCGGGATACCGCGAATCGGATTTGGTGAAGCTGGATGTGTTGGTGGGCGGCGAGGCGGTGGATGCGTTGACTGTTATTTGCCATCGCGATCAATCTTATGAGCGCGGACGCGAGTTGGTGACGCGTTTGCGGAAATTGATACCGCGGCAGATGTTTGAGATCGCCGTGCAGGCAGCGATTGGCAGCCGGGTGATTGCTCGCGAGACGATCAGCGCGATTCGCAAGAACGTTATTGCCAAGTGCTACGGCGGCGACATTTCGCGCAAACGGAAACTTTTGGAGAAGCAAAAAGAAGGCAAGAAACGCATGAAGCGCGTCGGGCGCGTGGATATACCCCAGGAAGCGTTCCTCGCGGTGCTGAAGGTTGCTGGTGGAAGCGTGGATGAGGAGTAACCTGACAGTGCCGGCCGCGAGCCGGCGTCGGCGCTACGATTTAGTTTTGCGGCGGACGGTGGCGGCGATTTCGCCTTGGGCGACGCGCACTGAGATGTCTTCGCCTAGCGCTACTTGATCGGGCGAGCGGAGGACTTTTCCTGATGCGTCGTAGGCTATGGCGTAGCCGCGCTCTAGAATTCGGAATGGGCTGCGCTCTTCGAGGCGTGTGGATCGCGGCTTCCAGCTTGCGGCGCTTGCCGATCAGGACGTGATCGAGCCGCACTTGCAGCTCCGTAGTGTCGCGCTCCCAGCGGCGGCGCAGCGCGCCAACGCGTGCGCGCAGATCTAGGGCGGCGAAGCGCATTTGCACGACGTTTAACTGGCGATGCTTCCGCGCCACCACGCGGTCGAGCGCGGCGCTGAGCGTGCCGCGCTGCTGGTCGATGCGACGGCGCAGTACCGTTGCGCGGCCGCGCAGATCAAATGACGCCACGTGCGCATTTGCTTCCGTGATGCGTTGCCGCGCCATGGCCAGACGCAACCGCAAGCCTATTGCGAGCGAGTTGGACATTTCATCGAGCTGCTGCCGGCGGGCGCGCAGCACGCGCTCGAGTTCCCGGAATCCACGATGCGTCTGCAAATCGCGCACGCGATGCCGCCACTGCGAAAAGCGGTAGCGCATCTGTTGAATTAAGTGACGCTGGTGGTCGGCGATGTGGCGTTCGAACTCTTCGCGCGACTTCACTACGATTTCCGCGGCAGCCGAGGGCGTGGGCGCGCGCAAATCCGCGACAAAATCGGCGATAGTGAAATCGGTCTCGTGCCCGACGCCGGTAATCACCGGAATCTCCGAGGCAAAAATCGCGCGCGCCAGAACTTCCTCGTTGAACGCCCACAAATCCTCGAGCGAGCCGCCGCCGCGCGCGAGAATCAGCACGTCCACAGTCTTCGTGCGATTGAAATATTGCAGCCCCTGGACGACCTCCGCAGCAGCACCGGTCCCCTGCACCTTGGCGGGATACACGCTGACGTGCGCGTTAGGAAACCTGCGCTTCAGCACACGCAAAATGTCGCGAATGGCCGCGCCGGTCGGCGACGTCACCACTCCGATGCAGCGCGGCAGCACCGGCAATGGCTTTTTGCGAGCCTGGTCGAACAATCCTTCCGCGTGCAGCTTTTTCTTGAGTTGCTCGAACGCCAGTTGCAGCGCGCCTAGGCCGACCGGCTCGATGTTCGTCACGTAAATCTGATATTCGCCGCGCGCGTCGTAGACGCTCAGTGAGCCCCGCACGGTGATGTGCAGCCCGTCTTCCGGCTTGAATTTCAGCATGCGCATTTGGTCGCGGAAACAGACGCAGCGAATCTGGGCCTTGGCGTCTTTCAGCGTGAAATAGCAGTGTCCGGACTGCGCGGCGTGGCAATTGGAAACTTCGCCCTCCACCCAGATGTCTGGCAGCGCGGATTCCAGCAGTTCGCGGATGCGCGCCGTCAGCTCGCTAACTTTCCAAGTGCGGCGCTCCGGCATCAGGTTGAAAAGAGAGGCTTGGCTCATGGGTTCAGCGGCGGAATAAGTTCACAATCCAAAACAAAAGCGTCAGTCCGACGCTGAGCAGCAGGCACGTGACGATCGGAAAATAGAAGCTGCCATTGCGTCCTTGATAGGCGATGTCACCGGGCAGGCGCCCGAGCCGCAACGGTAATTTACCGCCGATCAGCAAAAATGCGCCCGCGCAGGCTAGCACAATCCCGAAAATCAAGAGGACCTTGCCGAGTTCGCGCAGCGGATCCATTTCAGTGATGGCGACTTCCCGCATTTTACTCCCACTCGACCTGCGCTCGCAGCCGGGAAAGAACCATTCTGGCTCCGCGGCCGATGGCGGAACTAGAGCGTCTGTGTAACTAGGGCAGAACCAGTACTTCAGCGGCTGAAGCCTGCTCATCCTGGTATGTTTACGCCGTAGCTAAAGCTACGGTCTACAAAAATTCCTGCGTTGACACTGAAATTCTGAAGCTCGGTCCCCGAGGAAGCCACCATTCGGCAGTCTGTTAGACCAGCTCCGCGCCGGAGAAAAAGTAGCTGATTTCGAACGTGGCGGTATCGGGCGCATCCGAGCCATGGGTGCAGTTGTACTGGATGCTTTCGCCTAGCTCTTTGCGAATCGTGCCCGAGGCGGCCTTGGCGGGATCCGTTGCGCCCATCGTATCGCGCCATCTCGCGATGGCGTTTTCCGCTTCGAGGACCATCACGACGGCTTTGCCGGTGCTCATGAATTCCGTCAGTTCGCCGAAAAACGGGCGTTCGCGGTGCACTGCATAAAATCCTTCGGCCTGTTGCTTGGTGAGGCGCAGCGACTTGATCGCGACAATTTGAAATTTCGCGGCATGGATGCGGCTGATGATATCCGCGGTTAAACCACGGCTCACGGCATCCGGTTTCAGAATTGCCAATGTTCTTTCGACAGCCATTCGATTCATCTCCCAAGTGTGAAAATGTTCGCGGGGCTCGATGGCCCAGTCGCGTTTTCAGTTACTTTCGCTTCTTCGTCACTTTCTTCGATCTTCCCGCCGCAGATTTCTTTGCGGCCGGTTTCGCCTTTGACTTGGAACCAGCCTTCCCGAGCGCCGCGGCCATCGTGTGGCCAATTTCGGCGGGGCTTTGCACCGTGCGAATTCCGGCGGCGCGCATCGCCTTATATTTTTCCACTGCTGTGCCCTGGCCGCCGCTGATGATGGCGCCGGCGTGGCCCATGCGACGTCCTGGCGGCGCGGTTTGTCCGGCGATAAAGCCCACGACGGGCTTCTTCACATGCTTCTTGATGTATTCGGCGGCGACTTCTTCGGCGTTGCCGCCGATTTCGCCGATCATTACGATGGCCTGCGTATCGCGATCGTCGTTGAAGAGCTTGATAGCGTCGAGAAAGCTGGTGCCGATGATGGGATCGCCGCCGATCCCGATGCAGGTGGATTGGCCGATGCCCAGATGCGTTAGCTGGTCAACCGCTTCGTAAGTGAGCGTTCCGCTGCGGCTGACGACGCCCACGTGACCTTGCTTGTGAATCGAGCCGGGCATGATTCCGATTTTGCATTTTCCGGGCGAAATGATTCCGGGGCAGTTCGGCCCGATCAATCGCGACTTGGAATTTTTCAGCGAGGCAGCGACGCGAACCATGTCGAGCGTCGGCACGCCCTCCGTGATGCAAATCACGAGCGGCAACTCCGCATCGAACGCCTCTAAAATGGCATCGGCCGCAAATGGCGGCGGAACGAATATCACCGACGCATTTGCTTTCGTCGCTTTCGCCGCTTCAGCTACCGTGTTGAATACCGGCACACCCAGATGTTTCGTTCCGCCCTTGCCCGGCGTGACGCCGCCGACGACCTTCGTGCCATAATCCAACATCTGTTGCGCGTGAAAACCACCTTCGCGGCCGGTGATTCCTTGCACGATCAAGCGCGTGCTCTTATCAACCAAGACGCTCATCGCGCGCCTCCTGCCAGTGCGACAGCCTTCTCCGCTCCATCCTTCATTCCATTCGCTACCGCGAAATTCAGCCCGGAGTTTTGCAAGATTTCCTTTCCTTGCTTGACGTTGGTGCCTTCCATACGCACTACCACGGGAATTTTGAACTTTAGCTCTTTCGCCGCATTTACCACGCCGCTGGCGAGGACGTCGCAACGAAGGATGCCGCCAAAAATATTCACGAAGACGGCTTTGACGTTGGGATCGCTGAGCAGGATGCGAAATGCGTTTTTCACTTGCTCTTCCGAAGCGCCACCGCCTACGTCCAGAAAATTTGCGGGGCTTCCGCCGCTTAGCTTGATGATGTCCATCGTGGCCATGGCGAGGCCCGCGCCATTCACCATGCAGGCGATGTCGCCATCGAGCTTGATGTAATTCAATTTGAATTTCGAGGCTTCCACTTCGAGCGGCGTTTCTTCGTCGAGGTCGCGCAGGTCCTTGAATTCGGGATGGCGATACAACGCGTTATCGTCGAAGGTTACTTTGGCATCGAGCGCCACCAGTTTGCCGTCGCCGGTGACGACGCAGGGATTGATTTCGAGCATGGAAGCGTCCGTCTCGACGAACGCGCGATAGAGCGACTGAAAAAACGGTACCGCGACGTTTACCTGCTCGGGCGTCAGACCCAATCCAAAGGCCAGTTTTCGCGCCTGGTAAGGTTGAAAACCTGTCGCGGGATCAATCACTTCGCGCAGGATGGCTTCGGGGCGGTCTTTGGCGACTTCTTCGATTTCCATGCCGCCCGCGGCGCTGGCCATGAAAATCGGCGCGCCCACCGTGCGATCCACGAGCAGGCCGAGGTAGAGTTCGCGTTTGATGTCCAGGCCTTCTTCGATCAGCAGGCGCCGGACGATGCGGCCTTCTTCGCCCGTTTGCGGCGTGACGAGGGTCATGCCCATGATTTGGCCGGCCAGCGTGGCGGCTTCGTCGGGAGATTTCGCGAGTTTCACGCCGCCACCTTTGCCGCGGCCGCCGGCGTGAATTTGCGCCTTCACGACGACGACTTTTGTGCCTAAACGCTCGGCTACAGCGCGCGCCTCATCTTTTTTCACAACAACTTCGCCGCGCGGCACCGGAACTCCAAATTTCGCAAGGATGGCTTTGGCCTGGTATTCATGGATCTTCATGCTGGCTCCGTCGGCTTCCTGGGGGTCGCCTTGAATAATGGTGTTAAAATTTGCGATTGAATCAAGCGACCTAGTTTACTTGGAACGCGCAACACGGGCAAGGAGCGGCATGGGACTGGAAATGAAAGCCGCGTGCGAAAAATGCAGCCGCGCGCTGGGCATCGAGGGCGAAGCGTACATTTGCTCGTATGAGTGTACGTTTTGCTGAGGCTGCACTGCGCAAATGAAGCAAATTTGCCCGAATTGCTGCGGCGGCCGAAACGGCAGGCGCCGCGCGCTTCCGCGTGAACCTGCAAAATTGCAAAGGCATGCTCAGCGACCATGATTCATGAGGCTCTCGAAAAGGTGATCAGGGGCGAAGACCTCTCGCGGGCGGAAACCTGCGCCGTGATGGAAGAGTTTTATTCCGGGCAGGTGACGCCCAGCCAAATGGCGGCGCTGTGGACGGCTCTTTCGATGAAAGGAATGACCACGGAGGAGCGCGCGGCCGTGGACGAAGCCAAACGGGAGCACGGGCCGACGACGGAAGCCTCTGGGGCAGGACGTGCTGAGGGGTACGAGTTCGGCCATCCGAAATTCTGCGCAGGACTGGTGGTGGCCTCGATGACGGCGATGAGAGGAGAAGATTTATCGCGGAAAGATGCGGAAGCGGCGATGGAGGACATTCTTTCGGCCAATGCGGATGACGTGAGAATCGCCGCGTTTCTTGCGGCGTTGCGTTTCAAGGGCGAGACAGTCGATGAAGTGGTGGGCTTCGCGAAAGCGATGCGGCGGCACGCGGTGTCGATTTTTCCGCCGGGCAGCAAGCGACCCGACGAAGTGATCGTGGATACGTGCGGCACCGGTGGCGACGGCTGCGGAACCTTCAACGTGTCCACAGCGGCGGCATTCGTGGTGGCGGGAGCAGGTGTGCGCGTGGCGAAGCACGGCAACCGGTCGACTAGTTCGCACTGCGGATCGGCGGACGTGCTGGAAGCGCTCGGCGTGAAGGTGGAACTCGCACCAGAACGTGTCGCGCAAGCGATCGAACAAATCGGAATCGGATTTTTGTACGCGCCGGCGATGCACTCGGCGACGCGGCATGCTACGCCCGCGCGGCGCGAGCTGCGCATGCGCACGGTTTTCAATCTGCTGGGGCCGCTGACGAATCCCGCTGGAGCTTCCGCGCAGGTTGTGGGCGTGTACGACGACGGCCTCGTGGAACTGGTGGCGCGCGCCCTGGGCGATCTGGGCGTGATGCGCGCATTTGTAGTGCACGGGGCTGATGGTCTGGATGAAATTTCGATTGGCGGCGAAACGTCGGTGGCTGAGTTGCGCGACGGCGCGGTGCGCAGCTTTACAGTCGTCCCCGAGGATTTCGGTTTGCGGCGCGCGCCGCTGGAGGCGATTCGCGGCGGCGACGCTAAACACAACGCCGAGATAGTTCATAAGATTCTTGGGCGCTCGCTGCTTTATCGCGAGCATGGCCCGCATCGCGATATCGTGCTGGCGAATTCGGCGGCGGCGCTGGTGGCCGCCGGACGCGCCACGGATTTTCTGGATGGCGTGCGGCTTGCGCAGGAATCCATTGATTCCGGAGCGGCGCGCGCGAAACTCGACGCGCTTGCGGCGTTTTCGCAAATGGAAACGGGGCACGGGCAGTCTACGACTTAAGGATTGCGGCTAGGGACGCCCGTTCGACGGGTCGGACGTTTTGGCGGAATCGAGATCAAGAAGAATTGCGCCAGAGCTCGGGCCCGCGACGCCGCTTGCTGCGGGTGGGTAGCAATTTCCGTCGTGGTTGTACGTGGTGCTGCAGCTTTTTGTGAACTCGTGGCGCCGCGGCGATTGCGCGAATTGCCAGACGGATGCGTAGGCGACACCGCTTGCCGATGGCGGTGGCGGATTTTTCGGGTAGGTGCAACCAGGCGACGGCGGACACGCGTCGTTGTAAACGAAGAACGCTTTGGCGTCCGTGCGTTCGTGAATGTCGTCGGCGGTGACGACGAACTGGCCCTTCCCTTCCTTTGCCTTCATCCCTGAGCAGTAAACTCCCGCGCGGAAGCTGGATGAATTTACGCGCCGGATCCAGGCGACGAGATATTCAATTTGGACCGGCAACATTCGTCCGCCTTCTTCCTGGTCCAAAAAGATTATCGTGCGCGCGGGGAATCCTTCGCGTTGGGTTGACGCGATCGCGAGGTCCGCGTCGCTTGTGCCAAGCTCGGCGGGGACAACCGGCGGCTTCAATTGGATTTCGCTGCGGCCATTGAACAACACTAGGAAGCCGAAGCCGTTCTTCAGCAGTGCGGCGCGGTGGCCCGTCCACGAATTCGTCTTGGCGCCGGGCGGCACATTCAGCCAGTAGCCTGCGAACGAGAATGTTTTTCGAAGTGTCGGTAGCGCCGTGTCGCCGGGATAGTCGTTGGCGTCGAAACCAAGGTACGTTCGCGATTGGGCCGCGTCTGTTTGGTCGCCTGATTGCGATGGCGGGCGGGCTGCCGGCTGCGGTGCGGAAAATAATGCAATCAGGGAAATTGCAGAGAAAACGAGCGCGGCGCGCATGACGCTAAATGCTCAGAAAATTCTTCAGCAGCTCGAAACCGGCGCCTGTTAGCACCGATTCCGGATGGAATTGCACCCCTTCGACGCGCAGTTTGGGGTGGCGCAGGCCCATGATGGTGTGATCGTCCGTCTCGGCGGAAATTTCGAGTTCGTGCGGCAGCGATTTGCGTTCGACGATCAGAGAATGGTAGCGCGTGGCGATGAACGGTTTCGGCAAGCCGTGAAAAATTGTGCGGCCGTCGTGAAGGATTTCGCTGGTTTTGCCGTGCATGAGTTTCGGCGCGCGGATCACGCGTCCGCCGAAAGCCGCGCCAATCGCCTGGTGGCCGAGGCAGACGCCGAGGATTGGGATGCGGCCGGCGAAGCGCTGGATAAGCGGAACGCTAATGCCGGCTTCCTTCGGCGTGCACGGGCCGGGAGAAACGACGATGCGTTCCGGGCGCAGCTCTTCGATTTCGTCGAGCGTGATTTGGTCGTTGCGGCGGACTTCCAGTTTTTGGCCCATTTGGCCGAGGTACTGCGCCAGGTTGTAGGTGAAGGAGTCGTAGTTGTCGAGTAGCAGGATCATGGCGCTGACGAGCTAAACCAAAAAGAAAGAGAGATGCCTCGCTTCGCTCGGGATGACAATCGTCCCGTAACGAACTTCCAGTTTAGCTCAAACGAGACGAACCAGGGCGTGGTCTGAGACGCACATTTTGCGTTCCGGATGATTTCGCGGAATCCGCACCTACACACTCGCGCGAATACCCTTCATTCCGCGCGGCTGCCGGCATCGCCGCGATGGGCGATTTCTAGCGCGGTGAATAGCGCGCGGGCTTTGTTGACCGTTTCCTGATATTCGCGCTCGGGGACCGAATCGGCTACTACTCCGCCGCCGGCTTGGATGTAGGCGCGGCCGCCTTTGGCCACCAAGGTGCGCAGCGCGATGCAGGAGTCGAGATTGCCGGAAAAATCCATGTAGAGGATGGCGCCGGCGTAGATGCCGCGGCGGGTGGGTTCGAGCTCGTCAATAATTTGCATGGCGCGAACTTTGGGCGCGCCGGAAAGAGTGCCGGCGGGGAAACAAGCCATCAGCGCGTCAAGGCAATTCACATCCGCGCGCAATTGGCCGCGCAGGCTGGAGACCAGATGCATCACGTGGGAATAGCGCTCGACAAACATGAGGCGCTCGACCGCGACCGAGCCGTACTCGCAGACGCGGCCGAGGTCGTTGCGGCCGAGATCCACTAGCATGATGTGTTCGGCGCGTTCTTTGGGATCGGCGAGCAGTTTCGCTTCGAGCGCGCGGTCTTCGGCTTCGTTGCGGCCGCGCGGGACGGTGCCGGCGATCGGGCGATAGTGCGCGTTGCGTCCCTGGACTTTCACGAGCATCTCGGGAGAACTGGCGACGACCGAGACGTTATCTATTTTCAAGAAGCAGAGATAAGGCGACGGGTTCACGACGCGCAGGGCGCGATAAATCTCGAAAGGATCGGCATCAGTTTGGGCGGAAAAGCGCTGGCTGGGAACAACCTGAAAAATGTCTCCGGCGCGGATGTAACTTTTCGCCTTGCGTACGGCGGCCACGTAGCGTGCCTTCGTGAAATTCGATTCGATGCGCAGCGGCGGGCGGCGCCGGGCGCGGCGTTGGCGCGGCAGCGGGCTTTCCAGTTTGCGGCGCGTGCGGCGAATTTCGCGGACGGCGGCGTTGTATTTCTGGCGCAGGCTGCCTTTGCCGTCTATGAACACGTTGCGAATCACCCAAACACGGTGTTGCACGTGGTCGAAGACGACTAAGCCGAGATAAAACATCATCACGGAATCGTCGAGATTCAGATCGTCGCGACCGCTCGCGGGAATCTTTTCGATCAGCCGCACCATGTCGTAGGCGAAGTAGCCGATTGCACCGCCGATCAGCGGCGGTAGGCCGGGGACGCGGACCGGATGATAGCGCTCGGTGAGCTCGCGCAGGTAAGCGATGGGATCGGCCGTGAAATTCTGGCGCTTGCCGGCGCTTTCGAAGCTGCATTCGCGTCCGCGGCAGCGAAAAATTTCTTCGGGATTCGCTCCGGCGAAGGTGTAACGCGCGATATTTTCGCCGCCCTCGACGCTTTCCAGCAGAAACGAATATTTTGCTTTGTGCGCGAGGCGAAGATGCGCGCCGACCGGCGTCAGCAGGTCCGCCGTGAAAGTCTCGTACACGGGGACGAGGTTGCCCTGCCGTGCGAGCTTCGAAAACGTCTTAAAATCGGGCTGAATCATCGCGCAGCCATTTTCTCTTCGTTGCGCAGAGCATGCAAGACCGCGCGGCGCATGACTGCTTCCGGCGCGCGTTCTCCCGTCCAGATTTCCCACTGCGCGGTTCCCTGCGCGACGAACATTTCGACGCCAGAGACGGTTTCGATTCCGCGGCTCGCTGCGAGTTGCAGGAGTTTGGTGGTGCGCGGGCGGTAGATCGAATCGAACACCAGGCGGCAATTCAGCTCCGCGGCGCTCAGCGGCGAGCTTGCGGCGTGCGGGTACATTCCCACCGGCGTCGCGTTGATGATCGCATCGAAGAATTCATGACGCAGGCGCCGGCGGTCCACCGCTTCTCCCTCGACAGCTCGCGCCAAGGCCTTGGCCTGCGCCATACGCCGCGCGCAAATGCATACCGACGCACCCGATTCTGCTAATGCGAACGCCACGGCACGCGCCGCGCCGCCCGCGCCAAAAATCAGTGCGCGGCTGCCGCGCAGGGGAATGCGCCGCTCGAGCGCGCGCAGCACCCCCACGTAATCCGTGTTGTAGCCGTAAAGTTTTCCGCCGCCGCGCACTACAACCGTGTTCACCGCGCCAATCGCCGCAGCCATCGGGTCGCAATTGTCGAGACGCCGCAGAATGGTTTGTTTGTGAGGGATGGTGACGCTGAAACCGCAAATGCCCAGCGGCTTGATCGCCCCGAGAAAGTCGCGCAAATCGCGCACCAGAAATGGCAGAAACACCGCGTCCATCTTGCGCGCCTGGAATCCTGTGTTCTGCAATACGGGCGAGAGTGAATGTCCAATCGGATCGCCAATCACTCCGTAGACGCGCGTCTTCCGTCTCAGCGCGTCGGCGCGGTAAAGATGCTTCATGGCCTCGAGCGTCGCTTGGCCGGGAGCGGTTGCGTTTTCCACTGGCGCGTAGGCCAGCGCGCTACCTTCACGCAATGCCAAAACCCGCGCGGGAAGCGCCGCATCGCCCATGGGTATGGCAATTAGATTCTTTCGACCACGCGCAAGGCGCAGCACGTCCATGCTCTCTGCGAGCGAGTCACACTGTGCGGCAATCTTGATAACCGCCGGCTGCACACGCGCCAGATCAGCCACCACGCGCCGCAAATTCTTGGGCGCGCGCTGAAAAAAATGCGACGAGGCAATCTGCCGGCCTTCGCCAAGGAGCACATCCAGCAATTCCGGCGGACACTTCGAAGAAGACTCTATCTCGAGATCGTACCAGGCGCAGCCTGCACTGATAGCCTCCGCCAGATGAACGAGCTGGTTCGCAATCGTTCCCGCGAACTTGCCACCTGCCTCGCGACGCCGGCAAGTAACGATAAATGTGGCGCGCGCCAGGCTCGCTGCCTTGCCGGCACGCAGCAACGCAAGAAATTTTGCAATTTCGGCGTCGTCCAAGAGCCAATCGAGGCGCAACTCGATCGTTCGCGTCACATCGAACGCGCGGCGAACCTGCCCCCACATGGACCGCGCATCCGCTGCGGCAACGACCGCGCAAATCTTGTCCGCGCGGATCATACGGCCCGCCGCGGGAGAACAAACGCACGAAGAACGATCGAAGGTGTCCGCGATTGCAAAACGAGGCGCATCCTGTCCCATAGTACAGGTAACGCTGGGCTTGTACCATGCGGTGCACAATGTGTAAAGCGGGGGCGACCATTGTCTTGACGGGTTCCAGTACGTCTATTACAGTCGGGACATTGTCAGGATTATGGGGAGCGCCTCTTCTGCGGCGCACGTTTTTCAAAGGAGCATGCTTTATGCGTGGGAAAATTGTCCTTGCCGGACTGATTTTGAGCCTTTCGGGGATCGCGACATCAGCGCAAACGGCGCCGGCCGCCCCGACTCAAGCCGACTTGTATTGCACCGGGACCATCACGAACGAGTCCATACCGCGGGATAGCTACGTCATTACAGGCGAAGGCTCCAATTACCGCATCACCTTTGACGAGGGCGACTACGTCTACCTGAATAAGGGCGCCAGCCAGGGTGTGAAAGTGGGTGACGAATTCTCCGTCGTGAGGGCGGTCGAGGATCCCACGGAAATAGACTGGTCCAAGTGGCAGACACAGATCATCCGCAAACTGGGAACATGGTGGGAAGACGAGGGGCGCGTGCGCGTGGTCGTGGCCCAGCCCAATACTGCGGTCGCCCAGGTGGAAAATTCCTGCAGTTACGTGCAGCGCGGCGACATCATCCTTCCCTTCAAGGAGCGCCCAGCGCCTCCTCTGAAGTCAGAAGTGAATTTCGATCGGTTCGCGCCATTCAGCGGGAAAGCCACCGCGATGGTGATGATCGGAAGGGCGTTTCAGGTCCAAATGGGAACCAACGACATTTTTTTCGTGAATCTAGGCAGCGAGCAGGGAGTGCGGGTTGGCGACTACTTCCGCATTTTCCGCTACACCGGCACGCAGCATGAAACTGCATACCAGACGAAAAACTTTGCGTTTGACGCCGATAAGGAATCGAAGCTCGGCAGAGTATACGGATTCGGCAGCGTACCGGCGAAATACAAGTGGGACAATACTCCGCGCGAAGTAATCGGCGAAGGAATCGTTCTGCGCACGGGCTCCAATTCAGCCACGGTGCTAACGACTTTCAGCCTGCGGGAATTCTACGTGGGAGATTACGTCGAGATCGAGTAGCCCGCAGCGTCTGGGCGTTCGGCGTTTTAGCGCAGTGGTTTCGTGCGCGTGTGAAGCGCTGCTTCACTGAAAACTTCGGCAGTGAAAGCCTGGACCAGCGTGTGCGGATCCTTCCAGGCTTCCCTTTCCAGCCCCGCTTTAACGCACGTCTCTTCCAAGAACCGCTCGGCTTGCCAGTTGAATTCCGTTGCCACCTGCGGCAATAGAACTCCGCGACGCCATCCGTGACTCACGACCAAACCGTGCTTGCCTGGCTCGATTTTCTCGAGCGTCACGTCATCGAGCGGCGAGAGGATGGATAGCTCGATCTCGATTTCCGCGAGTTCTTCGGCCGGCACGGGCTTAAAGCGAGGATCCTCGAGCGCCGCGGCTTTCGCGCAATGCGCCACCACCTCTACCAGAGGATCATTGGATGGCAGTTGCCCCACGCAGCCGCGCAATCGCCCGCGCCGGTGCAAAGTGACGAAGGCGCCGCCTGGCTGCCGCAATATCTCGTCGTCAGGGAAGTATTGAATCGGTTCGCGCTTTTCGACGCCGGCAATCAGCGCGCGCCGGGCCAGTTCCAGCAGCTGCTGCTTCTCGCGATCAGCGAGTGGGGACATCCTGCGGCTTTTCTTCCTGTTTCACTAACATGGCGCCACGGCGCCGCTCCTGCACGCGGAAATTAATCTGCGTCCAGAACATCTGGAAATAATGTCCGGCGGACGCTACCGCGCTGATTACCACCAGCCAGAGCAGCACGGTTCCCAGCAGTTTCAACGCAGGGTGATCGGCCGTCAAAATCACCGCGCAGCCGGCCATGACTTGCAAAATCATTTTCATCTTGCCCAGCGGCGACGCGGGGATGATGAGTCCTTCCACCGAGGCGATTTCCCGCAGGCCCATCACCATGAATTCTCGTCCGATGATGATCACCACCATCCAGGCCTGCATCAATCCCATTTCAACGAGCGAAATGAAAGCGGCCGAAATCAGAAGCTTGTCTGCGATCGGGTCCAGCAGGATTCCCAGCGTCGTGATCTCTTTGCGCGACCGGGCCAAGTAGCCGTCCATCACGTCCGTGGCGGCGGCCACCAGCAGAATCAGAACACCCCACACTTCGAAGTGAATGGGCAATCCGAGGAAATTGAAGTTGGGCTGGCGAGTGAGGAGGACGACCACGAGGAGCGGAACAAAAAAGATCCGCAGGGTCGTCAAACTGTTCGGCAGATTCATGGTTTCCCGGGAAAAATCCCCCGGCTCGCGGGCTGACGCGATCCCCGAAGGTTCAAGCAACTATAGTCTCGCAATCCAAGCGAGTCAACGGTACGGCGAAATCGCGTTTTTGGGCTGCACAGGCGGTCAAATGGGCGTGATTACCTAAAAAGGCAAATCCCTATGCTAGTAACGGTTAGCCAGCACCCTGCTGCAAACCTGTGCAAATTCCATCGGGCTGTAACAAAGGGGTTCTCGGACAACGGGGTATGGGCGGAGGGTCGCAAAATAAACGTAAGTACATTATTTACAATATGTTACGGGTAGGCCCCAAGAAGTGCCGCCGAAAAACCGCAATTCCCGGCGTCTTTTTTGGTGTCGCGGCGGGTCTTATTTTCCACAACGATTTCCACAACATCGCGAGCTCAAATCTCTTTGTTTCTGACCGATTTAGGGGGGATTTGCCGCGGCTGTCGCAAGATTATCCGCAAAACCCGCAATCGGTTCTGCTGAAATTACGGCTTGACGGATTTTGCGTCGTCGCCGAGCGCCGGCAGAATTCTCGCACGCGGCATCGCGAAATCGTCCAGCCTGCGCGCCAACGATTCCGGCAGTTCGGCTTCCAAATGCATGTGGCCGTCCAACACTTCCGAATGCAACACGCGGCCGCACGCGTGAACGAGCGAAAGATGCCGGCCGTCTGAAATCGGAATGCGCAAATCGAGATGCACGAGAGGATCCACGGGAAGCGCGGCATCCATGCGCGCGAGCAAATCTTCCAGGCCCGCGCCGCTAACCGCAGAAGTAAAAATCTTGTTGCCGTTTTTTCCGTTGGCTTTCTTTAGAACCGCAAGCTCTTCTTCGGAGAGACGGTCGGTCTTGTTGAAAACTTGCAAGCGCGGGCGGTCTTGCACGCCGAGGTCGGCGAGAACTTTCATCACGTCGGCATCCTGCTCGGCGTGATGCGGATTCGAAATGTCGCACACTTGCACGATCAACGCGGCTTCCTGCACTTCTTCCAGCGTCGCGCGGAAAGCTGCAATCAAATCCGGAGGCAAGTCGCGCAAAAATCCTACCGTGTCCGAAAGCAGGGCGCGGCGGCGCGAAGGCAAGCGCACGGCGCGAACGGTGGGGTCGAGCGTCGCGAACATTTTTGAGGAAGTGAGCACGTCGGAATGCGTGAGCGCGTTGAAGAGCGTGGATTTTCCCGCGTTGGTGTACCCCACGAGCGCGATCATTCCCAGCGGGACCGCTTGCCGCGCGCGGCGCCGCGTGGTGCGCTGCCGGCGGACTGTTTCGATCGCCTGCTTGATCTTGCTTACGCGATCGCGGATGCGCCGGCGGTCGGTTTCCAGTTTTTGCTCGCCAGGCCCGCGCGTCCCGATGCCGCCGCCGAGGCGCGAAAGCTCTTCGCCGCGTCCGGTGAGCCGCGGCAGCAGATAATTCAATTGCGCGAGTTCCACTTGCAGTTGGCCCTCGCGCGTGCGCGCGTGGCAGGCAAAAATATCAAGAATGAGCTGCGTGCGGTCAATCACCCGCGTGCCAATGCCCTTCTCCATATTGCGGAGCTGCACGGGCGTGAGGTTGTGGTCCACGATCACGAGAGGCACGTGGCGCGCTTCGGCTTCGGCGCGAATTTCATCGAGCTTGCCCCGGCCTACGAGCGTGGCGGGGTCCAGGGCTTCGCGCACCTGCATCACGCTTCCGGCAATTTTCGCACCGGCGCTTTCGGCCAGTTCCTCGAGCTCTTGCAGCGAATCGCGGCCTGCAGCCGAGGGATCGCCCGCGTAGCCGCGCATGGCCTTTTTCAGGCCGACGCCGACGAGAAGCACGCGTTCGCGATTGTCTAGAGATTGAGGGGTCTTCATACGATTCGATTGAGGCTGGTCCTGTGCAACGTGAGGAAGCGCCTATCCATTCCTGGGTCTATTATACTCCGAATGCAATTCGCGCGCGAATGGCAGGGCAAGGACTGCAGCGGTTCGATTCCATATCAGTGCAGCTAGCGTGGTAATATGACGCTCAATTCCGCGAGAGTCGGTCTGAAAGCCAGCAGGAGGTCCGCACATGGCGACGATGGGGTCCGTGCAAGCGCCGGTCGAAGCCAGCGTCCCAAGTTCTGCTCCAGCCATGACGGGCACGACTGCTATTTCGCGGCACTCTGCTTTTGTTCGCGTCACCCACTGGATCACGACTCTGTGCTTTCTCGCGCTGCTCGTCACCGGGATGGAAATCGTGATTTCACACCCGCGCTTTTATTGGGGCGAAACCGGCAATGTGTTGACGACGCCGCTGTTTCAATTGCCGATCCCTTCTTCGAGGCAATTGGTGCAGACAGGTTATGGTTACGTGATGCCGGACCAGAACGGCTGGAGCCGGTATCTTCACTTTGAAGCTGCTTGGGTGGTGGTGCTGACGGGCTTGCTGTATGCGGTCTACGGATTTTTCACGGGGCATTTCTGGAAAAACTTGAGCCCGGGTCGCGGCGATCTTTCTTGGCGCGCGCTCTCGACTGAAATCGTGAACCATTTGCGATTTAAGCGGCCTAGCGAGGCGGAAGCGCGGTCGTACAACACGCTGCAACGGCTTAGCTACCTCTTTGTGATCTTCGTGCTGTTCCCGTTGGTGATTTGGACGGGACTGGCGCTGTCTCCCGCGTTTGACTCGGCGTTTCCGGCGGCGGTCACTTCGTTGGGCGGGCGGCAATCCGCGCGCACGATTCACTTTTTCGTTTCGCTGGCTCTCACGCTCTTTTTGCTGGTTCACGTGGTGATGATTTTTCTGGCGGGATTCAAGAGCCGGATGGGGGCGATGATCACGGGACGAGTTGCCACGGGACGGCTGGCGGATCATAAGGAGCGCACATGACCGATCTCTCGCGCAGGAAATTGATCATCGGCGGAATTGCGGCGACCGCGGGCATAGCAGGGTTGGGCGTGGCCGCGCGACTTGCGGAAAAATATGGATTGGTGCCGCCCGATCACGGCGGAATCTTCGGCGTCGGCGAAACGCTGACGTACGCTTCGCAGCGGCTGCTGACGCGGCATTCGCTCGCGCGTGAATTCTCGCGCAGCCAGATTTCGAAGCGTCCGCTTGCTAATGAATTGGCGCCCTTGGGCGATGACTTCAAGCGCCTGGAGGCGGGAGGATTTGCGGACTGGCGACTCACCGTGGACGGCATGGTAGACCGGCCTGCGTCGTTTTCGCTTGATCAAATTAAGAGTTACCCTTCGCGCAGCCAGATCACCGAAGTGGTATGCGAAGAGGGCTGGTCGTATGTGGCCGAATGGAACGGCGTGCCGCTCTCGCACGTTTTGAATCTTGTCGGTGTCCAGCCGCAGGCGAGGTACGTGGTCTATTACTCGATTCAGCCTGATTGGTGGGAAAGCATGGACATGGCGGACGCGTTGCACCCGCAGACTTTTCTGACTTATGGGATGAATGGCGATGAAATTCCGGTCGGCAACGGCGGGCCGCTGCGCATGCGGGTGCCGAGGCAGCTTGGTTACAAGAGCGTGAAATTCATCACGCACCTGACTGTTACGGACAGCATGAAAAAATTCGGCAAGGGTTTGGGCTCGGCATCTCCCGAAGCGGGTTATGCCTGGTACGCGGGAATCTGACGAACCGTCTAGCGCCGTCGCGCGTGCTAGCTCGTCGCGGGCGCGGAACGATCGGAAGCTGCCAGGATCAGATCGGAGAGGGATTCGCTGAGGCTGCGGCCGGTCACTTGAAATTCCAAGTCGCGCGTCGCGCGGTCGAGCCAGCCGAGATACACGAGTAGCGCGATTTCCGCCCACGATTCGGCGAGTTCCGGCGTAAATCCAATATCGTGGAGCACGCTCGCGATATGCTTAGCGCGTCTCTTTTCGATCGCGGAGATGCGCGCAGCGACGCGCTCATCGCGTCGCGCCCAAGCGCGTAGCGCCGCTTCCAAGCGGGCGCGCGAAGGATCGGCGCAATGTTCGATAAATCGCGCCCAGCGCGCCGCGGCCCGCGGTGTGACCACCGTCGCGCCGAGCCATTCGGTTTCATCGCCTTCCCAGCGCTCAAGCATCTTCGCGAGCAATTCTTCGCGGTCCTGAAAATGCCAGTAGAAGCTGCCCTTGCTGACGCCCAGATCACGCGCGAGCAATTCGACGCGCACCGACTCGATCCCCTCGGTGGATAGGCGCGCAAACGCGGCCCGGACCCAGTCGTCCGGTTGCAGTGGTGAAGATTTAAGAGCAGTTGCGCTGGCCATGACGGTTGCCTGTAGTTGTCTGCGTGCCGCGGCACAATACTCGACTGCCTGCACCGCGTCAAGGTACGTAGTTGATTATGACGGAATTTTCATGAGCGCCGCTGAAAAAATTTTCGGGTCGTCGCCGAATCCTTCGAGCCAGTGGACCGCGGTTTCTTTGCGGAACCAGGTGATTTGGCGCTTTGCGAAGTTGCGCGTGGCCTGCTGAATGCGCGCGATTGCTTCGTCTTTGGCGAGGCGTCCCGCGAAATGCTCGCGCCACTCCGCGTAGCCGATGAATTGAAAGGGTTTTACATCCGCAGGAACACCTTCCGCTACCAGTTGGCGCACTTCTTCAATCCAGCCGGCGCGAATCATAGCCTCGACGCGTTCGTGAATGCGTTGGTAAAGCGCCGCGCGCGACGGCGCCAGCCCGATTTTGATCACTTCGTATCCCGCGAGCGGCTCGCGGCCGCTGCGATGGATTTCGCCTACGGTTTTGCCAGTTGCGAGCCGCATTTCGATCGCGCGAATTATTTTTTGCGTGTCGCGCACGCCGATCCGCGCCGCCGCCTCGGCATCCAGACGCGCGAGCAGGCGATGGAGATACCCCGGCCCGCGCTCTTCCACCGCGGCGCGCAGTCGCTCGCGCAATTCTTCCGAGCGTAGCGGCGCTTCGGCCAGCCCTTCGAGTAGCGCGCGCAGATAAAGCCCCGTTCCCGCTGTCAGAACCGGCGTTTTCCCGCGGCGGCGGGTATCTTCCAGAATTTCGAGCGCGCGGCGGCGGTATTCTCCCGCCGTAAACACTTGATCCGGCTCGACCAGATCCACTAGGTGATGCGGAATGCCGTGCTGCTCGGCAGCGGGAACTTTAGCCGTCCCGATATCGAAGCGCCGATAGACTTGCGTGGAATCGCAGACCAGAATTTCGCCGCCCAGCCGCTCCGCCAGCGAAATCCCCAGCGCGGATTTGCCCGCAGCGGTGGGGCCCAAAATCACCACAAGACGCGGCAGCGCCGTCATCCCGAAAATTTCCAGTAACGCAGCAGGAGGACGAGCAGCACCAAGCCAGCCAGCAGAAGGGCTCCCACGACCTGTGTACGGCTCAGTTTCATTCGCGAAGTTACTGCGCGTTGTCTATGGGAATATTATAGAAGAAGATGAAGCGCAGTTCGATGTAGGGCCGCTTGAATTGCGAAGGCAGCGGGTCGAACGGATTCGTGGTGCGTATCGCGGACATCGCCGCAGTGTCCAGAGGATCTTTGCCTGAAGTCCGCTCCAGATTGAAATTTTCCGACGGGAACGAGCCGTCGCGATTGATGCGGAAGGTGATCGCCACAATTCCCTTGTCGCCCATGTAAGCGGATTCCGGCATTACCGTGTACCAATTCTGCTTCACGCGCGCGACCAGCCGCGCGATGTAGCTATTGAAATCCACGCCGTCGGTCGGCGTTAAGATCGTGACGGCGTTGCCGACTTGCCCTCCGCCTCGGCCACCGCCACTGCCGCCCGCGCCACGCGGAATCCCTCCGGCTGAACTGTAAGTCCCGCTGCCGGCGTGCTTGACTGCATCGTCTAATTGGTCCCGCATCTCCTTGCCGGGCGATGCGCTCGGCAGTCCGAGATTCAGATGGCCGGGTACGGGCTGCGGCGCGGCGGGCAAAAGACGCGATGGCGATGGCGCCGCGTCGACAGGCGGCGTAGCAGCCGTGGGCGGAGGCGGCACATTTCGATTCGGCTGTGGCGTGGGAGCCGAAGGCAAATCCGAAGGCGGCCGCTCCGGGTTCCGCACAGGCGGCGCTTCAATCGCATGTTCTTCGGGCCGCGGCGGCGCCACTTTATTCAATACTTTCGGGCTGATCTTCACCACGGGCCCGGGAGGCGGTGAAGGCCTTCGCGAAACCTCCCCAGCGTCCGGCGGCAAGTAAACGACGCCTAGCTCCTTGCTGGCCAATTCGATTTCATCCCGCGTAGGCACGTGCGGCGGAAATATCTTTGGCAGGAACACCAGGAAGACGACGAACGCAATGTGCGCCGCCACGGACGCGGCGCGCGTAATGGCGTTTTCCTTGGCGTCCCGCTTGTCTTCGCCCTCGACGAGAAGATTGGCCTCGCCGGTCAAGAAAACGTCCGGCTCGACCACTTCGCGAAGCTGCGCCGTCATTTCCGGCGGCTGGTCAAATTTGTCTATTTCTTGCTGCTCGGGCCTTTCTACGAACGCAGGGACCACCACGCGAGAATCCAAAATCGCGATCGGAACGTGTTCGCCCCACGGTTCAATATTTTCAAAGGGCTTGGCCGCCATGCCGCGCGGAACCAGCGTGCGATCCACCAGCACGCCCAGCGGCAGATGTTCGGGAATGGTGGTTTTGCCGGTAAGCGGCGGCGCTTCGGACAGATCCGAAGGCACAACGGTGCGATCGTCCATGTACGTCGTCAGACGGCGCGGCGGCCTTTTAGCCTCGCCGTTCTCGAGCGGGCGCACGTCGGTGGGAACAAGTGTCCGGGGGATCATTTCACTTCCTGGGGACTGAGAGCATCCAGTTTGACGCGGCGGGCATGTTCCTGGATGCCTGCCATTACGCGGTCGGCGAGTTCCAGCGCGGCGCGGCCCGCGGCACCATCCACGCGGGGAGGCCGGCGCGTGCGCACGGCGTGGACGAACGCGCGCAGTTCAGCGCGCAGCGGCTCTTCCGGAACTGTGGGAACTTTTTCAAAATTGATCTGCGGGAGCGTGGCAGGCTGGCCATTTGCCTGTCCCGCGCCCTGGTCCACGCGCACGCGGAGCAAATCCTGCCGCGTGAAATCAATCGAGACGTATTCGTGCGCCTGAAAAAAGCGCATTTTGCGCACACGCTCGGTGGAAACACGGCTGGCAGTGAGATTCGCCACGGCGCCCGTCGCAAATTCCAGGCGCGCGTGCGCGATGTCCACTTTGTCCGTGATCACCGGGATGCCCACAGCCTTCAGGTCCGTCACCGGCGAATCCACCAGCGAAAGCAGAATGTCCAGGTCGTGGATCATGATGTCATACACGACGTCAATATCGAGGCTGCGCGGCGTGAATACTCCGAGGCGGTGCACCTCAAAAAACATGGGGTTCGCGACGATCTTTTTCACGGCGGCGACGGCGGGATTGAACCGCTCCAGATGCCCCACCTGCAGAATGCGATTCGCGCGCTGCGCGGAAGCGATTAGACCGTTCGCTTCCCCGACTGAAGACGCCATCGGCTTCTCGACCAGGACGTCCAAACCCCAGTCGAGCAAACGGCAGCCGAGCGACGCATGCTCTTTGGTCGGCACGGCGATGCTCACCGCGTCTATTTTTTCCATTTTCAGCGCGTCAATATCGCGGATCACTCGCGTGGTGAATTCCGCCGCGACTTGGACCGCGCGCGAAGCATCGGTGTCCACCACTCCCACCAATTCCACGCCTTCCATTTCCGCCCACACCCGCACGTGGTTGCGGCCAAATTCGCCGACGCCCACCACGGCTACACGTATTGGCTTCTCGTTCACGATTTCCTTTTAGACGCCACTTTTTGCGATTCGCCGTTGGCGTTCGCGGCAGTGTCCGGCGCAAACGCCTGAATAGCAATCCCGGCGTCATCCGCCGCGCGAATCATTTCATCACGATCGAAGAGCAGCGTTCGTCGCGCATCAATCGCCAGCGCCGTTGCGTTCGAACGTTTCATCACTTCGATCGTGGCCAGCCCGATCACTGGCACGTCAAAACGCATATCCTGCTGCGGCTTGCTGACTTTCACTACCACCAGGCGCTGCCCTCCCGTAATGCGCGCGGCGCGCTCGATGGTCTCGTCCGTTCCTTCCATCGCTTCAATCGCGACGCACGCGCGATCACGTACTACCACCATCTGCCCCAGGTCCATGCCCGCAATCTGCCGCGCCACTTGCATCCCGTAGGCGATATCCTGCGCTTCCGATTCATCCGGCGCGCGGCGGGTCAGTACTCCCGCGGCGGGTAAGAGCGTCCCCAGAAATTTCGTCGAGTCCACTAGCTCGATGCCTTCATCTTCCAGAACGCGCGCCACCGCGCCAATCAACGAATCCGTGTTTTTGGCCGGCAATGACAGCAGCAATTTCGCCAGGCGCCAATCCGGGCGAATCGCGCTGAAAATTTTATTGTGCTTCACCTGCCCGGCCATCACCGCGCGCTTCACGCCTTCCTGATGCAGCAACTCGATCGTCTTGCTGAGTTCCCCCAGGCTCACCCAGTGCAATCGTTTTGCGACGCGCTCGAGACCTTGCGAAGCTTCTTCGCGGATCGCGATTACCGCCATCTCGATGCCGCGGCTGCGCGCTCCTTCCAACACCAAAAACGGGAAATCGCCGTTGCCGGCAATTAAACCCCAATCCGAATGGACCAGATTTTGTGTGTTGCTGGATTGCGCTGACACCATCGCCCTATTTCGTCAGACCGCGGTCGGACGAGGCCGACTCGATGAACTGAACTAATGTTATGACGTCCTGAGAGTCCGCGAGGGTTCCACGCATTTTTTCCACCGCTTGCGAAGTATTCAATTTCGAGCGCAGCAGCAGCCGGTAGGCCTTTTCGATGGATTGAATCCGCTCGGAGGAAAACCCCTGACGCTCCAGGCCCACGCGATTCACTCCCAGGCAGCGCGTGCCGCGCGGCGCGACGATCTTGGAAAACGGCGGAACATCCTGCGTGATCACCGTATGCGCGGCGACGTAAGAATATCTGCCGATGCGGCAGAATTGATGGACCGGGCAGAACGCGCCGATTTGAGCGTTGTCCTCGACCGTCACATGACCCGCCAGCGTTGCGCCATTCACAAAAATCGTGGAATCGCCGATCTGGCAGTCGTGGCCGATGTGCGCGTAGGACATGATCAGGTTATTGCTCCCAAGCCGCGTCGTGCCGCCGCCCTTCACCGTGCCGCGATTGACGGTGGAGAATTCGTGGAACTCGTTCCGGTCGCCCGCTTCCAAACACACCCGCTCTCCCTTATACGTCAAATCCTGCGGATCGCCGCCTACTACGGCGAATGAGTAAACGTGGTTCTCCCGGCCCAGCCGCGCCGGGCCGTGGACGACGGCGTGATGCTCCAGGATGCAGCCCTCGCCCAGTTCCACTTCGTCGCCGACTACTGCAAAGGCGCCGATTTTTACATTCTTGCCGAGCTTCGCGGTGGAAGAAACGATCGCACGCGGATCAATTTCGCTCATCGAGCTCACTCGTCGCGGCTCACTCACCGTGCTCACTCATCGAGCTTCTTCACCGGAACTCGCTCGGCCGTATTCGTGGACACCGCGGGAGTGCCGTCCGGCCCCACGTCCACCATCGCGCACATCAATGTGGCTTCGGCGGCCAGTTCGCCATTCACGCGCGCTTGGCCTTGCACTTTGCAAAACGGCCCGCGAAATGTGATCACATTCACTTCCACACGCAATTGATCACCGGGAACTACCGGCCGCCGGAAACGCGCGCCATCAATCGCCGCCATGTACATCACTTTGTGGTCGCGATCGTCCACTTCCTGCAGCAGCAGAAGCCCCCCGATTTGCGCCATGGATTCGATAATCAACACTCCGGGCATGACGGGCTTGCCGGGAAAATGTCCTTGGAAGAAATATTCGTTGATGGTGACGTTCTTGATTCCCACAATGCGCTTCTTTGGTTCCATTTCTTCGATGGCGTCCACCAGAAGGAACGGGTAGCGATGTGGCAGGATCTTCTGGATCCCGATGCTGTCGAGGATCATCGTCTATTAGCCTCTGCTTGCGTTTTGATCGTTTGCAATGTGGAAATCGCGTGCGCGTGCTGTACGCGCCGCTTGTGAATTGAGTCGCGCCCGTCGGGTCGTTAGTTTTCACGCCCAGCGCGGATGACTGCACCCACCCCACCGATATTAGCCGCCACGGTGCACAATTGCACGGGCGCGCAATCAGACAATTCTATACGAAACGCGAGCGGGTGGGAATCGCCGTCGCCGCAGCGGATAGTGCCGGATAGTCGGACCGCGTAAGAATGGCGGAACGATGCGTCCCTGCTGGACAGCTCTGCTAACATTCCCGTCGGTGAAGTACCAATGGACTCTGCGATGACTTCGAGAAACGCGACATTGAAGCAACTCCTGCGCGATTTGCGCGCACGCCAAGACGCGATGGTGAAATTGCTTGGCGAGTTTGTGCGTTGCGAATCGCCTAGTCACGATAAGGCTGCTGTGGACCGCTGCGGGCAGCTTGTTGCGCGGGAATGGACGCGGCGCGGGGCTGGCGTGCGGATTCTGCGGCAGGTGGAGCGCGGGAATCACGTGCGCGCGGAAATTTGGCTCGGCAAGGGGAAACCCGCGGGGCAGATCATGGTGCTCGGCCACTTGGATACCGTCTATCCGCTCGGGACGCTTGCGAAGATGCCGTTTCGCGTTTCGGGCGGGCGGGCTTGGGGACCTGGAACGTTCGACATGAAAGGCGGCTTGGTGCTGGCGCTCTTTGCGGTGGATGCTTTGCGCGCGGCGGGCATTGCGCCGGCTAAGCGCTTTGTCTTTCTGTGGACGTCCGATGAAGAGATCGGCAGCGAGAGTTCGCGGCGCGCCATCGAGCAGGAAGCGCGGCGTAGCGATGCTGTGCTGGTGCTGGAGCCGGCGTTTGGGACCGATGGGCGTTTGAAAACGCAGCGCAAGGGTGTCGGCGGGGCGGAAATTATCGTCACGGGGCGATCGGCGCATGCCGGGATTGATCCGGAAAAGGGCGTCAATGCGGTGCACGAGCTGGCGCTGCAAATCGAACGTCTGATGCGTTTGAATGATCCGCGGCGCGGGATCACGGTCCAGACTACCGTGGTGAGCGGCGGGACGCTTACGAACGTGGTCCCGGAGCACGCGCAGGCGTCCGTGGACATTCGTTATGCGCGTTTGGCGGATGCAGCGCGGCTGAGCAAGAAGCTACGCGACGTACGGCCTGTACTCAAAGGCGCGCGCGTCGAATTGCGGCGCACCGGTGACCGCCCGCCGCTCGAGCGCACCGCCGACGTGCGCAAATTATTCACGCACGCGCAATCGTTGATGAGCGAAATGGGTTTGTCGCTTGGTGAAGCATCCACAGGGGGAGGGTCGGACGGGAGTTTCACGGCCGCGCTGGGTGTGCCGACGCTTGATGGATTAGGCGCCGTCGGCGATGGCGCGCACAGCCCGCGCGAGCACGTGTTGATTCGGGCGTTGCCCGAACGCGCGGTGCTCATTGCTGGGCTGCTGGCGACGTTGTGATGAACCTGAAGGAACAAAAGATTTAACACAGAGGGTACAGAGAGAAGCGCACAGAGTTCACGGAGAAACCAGAATACCGGTGGCGTGCGCGGCTGACGGCGTCGAAGTTGCCGCAACAGCAATCGCAGTCTGAACGAGTTGCCGAAAAACGTGTCGAACTGTCACTCCGAGGGCGAATTTGGCGCGAGAAATCTGTGTTCTTCTTGTGGTCTCACCGAAAAGCAGATCCCTCGCTGCGCTCGGGATGACACGCACTTTACTTTTCAGCAAGACATACTGATTCCCGTCGCACAAATGGCTCTCGTGGGATCGTCGCAGAATTAAAAGTCAGCGGGCTAACGCACATCTTCATGCTGCAGGAACACAATCGCTTGCTGCTGCAAATCTGAATAATCGTCGTGGAGGGTGTCGCGCAGGGCTTGTTCGGTGTCGGGAGACGTATTGATCGCGTCCATCAAGCGACTGATGTCCGCGATGCTGCCGGTCTGAATTATGGATTCGACTACCGCGAGCGACCAGGCGTACGCAAGCGCGGCGGAGCCGCCCGACAATCCCATCCACGAACCTTCGAGGCTGCCGAGCGCAGGCAACGCGCCCTGGCTTCCGGCATTCAGCAACTCACCTGCGGAACCGATGGTGCGGCGCCCTTCCATGTATTGAGCAACTCCCTCTTGCAACCACGTCGGTGCGCGATTGTGCGTTTTCTGCCCGATGAAGCTGTGCGTTAGCTCGTGCTTCAGCTCGTGCGCAAGCTCCGGCGTCACGCTCGTCAAGCCCTGGACAGGAATACGGATACGGCCGTCGTTCAGCGCACCCACCCAGTTCGGCGCGCGGGTAATATCCGCAAAGCCCTGCTCCGTGTACAAAATCACGCCGATCGGCTCCGGCGGAGTGAAGTCCAGCTCCGATTCGAGGTCGCGAAAATCGTCTTCCAGAACGTGCAGGATATCTCGCGCCAAATCGGGAGTCGCGCTGCCGTTATATTTCAGGGCAAAGTGCGCGGTTTCGCCTTCACGGTAGCTTTCTTCCTCGGCCTTGTCGCGCTCGGCTTTATCCAGCGCGCGTTCCACTTCGGCGTCTGGACGCAGCCTTTCCGCGCGCTGCCACTCCGCAACGGCCTGATCCATTTTGTTCGCGCCGTAGTAAGCCCAGCCCATCAGCTTGGCGACGTCCGGGGAATTTGGCGCGACACTGCGCGCGTGTTCGAGCGGGTCCATCGCCGCGCTGAACTGGCTTTGGCGCAAGTAAAGAACGGCGAGGTTCAACAGCAAACCTAAATTATCCGGGGCGAAGCTCAGAGCCTCGCGGTAATGATCAATCGCGGAATTTGTGTCACCCTTACCGACCAGGAATTGCGCCGCGGCGTAGTGCCCGGCCGCCACCTTGTCAATCGCTACTGCACCGCCTGAGCGGGCGCTCACTTCCAATTGCGCAAGGTACGTGAAATCTATCGCATCGTCGTGAACGACAAGCCTCGCCACGTCATCATACCCATGGACGGGGGCGACCTGCGGGGCGGACACCGGCGGCTCGGACGACGCCTTCGCCGCGGACGAATAGCCAAATCCATCGTGGTCAATTCTGGCGACGATGGATTTCGGAATGGACATTTGACCTGCGGGAGTGTCGTAGCTGACGTGGTCGTTATCTTCGGTAACGTTTGAGGCCACAATACGGCGGCCGTTCTTGAGCACAATCGTATCCGCCGCCGCGGAAGACACGGCCAGCAGCACCAACGAGGAGATGAGCGCTACGGAACGCACACATGAATTTTATCAAGCCGGTTCGCTCGGGCGCGCACGCTCCTTGCTGCGCGATGCCCTAAGCGGTACAGTCGGGGCCATGCTGAGGTTTTTGCGACTTTCGCCCAGCCTTCTCCTGGCCCTGGTGTGCGCGGAAATTCTCAGCGCCCCGCACGCGGCCCGCGCAATGCAGCCGCAGCAGAATGCGCCGGCCGCATCCGCGCCTTCAGCCGCGACGACAGTTGCTTCAGCTACTCCCGCGCAGCCGATGCCCACCGACCCGCTGGCGCTCTATCAGGCGCTCACGGCGCTGCGCGCGGATGGAACGCGCGTCTACTCCGTCCACGATCTGAATTTGCGCCGCGATGTGCTCAATTTCACGTTCGCGGAAGGCAGGCTCGCGTTTCTGCAGCCGCTCGGCGGCCGCGTCACCGGAATCGTCTTCGCCGGCCGCGGCCACGTGATCGCCACTCCACACGAACGCGGCGAACGCCGGTCGCTCGCGCAGTTTCTCGGCGTGCCGATTCTCGACCTCGGCTTTTCCAGCGCGTATATTCGGTTCACCGACGACACTGGCGCTGAAATCGAGCGGCAATTGAAAGAGGGTGACGCCGAATCCGCCGCCGATCCGGTGTTTGCGCAACGCTGGGAACCTGAAGTCGCGGCGCTGGGGCCTTCGCAATCGTTGCGCGTGATGACCGATCTGCTTTCGACGAACCCGTTGCCATATTTCTACACGCTCCTGGACGGCGATCCCGCCGGGCCGTTCGAGGTTACCGTGGACCAGCGCCGCAGCGAGCAGGTGCTGATCGGCCAGGTGCGCATGAACAACGGCATCCCGGTGTACGACGTCTGGGCGCATTTCCCCGCCGAGGATTCTCCGAAGGTTGCTGCCGAAGCTTTCGCGCCGCTGGATTACCGAGTGGATTCCACGATCGGCGAGGATCTCTCGCTCAGCGGCAAGACCACGCTACATTTGGAAACGCTGCGCGCGGGCGAACGCGTCGTTCCGCTGGAGCTTTCGCGCAACCTCACCATCAGCGATATTCGTGGCGACGATGGCCAAACCTTGCCCTACTTTCAAAACGAAGAACTGAGCCGGCGCAACGTTGCGCGTCGCGGCAACGATTCGATCCTCGTGGTGCTGCCCACGGCGCATCCTGCCTCCCAGGATTTTCATTTAGACGTCAGCTACCACGGCAACGTGATCGCCGACGCGGGGAATGGCGTGGAATTCGTCGGCGAGCGCGGCACCTGGTACGCGCACACGGACGGCACGTATTTTGCCCAGTTCGATCTCACGTTTCACTGGCCGAAGCGTTTGACTTTGGTGGCGACCGGCGTTGAAAGCGATCCGCAAGAAAGTGCCGACGCGAAATCTGGCCGCTGGCGCTCGGACGTGCCTTTCGCGACGGCAGGCTTCAATCTCAGCGAATACAAGACGGCGGCGGCGAGCGGTCAACCGCAAGTTCAAGTCTTCGCCAACCAACAACTGGAAGACGCCATCCTCGCGCGTTTACGCGTCAATACTGCCAATCAACCACCGCCCAGCGCGATTTTCGATGAGAGCCGCCCCGGCCAGATCGTCCAGCAGATTCCCGCGACGCCGCTGCCGCCCAGTCCCTCTGCGGCGCTCAAGCAAGTGAGCGGGGAGATCGCGGACTCCATTCGCTTCCTCGAGAAATTGAACGGTGATTTTCCTTTCAATCATCTGGATGTGACGCAAATTCCGGGATCGTTTGGGCAAGGCTGGCCCGAACTCGTTTACCTCTCCACGCTCGCGTTTCTCCCGCCGGATACTGCCGAGGTGGCTGGCTTGAACGCTTGGGCACGCAGCGCCGCGCGGGACTTGATGCCTTGTCACGAAACCGCGCATCAGTGGTGGGGCAACGTTGTCGGCGCCGCTACCTACCGCGACATGTGGATCCAAGAAGGCATGGCCGACTATCTTTCGCTGCTCTACGCTGATAGCAAAAGACCGAACGAGCACCTGCTTACCAAATGGCTGAATCATTACCGCGACGAACTCTCCGCCAAAATTCCCGGCTCGGACCATTCCATCGAAGATGTTGGGCCGCTCGTCTTGGGCCCGCGGCTCACCTCCGCGAAAGTTCCAGACGCGTATGACACGCTGATCTACGGCAAAGGCGCGTGGGTGATGCACATGCTCCACGAAATGCTGCGCGATCCCGCGAGCAAGGATCCCGACGCGGGATTCCGCGAATTCCTTCGCGCCGTTCTCAGCGAGTACCGCTTCAAGCCCCTAACGACGGAAGAATTCCAGCGCGCCGTCGAGCAGCACATGACTCCCGCGATGGACCTCGACGGCAATCACAAAATGGATTGGTTTTTCGAACAATGGGTGCGCGGCACGGAGATGCCACACTACTCCGTAAAGTTCGAATCCAAAGCGCGCGGGCACGAATATATTGTTTCCGGAAACCTCGAACAGGACGGAGTGGAAGACGTCTTTACCGCGCCGGTGCCGCTCTACGCGACGCAAACCGGTGGCGGCAAACCTCAGCGCCTCGGCACAGTAGTGACGACCGGGCCTGAAACACACTTCCGCTTCGTCTCGCGCTTTCGACCGGCGCACATTGTGATTGATCCGAACTTGACGCTCCTCTGCCGCAAGGACTAGCTACCTCCTCGTTCGCCTAGCAACTGCGGCGATTGCACGTCGTATTCCGGCTCCAGGGCAGGACCCAGCACAGCTAAAAGTATCCGCAACCAAAATAGATGTATATGCATCTATCGTGGCATGAGCGAATCAACGCTACCGAACCTGCCCTGCCTTTGCGCTAACTTTCGCCGCGCCTCCCGCGCTCTTACACAGCTCTACGAGTCGGCCATCCGTCCGCTCGGGATACGCGCCACCCAGCTCACGATCCTGCAAGTGCTCTCGCGTGCCGGTGATCTGCCGCAGGGCAAGCTGGGAGAAATCCTCGCGATGGATAGCACCAGCCTCACTCGCACGCTGGCCATCATGAAGCGGCACGGGTGGGTCGCCTATCGCCGTGGCGAAGACCGGCGGGAACGTTGGGTATGTTTGGCCTCCGGTGGAAAAGCGCAACTGCGTCGGGTTGAGCCGACGTGGGAAAAAGTTCAGTCGCACCTGCGACGCCAATTGGGAGACCAGAAGTGGAAGGATTTCCTGGAGCTTTCGCACCAAGTCACCAGAGTTGCCACAACTTAAGGAGGATCGCTATGAGGAACTACGGGAAGTTGACCGCCGGGCTTATGGTCGTTTGGTTCTTGTTTGCGCTGTCCGCTTCGGCGGCACACTTATTTGAGAACAACGCCAATCGCATTGGAATTTCCGTGGCGATCGCCGCAGCGGCGCCGCTCATCGTGTTTTCGCTATGGTTCGCAGCGTCCGAGAGCTTTCGAAAATTCGCATTGTCTCTGAATCCCAGAATTTTGACCGGCGCGCAAGCCGGGAGAATCATCGGGTTCACGTTCGTGCTGCTGGAAGCTCACAACGTGCTACCGGCAATTTTTGCGTTGCCCGCCGGCTACGGTGACATGTTCATCGGGGTGACGGCCTTTTTCGCGGCGTGGCAGCTGGCCAATCCGCAGCGCCGCCATACATTTATCGCGTGGCAACTGCTAGGAATTCTTGATTTACTGACCGCTGTGAGCCTGGGCGTTACCGCGGGTTTGATTGACCCACATGGCCCTTCCATGGCCACGATGACCGTCCTACCGTTGAGCCTGATACCGACGTTTTTCGTGCCGCTTTTTATGATTTTCCACGTGGTTTGCATTGCACAGGCGAGGGCTTGGAAGGTCAGCACGGAAAGGTCAAACCAATTCGCTGGCCCGCTGGAGCATCGAGCGGTCTAGAGTTTTGGGTGTGAAGCATCGCGTCTAAATTTCGAGTGGTCATTCTATGCCGAGCACGGATGCCCCGTACAGTTGTTGGGTTCGCGTTGGGTCGGCCAACATCCGTGCTCGAGTTAAATTTTTTCTAATAATTGGCCGCGCGGCTATTTTTTACTCTTCTCACTTTTTCTTCGTCCCCACAATTTTTTCCCTTTGACCTTGCGTCCTAGCGTCTTAGGTTTTATCCTAAGCGGTCGTAAATTTGGATGCGTCCGTGTGTGGATGTACCGTAATTGCAATCGTTAATCGTTAGTTTGCAATCCATAGAAACGCTTCACCGTAACTGGCCGATTTCGCGGGGTCGAGCAACCGGCCGTTTCGCATTTTTTATGCCCCTTCTTTAGGCTCGCAAGCATCTATTATTTTCCTGGGGTTACTGCGTGGATTCTGAGGGCGCTGAAAGTCCAGTCCAATCAACTTCGGCTCACCCGATCATTGAGCCGGGGCACACGCTTGGATCCGTAACAGACAAGATTAGCTCGATCGTGCTCGGTCGCGGCACTTCCAAGGGCTGGATCTTCGGCTTCGCCATCTCGTTCTGCCTTCTGATGCTTCTGATGGTGACCCTGACGTACCTGCTGGTGAAGGGCGTCGGCATCTGGGGCATCAACATCCCTATCGGTTGGGGCTTTGCGATCGTCAACTTCGTTTGGTGGATCGGCATCGGCCACGCCGGGACGCTGATCTCCGCCATTTTGCTGTTGTTGCGGCAGCAGTGGCGCACTTCGATCAACCGCTTCGCGGAGGCGATGACGCTCTTTGCAGTTGCTTGCGCCGGCATGTTTCCGCTGCTGCACATGGGCCGCCCGTGGCTCTTCTATTGGCTGATGCCGCTGCCGAATCCGATGTGGCTGTGGCCGCAATTTCGCAGCCCGCTGGTGTGGGACGTTTTCGCGGTTTCGACGTATGCCACAGTTTCGTTGCTGTTCTGGTTTGTGGGCTTGATTCCCGACCTGGCGACGCTGCGCGATCGCGCCAAGAACCGCCCCGCGCAAATTATTTACGGGATGCTGGCGATGGGATGGCGCGGATCGGCGGTGCACTGGTCGCGCTACGAGACCGCTTCGATATTGCTGGCCGGCTTGGCGACGCCGCTGGTCGTTTCCGTGCACACCGTAGTGAGCTTCGACTTTTCGGTTGCACAGCTTGCCGGCTGGCACACCACGATTTTCCCGCCGTATTTCGTGGCCGGCGCGATCTATTCCGGTTTCGCGATGGTTATGACTCTGGCGATTCCGATCCGCAAGTTCTACCACCTGGAAGATTTCATCACCATGCGGCACCTGGGGAATATGGCCAAGGTGATGCTCGCCACCGGGCTGATCGTCGCCTACGGCTACATGATGGAAACTTTCATGGCCTTCTACAGCGGCAATCAATTCGACCGCTTCGCCATCATCAATCGCTGGACCGGCCCGTACGCATTTTTCTACTGGCTGCTGATTGCCTGCAACATCGTGATCCCGCAATGCATGTGGTCGCGCAAAGTGCGCAATAGCGTGGGCACGCTGTTCGTGGTTTCACTGGTCGTGAACGTGGGCATGTGGCTGGAGCGTTTTGTGATCGTGGTGATCAGCCTGCATCGCGATTTCCTGCCCTCGTCCTGGGGCATGTATTACCCCACGCGCTGGGATTGGGCCACTTTCGTCGGCACGATTGGTTTGTTCTTGACGTTGCTGTTCCTCTTCATCCGCTTCCTGCCAGTGATCTCGATCTACGAGATGAGGTCGCTGGTGGAGGAAACGAGCGAAGAGAATCCCAAGAAATAGGAGCGGGCACACAGTTCGATGCCGCAAATTTTTCATCACAGCACGAACACCATTTCGCGGCTGAGCATTTATGGCGCCGTGTTCATCATCGCGATTCTTGGCGGCGTGCTGTATCGCATTGAATTGTCGCCGTTCTATACGCGCGTGAATGAAGCCCGCGAACAGCCCGTGCCCTTCAGCCACAAGCACCACGCCGGTGAACTGGGAATTGATTGCCGCTACTGCCACACCACGGTCGAGAAGTCTTCGTTCGCGGGCATTCCGCCCACCCAGACATGCATGACTTGCCATTCGCAGATTTGGACGAACGCGCCGATGCTTGAGCCAGTGCGCGCCAGCTACCGCGACGATAAATCCATTTCCTGGACGCGCGTGAATGCGCTGCCGGAATTCGTATACTTCGATCACAGCATTCACGTGAGCAAAGGCATCGGCTGCACCACTTGCCACGGCCAGGTGGCTGAGATGCCTTTGATGTGGAAGGCCAACACGCTGTACATGGAATGGTGCCTGGACTGCCATCGCCAGCCTGAAAAGTACGTTCGGCCGAAGTCCGAAGTATTCGATCCCGGCTACGTGACGCCGCCGAACCAGATCGAACTAGGCCGGCGTCTCGTGAAGGAATACAAAATTCAAAGTTTGACCAGCTGTTGGACGTGTCACCGTTGAAAGCGAACTGAACAAAACAATGAGCTCCGACTCTAATCCGATTCTTCCGACTTCCGTAGATCTCGCCGCCGTGCGCGCGAAACTCGCGCAGGAGAATGGCAAGCGTTTCTGGCAGAGCCTCGAGCAATTGGCCGAAACCAAGGAATACCGCGAATTCCTGGAAAATGAATTCCCGCACGATCCGGCGAAGGATCCGCAAGGCATCAATCGCCGCGACGTGCTGAAGCTCGCCGCTGCTTCGGCCGCGCTTGCGGGCTTGAGCGCCTGCACCAAACTGCCCACTCAGAAGATTGTTCCGTACGTGAAGGCGCCCGAGGAAATCATCGCGGGCAAGCCACTCTTTTACGCGACCTCCATGCCGCTCGCGGGAGTCGCCGCGGGGCTTCTCGTCGAAAGCCACATGGGCCGTCCCACCAAAATCGAAGGCAATTCCGAGCATCCCGGCAGCCTTGGGGGCACGGACGTCTTCGCGCAGGCCGCCACGCTAGGCCTTTACGATCCGGACCGCTCGCAAACGATCGAGCACGAAGGCCGCATCAGCGATTGGAGCGCATTTGTCACCGCGATGGGCAACGTGAAATCGCAACTCGCCGAAGGCGGCGCGGGGTTGCGCATTCTTACTGACACAGTCACCTCGCCGAGCCTCGCCGCGCTGATTCGCTCCGTGCTCACGCAATTTCCGCAGGCTAAATGGCATCAATACGAACAGTGCGGCCGCGATAATGTGCGCGAAGCGACGCGCCAGATTTTTGGCAAGCCCATGAACCTCGTCTATCGCTTCGATCAGGCGGACGTGGTCGTCTCGCTCGATGCCGATTTCATTTCCTCAGGCCCGGGCCATGTCCGCTACGCGCACGACTTCGCTGCCCGCCGCGCGATTGAAGGTCCTTCTTCGACTCTGAATCGCCTGTACGTTGTCGAGAGCATGACCACCAGCACGGGCGCCATCGCCGACCATCGCAAAGCGATACGCGCTTCCGACGTCGAAGCCTTTGCACGACAGCTTGCTGTCGCGATTTCAGTGCCGAATGTGAACGCCGGTGGCTCGGGCGCGAGCAAGATTCCCGCGGATTGGACCCGAGCGGTGGCGAAAGATCTCGCCGCACACCGCGGCAAGTCCCTGGTGATCGCGGGCGAAGAACAACCGCCTGCCGTGCACGCTTTGGCGTTTGCCATGAATGAAGCGCTGGGCAATCTAGATAAGACCGTTTATTTCACCGAGCCGATTGAGGCGAATCCGGTGAACGAACTCGAGTCACTACGCGACCTAGTCAACGACATCAACGCCGGCAAAGTGCAATTGCTCTTCATGCTCGGCGACGGCAATCCTGTCTATGACGCGCCCGCCGATTTTGACTTCGGTCCTGCGCTGCTCAAAGTCGCTACCCGCGTTCACTCCGGCCTCTACTACGACGAAACTGCCGAACTCTGCCACTGGCACATTCCGGCCGCGCATTTCCTGGAAATGTGGGGAGACGCGCGCGCCTACGACGGCACCATCGGTGTGATTCAGCCGCTCATCCAGCCGCTCTACGACGGCCATTCGCCGTACGAAATTATTTCGGTGCTCACCAAGGATTCCGGCAAGCCGGCGCACGACATCATTCGCGATTACTGGGCAGGCCAGCGCCCCGAAAAAGACAAAGCCTTCGAAGCGTTCTGGGAACGCTCGCTGCATGACGGGATAATGGCCGGCACTGCGTTCACCACTCCCGCCGGGTTGAATCAATCGCACGTGGCCATTTCGAGCCAGAGCCAGAGCGCGCCAGAAGACCTCGAAATTGTTTTCAAGCCTGATCCGACCACTTTCGACGGCCGCTTCGCCAATAGCGGCTGGCTGCAGGAATTGCCCAAGCCGAATACGCGGCTCACCTGGGACAACGCCGCGATGATCAGCACTGCCACTGCGCAGCGCCTGGGCCTCGAAACCGGCAATTACGTATCGCTCCAGGTTGGCGGGCGCGAAACGAAAGCGGGCGTGTTTATCGTTCCCGGCCACGCCGATGATTCCATCACGCTGCATCTCGGCTACGGTCGCCGCCGCTCCGGACACGTCGGCACCGGCCCTGGCTTCAACGCCAATTTCATCCGCACTTCCGCGACGCCCTGGATCGCCAGCGGACTCAAGATCGAAAAGACCGGCGACAAATATTATTTCGCGGTCTTCCAGCACCAGTACGTCATTGACCAGGACGGCCACCCGCCGGTCGAGAAGGAAGCCGTCGAAGAAGCGCGCCGCGACTTGGTTCGCATCGCGACGCTTGACGAGTACCGCCAGAATCCCAATTTTGCCCAGGACCCGCGCGAAGAAGCCACCAAGGGACTATCGCTGTATCCCGGCTACAAATACGAAGGCTACGCGTGGGGCATGTCCGTGGACCTGAACAAGTGCGTCGGCTGCAATGCTTGCGTGGTCGCCTGCCAGGCGGAAAATAATATTCCCGTCGTCGGCAAGGAACAGGTGATGAAAGGCCGCGGGATGCACTGGATTCGGATAGACACCTATTTCCGCGGCGACATTGACGCTCCCGAAACCTATTACGAGCCGGTGTTCTGCATGCACTGTGAAAATGCGCCGTGCGAAGTGGTTTGCCCGGTAGGCGCCACGGTGCACAGCCCCGAGGGCTTGAACGAAATGGTTTACAACCGCTGCGTGGGCACGCGCTATTGTTCGAACAATTGCCCGTACAAGGTGCGGCGCTTCAATTTCCTTCTGTTCTCGGACTACACCACGCCCAGCCTTTTCGGCATGCGCAATCCCAACGTCACCGTGCGCAGCCGCGGCGTGATGGAAAAGTGCACCTACTGCGTGCAACGCATCAACGCCGCGAAAATCACGTCTGAGGAAGAAAACCGCAGCGTGCAGGACGGCGAAATCGTCACCGCCTGCCAGGCTGTCTGCCCGGCCAATGCGCTGGTCTTCGGCAATATCAATGACCCGAACAGCCGGGTCGCGAAGCTGAAGGCCCAAACGCGCAATTACAGCCTGTTGGACGATTTGAACACGCGCCCGCGCACCACGTACCTAGCGCGCGTGCGCAACCCGAATCCGGAGATTCACGAGTAGAGCGATGAAACGCAAGCCTATTTACGGATTGCTCGCCGAATTCGAGACGCCTGAAGAGCTTCTCGCCGCCGCGCAACGCACCCACGACGCCGGCTACAAGAGCATTGACGCGTTTTCGCCGCTGCCGATCGAAGGCTTGGCTGAAGCCGTGGGCTTCCACGGAACGATTCTGCCTGCCGTCGTGTTCATCGGCGGACTGATCGGCGGCCTTACCGGATTCTTCATGCAGTATTACGCCAACGTGATCAGCTATCCCTTAAACATCGGCGGCAAACCGCACAATAGCTGGCCCGCATTCATTCCGATAACTTTTGAGCTCACGGTACTCGGCGCAGCTCTCTGCGCCGTGTTCGGGATGCTGGCGATGAACGGCTTGCCCACGCCTTATCACCCGGTTTTCAACGTGGCGCGCTTCGCGCTGGCTTCGAAGGACCGTTTTTTCCTGGTGGTGAAAAAACGCGATAAGAAATTCGATCTCGCGGGAACGAAGAGCTTCTTGGAAAGTTTGCATCCGCACGGAGTATTTGAAATTGAAGTCTAGCGCACAATTCGCATCCGCGCGCCAGGCGTTCGCGCGTTGCTCCGGTGTCGCGTTGCTGGCCGCCGCCGCTATGCTCTTTTCTGGCTGCCGCATGGATATGCATATCCAACCCAAATATTTGCCGTACGATCCCACTACTTTCTTCGATGATGGGCGCTCCGAGCGGCAGCCCGTCCCCGGCACGGTGGCGCGCGGCCACCTGCGCCTGGATGAATTGCTGTATACCGGCAAGGAGAACGGCGCTGAGTCCAACCGCTTTCCGTTCCCGATCACGCACGAAGATCTGGAGCGCGGCCGCCAGCGCTACAACATCTATTGCACGCCCTGCCACGATTACACCGGAAGCGGCCGTGGCGTGATCGTGCTGCGCGGTTTTCCGCCTCCCCCCTCGTATCACATCGACCGGCTGCGCGAGGCGCCCGTCGGACATTTCTTCGACGTGATGACCAACGGGTTCGGCTCCATGTACAGCTACGCGTCGCGCATTGACCCCGAGGACCGCTGGCGTATCGCTGCGTACATCCGCGTGCTGCAATTGAGCCAACACGCCACGCTGCAGGACGTGCCGGTTGATGAACGCCAAAAATTGGCGCAGCCGCAATCTGAAACGCCAGGACAATCGCAATGAGCTTGTTCAGCCAACTCGTGCATGCCTACCTCGTCGGCTATATCTACTGGCTGATGATTCCGCTAGGTTGCACGGCGATTTTGATGATGCATCACCTTACCGGCGGCTGGTGGGGATATCCCATCCGGCGGCTTCTCGAAGCCGGTTCGCGCACCTTCGACGTGATGGCTATTCTCTTCATCCCCATCTTGCTCGGGATGAAGCAGCTGTATCCCTGGGTCAGCGGCCCCGGAGAAATGGGCGGCGATCCGAACTTCCGCTTCAAGCTAGCCTATCTGACGCCGCAATTTTTCGTCGTGCGCGTCGTGATTTATTTCCTGATTTTGTTCACACTGTCTTATTTCCTGAATAAATGGTCGCGCGAACAGGATCGCACCGGCGATCCTAGCATCGCCAAAAAGCTGGAAGCCTTCAGCGGCCCGGGGCTGATTCTATGGGGCATCGTCGTTTCCTTCTCGATGATTGACTGGGTGATGTCGCTCGAGCCGCAATGGTTCTCCACCATCTACGGAATGATTTTCATGATCGTGGGCGCGCTTACCGCCATGTCCTTCATCATTTTCGTGCTGCGGCAGATGTCGGACGATCCCGTGTTCAAAGCCGTCACTCCCGGGCAGTATAACGACCTCGGCAACTTGATGCTGGCGTTCACGATGCTGTGGGCCTATCTCTCGTTCTCGCAGTTCCTGATCATCTGGTCCGGCAACATCAAGGACGAAATTCCCTGGTACATGACGCGCGCTTTCGGCGGTTGGGCCGTGGTGGCCGTGATTCTGATCGTTCTCCACTTCGCATTGCCCTTCTTGCTGCTCTTGCAACGCAATATCAAGCGCCGCGTGGAGCGCCTGGCTACCGTCGCGGGCATGATGCTCGTACTTAGTATGGTGGACGTGTACTGGCTCGTCGTCCCCGCTTACGAAAAAGACCACCCGCATTTCGGCTCGTTGCTGCTTGATATTGTATTCATCGCCGGCATCGGCGTTGTCTGGGTCAGCATGTATTTCCGCGAAGTGAAAAAGATGCCGTTGCTGCCGCTGCACGACCCGCGCTTTGAAGGAGAGCTCCAGCATGAGCATGGAGACTAAACACGGGCCCGGACACGGCGCGCCCAACGAGGGCTACGAACACAGCGACGCCAGTCCGCGCAGTTTGTCGAAGTGGGCGGTGACGCTGGCGATTGTCATGGTCGTCGTCTTCGTGGCGATGAGGTGGCTGTTTGGTTTTTACGGCAAGGAGCAGAGTCTAGGCCGGCCAGCTTCGCCTTTTGAAAACGCGCGTGTGCTGCCGCCGCAGCCGCGCTTGCAAGTGGAGCCGCGCGCCGACCTGCACGCCTATTGCGTGCAGCAGCTGGCCACGCTGAATAGTTACGGATGGGAAGATCAGCACAACGGAGTCGCCCGCATCCCGGTGGATCGCGCGATGGACTTGATAATGCAGCAAGGTTTGCCGGCCCGCGCTGCCAGCGACATTCCGCAGGGCGTCAGCAATCCGGCGCCGTTTGTACCGAAGGTGATGGACGCACAAGGTCCGTGTGGCTTTGTCATCAAGCGCGATTCGGATCTGGAAATGAGCCAGGAAGCCAAGCGCTAGGTGCTTGCTTCTGGTATGCGCTGCGCCGCGACCGTGATGCAGCTTTGAATTTCGAGCGGTTCGGTATCTGAGAGGAAGTCAACCAAGTGTTCGTGTCTGCCAAATCCGGCTTCCGAAATATGGTGCTGGTGGCGCTCGCTCTGGCATTTGCGGTGCTCGCGCTCGCCTCCGTCACTGCTGCGCAGCTCGCGTCCGACCCTATGCAAAGCGTCGGCGTGCGCCCCGATCTGCTGAAGCAAGTCGGTATTGACCAGAAGCTGAATCAATCCGTACCGCTGAATCTCAGCTTCCGCGACGAGCACGGCCAGACCGTGCAGCTCGGCCAATATTTCGGGCAGAAGCCCGTCATCCTCACGCTGGTTTATTACAACTGCCCGATGCTTTGCACTCAAGTCTTGAACGGCGTTGAATCAGGGCTGAAAGAGCTGCCGATGGATATCGGCAAGCAATTCAACGTGGTCACGGTCAGCATTGATCCTACAGAAGGCCATGTGCTCGCGAACGTGAAGCAGGAGATGTACACCGGCATGTACGGCCGGCCGGGCGCCACGGAGGGATGGCATTTCCTCACCGGCGATGAACCGCAGATCAAGCAACTCGCGAATGCCGTCGGCTTCCGCTACGCATACGATCCGGACACCAAGCAATTCGCGCATGCCAGCGCCATCATGATTCTGACGCCCGAAGGAAAAATTTCCCGTTATCTCTACGGCATCCAGTTCCCTTCGCGCGATTTGCGCCTCGGCCTCGACGAAGCTTCCGAAGGAAAAATCGGCTCACCCGTGGATGCGATTTTGCTGTTTTGCTATCACTACGATCCGCACACCGGAAAATACGGCTTGCTGATTTCACACGTGATTCAGGCGGGCGGCGCGATTACTTTGCTGGTGCTGGGAGTGCTGGTGCTGGTTTTGTTCCGCGGCGAGCATTACGGGCTACCGCCGGGAAGAAAGGCATGAACGCGGACGCGGCGCGCCAACGCGCTTGTTCGCGAAAGGCTCATTTAGAGAGATTATGACCGGTCTGATTCAATCGAGTCTGCATTCGCTGGGTGCCGCGGCCATGCTCATTCCGCTCAGGCCGACGGCTGCTTCCTCCATTGCCCAGGGCGTGGATTACCTCTATTTCTTTCTCACGGTAATCACGCTGTTTTTCACCATTGCGATTTTCTCCACCATTTTCTTTTTCATGATCAAGTACCGGCGGCGCTCCCCGGATGAAATTCCCGAGGACACCAAGGAGCATTTGGGCCTGGAACTTGCCTGGACGATCATCCCCGCCTTGATCACCATCTTCATTTTTGTGTGGGCGTCCAGCTTGTACTTCGAAAATTCGCGCCCACCCGAAGCAGCCACCGAAATATTTGTCGTCGGCAAGCAGTGGATGTGGCACATCCAGCATCCCGAAGGCGTGCGCGAAATCAATGAGCTGCACGTGCCGGTCAATGTCCCCATCAGCATCACCTTGACGTCCGACGATGTGATCCACGATTTCTACATTCCGGCCTTCCGCGTGAAGAAAGACGCGGTTCCCGGCCGTTACACCTCGCTCTGGTTCCAGGCCACGAAAATCGGCACTTATCACATTTTCTGCGGACAATACTGTGGCGCGGACCACGCCGAAATGATTGGCTGGGTATACGTGATGTCCGCACCGGATTATGCTGCGTGGCTTTCCGGCGGCTCGAAAAACGAATCCATGGCGCAAACCGGCGAGCGGCTCTTCACGCAGCTCGGCTGCGTCACCTGCCACGTTGCGGAGGGCACCGGCCGCGGCCCCTCTCTGGTCGGACTCTACGGCAAGCCGGAAAAGCTGCGCGATGGCAGCACAAAAGTAGTGGATGAAACCCTCATCCGCCAGGCGATCGTGAATCCCAATTCGATCTTGTTGCCCAATTATCCGCCGATCATGCCCACCTTCCAGGGGCAGATCAACGAGGAGCAGGTATTGCAGCTGATCGCCTACGTGAAATCCCTCGGCCCGGAAGAAAGGAAGACCAACGCGAAATGAGCACCACGGCCATTGCGGAACCTCCCGGCCAGGACGTTCCGGCCGGTTCGCGCGTTAATTACCTGAACGCGAACTACGGCGTGAAGTCCTGGCTGCTTACCACGGACCATAAGCGCATCGCGCTGCTATACCTCGGCTCGATCACTTTGATGTTCTTTGTCGGCGGCTTTTTCGCCGTGCTCATGCGCTTGCACCTGATCGAGCCGCAGGGCGCGCTGGTTGCTCCGGAAACCTACAACAAGCTCTTCACCATGCACGGCATCATCATGGTGTTCTTCTTCCTGGTGCCTTCGATTCCCGCCACGCTGGGGAACTTCCTTGTGCCCATGATGATCGGCGCGCGCGACCTGGCTTTCCCGCGCCTCAATCTTCTCAGCTGGTACATTTACATCATCGGCGCGGGCTTCACTCTGTACGCCGTGATTTCCGGCGGCGTGGATACCGGCTGGACGTTCTACACGCCGTATAGCAGCAGCTTTTCGCACACCAGCGTGATTCCCACGGCGCTGGGGGTATTCATCACCGGATTCTCCTCGATCCTCACCGGATTGAATTTCGTCGTCACCATCCACAAGATGCGCGCGCCGGGGCTGACCTGGTTCCGCTTGCCGCTCTTCATTTGGGCCATGTACGCCACCAGCATCATCTTTATTCTTGGCACGCCCGTGATCGCGATCACCTTGTTCCTGCTGGGTCTCGAACGCCTGCTGCACATCGGCATCTTCGATCCGGCCATTGGCGGCGATCCGATCCTTTTCCAGCACCTTTTCTGGTTTTACTCGCACCCCGCCGTGTACATCATGATTCTTCCGGGCATGGGCGTGATGAGCGAGCTGATCACCTGCTTCTCGCGCAAGCGCATTTTCGGCTACACCTTCGTGGCCTTCTCCAGCCTGGCCATCGCGATCATCAGCTTCCTGGTCTGGGGACATCACATGTTCGTCACCGGCCAATCCATCTACGCGGGATTGATTTTCTCGGTGCTGAGTTTCCTGGTCGCCATTCCCTCTGCCGTGAAAGTTTTCAACTGGACCGCCACGCTCTATAAAGGTTCGATCTCCTACGACGCGCCCATGCTCTACGCGCTTGGCTTCATCGGCCTCTTCACCATGGGCGGCCTCACGGGATTGTTCCTCGCGTCGCTCGCCACAGACGTGCACCTCAACGGCACTTATTTCATCGTTGCCCATTTTCACTACATCATGGTCGGCGGCGCCGTGATGGCCTATCTCGGCGGCATCCATTTCTGGTGGCCGAAAATTACCGGGCGCTTATATCCCGACGGCTGGGCGCGCTTTGCCGCGCTGATTATCTTCGTCGGCTTCAACCTGACGTTCTTTCCGCAATTCGTGCTGGGATACCTGGGCATGCCGCGGCGCTATGCCGTCTATCCCGGCGAATTCCAGGTTCTGAATGTCATGTCTTCCGCGGGCGCCTCCATTCTCGGCATCGGCTACCTGATTCCGCTCATCTACTTGGTTTGGTCCATCCGCTATGGACCGGTAGCCGGGCCCAATCCTTGGGGCGCCAAGGGCTTGGAGTGGCAAACGCCTTCGCCGCCGCCCACGGAAAATTTCGAGGAGATTCCGGTCGTCACCGAAGAGGCTTACGACTACGCAGGCACCACTGGAGCACATCGTGGCTGACATGGCCGCACATGGCGCGCACCCCGAAGGGTTCGCGCATCAATTCGAAGACATGGAGCAGCAGCGCGAGGCGGACAGCCTTGGCATGTGGGTATTCCTGGTCACCGAAATCATGTTCTTCGGCGGCCTCTTCGCCACCTACATTATCTACCGCTCGCTCTACCTGCACTCCTTTGAAATCGGCAGCCGCTTGCTCAACGTGAAATTCGGCGCCAGCAACACTGGCGTGCTGATTGCCAGCAGCTTGACGATGGCTCTGGCCATCCATGCGGCACAGTCCGGCAAGAAGAAATCCCAGCAGATCCTGTTCCTGGTGCTCACCTTGTTCCTGGGCGTCCTGTTTCTCTTCTTGAAATTCAATTTCGAGTGGCGCGCCGATTACGCCGAACATTTGATTCCGGGCTTCGGCTTCATCATTCGCCCGGAATGGGGTGCTGCGGGATCGCACGTTCCGATGTTTTTCTTGTTTTATTTTTTCATGACGGGCTTGCACGCCATGCACATGATCATTGGCTGCGGAATCCTCATCGTACTGATGTTCATGGCCGGGCGGAACCGCTTCAATTCCGAATACTACGCGCCACTGGAAATCACCGGGCTGTACTGGCACTTCGTGGATATTGTGTGGATCTTCCTGTTTCCTCTGCTGTACCTGATCGGCGGGCGCTACCTTATCGGGGGAGGCCACTAATGTCCGAACACATCGTCCCGGTGAAAATCTACATCGGAATATTCGTTGCGCTGCTGTGCCTCACCGCGCTTACGACTGCGGTGGCCTATAAGGATCTGGGCGCGGAATGGAACACTGTCGTCGCTCTAGCTATCGCTGTGGCGAAAGCGCTCCTCGTCATCCTCTTCTTCATGCACGTGAAATACAGCAGCGGCCTCACCAAAATCGTCATCGTGGCGGGATTTTTCTTCCTGGCGATCCTCGTCTCCTTGACGCTCGCCGACGAACTGACCCGAGGCTGGACTCCCAACCCCGGCGCGTGGGGCGCTATCCTGCCGCTCCTCCGCGGCCTCCTGTAGCGAAACGCCATCGATCTGTGCGTCAGGCTCGTTGCGGCCGCAAACAGGTGCGCGCAGGAACATGGAGTGCGGTAGCGAGCCTCGCTTTCCGTTGGCTGGTGCGCGCCTCGCCGCCTTCAGTAAGTATTTGCTCGATTGAGAAAAAGACGCTGTGAACCTAGCAGAAGGAAGAAACTAGTGGGGCACAGCGCGGAAAGCGATCACGGCGTTCAAACCGCCAAACGCGAACGAATTCGATAGCGCGGCTCCCACTTGCAAAGCGCGCGGCTGATTGGGAATGTAGTCGAGGTCGCACTCTGGGTCGCGCTCGTTGTAATTCGCGGTCGGCGGCAAAATCCCGTGGTACAGCGCCAGCACAGTGGCCACGGCTTCCAGCGCCCCGGCCGCGCCGAGCGCGTGCCCGTGCAGCGATTTCGTCGAACTGACGCCGATCTTGTCCGCGTGCGCGCCAAACACTTCGCGGATTGCGCTGCTTTCCACCGGATCGTTTCCCGGCGTTCCGGTGCCGTGCGCGTTGATGTAACCCACTTCCTGCGGCGCTATCCCCGCCTCGCGCAACGCTCCGTTCATCGCGCGCGTCGGACCTTGGACGGTGGGCTGCGTCAGATGATGCGCGTCTGCCGTCATCCCAAACCCGCAAATCTCGCCGTAGATTTTCGCGCCGCGCGCTTTGGCTGCATCCATCGGCTCGAGGACCATCATCGCCCCGCCTTCGCCGAGGATTAGCCCGCGCCGGTCCTTGCTGAAAGGACGGCAGGTATCCGGCGCCACCACGCGCATCGCTTCCCACGCCTTCAACATTCCGATCGTAAACATCGCCTCGCTGCCGCCCGTCATCGCGAGATCTGCCAGCCCATCGCGCACCAAGCGAAAGGCCTGGCCGATCGCATGATTCGCCGAAGAACAGGCCGTCGAAACCGTATAAGTCGGCCCGCTCAGCCCCATGTCCATGGCGATGTGACTCGCGCCCGCATTCGCCATCGTTTTAGGAATCGTCAGAGGGTGCACGCGCCCGCGGCCTTGAACCCACAGGTCTTCGAAGCCCGATTCGATCGTCGCCTGCCCACCCACCGCCGAGCCGCACACGATAGCCGAATTCTCGCGCAGCTCCGGCGTCAGCTCGATTCCCGAATTGCGCAACGCCTCGCGCGCCGCCACCAGTGAAAATTGCGCGAAGCGGTCAATGTAATTGTCCTTGCCGCCCTCGAAATGCTTTAGCGGGTCGTAGCCGCGCACTTCGGCGCCATTCTGGAAACGCAACGCGGAGCAATCCACCGCCTTGATGGGGCCAATTCCGGAAAGCCCTTTGCTAAGCGAGATCCAGCATTCCTGGAGGTTTAATCCCAGAGGAGAAATGATTCCCAACCCGGTAACAGCCACTCGGCGCGGCGCCATTCGTCAATCCGCGGGAGTAGCTGAACCCAGCGAAGAATCGGGCGGCGCGGCGGCCAGCAGCTTCTTGATCCCGTCCACGACGTCATTCACCGTGCGCAGGGAGCGCACGTCGTCGTCCGGTATCGAAATCTTGAATGCGTTTTCCAGTTCGAATAGCAGCGTAAATACGTCCAGCGAATCGATGCCCAGATCCTGCAGATTCGTTTCCAGGGTGATCTTGTCCGCCGGAATGCGCTTCACCGACGCCAGCGTGCTGATCACCTTCTCCGCAACTGCATCAGACATCGAACGTACCCTCCGTTGGTTAAACAGCCGCGCAATCGATGGCCGGAAGCGCCTACGGCGCGCCACAGCGACCGAAATTCTGCTGCGCACAAACTTAAACCGTATCCGAATCTTCGCCGATAATCAAATTCTAGCAGGACTGCGCATCCGGCGGCTCCCTGTTTTTCCGCACGCCAGACTCACGCTCCGGCTCAGCGCTTCGTAGCTGCGGGCGCCGGCGCTGCGACCGCGCTCGCGGGCGGCTCGAACTCCTTCAGCGCCGCCGGCGGAAGCTTTTCAATGTTGCTCAGAAAAGTCACCAGCTGCCACACTTGCGTCTCGTTCAACGTGTTATTCCATGCCGGCATCCCGCTCCAGCGAATGCCGTGCTGGATAATGTAAAAATTCTGGTTCTCCGGCATATCCGGCGCTTCCTTGAAAAATGCCGGCACCGGCGGATTGAACGATCTCCCAAACTGGCCATCCGGATTTGAAGGCAGCCCGTGGCAGCCCGCGCAATGGTCCAGATACAACTTCGCGCCCGCCGTTAGAGTTTCTTCGTTGGCCGTGAGCGGATTCTTCACCTGCGGGGCGTTGCGGTCCGTGGACGCGTCCACGGCCGCCATCGCCAGGTGCATCTCGCTATGCGACGGCTCATGGTCAGCGCTGAAATCCACGTATCCCTGCTTCAACAGATAGTATCCACCGCCGATAACGACGATCACCGCGAATATGAATCCAATCAGAAAACCTCTCATATGAAAATTCCCCTCCATTTTAGATGTCGCTCCCCAGCGACCGGTTATTGTTTTTTGGCGAGCCGGTTGTATTTCTTCAGAACTTCGCGCAGCCGGTCATGCGGCAACGCTTCCACCGTGTGGCCGTCCGCTCCCGTCATCGTCTTTGCCGCCACTAGCGCATTCACCACTGCTTCTTCCGTGGCTTGCACGGTCGCCTCGAAAAGCGCGTCCATGCGATCGTTTGGCAGCATCTGGACCGTCACTACTTTCTTCAGCTCCGTCCCCGCCCCGGGATTCGCAGTGGAAAACGCGATGAAGATGTCGCCGGAGCCGTCGCCCGAAATGCTGCCCAGCCGCCCCAGACCCAGAGTGACGCGCTTCGCGATCCGTTGCATTTGGCTTGGCAGCAGCGGCGCGTCCGTCGCCACCACCACGATAATCGAACCAGTATCGTCGCCCCAAATCTGCTTCCCGGTGATTTCATATCCCACCGGAACGCCCGCGATACGCAGCAGGTGGCGCGTGCCGAAATTGCATTGCGCCAGCGCTCCCACGGTATAGCCACCCAGTTTATCAGGCAACTTGCGCGACGCGGTGCCCGTCCCGCCTTTGAATTCAAAGCAAATCATTCCCGTTCCGCCCCCGACGTTGCCCTCCGCAATCGCTCCGGCGTGCGCGTCCTGCATTGCCGCGTTGGCGTCCGCGGCTGTTACGTGAAATCCGTTGATGTCGTTCAAATAGCCGTCCCACGTTTCCGCCACTACCGGCAACGACCACCAATCCTCCAGCGGAAGCGACGTGCCGAATTTCAATTGCCACGCAATCACCGCATCACGCACGACTCCCACACTGTGCGTGTTGGTGATCATCACCGGACCATAGAGAAATCCCGATTCCTGTACCCACGTCGTTCCGGTCATTTCTCCATTGCCGTTTTCCGTGAACCAGCCGGCAAACACGGGGTCCAGGCTTTGCTTCCCGCGCGGGAAAATTGCGGTAACGCCGGTGCGCACAGGTCCCTTGCCAACCACCAATTTCCCATCGCCGGTAATGAGAGTGCGGTAACCGACCTCAACGCCCTTCACGTCGGTAATCGCATCGAGGGGTCCCGGCGTTCCTTCGAATGGGACGCCTAGTTCCCGCGCGCGTGGTTCTGTCTGCGCGTGCGCAGCGGGTGATGAAGCGGCAATCGTAAGCATTGCCAAAAATATGAATGTAGTGCGCGTCATGGCTTCCCAGCCCTCGAAATAGAATCCAACTCGCTCTTGATCTGCTTTAAGAGCGCGGTGTTTTTCTCCAGCTCGCCTTCCAGAATTGTCGTCTGCTGCGCGAGCACCGGCCAGTTCCCGGCCTCGGCGGCCTCCGTCAAGCCTGGCAATTCCAGATGCGCGTACGTGTAGCGCGTAGCGTACAACGAATGCTTGAACCACGGTCGCCCCGGCATCCCCTCCGGATTGCACCAGTTTCGTTCAACCTGCATCAATTCCTGATTCACCTGCGCCGCATGCGACGCATCCAAACGCCGGCTCGCAATTGCCCGCGCCGCCGCGGCATTCAGTTCGCCGCCGGCTGCTTCGAAATCCGCCACTTGCTGTTGCAGCGCGCCAAGGTCTATATGTCCATTCACGCGGTTCGCCAGATTCAAATCCACCACGAATTGCCGGATATTTTGCCCGTAGCTCTCGAAATCAAACGGCAGAATCTCCGCGTTCGCCAGGCGCAGCGCTAGCACTCCCCACAACTGCGACATCAGCCGGTGATAGCGGTACTCCGGATCGCCGAAATGATTCATCCAGAAAAAATCGTCGTAAAGTGAATGATAGACGCCGTAAGGCCCCACGAACGTCAATCCCATCACCGGAATTCCCAGATAATTCAGGAACACGGTATGATCCGAACCGCTTCCGATGCGCGTGTTCGCCAAATCGAAATCCGCCACCGCCTGCTTTTCTCCCAGCTGGGCCTGCCGCGAAATTTTCCACTCGTCGTAGAGAGTTCCTCCCGAAGGAGCAGGCAAGGTGCGGCTCACCTCCACCAGCAGCGGCGCAAGCGAACCCACGGCGTCACCCTGAAAATTCTTGCCGGACGTCGCCTCATCCACATTCAAATACGCCACGGCTTTTTTCTTCAATTCATCCGCGTATTGTTCGGCCCACTCCGTCGAACCCGTCAGCGCGTATTCCTCGCCATCCCAGCTGCAAAAAACCAGAGTGCGCTTCGGACGAATTCCCCGCTGCAACAATTTGCCGAGACCTCGCGTGAGCTCCAGCATCGAAGCCGTACCGCTCGAGGGGTCCACCGCACCGTAAACCCAGGCGTCGCGATGATTGCCCAGAATCACCCATTCGTCCGGAGCTTCGCTGCCGCGGATGCGCGCTTCCGTCACGTAATACGGCTGGACGCGCGTATCCATATCCACTTTCAAATGCACTACCACGCGTTCGCCGCCGACGCGGTATTTAATCGGCAATCCGCCCTGCCACGCGGCCGGCGCTACCGGACCATCCATTTTTTCCAGCAGCGGTTTTGCGTCGTGCCAGGAGAGCGGCACGCCCATAATTTTCGGCAGCGTCTTGGCCTGTTCGATCGGAATGCGCGGCGCCCCCGGCACTGACGCATATCCCGGCGTCAGCGGGTCGCCCGGCTCCAAAAAATCGTACGTAATCGCGCCGCGCTGGATGTGGCTCTCCGGCCCCCATGGACCGTCTGGATACACCGCGCCCTTCGTATAACCATCTTCCGCGGGATCGGAATAAATCAAAATCGCCGCCGCGCCCAGGTGCTCCGCCGTGTACGCTTTGAATCCGCGATAGCTATAGGGCAGCGAGTAACGAACCAGCACGATTTTCCCGTGCACATCAATTCCATGCTGCCGCAAATAATCGTAATCCTCGGGATTGCCGCTGTGCGCGTACACCACCGGCGCCGTCACTTCACCTGACGCCGAATATCCGAGATACGCGCCATCCACTTTCGGATTATTCGTATCCGGATCCACGTTGTAAGCATCTTCACGCAGACTCGCGCGGAAGTGTTTGGGCTTGACCATTTCGAGCGAGATTTCGCGCGGCGAAGAATTCAGCACGTCGTATTCGTGGATGGTCACATCTTCCAGGCCCTGTTCTCGCCACTGCTCGGCCATCCACTTCGCGAGGTCGTTATTGCGCGCCGAACCCGCCGGGTGCGGTTCCGCCGTGAGGTAACGATGGAACTGCATGATTTGGCTTGCGGATATTGAATCGCGAAATTCGTGCTCCGTCGCGTTTTCCGCCGCGGCACCCTGCGCCGAAAAACCCGGAATTTTCGCAATGTCCGCGGCCGCCAGCGTCAGGGCCAACGCTGCGGCGCCAAAAACTACGATTACCGCCGCGCGCGAAAGAGCACGCGGGCGATCATTACACCGCTGATCGTCGCGCCTCCCTGGAGAGCCCCGATCAGAACGACGCAGAAGTGCCTCCCGCCCCCGCCAGATGAGTTCTCTCCAGCTCTCCGATCGCGCGCTCCAGCGCGCTCACCAGCGTATGAATCATCCCTGTCGTAAACGTGAAAGGCGGCGCCAGCAAAATATGATCTCCGCGCACTCCGTCGACGCATCCTTGAATCGGATACGTCATCACGCCCGCCTCGAAAGCATCTTCCTGAATCCGCGACGCAACGCGCGCATCCGCCGGAAATGGCGCGCGAGTTTTCGGGTCGCTTACGAATTCGATGCCGAAGAGCAGGCCCATCCCGCGAATATCTCCAATCACTGAAAATCTCTTGAGCGGTTCGAGCGCCTCGCGCAGCTCAGCACCTACAGTCGCCACGCGCTCGAAAAGCTTTTCGCGCTCGATGTAATCCAGCACCGCGTTCCCCGCCGCCGCGGCCACCGGGTGCGCGTTGTACGTAAATCCGTGCAGAAACGCGCCGGAACCGCGCGAAATCGCTTCCACGACGTGTCCCGCCGCGATCACCGCACCGAGAGGCGCGTAACCGCTGGCGATTCCTTTACCCACCAGAATCATGTCCGGCGTAACGCCCCAGTGCTCGATCGCAAAGGGCTTGCCGGTCCGCCCCATTCCGGTCATCACTTCATCGGCGATCAATAAGATTCCGTGCCGGTGGCAAATTTCCGCGAGGCGCTGCACGTAACCTTCAGGAGGAGCCACCGCTCCAAGTGTCGCTCCCGAAACCGGCTCAAAAATAAACGCGGCCACGTCCTTCGACCCGTCGCGCTCCAGCACGCGATCCAATTCATCCGCGCAATCCACATTGCATTCCGGATAACGCAGGCCGAACGGGCAGCGGTAGCAATAGCACGGCGGGATATGTCCCCATTCCTTCAGCATCGGCGCGAAAGGCTCGCGCCTGCGCACGTTGCCCGAAACCGAAAGTGCTCCCAGCGTGCTGCCGTGATAACTCTGCTGCCGCGACAGCACGCGGTGGCGTTTCTTCTCGCCGCGCTCGATCCAATATTGCCGCGCCAGCTTCAGCGCCGTCTCGGTGGCCTCGGAACCGCCCGAAGTGAAATAGACGCGGCCATCCTTGCGCATATCGCGCGGCGCGAGCGCCAGATTCCGCGCGGCCAGCTTTTCTGCGATGGCAGTTTGAAATTGCGAGGAATGAACGTAGGCCAGCCGCGACGCCTGCTCCGCCATCGCGCGCGAAATTTCTTCCACGCCGTGCCCGATGGTGACCACCGCCGCTCCGCCGGAAGCGTCCAGGTAACGGCGGCCGTCCGCCGTATAAATGAAGCACCCTTCCGCCCGCGCCGCTTGCGGATACGTCTTCAAAAAGCTTCGTGGGAAATACCGCTCTGTCCGTCATTGGCCGCCGGGTGACCGCCGACTCCGCGCGCTGTCTCCCGCACTGCGAACGATTCGCACCAGCACGCTAAAGACGAGCGATTCTAGCAGAAATCCCGCCTCGGCACAATCACGCGCCGACTTTCCGCTTCAGCTTCTTCACGTCAATCGTCGGCGCAGGAAATTTCAACTTCATTTCCTCCAGCGTCTCGACGATGATGTGCGAAACCGCCAGATTGCGGAACCATTTCTTATTGGCGGGAATCACGAACCACGGCGCAAATTTTGTGTTGCAGCGCTCGAGCGCATCCTCGTACGCCTCGGTGTAATCGTCCCAGAATTTTCGCTCCTTGAAATCGGCTTCGGAAATTTTCCAGCGCTTGTCGGGATCGTCCACCCGCTCCATGAAGCGCTTCTCCTGTTCCGTCTTGCTGATATGCAGAAAAAACTTCAGGATCTTCACGTTGTTGGCGGCTAAATACTTTTCGAATTGATTGATCTGCTCGAAGCGCTCCGACCACACCGCTTTCGGCACCAGGCTATGGACGCGAACGATCAGCACGTCCTCATAATGGGAGCGATTGAAAATCCCGAAATTGCCGTATGCCGGAACTGCGCGGTGCACGCGCCACAGATAATCGTGCGCCGCTTCCTCCGGCGAAGGCGGCTTGAAAGACGTGACGCTGCAGCCCTGCGGGTTCACTCCGGACATCACGTGCCGCACGGTGCCATCTTTCCCAGCCGCATCCAGCCCCTGCAGGACGATCAGCAAAGCATGTTTGCGGTCCGCGTAAAAAAGGTACTGCAGGTGGTCCAGTTTCTTGATCGCCTTTTCGACGCTCGCCTTCATCGCGTGGTCCTTTTCCCAGCCCAACGTCTCGTCCGGGTCGAACTTCGCGAGCTTCACCTTTTTCCCCGGCTTCACCATCAATTCCTTCGTGAAATTCGTGGCCATAAGTCGAGTGCACCGTTTCCCTAGCGTCGCACAGATTACCGAGCGGACCGAAACCCGCGCCACCAATCTCCGGTTGTAACACTTTTTTCACATTTGGGCTTATAGTTCCGCGTTATGATTGGGGGCTGTCAGCGGGTTCCACACGAATGGGGATACTTACGTCAGAAATTCCTGCCGCAATTGAGCCGCTCCCAATAAAAGAGCCGGCGCTCAAACGCCAATATCCAGGCGCGCTGGTGGTGGTGGAAGGAATTGACGGCTCCGGAAAAAGCACTCAGCTCTACCTTCTGAAACGCTGGCTGGAAATCGGCGGATATCGCATCCATTTCACGGAGTGGAATTCCTCGCCGCTGGTGAAGTCCGCCACGCGCCGCGGCAAGCAGCGCCGCCTGCTCACCCCCACCACGTTTTCGCTCCTGCACGCCGCCGATTTTGCGGACCGTTGCGAACGCCAGATCATGCCACTGCTCCACGGCGGCTACCTCGTCCTTGCCGATCGTTATATCTACACCGCCTTCGCGCGCGATAGTGCCCGCGGCTGTTCGCCGCACTGGTTGCGCAACCTCTACAGCTTTGCGCCCACTCCGGATATCACGTTCTATTTCCGCGCGCCTCTCGACGTCGCCGTCAACCGCATCGTCGCCGGCCGCCCCAAGCTGAAATATTATGAAGCCGGCATGGACCTAGGAATCTCGCTCGACCGCGCCGAGAGCTTTCGCATCTTCCAGGAACGCATCCTCAACAATTACGACCAGATGATCGAAGGCGATCGTTTCGTCTTGATGGACGGCACCGTGCGCGTCAATAAACTCCAAAAACTCATGCGCCAGATTGTCGGCGAACGCATCTCGCTTCAGCAATTCGCACCCAAGCACAAATGACCCGCGCCGCGAAAAATCCGCCGAAAACCGACGGCTCGAACGGCCGGCCGCACAAGAAAAAGAAGGCCGCCGCCGCGGAACTGCCTTCCCGCTTTTATGGCACTCCGCTGCCCGGGCGTAAAACCCGAAGAACTTAGCGGTACCCTCATCGTCATCGAGGGCACGGACGGCTCAGGCCGCTCCACCCAAATCTCGCTGCTCACCGAATGGCTCGAATCCGAAGGGTTCGCCGTGCAAACCATGGGGCTGCGCCGGTCCTATCTCGTCGGCGAAGATATTGACGGCCTGCTCGCCGAAAACGCCGTCACGCGCATGACCCTATCGCTGATGTACAGCACGGATTTCTTCGATCAGCTCGAACGCCGCATTCTTCCGGCGCTGCGTTCCGGCTTGATCGTTCTCGCCGACCGCTACATCTTCACCCTGATTGCCCGCTCCGCCGTCCGCGGCATCGGCCGCGATTACCTCCATGGCATTTACGAAACTGCTTTGCGCCCGGACCTGACCTTCTGGCTCAACGTGCGCCCCGAAGTCGCCTTCGATCGCGAATTCAAAAAATCGCAGACCATCAGTTACTGGGAATCCGGCCGCGATATGTCGCTCTCGAATGATTTGTTCCAGTCCTTCATTCGTTACCAATCCATGATCAAGCGCGAATTCGAATATCTTTCCAAGCGCCACGGCTTCATCGAAACGGACGGCGAAAGCAGCGTCTCCGAGGTGAACAGGGTGTTGCGCAAGCGCATCGCCTTGCATCTGGGCATCCGGAGCACGCATTACCGGCCTTCGCACGCCTTGTCGCAGCTCTGGCGATAACGAGTGGCCGCTCCCGTTCAACTGGCAGCCATTGACGCTGGCTCCAACGCCATCCGTCTCGTCATAGCTCGCGCCACTTCCCCCAAGAACATCGAAATACTCGATAACGAACGCGCCGCCGTGCGCCTGGGCCACAACGCTTTTACTCGTCGCGTCATCACCGGCGCCACGATTGGCCGCGCGGCACGCGCTTTCCGCCAATTTCGCGATCGCATGGATCAATACAACGTCGGCGCCTACCGCGCCGTGGCCACCGCTGCCGCGCGCGAAGCCCGCAATTACCGCCGCCTGATGGAGCGCATCCGCAGAAAAGCGGGCATCGAACTGGAAGTCATCAGCAGCGAGGAAGAAGCGCGCCTGGTTTGCTCCGCCGTGGAATGGGCGCTCGGCAACCGCGTGCAGCCGCGCCTGATTTTCGACCTCGGCGGCGGCAGCCTGGAACTAAACTTTTATCAGCGCGGCATTCTGGAACATCGCATCGGCCTGCCGCTCGGCACCATTCGCCTGATGGAAACCTATTCCATCGAGGGTGCGATTGACGAAGACAACGCCAACCGCCTGCGCCACCACATTCTTTCCCTGCTGCGCAGCGCGATGCCTTCCCCACCAAGATTGAGCCGTTCCCTCGCAGTGGCCTGCGGAGGAAACGCCGAAGCGCTGGTGCGTATCGCGCAAGGGCCTCCGATCGAACGCATCCCGGCAATCAACACGCGATTGCTGCGCGATCAGACCTGGCGCATGTTGTCTCTGGATATTCCGGGACGCATGCGTGCCTTCCGCCTCCGCAAAGACCGCGCCGAAGTGATCGGCATCGCCGCGATTATTTTCAATACGCTCGCCAAGTGGCTCGACCTTCGCACCATGCTCGTTCCTGGCGTCGGCGTGCGCGAAGGCATTCTGCTCGACCTCGTCGCCGAACAATATTCCGTGCGCATTACCTCCGAAGAAGAAAAAGGCCGCGCCTCGGAACTTCTCGCCAGCGCCCGTTGGTTCGCGCGCCGCCTGGACTACAACCCGCAGCACGCCGAGCAGGTCGGGCGCCTCGCGCTTTCTCTTTTCGATCAGCTGCGGCCCATCCACGAAATGGGAGCGGACCTGCGTCTAGTTCTCGAAATTGCCGCGCTGCTACATGACGTCGGGCATTTCGTCTCGCGCAAATCGCATCACCGCCACGGCGAGTATCTGATTCGGAACGGCGAAATTCCCGGACTGCGCGGATGGCGCCGCGATATGGTTGCCGCCATCGTGCGTTACCACAATTCCAAATCCGAGCCGGAACTCGAGCACGCTTCCTATGCCGCGCTCGATAGCGAACGGCGCCGCCACGCGCGCCTACTTACAAGCCTGCTGCGCATCGCCGAAAAACTCGAATCCGAGCACGCCCAGCGCATTGCCGGAGTGGATGTCCAAATTTCCGGCCACAAAGCCATTTTTGTAATTCGTGCGACGGACGGCACACGCCTCGACCTCATGGGCCTGGAACGCAAATCAACGCTCTTCGAGCGCGAATTTCACCTCAAACCAGAATTTCGGCGCGCTCAGGGCAAAGAAAAGGTAGCCTAGAGGCATGATCCTTTACCTTGTGCGTCACGGGATCGCCGTGAATCGCGACGATCCGCAAGCTCCCGCGGAAGCGGAGCGTCCACTTACCGCGAAGGGCGTGCAGAAAACGCGCGCCGCTGCGCTCGGCCTGCAGGCCTTGCACGTAAAGCCGGATGTGCTCATCACCAGTCCCTACGTACGGGCCGCCCAAACGGCCGAGATCTTCGCCGAAACGCTCGGCTTCGCTCTTGCGAAAATCCGCACGCACGACGCGCTGAAGCCTGCCGGCAATCCCGCCGAGATCATCAAGGAAGTGATTCGCGTGCGCGCCAAGGAAGTGATGTGCTTCGGGCACGCTCCGCAACTGGATTTGACGATTGCGCACGTGGCCGGCGCTCGCGGCGTATTCACCACGCTGAAAAAGGCGGGAGTCGCGTGCCTCGAGTACACGGCGGCGCATGGGAAGTGGGAGCTGCGTTGGATTTTGACGCCGCGGATGCTGCGTCAGCTAGCGGATTGAAGTCGCAGCGCTTCGGTGGGCTCGGAGGTTTGCACGATGTGAATGTCTTGGAAGCCGGCGCGCCAAACCTGCCAGAGCGATTCCTTGCTGTGATTAGCCGAGTGTCCCCCCGCGTTGCCCGAATGGCTGCCCGCGTTTCCGGTGCCCGCACCGTTGCCGTTGCCCCCAATTGTTGAGCGGAATTCGTCCAAGCGCGTCTTTCGCGCTTCCTCGATTTTCTGATACCACTGTAGTACCGGCGCCTCCGGCAATTTCGCGCGCTGCCTTCGGATTTCGCTACGCAACACGTCCATATCGTGCACTTCGCCCAGCAAATCCTGAATGCGCTTTAAATTCTTGCTCCAGGGCTCATATTTCTGCGGCGTGAAATTTTCCAGCGTGTAACGAAACCCTTTCAACCCGATCCGCAGCCGGTGCCATGCGATGCGGCTGCGTCCCTTGCGCGCGCGCTGGTAAAGCTCCGCCGCTTCGTTCAAACGCGTCAAAGCCAGCCGCTGAAACACCACGCTCTCCGGCGGAAAGAATTGCGCCTTATCGCCGAGCTTCTGCGACCATTTCCGCCAGTTCTTGCGGTCGAAATCCTCCAGCGCTTTCTCCACGTCTTTCTGCTGCTTGCTCTCGGCTTGCGCCAGCGTCTTCAACAGGTGCTTGCGTACTGGATCATCCCCAACCGAAAGTTCTTTCAGCCACTCCTGTTCCACCTGCGTATCCCGTAACGCGCCCAGTGCACGGAACAGCTCGCGGCTATCCTTCTTCAGCTTTCGCCACCCGCGGTCCGGATTCACTTCGCTCAATGCGTCCGCCATCGTCCGGCAGCGCCGCAGCGCCACGCGCAGATCGTGCACGTCCTTCGCTTTCCAGCCTTCTTGGACAGCCTCGGCCATTTCCAGGACGCGGTTCATCCACGTCTCCATTCCAATTCGTTTCGTCGAACCACCCGAGGGCAATGCAATCGTTTGTGCCACTAGATAATTACCAGCTTTCCGTGCCGCTAGACAGAACCACCCATCCTACTCCTCTGATTCGCGGTTTTTCAATGCACCCTGTGGAATTCGGCTTCGCAACTCAGGAGGCGTACTGCTTGAAGCGGTCGAGCGCCAGCTGCGTATATGAGCGCCTCCCTTTTGGAGATTACTTCGACTCGCAAACACTCACGGCAAATTGGTCTAGACTAGATGCGTCTTTATTTCAGGGAGGTCAACCTCATGGAATTCATCGTGGTGGGAATTCTGGATGGCTACCGGGAAGCGGAAGAAGCGGTGCAGGATCTGGAGCTGGCCGGGATCGTCGGCGAACAAGTGGAAGTGATCAGCGATGTTGACGAGGATGCGCGCACCGCGGACACGCCCGGCGAACCTTCCACCAAACCTCACGAAGCGCATCACAGCCGACTCGCGCGTTTATTCGGCGCGGGAGGCGCCCTCGCCAAACCCGAGGTGCGCGATCTTTCCGGCGAGCAACCCAACTACATTGGCGACCAGGAATATTACGCCACGCACGTCAAGCAAGGCGCCGCCGTGATGATCGTGCGAGCCGCGAGCGAGCCAGTCGCCAACCGGGCCGCGGCAATCCTGCACAATCATGGCGCGCGAACCCCGGGACACAAAGACGCACCCGCGGTCCGTCGCATTGAGTAGACCCTGTCTCATCAACGGCCCGCTGCGCGGAATGGACAAGCGCGCACGAAATCACGAATTTTCCCCGGGGTTAGCCGTCCGGTCGTTTACTGCAGCGGGATACGGTACAAGTTACGACGGGTGCTCTGCAACCTATAGGCATAGACGGTCGGGCTCAAAGCGGAGTCCACGACGTGCGGAATTTCGGCGGCCGTTGTGGCATTTTTCAAATCGTCGTTCACTGCGATTCCGGTGGCCGGCATTTTCGGAAGTCCCGTACTAGGCGCCACCGGCAGCAGGTAGCTCCCCTGTTTCATCAGTGAAAATGACATATACACAAATTTTGCGGAAGTGTCCCAGGTGAGCGAGCAATAGTTCACGCACAGCGTCGCAGACGCGCTTCCATCCACGGCAAACGCTATGACCTCGGCCGTATGCTCTGGATCGGGTTCAGGCACGGCGGCCACGAACCAGCGGCCGTCCGGCGACATCGCGAAGGCATCAAGCACCCGCCGCGGAGAGATCTTCTGACGATCGGCCCCGTTTGCTTTCGTGCGATAGAGAAAATTCGCGTCGCCCTCGATCGCGCGAAAAACGATATCCCCATCCGGCAAGAAGAACGGGGAATCCTCGATCGCCGAGGCGGCCGAGATGCGCACCGGCGACGTGCGGCGATTCGTGGGCGCCACCCACAGGCTGGAACGTCCGCTCGCATCGTTCGCCGCGAACACGACTTCCTTTCCATCCTTGGAAACCGAGTAGTCTTGCATGAAATATCCGGGCAGAACGCTTTCGGCGTTCCCGCCAGCCAAATCCTTCACCTGAAGTTCGAAACCGGCCGTTTGCCCGTTCCCTACCAGGTAATAAAGCTTCGTTCCGTCGGATGCGAACGCCGGCCTCACCGCAAAACCTTCCGAAGAAACCTGGTGATCGCCGTCCTTATCGTGAAACCAAACAGTGCTGTCCTGCGATCCGACGGCGGTGATCAGCGACTTGCCATCGGGAGTAAGCGCAACGCCCTCTTGCGAGGTCGGCCCGAATGTCAGTTGTTCAGGCTCTCCATCCGGAAAGCGTTGCCGCCAAATGTGATACTGGCCATCCTTCTGCGCTGTGAGGTACATCCATTCGCCATCAGGCGACCACGCGCCGGTAATGCATTTGCCGACCGCGGGCCCCACGACGCGTATTTCGCTGTTGCCTTGAAACGGAACAACGCGGCACGGCAGCAGGTTGCCCTGGCTGTTCATTTGCACTACGAGCACCCATTTGCCGTCGGGTGAAAGATAGGAATGATGGACCATGCTGCGCTCGCCGGGAGGAACGTAAACGTCGCGACTCTGTCCGCGGCCTTGGTCTGTGGTAACCAGGACCATGTGCAGTCCTTCTTTTATTTCAGAAAATAACAGGCGCTTGCCGCCTTCGATCCACGTGAGAGAGGAAGCGTTGGGCAGAAGTATGTGCGAGTCGCCGCCAAGCACGGGCACTTCCACCACCTCCCAGGGATCCACGGTGCTGTACGCGACGTTCGAGCCGTCCGGCGAGAAAGCCGGACCCAATTTTACCGAAGCATCGTGCGTAAGCTGGACAGGCTGGCCGTCCGGCATAAACTTCACATAGACCTGTCCCGGCCCCATGAAGGAATTACTCCCGCGAATAAAGGCCAGCATGCGCCCATCCGGCGAGAGAGTGGGGTACACGGCGGAATCCGTGAAAAATGTGATTTGCTCCCAATCTTTGCTCGGAGGTGGGCCGGCGCGCTGCGAACGAAATAGAAAAAACGCACCGCCTGCGGCCGCCAGCACGAATATTGCAGCGGCCGCATAAACAAAGGCCCGTCGGCCGGCGTGCGGGGATGTCACCGGCGAACTTGCACTCTGCGATTCCGGTTCCGGCTGTTTCGTCTGCCCCACGGGCAACGTGCTCGCTCGGCCCGAGCTGCTATCGCGCTTCAGCCTCTGCAATTCCGCGCGTAGGTCCGACGCGTGCTGGTAGCGCAGATTGCGGTCTTTCTCGAGCGCACGATTGATAATTTCTTCCAGTTTGGCGGGCAAATTCGGATTCAGGCGAACCGGAGCAACCGGCTCGCGATTCAGTATGGAATCGAATATCACTCCGGACGTATCCCCGCGAAATGGCAGCGCCCCGGTGGCCATCTCGTACAGCACGACGCCAAACGAGAAAAGGTCCGTGCGCGCGTCTAGCGGCATGCCTCGCACTTGTTCCGGCGACATATACGCGACCGTGCCTACCGCGCTGCCGGGACTGGTTAAGAATTCCTCCGCAGCAGCTGTGGGCAGCGCCGAAACACCAACACTCGCCCCCGCAATTTCGCGCTTCGCCAATCCGAAATCGAGAATCTTGGCGTGTCCGCGATCCGTTACAAAAATGTTCGCGGGCTTGATGTCCCGGTGGACGATTCCCTTCGCGTGCGCCGCGTCCAGTGCATCCGCAATTTCAATTCCTAGCTCGACGATTTGCTCGAGCGGAAGCGGCCTGCCGGAAATCCGCTGGCGCAGCGTCTCACCCTCCAGAAATTCCATCGCGATGAATTCACGGCCGTCCTGCTCGCCGATGTCGTAAATCGTGCAGATGTTCGGATGGTTAAGCGCGGACGCCGCTTGTGCTTCCCGACGGAACCTCTCGAGCGCAGCCGGATCGCTGGACATTTCGCCGGGCAGGAATTTCAGGCTGACGGAGCGGTGGAGCCGCGTGTCCTCGGCCTTGTACACCACGCCCATGCCTCCGCCACCCAGCTTTTCAATGATGCGGTAATGCGAAACGGTCTGCCCGAGGAGCGATTGAGGATCTGCCATTGCGTGCTCATATTAGGTGTCGTTCGAAACCAAGTCAACGAACACAAAGTTCGTTCATGCAATTGTGACATCCGCATACGGGACGCCGCAATCGTGGCGCGTCGGTGCGCTGTTTCTTGCCAACGTCTGACATATTGTGCCGTCTTCTTGCGTATAGATAACGACGCCACGCAAACCTATGGATGCCATCGCCCTCGAAAGCGTCACGAAACCCTACGACTCGGTCACGGCCGTCAACGCGGTCAGCCTCAATGTCCGCTCCGGCGCCATTCTTGGCCTGCTCGGTCCCAACGGCGCCGGCAAAACCACGACCATTCGCATGATCATGAACATCCTGGTCCCGGACGAAGGCTCCATCCGCGTCATGGGCGAGCCGGTCACGGACGCCACTCGCGACAAGATCGGTTACCTCCCGGAAGAGTGCGGCCTCTATCCCCGCATGAAGGTCCGCGAGATCATCATTTTTCTCGCGGCGCTGCACGGCCTTACGGAAGCTGAATCCGGAAAACGCGCTGACGAATGGCTCGAACGCCTCGGCCTCACCGAGTGGTCAGACAAAAAACTCGTGGACCTCTCGAAAGGCATGCAGCAAAAGGTGCAGTTCATCACTTCGGTGATTCATCGCCCGCCCGTCGTGATTCTCGATGAGCCTTTCTCCGGCCTCGATCCCGTCAACGCCGCCACCATCCAGGAAATCATGCTGAGCATGCGCGATCAGGGCTCGACGATCGTTCTCTCCACGCATCGCATGGAGCAGGTCGAGCGCCTCTGCGATTCCATCTGCTTGATTAACAAGGGCCGTAATGTTCTCGACGGCGAGCTGCGGGCGATCAAGCAGTCCTACGGCAAGAACACGTTGCACGTGGAATTCACCGGCAGCGACTCGTTTTTAAGTCATCCCGCAATCGGCGAAATCACCCGGCTCGTCACTGGCGTCGAAGCTAAATTGAAACCGGGCGCCGACCCGCAGGAAATTCTCAAAGCCGCAGTGCTCGCCGGTACGCGCATCAATCGATTCGAGCTGCTGGAGCCTTCGCTCAGCGAAATCTTCATTGATAGGACGACCCGTGCGTAAAATCTGGTTGACTATCAAGCGCGAGTACATGACCCGTGTCCGGACCAAGGGCCGCTTCACGTAGCTTCGCGCGTCCGTCACGCCGTGTAGTCTTTCAGAACCAGGTGCGCGCTTTATATTGTCGGTATTCCTCGCCGAATTTCGCTTCCAGGACCTTCTCTTCGTTGCGTGCTCGATAGAACTGCATTGGAATCATCACCACAAAGATTAAGAGAGCCCACGGTTGGTTGACGTACAGCAGGAACCCCGCGACCACCAGGCCTCCGAACACGTAAATGGGGTTACGGATTCGAGAATAAAGGCCGTGCGTCACCAATTTCTGAGCTTTCGCGCGAACCGAGAATGACGCGCCGAGTTGAATTCGCGCCAACACCAAAAGCGCCAGCGACGGCAGCCCAATCACTGCGCCCGCAATGCGCGTAGCATTCCATGGCAAACTGCCGTAGTGGATCGCCATCAAGACGACCGCCACTAGAGCAAGAACAAGTGTAACGATGTTCGCCTTCATACTTTCCGGCCGCCCTTCAACCCATCGTCATATAGCTTCTAAAGATGAGCGCGATCTCAAACGCCGTCGCAAAAATCGCGAATGTAAGGTGAAATCGTTCGTCCTTGATTTTGATTGCTGCCGCACACAATACAATCGAGAGACCCGTGCGTACGTAATACACCATCTTCAAGCGCCCGTCCTAATTCTTCCCAATAATTCCGCGAATGAAATCCACTTCCTGCTGGTTGTACGGCGTCCCGTCAGTGTGAAAAATATCGTGGAACCACACTGCCGGCTGGCGAACGGTGTAAGAATGTTGCCACGAATCCCACGGCAGATAGGTTTGCGATTTCCCCTCGACCAAGCCCCAGTTAATCGCAGCCACGTGATATTTCTTCGCAATCGGCAGCGATCCCTGGAAAGTGCTGCCCACACCGCGCGCCATGTATTCGGTGCAAAGAATCGGACGCTTATAAGACTGCAGCCAGACGATCCGCTGCTCGAATTCCTCGGGCTTGTTGTATCCGTGAAACGAAATCACATCGGACATTCCTATCTGGAGTTTCTCCATCGCGTCCAATTTCTCGGGCGAAGACCATCCGCCCTTCCACACGCCGCTCGTCAAAGGCTGCGAAGGATGCGCTTCTCGCGCCCATTCGAACGCCTGCGGCAGCAGCGCCAGCACCAGCGCCACTTTATTCTTCGGCTCCAGATCGTTGTAACTTCCTTCATTGGTGTTGTCCGGCTCGTTCCAAACGTCCCAAGCCAAAACGCGCGGGTCCTGCCCAAACGCTCCCACCACTCCCTTCACATAAGCGGCGAGCCGCGGATATTGCGCCGGATCCTGCAACGCTTTGGCGCCTGGGCTTTGCACCCACCGGGAATTGTGCACCCCCGGACGCGGCGCGGGCTGCTTCCCGAGCCGCGGATTGGGATTCCAGCACGAATCGAACAAAACAAAAATCGGACGGATGTGATGCCGCGTGGCAATCTCGAGAAACGTGTCAATGCGCTTCTTGAAACCGTCCGCGTCCTGTTGCCACAACAAATCGTGGAGGAATACGCGCATGGTGTTGAAACCGAGCGACTCCGCCCACCCAAGCTCCAAATCAATCCGCTTCGCATCGAACGTCTCCGCCTGCCACATCTCCAATTCGTTCACCGCATAAGCCGGCAAATAATTGCTGCCCACAAGCCACGGCTGTTGCGCATACCAAGTGCGCGCCTGCGCCTCCGTCCAACGAGGCAATTCGCGTTGCCGCGTTCGCGTTGGTGCCGGCGCGTGAACCCGCGCCTGCACACTTCCCTGCAAGAGCGAGAAAACCAGCCAAACCAATACAATTCTTCCGACGGCCGTTGACCAAGCGCTTGTCCGCATGACCGCCATTCTACCCGTAGTCGCAAGGTTTGCGCGCCAACCGCGAGCGGTCGGGACTCCGCAACCCAGCCGATCCAACGACCACAAACTGTAAACGAATATTCGCACCGCATTCACAAAGCTAGTCGGACCGGCCGATAGCATTTGTGCTTCGCCACAGAAATGGAGCGCATTCCTCTGCCCTTCGGTTCGCCAAATCAAAATCATAGGTTTGCAGGCTCCCTTGCGCATATCCGCTGCCGGACGCGCCGATTGCTAGTGGCAATTTTCGGCACCGGCTTGCTCCTTTGTTGCGGTGCGACCAGCCGCGCGCAGAAACCAGCGGCAGAAGGGTGTGCGCGTCCGACACCCGGCAGCGCGGCCCCGGAACCGGAAGACCTCCACAGCCAAAATGGTGTGCTGAAAGTCGATCTGACGATGCGCAACGACGTGGCGCCGGACGGCCAAACACGTTACTGCTACGTCGCCGCCGACGGCGGCCAATCGCCAAATCTGCGACTGCGCCCCGGCAATCTGCTGATTCTGCACCTGAAGAACGAGCTCACGGATTCAGCGGAAAAAGGCTCCGCGCGCCACCACACTCACGCCGCTGCCAATTCAAGCAGTGATCCGTGCGCGCGGGGCGAGATGTCCGCCGTGGCCACCAATCTCCATTTTCACGGGATGGCGATTCCTCCCGTGTGCCATCAGGACGACGTGCTGAAAACGGCGATTGATCCCTCCGATCCTCCTTTCGAATATCGGGTGCGCATTCCCGCGGATCAGCCTCCAGGCCTGTACTGGTATCACCCGCATATCCACGGTTTTGCCGAATCGAAAATTCTGGGCGGAGCCTCCGGCGCCCTGATTATCGAGGGGATCGAACGGGTGAATCCGAAGCTCGCGGGCCTGCCGGAACGCGTATTCGTGGTGCGCGATCAGCCGCTGGTGAATCCCAACGCGCAACCGGTGCAGACCGGTTCGATGCCAGCGCCAATCGTGCTACGCGACGCCGAAGGAGACATCCTGAACACGGGAACGGACGGCGGGATCCCCGCGCGAGACCTTTCCATCAATCAGGTGACGGTGTCGTTTCCCAAGTACGAGCCAGCAGTAATTCGCATGAAGCCTGCAGAACGGCAGCTGTGGCGGGTGCTCAACGCCTCCGCCGACACGTATCTGGATTTGCAGGTGCTATTCGCCGGGGCTCCGCAACTGCTGGGCGTGGTAGCACTGGACGGAGTTCCGATCGCCGCAAACGGCGCGGATCCGCACCAGGTGTTGTGGGAAAGCCACATCGCGTTGCCTCCGGCCGCACGCGCGGAATTCATACTGAACGGGCCAGCCGCAGGAACGCCGGCGAGTTTTGTGACCGGAAAAGTGGACACCGGGCATGACGGAGAGAATGATCCCACGCGTCCGCTCGCGACGATCCTCGCTGCTCCGGATGCGCCGGAACCGCAAACGAAGCTCTCCGCGATGACCCAACCCGCGATTGAGCCGGATGTCACGTGGCCGGGCAGTGTGAAGCCCATACGGGAGCGTATGCTCTATTTCTGGGAGAAGCCGCAGGATCCATCCAATCCGAAAAGTCCAATTGTTTATGGCATTACCGAGGATGGCCATAAGCCGGAGCGCTTCGATCCAAATGCGACTGCGCCGGACATCACCGTGGAGCAAGGGGCAGTGGAAGACTGGGTTATTGAGAATCGCACTCAGGAATTGCATGCCTTTCACATTCACCAATTGCACTTTCTGCTTCTGGAATGGAATGGAGTGCCACTCGACGAGCCGTACTTGCGCGACACGATCAACGTGCCGTACTGGGACGGCAAAAGCCAGGAATACCCTCGAGTGAAGCTGCGGATGGATTTTCGCGATCCAGAGATCGTCGGGACGTTCTTATATCACTGCCACATTCTGGAGCACGAGGATGGCGGAATGATGGGTTCGATACGCGTGACGGCTTCGTCTGCAAAACGCCCGTGAGTAACAGTACGGAGATTCCAAGCGCAAATTCGGACGTTACAGTTTTAATGTGCTTTTCATCGGGCGCTAACAAGCGGCGGGTTCAATCGTCAGCGCGAGTTTGATCCCAGTACGCCACCCGATTGCGACGGTGTGCGTCTGCACCAAACCAGCAAGCCGTACGAAATCAAAGACCAGCATTTCGCCAAAGGAGCTTACATGATTCATAAGAAACTTGGCTGGTTGGCTGCGGGCTTCATGGCCGCGAGTTTGGCCGCCCTGCCGATCAGCACGATGGCACAGTCTGGAGCCGAAGAAACCACAACGCCGATCAAGCACGTGATCGTGATTTTCGATGAAAACATTTCGTTCGATCACTATTTCGCCACCTATCCTCATGCGACGAATCCTACGGGCCAGACGCCATTCCACGCCAAGGACGATACGCCTCGCGTCAATAACCTGCTCAGCGGCGGCTTGCTGGACCAGAACCCGAATTCCACGCAACCTTTCCGGATGGATCCGGGCGTGGCCTCGGTGACGTGCGATCAGAATCATTCCTACACCCCCGAACAGCAAGCGGACGATCACGGACTGATGGATAAGTTCCCCGAAAGCACGGGATCGGGCGGCCCGGGTTGCAACGACTACGGCAAGGGCGTTGGAGTGGTGATGGGTTATTTCGACGGGAATACGGTTACGGCCCTGTGGAATTACGCGCAGCACTACGCCATGAGCGACAACTCCTACGGCACCATGTTCGGGCCTTCCGCCGTCGGCGCTATCAACCTGATCGCCGGAACGACGGCTACCGCCACGCTATTTCCGACGGAGCCGAATGGCAAGCCCGCCAGCGCGTCCGGCAGTATTGCCAATGGTTCAACGACCGGTCCAGTGATTGGCGATCCACGGCCAGCAGGCGACGAGTGCGTGCTGACGAATCCTCAATTGCAGACCACCACGATGGTTTCGCTCGAGGGAAAAAACGTCGGAGACCTATTGAACGCCAAGAACCTCACTTGGGGATGGTTCCAAGGTGGCTTTGCCCCGACGGGCTACGACGCCAAGGGTCGCGCGATTTGCGCTTCGAATCACACGGGTCTGGCCGGGAATGACGATGTGGAGACTGTGGGCGACTACATTCCGCACCACGAGCCTTTCCAATATTACACGAGCACGCAGAACCTTCATCACGTGCAGCCGAAGAATGCTGCGTTGATCGGGACCTCCTCCGACGGAGCGAACCACCAGTATGACCTCGGCGCGTTTTGGACGGCACTGAGCGAAGACAGACTGCCGGCGGTGACTTACCTGAAGGCCGCCGCGTATCAGGATTCTCATCCTGGTTATTCGGACCCCATTGATGAGCAGACATTCGTGGTGGGAGTAGTGAACGCGATCGCGAATAGCCCCTACTGGAAAGACACGGCGATCTTCATCAACTACGACGACTCCGACGGCTGGTACGATCACGTTCTGGGACCGGTTGTGAATCAATCAGCGGTGGCGGACGATGCTCTGGCCGGCTCCGGCGATTGCGGCGCGGCGACAGCGATGGGGACTCAAGGCCGTTGCGGTTACGGTCCACGCCTGCCTCTGATCGTGATTTCGCCGTATGCCAAACAGAACTACGTTGACCACCGGGCCGTGGATCAGTCGTCCATTCTGCGGTTTATCGAGGACAACTGGAGCCTGGGCCGGATCGGCAACGACTCCAGCGATGTAAAAGCCGGCAGGCTCAACGGACTCTTCGACTTCGACGACGTGCAGCGCGCGCCGAAGCTGATTTTGGATCCGTCAACCGGCGTGGTGCTAAAACAACTGCCGTACTAACTCGCGGAGATTCGCGGCTGTAACTTCCGTGAAGCAAGGCCTACTGGCCCGAGCCGGCGTATCCCGGTTCGGGCCATTTTTTTTCGCGGCGACTGGACAGCTACTTCTGCGCCGGAGTGGCATACGTTTCCGAAAGTGCGCTTGTCGAGCATAATGGAGGCGCGGGAGGGTTTGGCGTGGCGCGCAAAGCTCGCAGCGTGGGACTTACACAGGTTTCCGAATGGGATGACGGCGAATTGCGCCGGAAGGACGATTATCTTGCGGCAGAAGAGCCGCTGGAAATACGCGTAGGTGACGAGCCGCTTAGCGTCACTATGCGCACGCCGGGGCACGATTTGGAGCTCGCCGCGGGATTCCTCTTTACAGAGGGGCTGATACAGACGCGCGGGCAGCTTACGGCTCTGGAAGTCGCGACGCCGGAGAATGGCTCGCAGGGTTCGGCGCAGAGCGAGAGCAGCACAAAGAACGGAAATGTAGTGCAGGCGCGGATCTCGCCGGACGCCGCGCCGGACCTGGAAAAAATGCGGCGGCATTTTTTCGCTGCTTCGAGTTGTGGGATCTGCGGCAAGGCCTCGATTGACGCCATTCGTTCGCGCGCGCTCGCTGCGCCGAATCCAGATTTTCGCCTGGATGCCGAAATCCTTGTGTGTCTGCCCGCGAAGCTGCGCTCAGCACAAGATGTGTTTGAACGCACTGGAGGGCTGCACGCGGCGGCTTTGTTCGATGCACGCGGCGAATTGCTGGTCTTGCGTGAGGATATCGGGAGGCACAACGCCGTGGATAAGGTGATCGGCTGGGCGCTGCTGGAAAACCGCGTGCCGATCGCGAATTGCGTGCTGCTGGTGAGCGGGCGCGGCGGATTTGAAATTGTGCAGAAAGCGATTGTGGCCGGCTTGCCGGTGGTCGCGTCCGTCTCCGCGCCTTCGAGCCTCGCCGTGCGACTCGCCCGCGAATTGCGCCTGACCCTGATAGGCTTCTTGCGCGGCCGAAGATTTGTGATTTATTCAGGCGAAGAGCGCATCGCGCCGCGATCATGACGCCTGCCTTGCATTTGCAGCGGCACTCTCATCGCGTGATGCAGGGCTGATCAGTGGCGCAAAACTTTGTGGAGTGCGGCGGCGAGCCGCCGCTTTCGTGGTGTATAACGTGGCGCAATCAATCCAGGCGTGCCTCGCCCAAGAGAAAGCGGGGGGCGCCCCCGCACCGCATATTAATCTTGCCGGCTCTTGGCGTTGGGCCGCCGCTACCAAATCACTCGAATGAGGCTTACAGGCTACGGACCTTAATTCACCGTTTTGCGGAAATTTTCCGGGGCGAGTTCGTCGTGCTGCTCGCGCATCATTTCGCGGAAGGCTTCGAAAAGTTCGGGGTCCCACCAGCCACGCGTGGCTTCTTCTTCCATCAGATCGAGCGCGACTTGCGGAGAGAAGGCCACCTTGTACGGCCGGTCGGTGGTGAGCGCGTCGTAGACATCGGAGATTTGCAGGATGCGCGCGGTGAGCGGGATTTCGTCGCCGTGCAGGCCATCGGGATAGCCCGTGCCATCGTGTTTCTCGTGATGATGGCGAATGATCGGCAGAACCAGGCGAAAGGTTTTCAGCGGAGCGCAGATGCGTTCGCCGACAACGGGATGTTTTTTCATCACCGTTACTTCTTCCGAGGTTAACGGACCAGGCTTCAGCAGGATCGAATCCGGAACGACGACTTTGCCGATGTCGTGCACGATTCCCGCGCGGCGCAGCGCTTTGATGTGCTCTTCCGGTACGCCCAGAACTTCGCCCATGCGCGCGGACATTTCCGCGAGGCGCTCGCAATGGCCGTGCGTGTAGGGGTCGCGCGCCTCGATGCTGTACGCGAGGCTGAGCAGAACCGCTTCGGCGTTTTCCAGTTCATCCGTGTATTGCTTCAGGCGCAGCAGTGACCGCGTGCGCGCGAGAAGTTCGTTCAAGTCAATCGGCTTGCTGAGGAAATCGTCGGCGCCAGCATTGATACCCATGATGCGGTCTTCGGTGGCCGATAGGCCCGTGATCAGCACGACGGGAGTAAGGCGTGTTTCGGGCGTGGCTTTGATGTGGCGGCAAACTTCGAAGCCGTCCATGCCGGGCATCAGAATGTCGAGCAGAATCAGATCCGGACGAAACGAGGCGCATTCGACGATCGCGGCGGGGCCGTCGCTGGCTGCGCGGACCTCGAAGCCTTCGCGGCGCAGCAGCAGCCCGAGCGCGGTGCGCGCGGCAGCTTCGTCATCCACAATCAGAATCTTGTCGTGCATAAAAGCGCGTTCAGGCTCCCAGCCAGCTAAGGGAAATCGCAATAGCGAGCTTTTTTTGACGCGGACCGCACGCGCCGGGTTGCCAACTGGCAATCGGACCTGCGGGATGGGCTACGTTCCGCAATTAAATAAATGTATCGCGTCCGCGAAATTCGGACAACCCTCGAATTGCGTTGTGATGCGAGGCCGGAAACGATTCTTTCGCTGAGGTGGGCAGGCGGACTACGTCCGGTTCGCGCGCTATTCCCTGCGCAGCGTTGCTTCAATCAGGCCGTGCGGCTCGTCGGTGGGAAGAAAAACCTCGGCGGGATTGTCCATGCCGAAGGGAGAAAGGTTCACGAGGTTGAAATGTTTATTCGGCAGCGAAAGGCGGATTTCGCGGACGCGCTCGAAATTATTCAGCACCACTTCGCCCATGGCATAGAGCGTGTGTTGTAGCGATTGGCTATCGTGCTCGGCGAAAGTTTCCAGGATCGTTTGGCGGATGCCGTGCCAGTGCTGGCTGAATTCGATCTCGCGGGGTTCGTAGAGCCAATCGGCGTGGATCGAGGTCGAAAGTATCCGGTTGCGATCTTCTTTTAGCGTGGTGTAGGGATCGCGCAGAAATTTGTCGAACGCGGATTTGGTGGTCTTCAGCACGACCAAGTCCGCGATGCCGGCGCGAATTGCCGTGCCCTCGCGCGTGCCGATTAGAGTGGCGGTGCGCTTTTCGTTGCCTCCACGCTGAAACGCGGATGCGTGCGGCTTCCCGCCAATCACGATGCGGTTCCAGAGATTTTCTGCCGCCTCAATACCCACGCGCGACACCTGCGGGTTGTACGTGAGGAAGTGCTCGATCAAGTGCAAGCAAAAATCCTCGATGGCTTCGACGGGATATTGGCGCGCCAGAACGTACACCGTGTTCTTCATCGTGTCGGTGGGGAGGATTTTCGAGTTGTCCCCCTTGGTGTGCGCGGTTTCGAAGTCGCCCTCGAAGGAAATCGCAAGCGTCAACTCGCGAATATCGTGGCGGCCATCCTGGCGTAGCACGCGCAGCAACCGAATTCGCGATTTGCCGTAATTATTTTCCGTCAGCTTGATCGTCATCCCTCAGCTCCCGCGATAGGTGGAATACCCATAAGGGGTCAGAAGCAGAGGAATGTGGTAGTGCTCCTTCTTGTCGCGAACCTCGAAGGCGATCGTGATTTGCGGATAGAGGCTGTGAATTTTGCGCTCCTGAAAATATGGCTGCGTTTCAAAAGTGAGCCGGTACGTGGCTGCGACGAGCGCGCCGGGCTCAAGAAGATGGCGCAGCCGGCCATCCGCGTCCGTAGCGCCGCGGCTGATTTCTTTCCACCCTGCGCCCTTCAGAATTTCCAGCGTGACTTGCACTCCCGCGGCGGGACGCCCGAGCGAGGTGTCGAGTACGTGCGTGGTGATCTGGCTCATTGAGCGAGAAGCTTCTCCAAACGCAGCCGCGTGATTTTTTTCTGCTCGTCCGCGGCGATGCGCAATTCCACTTCGGGATCGTTGCCCAGGCGTTCTTTCAGCGATTTGAGAATTTCGTCGCTCGTTTTTTCGGTGGCGCAGATCAGAAACACGTGACCGAACGTGGCCTGATACGCCTGATTGGCAGCCGCGAGAACTGCCAGCGTGTCGGGCGAGGCTTTCTGCGCTACGGATTGTTCACCAGCCGACCAGCGTCGCGCAGCTTCTGATTGCTTTGCCGCGGCTTTCTTTCCGCCGATGGCGGGATGCGCGCGAAACGCCGCGAGCCAATCTTTGCGTTTGAGCGCGGACCACGCATCGTCCGAAGCATCGTAAAGCCCCCCCGCGTCGCAGAAGGGCCGGCGCGCGAGCACTTGTTCGACCCACTTTTTCGAACCGCAGCAATCTTGCAGCGCTTTCGCTGCCTGTGCGCGCGCCATCTGGTTCAATCGCTCGATGCCCGTGAGGCGGTCGGCGGCCTGCGCCGCGCGGCCGAAAACACGAAATCGGCTCACACCGCCATCCGGGAAAATATTCAGCCGCACGTGACTGGCCTCGCCCGCTTCGTGCAACTGCTTCTGAAAAATATGGCGATGGTTCGGCTTCAGTGGAATCCGAGAGAGAAGCTGCTGCCAGCCCGCGGTCGAAGCAGACGTGAGGCGCGAAATTTCCGCTTTACTGCCTTCCGCATGGCAGGCTTCCACCGAACAGCTATCGGGAAAATTGCCTTTGAAGTGCGCGGTGTCGATTTCTATGCGACGAATTGTGCCGGCCATTCCCAGTTTCACGATCACCCAATCGTGGCCGGGGCCGCGCCGGCGGCGCGTCTCCCAGCCATCACTCATGACCTTGGAGCGTCCGGGCATCAGCAGGTTCAGCGGCTCGCTGTAAAATTGGTCGCTTGAAGCAACCGGGCGTCCGCCGCTTTCGACCGCGGCCAGATCGAATTCGCCCTTCGCGATTCGCGCCGCATCCGGCACAACTTCCCCATAAAGACGCAACCGCGCGATGCCGCCATCGGGATAAATTTTCATCCGGATGTGCGTGAAACGCCCGGAGTGCGCGATCGGGAAAGGATTTTGCGAATCTCCTCTTAACTCGGTTTCTGGAAGGAGGTCCGTCCATTTCGCGGTGGCCGCTTGAAGTTTCTTCAGCTCGTCCTTATCGGCCGACGCGCCGCGCAGCTCGCAACCCTCCAGCGAAAAGCGCGCCGGATAATTCCCGGTGAAAAAACTGGTATCCACCATCACTCCGCGCAAAACTCCCGCCACACCCAGCCGGATAATGCACCAATCGCAGCCCGGCGTGCGGCGGCGGCGCGTTTCCCAGCCGTCCATCCAATGCCCGCGGTCGGTAAATTTCCCTTCCACGAAAATCGGTTTGGACTGTTTGAGCAGATTTTCTTTCGGCGCAAAAAACTCGTCATTGGCGGCGAGCACGCGCCCGCCCAATCGCTGGGCGGCTAGATCAACGAATTGAGTGAAGTCATTCATACCGTGCCTCGAAGCAATACATGGCCGATGGGGCTTGCAGAGAATTCTCCGCGTTCGTAAATTTTGCGTCCGCGCAAGAACGTCGTGACGATTGTTCCCTTCAGTTCGCGCCCCGCATACGGCGTGATCTTGTGCCGGTGCAGCAATTGCGCCGGATCTACGCGAAATTCTTCGTCCGGATTCCAGATCACAAAATCGGCGTCGCAGCCCACGGCGATGGAGCCTTTTTTGCGGTCCAATCCAGCGAGACGCGCCGGTCCCGCGCACAACCACCGCGCGATCTGCGTGACAGCATAGCCGCGCGAGCTTGCCTCCGTCCAGACGGCAGGCAAACTGAGTTGCAAGGACGCGATGCCTCCCCACGCGCGCAGGAAATCCCCCTCATCAGGAAGCCTCATCGCGGGAAGGCACGGAGAATGATCGGTGGCGATGAAATCAATCGTGGCATTGGCTAGCCCTTCCCACAACTTTTCGCGATTCTCACGCTCGCGAATAGGTGGCGCGCATTTGAATTCCGTAGCACCGTCGGCAATCTCTTCGGCGGCGAAGGTCAAATAGTGCGGGCAAGTCTCCACGCTGACCTTGGTGCCTTCGTTTCGTGCGTGCTGCAATACCGGAATCGCATCGGACGACGATAGGTGCACGACGTGAATTCGCGCGTCGAATTCGCGGCTCAGGTGCAGCAAGAGTGCGATTGCTTCGTTCTCCGCATCGCGCGACCGGAAGGCGAGCCAGGTGCCGTAGCGCCGCGGCGATGCGTTCCTCGCAAGATTGGCAACGGCTTTTTCGATTGGCTCCGGCATTTCCGCGTGCGCCAGCAGCGGCGCGCCGAGCGTGGTTAGCACTGGCAGCGCAGCGCGAAGATGTTCTTTCGCGACGAATTCGAATTCCGGGACGCCGCTGGCCACCAGGAAACATTTGAAACCGAAGACCCCCGCTTCCCACAGCGGCTGCAGCTCCGCGATATTTCTGGGAACCACGCCGCCCCAAAATCCCGCGTCCACCCAAAGCTTTCCCGCCGCTGCGGCCAGTTTTTCGCGAAATGCCGCCGCCGAGGTGGTTGCTGGAATGCTATTGAGCGGCATTTCGATGAGCGTGGTGATGCCGCCGGCGGCCGCGGCGCGCGTGGCGCTGGAAAAACCTTCCCACTCGGTGCGGCCGGGCTCGTTGATGTGCACGTGTGTGTCCACGATTCCCGGCATCACGACCAGGTCACCCGCTTCGTGGATAGCCACTCCGGCGGGCACATCGTTGAACTCGGTGAGCGCCGTGATGGCACCGGCGCGGACGTGGATCGCTGCAGCGTGCTCACCATCAGGCGTGATCACGCGCTTGCCGCGGACGATCAGGTCGTCCGATGCGCTGGTCGCCGACGGTGTATTGGGCGAAGTATCCGGAGACTTTGTCATCGGCGCTCAGCCTGCCAGACTTTCGATGAATTCGGCGAGTAAATTCCGCGCAACTGTGCGGCGATAGCGCGATGTAGAGCGAATGTCGTCAATCGGCGCGATTTCGCCAGCGAGCGCGTCCTGCGCCGCTTTTATCATTTCAGCATCTAGCCGCCGCCCGCGCAGCGCGTCTTCGGCGCGCGTGGCGCGAACCACCGTGGGCGCCAAGCTACCGAGAACGATTCGCACATCGGCGATTTTGCCGGCCTCTACCCGCGCCGCGGCCGCAAGGCATATTTTCGAAATGGCCTGCGCGCGCCGCGTGCCGACTTTCCGGAAGTATTGCTTCCAATCGTGTTTGTTTCGCGGCAGACGAATCCGGCGAATCAATTCCGAAGGGTGCAAATCCATCTGTTTATAGCCGGAATGAAAACGATGGTAAGGGATCCACCGCGCGCCGCGCGCGGAAACAATTTCGATTTCCGCGTCGTAAACGAGCAGTGCTGGCGGCGAATCGGCGGCGGGTGAGGCATTGGCGATGTTACCGCCGAGCGTGCCGCGATTCTGAGTGGCGACGCTTCCGGTTTCGGCCGCGGCGCGGCACAACAGCGGAAATTCCCGCGAGAGAATCTCGTGTCGGCGAACTTCCATGTACGTCGTGAGGGCGCCCAACTCGATGTGATCGGCGCTCGCTGTGATGCCGCGCAATTCCGGAAAATTCCAGACGTTCAGATACTTTCTGTGCGGCAATTTTCCCGCTTCCAGCAACACCATCAAATCCGTGCCGCCGGCGAACGGCTTCCAGACACCGGGTTCCTTCGCCATGCGGTCGAGTGCGGCAGCAAGATCGCGCGGCGTCTCCATGTGATATCCCGGGAGAAACGCCCTCACGCGCAGTTCCTCGTTTGCGATTCCGCCGCAGCGGAATGTCGCATGGCTTCGACTACCGACTCGAAAATCTTCATGTAGCCCGTGCAGCGGCAAAGATTGCCGGCGAGTCCTTCGCGAATCTGCGCGTCATCGGGCTTGGGATTGCGAGCGAGAAGATTCACCGCCGCCAGAATCATTCCCGGCGTGCAAATGCCGCATTGCGCTCCACCGTAAGTGAGAAATGCCTGCTGCACGACATGCAGCGTTCCGGCGCTGGCGTCCGCGATGCCTTCGATGGTTCGGATTTTCGCGGCCTGCGCTTGCAGCGCTGGAACGAGGCAGCTATTCACCAGCGCACCATCCATTTCCACCGCGCATGCGCCGCATTCACCTTCGCCGCAGCCTTCTTTTGTTCCGGTAAGTTTCAATTGTTCGCGGAGAACGTCGAGCAGGCGCGCCATGGGGTACGCCTCGAATGTCACGCGCTCGCCGTTCACTTCGCAAGTGATGGAAATTTTGCGCGGCGCGTCAGACATGCGCGCCTTCTGGAATCTTCACAGGTGTTTTGCGCGGCAGCGCGGCGAGCAATTCGAGCAGAGTTTCGGGCGTGATGGGAATCTTGCGGATGTCCGCGCCAGTGGCGTGGGCGATTGCATTTGCAATCGCGGGAGCTGTGCCGTCTAGCGGCAATTCGCCGATGCCTTTCGCGCCGGCCGGGCCGCGTTCGTACGGAATTTCCTCGAAGAAGACACGAATAGGCGGCAGATCCATCGAAGTGGGCATCACGTAATTGGTCATCTGCGCGTTGATCATCCGCCCTTGCTGCCACACCACATTTTCATAGAGAGCGAAACCGATGCCTTGCGCGACTCCGCCTTCGATTTGCCCCGCGGCGAGCGCAGGGTTGATTACCTTGCCGACTTCCTGCACCGCGACGAAATCTTCGACGCGGACCTCCGCAGTGCGAGTGTCCACGGAAACCTCGGCGACGTAAACGGCCCAGGCGTAGGCCCCGTAGGCGTCGCCGCGATAGTGCTCGTCGTCCCAGTGGAGGTCCGTCGGGTGCTGGTACTTGATGAAGGATTTGAGCGGGCCATGCGCGTCAATATATTTGGCGCAGGCTTGCGCAAAATCCGCGGCGCTGTTGCCCGCGCCGGCGCCAGCCTTCAGCTGTAGCGCGCCGCTATCCACCAGCATTTTCTTCAGGGCTAGCGCCGCTGATTCGACTAGCTTGCCGACGATCATTGCTGTGCGCGACCCCACCGTGGGCCCGCTATTGGGCACCTGCGCAGTGTCTGGCTGCAGAATTCTGATTTGATCGCAATCGAGCCCCAGCGCGTCGGCGGCGATCTGCGAAAAAATCGTGTTGGTGCCCTGGCCCATTTCGGTGCTGCCCGCGAGGACGTGCACGGTGCCATCGCGCAGCGCTTCCATTGCTACTTCGGAAGCCAAATATTCTTCGCCCGAGCCAGTGAAACCGGCACCGTGCAGAAACGAAGCGAAGCCGATGCCTTTCTTAATCGCGTTGCGTCCCTGCGAGTCGGCATTCTCTTCCGCGAAGCGCTTGCGCTTGGCGTGGTAATCGCTAAGCGCAAACGCGCGATCGAGCAGCGCGTTCATGTCCACTTTTTCTTTCACGACCTGGCTGACGGCGAGCGTATCGCCCTGGCGAATGAAATTGCGGCGGCGCAATTCATCAGGCGCGATGCCGACCGCAGCGGCGACGCGATCGAGATGGCGCTCGAGTGCGAAGACGCTTTGCGGCGCGCCGAATCCGCGAAACGCTCCGTGCGGCGGTGCGTTGGTGGCGACCGCGCGGCTGCGAATCCGCACGTTCGGGCATTGATACGGGCCGGCGGCGTGAATGGTGCCGCGCGAAAGGACTACAGGCGAAAGAGTCTCGTACGCGCCACCGTCAATCGTGAAATCAATCTCCATCGCGAGCAGCTTGCCGTCGCGCGTGACGGCGGTGCGATGGCGCGTTTTCGAAGGATGGCGCTTGGTGGTTGCTACCATGTCTTCGGCGCGGTCGTAAATTATTTTTACCGGGCGCCCGGATTTTTGCGCCAGCAGCGCGGCGTGCGCAGCGATCATCGAGGGATATTCTTCCTTGCCGCCGAAACCGCCGCCGGTTTCCGTCTGGATCACGCGCACGCGATCTTTGGGCAAACCGAACAGAGTCACCAGCGCTTTATGCACGTAATAAGGGCATTGCAGCGAGCCCCAGACCGTGACGCCGTCGGCGTCGTTCACTCGCGCGATTACGCCCTGCGGCTCGATGTAGAGCTGTTCCTGCGCGCCGGTTGCGTATTCTCCTGCGACGATGATATCGGCATTGGCCCACGCTTTGTCCACGTCGCCTTTCTCCACGCGGAAGGTTTTAAAAATGTTGTCCTGGCCCCAGATGATTTCCTTGCGCGCGAGTGAATCCCCGATCGAAAAAATTGCGGGCAGCGGCTCGATTTCAATGCGCACATTGCGGCGCGCTTCTTCGAGCAGATATTTATCTTGGTGAGCGAGCAGGACCACCGCCTCTTCGCAGTGGTTGACGAAGCCGTCGGCTAGGCAGGGCTGATCTTCAATCAGCAGCGCGACGCAATTTTTTCCGCAGACGTCCTGCGCGGTGACGATCGTAAATTCGTTCCACGGAATATCGCCCTCGAAACGAATCTCGCGAATGCGGCCGCGCGGCGCGGGACTGCGCACGGTGACGCCGTGGAGCATATCTGGAAAAACGAGGTCGTCAATGTAGCGCGCACACCCGGTGACTTTTTCGCGCCCTTCCTTGCGAGGCACCGATTTTCCGATACTGCGCGTTTCCACCGAAAGCCGCCTTAATAGCGGATTTTATCTTCTTTCTGCTGCCAGACGCGAAATGCGGCGAGCGCACCATCCTGCGCGAGTTGAATCATGGGAATCTGGCGCTCGGAATGCGGGCGGCTGATTTCCTGGTAGATGAAAACGTCGTCGAAGCCGGCGCGCGCCGCATCCGCAGCCGAATTCGCGTAGTAAACGCGCTCGGGACGCGCCCAGTAAATCGCGCCGAGGCACATCGGGCACGGCTCGCTACTGGTGTAAATCTCGCAGCCTTGCAAATCGAAACTGTTGAGTTTGCGGCAGGCTGCGCGGATGGCGACGACTTCGGCGTGCGCGGTGGGATCGTTCGTCGCGGTCACTTCGTTCGCGCCTTCCGCGACGATCTTGCCGTCTTTCACCACTACCGCGGCAAACGGACCGCCGGCGCGCTGCTGGACATTCTCCAGCGATAGCGCGATAGCGCGAGCCATGAAGGCGTCCGGCGTGGTCGTCATTCGATTCCCGCGTGCAGCCATCTGGTGGATGCGATGCAAAAGATTGTAACGCAGGCGCTCGCCGGAAGCCCCAGAATGTGGCCGGAATCGCTTCGGGTCTAGGCGGACTCATCCACCTTCAGCTGCGAGGCGGCGGCGACTTCGAGCGGATGCAAGTATCCGACCGCGAACGAGCGCTCTTTGCGCCGCCAGAAATAAAGGAGCGCGCTGCCGATCAAAATCAGCGCGACGGACAGCCCCGCCCACATTCCGGGCGCGCCCCAGCCCACGCGGAAGCAGAGATACGCGCCGAGCGGCAGTCCGATGAACCAGTAGAAAAATAGATGGCACAACATCGGGGTGCGCGTGTCGCCCGCGCCGCGCAAAGCGCCGGTGGCGACCGTTTGCATTCCGTCGAAGAGTTGAAAAAACGCCGCGACGAAAAGAAGCGCGCTGGCGGCGGGAATCAATTCAGCGTCCGGCGTGTAAACGCGCACGATCTGGCGCGGGATCAGAAAGAGCGCGATCGCCATGCATCCCATGAAGCTGCTTCCCAGCAGCAGCGCAGTCCAACCAGCGCGACTCGCGGCATGCGCGTCACGGCGTCCGAGCGCCTGACCGACCCGAACAGCGGCCGCGGCGCTGATGCCCAGCGGCACCATATACGTAAGGCTGACGGTATTGAGCGCGACCTGGTGGCTGGCCAAAGGAACGGCGCCGAGTTTGCCGATGAGCGCCGTCGCCACCGCGAAGACGCCGACTTCCATTCCAAATTGTGTGGCAGCTGGCAGCCCAAGATAGACGAGCCGCCAGACGCGCGTGAAATTCGGCAAGCGTGCGGCGTTGCGCAGGCCGGTTTTATTGCGATGATCGTAATACAACGCGTAAGCGAGCAGCACGAGCATCATGTATGTGCGCGCGAAGCACGTGGACCAGCCGGAGCCGACCGTGCCCATCGCACGAAAACCAAGATGGCCATAAATCAAAGCCCAGTTGCCCGCTAGATTCACCAGGTTTGCGGACACCAGCGCAAACATGACGGGCTTGGCCATGTTCATGCCCTGCAAGTAGCGGCGGAAAACGAAATAGAGCAGCAGCGGCAGCGTGCCCCAATTGAGCGCGCGCAAATATGGGATCGCTTGATGCAACACCGAAGCCTGAATATCGAGCGAGCGCAGCAGCGGCCCAAAAACCCATACGACGCCCATCAACACCGGAGTAATGCCCAAACTCAGATACACGCCGTTGACCAGCGAGCGGTGGCAGTCTTCCACGTCACCGGCTCCGTAGGAATGCGAAACCAACGTGTCGAGGCCGAGCATCAAGCCAGTGCCGAAAATCGCGGCGGAATTAAAAAGAATGCTGCCCAGGCTGACGGCCCCAATCGCCACGGCGCTATCGTGCTGGCGGCCGACCATCATGGTGTCCACGATGGCCATGGTCATCCATCCCAACTCGGCGAGGACCAGCGGCAGCGCCAGGCGAATCATCGGGCGCGCTTCTTCCGCGATGTAATGTAAAAACAGCCGCTTGATCATGAAAAAGCAATCCTGGCGACGCGAGCGAATCCACTTCGGGCAGGCTCTGCAGATTCAAAGCACGCAGTGGCAATCCAATCCAACACGAGTTTATACTTTTATGGCCTTGGCGTCTCTCGATTGCGAGAGCGCACAATCGGCTTCGCGTGAAGCGTTGCGCGAAAGCGCGCCATCGCCACCCCAGCCTGGAAGACTTTTTCAACGACGGATGCCGCGCGGCGTCCGCACGCAAGAGATGGTCAGGAGGAATCCATGCCGACGAAGGAAAAACGCGTCGTATTGCCGGGTAGCGAACGCACTGTCATGCCGGGAGCCAGCAAAGTGGGCCCGGCGGATCCCAAAGCGCAAATCCAAGTGACGGTGTTTCTGCGGCGGGCGGCTCCGCTGAAAAAAGTTCCGCCCGCGCAGGGCCAGCGTCTAACGCGCGCGCAATTCGCCGCGGCTCATGGCGCGAGCGCCAGCGATATCAAAAAGATCCGCGCGTTCGCGAAAGAATATGGTTTGAAGGTAGTGGAAGAAAGCGCCGCGCGGCGTTCCGTGATTCTCAGCGGCACAGTTGAGGCATTCACTCAAGCCTTCGGCGTCGAACTGAACCGCTACCAACACCCCGGCGGTACTTGCCGCATGCGCACCGGCACGATTCAGATTCCGGCGAACTTGGCTGGAATCATCGAAGGCGTATTTGGCCTCGACAATCGTCCGCAGGCCAGGGCGCATTTTCGCATACGGAAAAATAGTCCGAATGCCGTGAGCGCTCAAGCCGCTGCGAGTTCCTTCACCGCGCTGCAAGTCGCGCAGGCCTACAATTTCCCCGCCAACACCGACGGCACGGGACAAACGATTGGCATCGTGGAATTGGGCGGAGGCTATCGCGCGGCCGATCTCACCACATATTTCAAGAATCTCGGCATCACCGCACCTAAGGTCACTGCGGTGGGTGTCGACGGCGGCACAAATTCACCGACCGGAAGCGCCAGCGGTCCCGATGGCGAAGTGGAACTCGATATAGAAGTGGCCGGAGCGGTTGCGCCCGGCGCGCAGATCGCAATGTATTTCGCTCCCAATACCGACCAAGGTTTTCTGGACGCGCTCACCACTGCCGTCCACGATACGACGCTGAAACCCTCGGTCGTTTCGATCAGCTGGGGCGGTCCGGAAAGTTCCTGGACGCAGCAGGCGCTCAATGCGTTCAGTTCCGCTTGCGAAGACGCCTCGACGATCGGAGTCACCGTGCTGGCCGCTTCGGGCGATGACGGTTCGAGCGACGGAGTTACGAGCGGCACGCCGACGGTTGATTTCCCCGCATCGAGCCCCTTCGTACTCGGTTGCGGAGGCACACGCCTCGCGATTTCCGGCGGCGCAATTTCCAGCGAACAAGCGTGGAACGAATTGTCCGCGGGCGAAGGCGCGACCGGCGGAGGCGTCAGCGAATCTTTTGCGCTGCCGACTTTTCAGCAAAGCGCGAATGTGCCGAAGGCGCCGAATGGATTCGTAGGACGAGGCGTGCCGGACGTTGCCGGCGACGCCGATCCCGAAAGCGGCTACAACGTGCTGGTTGATGGAGACCAAACCGTGATTGGCGGCACCAGCGCCGTCGCGCCGCTCTGGGCCGGCCTGCTCGCGCGGATCAATCAGTCGCTCGGAACGAGCGTGGGTTATCTGAATCCGACGCTTTATGCCGCGAGCGTGGAAAGCACGCTGCACGACATCACCACGGGCAACAACGGCAGCTACTCCGCGGGGCCGGGATGGGATCCGTGCACGGGACTTGGAACGCCGAACGGAGCGGCGCTTCTCGCGGCGTTGGCAGCGCAGAGTGCGAAGTCGGCACAACAGAGTAGTTCGAGCAAAGGCAAGACGAAAGCTGCAAAACGCAAGCCCGCAGCGGCCAAGCGAAAGAAAAAATCGTGAATTTGGCGAGCTGGCAGATTCGGTAGAAATTTCGGCGCGCTGGTGATTCCTAGTGATTTGGCTTCGAGGGGCTTTCGGTGAGTTCGTCCCACAGAGCGTAACTGAGACCTGTGACCGCTCCGGTAAAAATCAAGTAGAAGGCCAGACGACGACGGCGGCGCTTCCGCTGAACGGGCTGTACAGGAGCGTCCTGACTATCCTGCGCGGAGACCGCCGCGGGCTGGGCCGTGGCGGCAGGTTCCAAATCCATCGCCACGCGATAGGGTTTTCCGGCGGGAATCGTGTGCAGTTCCCCTTCATTATCGAGCACGAGGGTGCCGCGATACGCGGAAATCACGACCTCCAGCGGACTGGTGATGGTCACTTGCCCATACGACGGCACTCCATCCGCCGCGCGCAAAATCCCTTCGGGAATTTCGAGTTCGATTTTATCCGCGCCGTTCGAGGAGAAACCTACCGTGCCGTGATCCACCACGGCGTGCACGACCGCGGAATTTTGCGCCAGCGTCGCGGAGCTCGATGCCAGCAGGTAGAGCTGGTTCGTGCCGAGCTTCAGACGGAGCGTGCCTCCCGTCTCGGTCTCGACGGTATCGCCGGGGTACACCGTCGTGCCGACGGCGAGTTTGGCGTTGTCCACGCTCGCTTCCTGCGCTTGCAGGACCATGCCGAGCGGCTTTTCATTCGCCGCAAATCCGGGAATGTCCAGCAGGCCAATCATCAACACCACGACCAGGCAAGTGCGCGCGATCAATCGCAAAGGATCCTCCGAGAGGGTACGAATTCAACGTAGGCGCTCGAGCAAAAACCGTCAACGAGCAAGGCGGGAGTTGATGCGTAGGAATTAACGTTGTAGTGGACGTGTAGTGGAATCGTGGGCGAGATTCAGGCGAAGGCGTGTCCACTGCAGAGGACGCAGAGCAAGCAAAGATCTCCCGGCTCCGTCAAATCACCAAAACATTGTCATCCCGAACGAAGTGAGGGATCTCTTTTCGCTTTTGCTTTCCCTTTACTTTCACTGCATGAACGCCTCTTCCGAGTAGTATAGTTTTTGGTTCTAGGGAGGGTGTGAATGTCATCTTGCCGGCGCGTTGCCGCGACAACTTCGGGGATTCTATTTTTTGCAATGTTGGGCGTGCTCGCGTTTGCCGGTGACGCGCAATCGCAGCAAGCGAATCCGAGTGCCACCGCCAGCTCCAGCGAGCCGCAATTCAATCCGCGCATGTATCAGGATTTAAGGTGGCGTTGTATCGGACCTTTCCGCGGGGGGCGCACCGTCGCCGCCACAGGCGTTCCCGGCAAACCGAATCTTTTTTATATCGGCGTGAATAACGGTGGCGTGTGGAAGAGCACGGATGCCGGCCGCACCTGGATCCCGATTTTCGATAAAGAGCCCACCGGCTCGATCGGCGCGCTGGCGGTGGCTCCTTCAAACCCAGACGTAATTTATGTGGGGAGCGGCGAAGGTCTGCGGCGCCCCGATCTTTCCACCGGCGATGGAATTTACCGATCCACGGACGGCGGAAATACGTGGACGCACCTCGGCCTGCGCGACGGACAGCAAATCACGAACATTCTGGTGGACCCGCGCGACCCCAATCGCGTTTTCGTCGCCGTGCTGGGACATCCCTACGGACCGAACGCCGAGCGCGGAGTTTTTCGTTCGACCGACGGCGGGCAAACCTGGGACAAAGTTTTGTACAAAGACGAAAACACCGGAGCGACGGACCTGGCATTCGATCCCACCAATCCGCAAATCCTCTACACCGATATGTGGAATTCGCGGCGCCCGCCCTGGACCACTGGCGGCCCGCTCGAAGGCCACACCGGCGGGCTTTTTAAATCCACGGACGGCGGGGACACTTGGAAACCGCTCACGAAAGGACTACCGACGAACGAGCAAGGCCTCGGCCGCATCGGAATCGGCATCGCGCCGAACGATCCGAACCGGATTTACGCGCTGGTGGACGCGCAGCCGGAAGTCGGCGGCCTCTATCGGTCGGACGACGCCGGCGAAAGCTGGCAGCGTGTGAATCACGAAGACCGCACCTGGGGGCGCGGCTTCGATTTCGCGTGGGTACGCGTCGCGCCGGATAACCACGACGAAATTTACATCTGCAATACTTCCACGTACCGCTCGATGGATGCCGGTGTAACTTTCACCGCGATCAAAGGCGCGCCGGGCGGCGATGACTATCACACCGTCTGGATCAATCCGGAAAATCCGCAGATCATTTTGCTGGCGAGCGATCAGGGCGCGACGATCAGCGTCAATGGCGGCACCACGTGGAGTTCCTGGTACAACCAGCCGACCGCGCAGTTCTATCACGTGATCACCGACAATCAATTTCCCTACTGGGTTTACGGTGGCCAGCAGGAAAGCGGTTCGGCGGGAACGGCAAGCCGCAGCGATTGGGGCGAAATCACCTTTCGCGACTGGCATCCGGTGGGCACGGAAGAATATGGATACGTCGCGCCGGACCCGTTGCATCCGAATTTGATTTACGGCGGCAAAGTCACGCGCTTTGACATGATTACCGGGCAAACGCAGGACGTTTCGCCAGTGATTTTGCGCACCGGAAAATATCGCTTCAATCGCACCGCGCCGCTGATTTTTTCGCCCACCGCGCCGCACACGTTGTATCTCGGCTCGAATGTCCTCTTCATGACCAACGACGCCGGGCACAGCTGGCAAATCGTCAGCCCTGACCTGACGCGCGAAGATCCCGGCGTACCGTCGAACCTGGGCGATCTGGCCGCGAACGATCCGGCCAAAGGCAAACACCGCGGCGTTATTTATTCGCTGGCGCCATCATCGCTCGACGCGAATTTAATTTGGGCGGGCACCGACGACGGAATGATCTGGATCACGCGCGACGCTGGGCAGAACTGGCACGACATCACTCCTACGGAGCTGACGCCGTGGAGCAAAGTTGCGCAGCTGGACGCTTCGCATTTCGATCAAGATACGGTGTATGCGGCCGTGAATCGTTTTCGCCTCGACGATTTGCATCCTTACGTTTATCGTACCCACGACGGTGGGCAGACCTGGCAGAAAATCACGAACGGCTTGCCGGATGATTCTCCTGTCAATGTGGTGCGAGAAGATCCCGTGCGGCAGGGACTGCTTTTCGCCGGAACGGAGAACGCGGTCTACGTTTCGTTCAACGATGGCGATTCGTGGCAGTCGCTGCAACTGAATTTGCCGGCGAGTTCGATGCGCGACTTGGTGATTCACGGCGATGATCTCGTCGTTGGCACGCATGGCCGCTCGTTCTGGATTTTGGACGACATCACGCCGCTCCGGCAAATCAGCGAGCAAGTCGCAGCGTCGAGCGCGTTCCTTTTCAAGCCCGGGCTTACGTATCGCGTGCGGCGCAATGTGAATACTGATACTCCTTTGCCGCCGGAAGAGCCTGCGGGGAAAAATCCGCCCGATGGCGCGATTTTCGATTACTACCTGCAATCGGCCACGGCTGGGCCAGTTACGCTGCAAATTATTGACGGCGGCGGGAAAGTGCTGCGCAGCTATTCCAGCACGGATAAGCCGGACGTCACGATGGGACAGCTCGGCAAAGAATTGAACGTACCGCTTTACTGGATTCGTCCGCCACAAATTCTTTCCGCAGCGGAAGGCGCGCACCGTTTTGTGTGGGACTTGCGGATTCAGCCACCGGGTGCGGTGCATCACCAATACCCGATTTCCGCGATCGTGCATGACACGCCGCGGTACCCGCTCGGTCCTGCCGTGCTGCCGGGGAATTACACGGCGAAGCTCGACGCCGGCGGACAAAGCTATCGGCAGCCGCTTGTAGTGAAGATGGATCCGCGCGTGAGCACGCCCGCCGACGAATTGATGCAGCAGTTCGAGCTGGGTTCGCGGATTTGCGACGCGATGAATACGACTTACACCGACCTGGGGCTCGTTCGTGCTTTGCGGGCGCAATTGAGAGATTTGGGACACCAAGCTCCGAAGGGCGAAGTTGCGGATGCGATTTCCGCGCTGGATCAAAAAGCGGTGGCGCTCGAGGGAAAGGCCCAAGGGTTCGGGCCGCCTTCAGACCAAGATAGCTTCGCGCAATTGAACGGACAATTCGGCCACTTGCTCGACGTGGTGGATGGCGCCGATGCCGCGCCCACGCAAACAGCGCAAGACGCTTTTGCCGACCGCCAGAAGGCGCTCGCCGCTGTGATCGCCACTTGGGACGACATCCGCGCGCACGCCATCCCTTCGCTGAACGATCTGCTCCTGCGCGCCAAGCTCCCAACAATTAATCTGGATAAGCCGCTGGAGCCCGAGTCGAACGACGCGGGCGACGACGAACCGTAAAGGACCGGCTCAGATCTTGTCTATCTTCGCCGCCAAAATAAAATCGCTCTCGGTCAAACCGTTAATCTTGTGCGTCCAAGTCGTGACTTCCGCCTTCCCCCACGCCAGCAAAATATCCGGATGATGCCCTTGCTCCTCCGCGATCGCGCCCACCTTATTCACGAACGCAAGCGCCTGGCGAAAATCGGGGAAAGTAAATGCACGCGTGAGGTGATGCCCGTCCACGACCTTCCATTGCGGGACTTGCTTCGCCAAATTTTCCAGTTCTTTTCCAGCCAGCGGCGGTACTCCGCCTTTGCACGGCACGCAGGTTTTGCTCGCAAGATCACTCATGGATATAAGCCTCCTCGAAATGAATGCCGTTTCCGATTCTACAGGAACCGGCACTCGGCGGGTTACCAGCCGGAAAGGCGCGCAAACAATCTCGCGGTGTAAGTCTCGGACCTCTTCTGCTATTCTCTTGCGCACGAAAGCTTGCCAGCGACCGTTCCAGCACGAACCTGTGGGGGATAAAAATGCCTGACGAAGTCAGCGAATTGAAAGAACGCGCCGAGAGCGGCGAGCATGAACACAGTCTCGCGCCGGTTACTTTGACCATGGCCGTGCTGGCGGTGCTGGTCGCCGCCGTCACCTTGCTGGGGCACCGCGCGCACACCGAGGAAATTATTTTGCAAACGCGCTCGGCTGATCAATGGGCCTATTACCAGGCCAAGGAAATCCGCCGCCGCAACTACGAGCTTTTTCTCGACGAGCTCTCCGTCTTCTCGCTGCAAAATTCGCAACAGGCGGACGCCATCAAGCAAAAGTACACCAAGGAAATCGCGCGCTATACCGACGAGTTGAAAGATATCGAATCCGAGGCCAAAAAAGCGGAAGCCGAAGTGAAAATCGAAGAGGCTCGCGCGGACCGTTTCGATTTGGCGGAAGTGCTTCTGGAAGCGGCGCTGGTGATTTCGTCCATCACCCTGCTGACGCGCAAGAAGCTTTTCTGGGTTTTCGGCATCGTGCTGTCGCTCGCCGGAATCATCATCGGCGTCACCGGCTGGATGATTCATTAGCAAGGGGTTTTGTAGCGGCGGTCTTCAGACCGCCATCGGTGCTACGGCAACAATCGCAGGGTTGGTGGAAAAGGATCCCTCTGTCATCCCGACATAGGGCCGATCTTCGGCCCGACGAGTCCCGCCTGCCGCAAGCAGGGATCTCTCTTCGCCGATTGCGTCACCGCTGCCGCGCGGCACTCGAATGTTGCTCCAAGTATTGCCGTACGAACGCACCGAACGCCTTCTCCAATTTCAGGGTGACTGGTCCCGGCGCGGAAGCAATCTTGTGGCCGGCAATCTCGCTCACTCCCAACATGCTGCGATTGGTCGAAGAAATGAAAACTTCGTCAGCCGCATACAAATCCTCCGGCCGCAATGTCCTCGCTTCCACCGGCGCGCCCACCGAAGCCCCGATTTCAAGCAGCACGCTGCGGGTAATCCCTTGCAGGCATCCCGCCGTCGGCGGGGGTGTGGCGACGCGACCGCCTTTCACACAGAAAATATTCGCGGCGGTACATTCCGCCACTTCGCCGCGCTCGTTGAGCAGCACGACTTCATCAAACCCACCTTGTTGCGCTTCGTAATAATTCCAGACGTTATCCAGCCACGAAAGCACTTTCACGCCAGCCAAGGGAGAAGCCGCGTAACGCGCATGCTCGCGCAGTCCCAGGCGAGCAGGCTCGCGATACGAAGGCAAATCGGCCGAGCACAAAATCAAATCCACACGCGGGAAATTTTCGTCGCTGCGCCAGAAGCCGACTTGGTTGTAAACGACGTAAACGCGCGCCGCGCCTTCGCTGACTTTGTTCGCGCGAAGTAATTCCTGCAATTGCCCACGCACCACGTTTTCCTGAAACGGAAACGGGCAATGCGTGCGCTCAGCGTCGCGTTCCAGGCGCTTCCAGTGGCGCTCGAAAGCGAATGGAATGCCTTCGTAGATCCGCGCGGTGGTAAAAAGCCCCCAGCCATTCAACAAGCCCGCTTGTCCCGGCGAAAGCCTCACCTCTTCAATCGGCTGCACGCCGTCATTATGAAAAACGAAACGATGAATCATGCCGCCTCCCTGCAAGCGTCCATATATGCAAAACATTCTAACGCAGAAGTTGTTGCGGCCCGGGACGGAAAGCCCGCTCACGCGCGCCAATCTTTGGCCGATTAATTGCTATTCAACTCTATTGACAGCGGAGAGTTCTACGCCTAAATTGTTGCTGTACTCATAGGAGGGATGATATGCGGCATCTCGCTAAGTCCTGCCTTATAGCCATTTTAATCGCAGCGATCATAAATATTCCAGCCTTCGCAGCGGACGAAAAGCCACTCGGCTTGGTCACTCAAGCGCTGCAAGCTCACTTGGGCGACGCGATCGTCGCGATCGGCACTACGGTGTACCCAGGCGATACAATCGCCACCGAAGTAGGCGGCACGGCGCGCCTGAAAATCGGAGGCGGCCAGATTTATCTGCTCTCTTCCAGCGCGGCAACTCTCTCGCAAAGTTCCAATGCGGTTCACGCTGTCGTTGCTCGCGGCACGGTGGGCTTTTCTTCCAACGGTACGGACCAACTTGCGCTCGAAATCCCAGAAGGGATTTTGCGGGCCGCGGACGGTATCCCTTCCTACGGGCAAGTCACCATAATCAATCCTCTGGAAGTGGTAATTTCGGCCTATCGCGGCACGTTGGTTCTGGATAATGACGGCGAACTGCACACGATTCCTGAGGGCAAGTCCTATCGCGTGACCATGGATTACGAGCCTGCCGCCACTGCCGAACCGCAAGGACCGGCAGGAGCGCCGACCGGCAAGGTAGCCTATCCTAAGCACCGCCACCTCGTCTTCGACTTGATCGTGGCGGGAGCTGCCGCCGGCGCGGGCTTCGCTCTCTGGTACCACCTGACCGAAAGCCCGTCTCACCCCTAAGAGGTTGGTGTCATCCCGCTTGCCCTGACAAAGAAAGGGAGCGCAGGGAGCGATCTGCTGTTCGCTCTCGCGTGGACAAATTGGCAGATTCCCCGGGCCAAGCGCGCTTCAAGCTACGTGCCGCAAGCAGCTGCGCGGACGCTCACCGCACGCACTAAATGTGGCAGGATCGAATCCCCTGCTTCTCGAAATACTGCTGGTGGTAATCCTCCGCGCGGTAAAACTCTCCCGCCGGCTTAATCTCCGTCACAATCGGCCGCTTGAAGACGTGGTCCTTCTCCAGCACGGCCTTCGACGCGCGCGCTTCTTCCTCTTGCTCGGCGTCATGATAAAAAATCGCCGAGCGGTATTGCGTTCCCACGTCCGGCCCCTGTCGGTTCGCCGTCGTCGGATCGTGGCTCTTCCAGAAGATAGCCAGCAGCTGCATATAAGAAACCTTCGCCGGATCAAACTCCACTTCCACAGCCTCGGCGTGCCCGGTCCGTCCCGTGCACACCTCTTTGTACGAAGGACTCTTCGCAGTTCCGCCGGTGTAACCCACGATAGTCTTAGTGACGCCATCAACCTGCCGGAACGCGTCCTCCACTCCCCAAAAGCATCCCGCTGCAAATGTTGCAATAGCCATAATCCAAATCTCCTCGCCCAATGAAATGTAACTTAAAACTCGAATCTCAATGTTGCCACAACGCTGCTCGCCGGTCGAGCCGTGCGCGCATCGGTGCAGCACCGATGTGCGACCGCGTCAGGCGCGTGCAGGCGCTAAGATGACCGTTCCTGTCTATTCATGAGAGTCGCCAAGAAACCCTTGGCACCGGCGGGACCTGTTACACGCAATTCCACTGGACCCAGCTTCGGACGCGCCGTCAGCGTGAACGTCAAGAACGGGCAGCACTCGCGCTCCGCCGCAATCAACGCTGCCGCTATTTCAAAGGACTCCTTCTCGGCGCGGATCTGGAAAATATAACCATCGTCCAGCTCCTCGGTGGCAAGCACCCTGGAGCGGAATTGGGCGAGGAGCGTGGCTTCACGTTCGCGCAATTCCGCATCCGACAGTCTGCAAGCGACTGGGATATCCCGCGGCTCGCGACTCATCAGCGGCTCGCGGGTGGCACAATGCCGTTCATGCGAAGGTATTCCACCATCTGGCCGTAGTGGTTGCTGGAATGCGCCACCACGTCCACAGCGAGTTGCAGACGCGTCTTCTGCTTGGCACTCGGAAACGCGACCAGCGGCGTCAGCATATTTTCCTGATTGATTGACGCCACGGCGCGATGCAGCGCGGCGAATGAGCCTTTCACATACTCCATGATCTCGGCCTTGGATTGGACGGAGTCTGGCCCGGTCTCGGATTGCTGGTCGGGAGTGGGGGTTTGTTCCAGGATGTACGCCGCCATGCGGTAATTATTGGCGGCCAGGTGTTTGATTTGTTGGGCGAAGGTGCGCACCCCAGCAAACCCATCGCCAGGGGGCGCGAAGAGATACTTTTCAGCCGGCATGGCATCGGCAGCGGGTACGACCAAATGTTCAGTGTTGGTAATCCAGAAGTCGAGCGCCTGGCTTACGGTGTGAATCGGCGCCGCCTTGCCATTTTGCGCGCGGGCCACGCCGCTAGTGGCCAGCACGAGCCAAAGGCACAAAAACAATTGTAGAGTTTTCATGTGCGATCCGCCTTGGAGCGCCAGCATTTTTTGCGCTGCCGGCCCTCCGTCAGACCGTACGACTTCAAGTTAACTTTAAGTCAAGCGCTATTTCCTAGCTGTCACTGAGGGACTGCTCTAGAATTCAGCGATGCCTTGGTTGTCCATTTCTGAAGTTGCACGACAGGTGGGGTTGCGGCCGTCGGCAATTCGCTACTACGAACTGATTGGGCTGCTTCCGCCGGCTTCGCGAATATCTGGGCAGAGACGTTACGACGCGACCATGCTGCATCGGCTCGCGATCATTCAGCGAGCCCGACAACTCGGATTTGCACTAGACGACATCCGGCAGCTATTTTTCGGTTTCAGCAATACCACGCGAGCTTCGGAGCGCTGGCGGAGGCTCTCCCGACAGAAGCTCGCGGAGCTCGACAACTTGATGGACACCATCAAGGCGGTCCGGAGGCTGCTGAAGAAAATGATGCTCAAATGCAGATGCGACACGCTGGATCAATGCGGCAAAGGAATATTTCGCAGCGGGCACGTTGTAGTAAGTCCGCTTTCCGCGAATCACGGACGTCGCCGGTAGACGATTGGAGCGCCAACCGCGAATTGCTCCCTCTTGCCTCAGAACAACTGCTCGAACCCTATGGTGTATACTGCGCAGCCGGAATAAATAATGAGAATAGCTGAGATCCCTACCGGGACGGAGATATCCTTGTGGCCCGCGCCATTTTCAAACTGATTTCCATCTTCCTTTTTGCACTTAGCACGGCTCCACTTTCTTTCTCCCAACAGACGCCCGCGCCTGCATTTCCTGAAATGCGCTGGCGCATGATCGGTCCATTTCGCGGCGGGCGCGTGGTTCCCGTCACCGGCGTTCCCGGCAATTCCAACGAATACCTGATCGGCGCGGCGGGTGGCGGCGTGTGGAAAACGAGCAACGGCGGCCGCACCTGGGAGCCGATTTTCGATGCGGCGCCGATCTCTTCCATAGGAGCAATCGCGGTCGCTCCCTCAAACCCGCAAATCATCTACGTAGGCACCGGCGAATCCGACATGCGCTCGGACATTTCCTACGGCGACGGCGTGTACAAATCCGCCGACGGCGGCGCGACCTGGCGAAATATCGGCCTGCGCGATTCGCAAAATATCGGACGCATCCTGGTGGACCCGCACGATCCTAATATCGTGCTCGCCGCTGCGCTCGGCCACGCGTTCGGGCCGAACGCGGAGCGCGGCGTTTATCGCTCCACCGATGGCGGAGCCACTTGGACAAAAGTTCTTGCGAAAAATGACGACACCGGCGCGATTGATCTGTGCTGGGATGCCGCCAACCCCACAATAATCTATGCCGCTCTGTGGCAAACGCGCCGGCCGCCGTGGAACTCCTACGCGCCGACGAGCGGTCCCGGCAGCGGCCTATACAAATCCACGGATTCGGGCGTGACCTGGAATCAAATCATCGGCCACGGATTTCCCAGCGAAGGACTGGGGCGCATCGGCATCGCCATCCCGCCGGGACAAAACGGCAAGCGCATTTACGCCGTTGTGGATGCGCACGAAGGCGGAATTTATCGCTCCGACGACGCGGGCGAAAATTGGCGGCGCGTTTCCGCCGATCACCGCGTGTGGCAGCGCGGCTGGTATTTCGGCGGCATCACGGCCGATCCACGCAATCCGGATGTCGTGTACGTAATGGATACGGCGATCTACCGTTCGACTGACGGCGGAGAGCATTTCGAACCGATCAAAGCCGCGCCGGGCGGCGACGATTATCATTCTTTGTGGATCGCGCCGGATGATCCGCAACGCATGATCGTCGGCAGCGATCAGGGCGCGGCCATCAGCGTGGACGGCGCCGGCACTTGGAGCTCGTGGTACAACCAGCCGACCGCGCAGTTCTATCACGTCATCACCGACGATCGCTTTCCGTATCGCGTCTACGGCTCGCAGCAGGATAGCGGCACAGCCGGAGTCAGCAGCCGCAGCGATTACGGCCAGATCACTTTTCGCGATTGGTCGACGGTAGGCGGAGAAGAGAGCGGCTACATCGTCATCGACCGCTCCGATCCCGATACCGTTTACGGCGGCGGACCGTTCGGCGCGTTACGGCGATTTAATTGGACCACCGGGCAATCGTTTGACATCTCGCCGGTCGCGATTCGCTACAACAATGAAAAGCTGCGGTTCACCTGGACTTCTCCTTTGGTGGATTCGCCGCGAGACCCACACGTGCTCTATTACGGCGCGCAGTTCGTCCTGCGTTCGAGCGACCGTGGGCAAAGCTGGCAGGCCATCAGCCCAGATTTGACCGTGAAGAGCGAGGGTGTCGCGTCGGCTAGCGCTTCGAAAGACTCGCCGAAAAAAGAAGAGGCTCGCGGAGTGGTGTACACCATCGCGGCTTCTCCGGTACGCGCGGGTGAAATCTGGGCGGGCACGGACAACGGCTTGATTCAGCTCACGCTCGATGATGGCGCGCATTGGTCCAACGTCACGCCGCCGGACGTCGCCGAGTGGAGCCAGATCAGCCTGATCGAAGCTTCTCCGTATGACGCCGCGGTCGCGTATGCCGCGGTGGATCGCCATCAGGTGGACGATCTGAACCCTTATATCTATCGCACGCGCGATTCCGGCAAGACCTGGCAAAAGATCGTCACGAATTTACCGCCGGGCGGGTACGGGCACGCGGTGCGGGAAGATCCCAAGCGCAAGGGCCTGCTTTTCGCGGGAACGGAACTCGGCGTGTTCGTTTCGTTTGACGATGGCGATCACTGGCAGCCGCTGCAAAATAATCTGCCAGTGAGTTCGATTCGCGATCTCGTGATTCATGGCGACGATTTGGTGGTCGCGACGCACGGGCGTTCTTTCTGGATTCTTGATGACATCGCGGCGCTGCGCGAATGGACTGCGACGCTTGCAGCCGAGGATGCGCATCTGTTCCATCCCGCGCCCGCCATCCGCATCCGCCGCAGCGAAAATCACGATACTCCGCTGCCGCTCGAAACACCGGTGGGCCAAAATCCTCCGGCCGGAGCGATTTTTGACTATTTCCTGAAATCGGCAGCGACAAGCGAAACGGTGCTCGAGGTCCACGATCAGCAAGGCAATCTCGTGCGCCACTATTCGAGTGAAGACAAACCTCCGGCGGTAAGCGAGCCGCCCGAGATCCAAAAATACTGGCTGCCCAAATTCGCGCCCCTGCCGACTTCCGCCGGCATGCATCGGTTCGTTTGGGATTTGCGGTATGCTCCACCGGCGTCAACGCGCCACGAATACGATATGACCGCGATCATCGGCAGCGGCACGGTCCTCCTGCCCGAGGGCCCGCTGGTGCTGCCGGGAGAATATGACGTACAGCTGAAGGTTGGTGAGCAAAGCTACAAGAGCACGGTGAAGGTGGAAATGGATCCGCGCGTGAAAGTTGCGCGCGAAGACTTGGCGCGCCAACTTGCGCTTGAGCAGAAAGTTGACGCGGCTCTGACGATTGCCACGGAAACCGCTCAGGCAATCGCAAAAGCACGCGAGCAATTGAAGGCGCTGCAGACGAATCTCGGCACCAAGCCCAACGCGAAGGCGCTGCTGCAGACCGTCAACGATCTCGATAAACGCGCCGAGACAATTCAGGGCAATCCTCAGGCAGAGTGGCCGCAAACTCCTGGCGGCCTGATCGGCGTGAACGGCTCTCTGGGAATGCTGGCGGTGTCCGTGGGAAGCGCGGACAGCGCGCCCACAATCACATCGCAAACGGCATTCGACGAAGCTAACACGCAACTGAACGAAATCCTCACGCAGTGGGACTCATTCCAAAAAGTCTTCGCGGCGCTGCAGAAGAAGCTCGCCGATTAGGACAGTGGGGCTTTTCGCCCAAGGCGCGTCAGACCGAACGATCTACCAGCGCTGTATTTCCATTCGGCGCAGCTGCAGCGCTTGCGGAGCGTTCCAGAATTTCCTCGAACATCCCCGGAATTTCAAAAACAGCCTGGTTCTTCAGAGCCGCCGCATTCGCGTGGAACCGCTGCAAAGTGTCGGGTGCGATCATCGTTTCCACCGCGCTTACGATTTCGCGAAAACTGTGCAGCACGATTCCAACCTCTTTTTCGACCACCCACACTGCGTTGTAGCGCTCCTGCGGCAAAGTCCACGCATTGCATTCAACAATCACCGGCAATTGCATCGCCAGCGCCTCGCTCACGCTGCCGGGCCCCGGTTTGCCGATGAAAAAATCCGCCACCTGCATGTATGTGTTCACCTTGGTCGTGAACCCTTCCACGAACCGAGGCAAACGCGATAGCCGCGCGCGCAAAGCGTTCGCGAGCTTTTCGTTTCTGCCGCAAATGTAGATAAGTTGCAGCTCCAGCTGCGATGCGTCCAATCGCTCCGCGATATCCAACATCACTTTCGAACCGTAACCGCCGAATAAGACGATCGCAGTGGGCAAATCCGGACGCAGCCCCAAGCGTACGCGCTCCGCGATGGGATCCTGGATCGGCGGTTCGTAAAAGCGTGGATGCAGGATCATGCCCGAAGCGCGAAGGATGCGATCGTTCGAGTGGCCATGCTCGCGCGCCTGCGCCACTGCGCGGTCCGACCCACACACTAAATATTGCTGCTGGCGCTCGATCCAAAAATGGGGAGGGTAATCGGCGATGTCAGTGAGTACCGTAACGAATGGTCGTCCTGGATACGCTTTATTGAAACTTTCACAAAGCGCGCGATTGAAGTGCGGCACAAACGACACAACCATGTCCGGCTGTGTTTCCTTCCAATGCCGCTCCAGCATGCGCACCGTCGCAGAATGATACGACCAGATCGCGAACTGTAGCACCTTCATTAATTGCACGCTACCGAGAGTCCACCCGCTGCGCAGCATCCAGTTGTAGTAATCCTCGATGCGTATTCCCGCGTATTTCTTGAGGATATCCAGCTCATCCAGTAATTCCTGTAGGTTCATAAGGCGAACGTCCCACGGACGTCCCTGCGCCTTGATGGACATTTCCAGGGCTGTCGCCGCAGCGCGGTGGCCGCCGCCAGCATCAAAAAAAACGAACTCGATTCGTTGCATGCGGGCGGAGTCTCGCATTGAGAAAGTTGCAGGCCGCTACAGAAATGTTAAAAATACGTGACTGTGTCGAAAGAGTTAAATATCTGCATTTTCAGAAATTTAGCGCGCGTGTCATACGCTTGTAACCTGCGTCGATTATTTTTGCTTACGTGAAATGCGACTTGCATGTTCACTCGTACTTCTCCGGACCATGTACGACTCCTATTGTCCGAAAGATTTGCCGCGAAAGTTATAGCGATCCGCAAAAAGTTTACGCCCTCCTGCAGCGCCGCGGCATGAATCTTTTCACGCTCACCGATCACGATTCCATCGAAGGCGCCGAGCAATTGCGGCAGCATCCCGATTTTTTTGTGAGCGAAGAACTCACGTGCAAAATGCCGACCGGCACGGAAGTGCACATCGGAGTTTACGACGTGAGCGAGCGGCAGCACCTGCAACTGCAGCAGCGGCGCAACGATCTCGTCGCGCTACTGATGTATCTCACCGAGCGCCGGCTTTTCTTCAGCATCAATCACGTGTTTTCCAGCGTTACCGGCCGCCGCGAACTCGAAGACTTCGTCTGGTTCCAGGAATATTTTCCCGCGGTGGAAATCCGCAATAGCCACATGCTGGAGCGCTCCAATCAACAAGCCGCGCAGCTCGCGAAGCACTGGGGCAAAATCGGCATCGGCGGCAGCGATGCGCATGCGCTGCCTTCCGCCGGCACGGCGTACACGGAAGTTCCCGGCGCGCGCGATAAAGATGAATTCTTCGACGGGCTCCGCGCGGGCCTCGGCCGTGTCGGTGGCGAATCAGGCAGTTTTTCGAAACTCACGCGCGACGTTTTCATCATCGCCTACGAGATGATGCGCGAAAAATCCTGGACCACGCTGCTCTCGCCGCTCGCCGTGCTGATCCCGGCAGTCACTTTCTGGAATTATCGCGACGAACACGCGTTCGCCCGCGTTTGGGCGGCGCGAGTTCTTGGCGAGCCTGAAGCCCGCAAACATCCCCGCTGGATCTCGGTGCCGCAGTCCGCGGCAGAGGAGTGGGTATGACGGTCGCACGAGGCGTTTGGAACCAGATTCAATCCAACGATCATCGCTTGATGCGGCGCGTGCACCGCTGGCGCGCCCCGCGGTGGTTTCGCATCCTCATGATCTTGATGACGCGCATGGGGGACGGCTGGCTGTGGTATTCGCTCGGCCTGATCCTGTTTTTCTTCGGCGGCGCGCACCGCTTTTTGGCCATCGGCGCAGCTGTTTCGGCCGCCGTCGCCGGAATTTTTCTTTTTCGCGCCCTAAAAAAAACCAGCAAACGCAAGCGCCCCTGTGAAGTCGAGCCGCACTGCTGGGCATCGATTTTGCCGCCGGATAAATACTCATTTCCGTCGGGACATTCGATCACAGCGTTCGGCATTGCGATTTCAATCGGGATGTTCTATCCAGAACTGACGGGTCCTCTGCTCGCCGTCGCCCTGCTGATCGCTTCCTCGCGCATCATCCTCGGAATGCACTTCCTGAGCGACGTGCTCGCTGGCTCAGCCATCGGCGCACTGCTCGGCCTGATCAGCTTCCACATTTTCGCCGCCCTCTGAGGACATGAAGCACGAGCGCCGGCGTCTCCACTGGGTCCAACTAGCCAAGCTCCGGAACGCACGCGCGTTCAAATCTGCCGTGCGTCGCATGGAAACGCGCCGGAAAATGTCAGCCTTGCAGCGCTTCTTTCGTCCCGCCCTTTCTTCCTGAGGCTCCCTCCCAACAAAAATGCGTGGGTAGGGCGCTGCTTGTCGGAGATCCGCCGGACCAGGGCTGCGCCCCTGTTGGCAAAACTTAGCCGCAGAACCTCACGCGCTGGCGCTCGCCTCGCGCAAAAACTTCAGCACATTCTCAGTTGTGTCGGTTTCGCCGAGCCGCGGAAAAATCTGCTCGACGCCGTGCCGATGCGCTTCGGCATTGCGGTCCGTCATCGCGTCCGTGACGAGCACCACGTTGTAACCGTGGTCGTAGGCGCTGCGCGCCGTGGATTCCACGCCGGCGCTCGTCGCAACTCCTGTCAGAAAGATTTGCGTCACGCCACGCTTGCGCAAGAAATCATCGAGCCCCGTGCCGATGAACGCCCCCACCCGCTGCTTGGTCACGACGTGATCGCTCGGCTGCTGCTGCAACTCCGGAATAAGCTCGGTCCAATCAGCCGGAAACGAAGCGAGATTGAACTTGGCCGCGTCGGTGCGCCCCGGCGCCACGTCCGTCACGTTCACCAGCACCACCGGCAGGCCTCGTTCGCGGAAAGCGCGAGCGAGCTGCGCGGTCCGGCTGACGATTTCGCCGATCGGATGCGCGACCGGCATACCGACGACTCCTTTTTGCAGATCAATCACGATCAAAGCGGCATTCGTATCAAGTTTTGTGAGCGGCATATTTGTCCTTTGGCTTCTCTTTGATTTTCCTGCCAGCTAAACGAGAGGTGATGGCGTGCTCCGCACGGGCACCAAACCTTTCTCCTGATAGATCGGCCGCATCATTGCGCGAATTTTCGGCCGCTCGAGCGTGAACCAAAGCGATCCAGCGACGCAGAACACACCCAAAATCATGACGGTGTACGGCGCTCCGATGCGATGAGCCAGCGCGCCCGCGAGCAAGCTGCCGAATGGCGCTCCGCCGAAAAACGCCATCGTGTAATAGCCCATCACGCGCGCGCGTTTATCTTCCGCCACCAGCGCCTGAATGATCGTATTGCTCACGGACGCGCTCTGAATCATTCCAAATCCGGCGAAGACCATCAGCACCAGCGACAGCCACAACGTGTGCGAGAATCCAAAACAAATCAGCGCGCCGCCCAGCATCGCCGCCGCAACTTGCAGCATGCGCGTCAGCCCGGCCATCGACTTGCGCACGGCCAGAGAAATCGCCGAAGTCAGCGCGCCAATGCCCGAAGCGCCGGTCAGCCAGCCGAGCGTAGCCGCGCCGCCGCGCAGCACGTGCCCCGCAAAAATCGGCAGCAGAACCATGTAGGGATAACCCATCAGGCTGATCAGCACAAAAAACAGCAGGATCGAGCGAATCGGCCGAAAGGTGCGCACATAATCCCAGCCCTCGCGCATTTGTTCGAGCATGCTGCTCGCGCGCAGACGAATTTCCATAGGGTTGATGCGCATCAGCAGCAGCGATGCGATCACCGCGAAGTAGCTGACGCCATCAATCAGGAAACACCATCCTTCGCCGACCGCCGCGATTACCATGCCGGCAATCGCCGGACCGATCAGCCGCGCGCCATTCGCCATCGAGGAGTTGATCGCGATCGCGTTGCTCAGATCGTTGCGATCCTCCACCATCTGCACCAGAAAAGATTGCCGCCCCGGCATGTCAAACGCGTTGATTAATCCCTGGAAAGCGGCAAGCGCGATGATTTCCCACAGAGTGATGACGTGCGCGAGCGTTAGCGCAGCCATCGCCAATGACTGCGCCGCGGCAGCCGCCTGCGTCCACACCAGCAGCTTTCGCCGGTTCAGCCGCTCGACCCACACGCCCGCAATCGGCGCCAGCAAAAACGCCACAATCTGTCCCGCGAAACTCACGATGCCCAGCAGCAGCGCCGAATGTGTGAGCCGATAGACCAGCCAGCTGGTCGCCAGGCGCGTCATCCAGGTGCCGATCAGCGAAATGCTCTGGCCCGCGAAAAACAGTTTGAAATTGCGATGTCGCAGCGCACGCCATGCGTGCGACATGGATCCCAGGAATGAATGTTCCTGCGTTTGCGAAGTTGTTGCCGGCTCGCTCACAATTCCGCCAGGCGTTTGACTAACTCGGTGACGGCAGGGAGACTTTTTTGTTCCTTGGCATCGAGCTTGCCAATCGCCTCCGCTAGCCACACGCGCTTCGCACTGCGCGCATTCTTGCGCATGCTTGCGCCTTTCGCGGTCAGCGCGATATTCATTTGCCGCCCGTCGGTCGGATGCGGCTTGCGCTCCACAAGCCCCTTGTCTTCCAATGCCGCAATGATCGCGCCCATGGACTGCGGCTTCACACCCTCCGCCCGCGCCAAATCCGCCGTAGTAGCAGGCCCGTCGTTATCGAGCCGCCGCATCACGCTCAGTTGCGCCCAGGAAAGTTCGTGCGATTCGGATGGCACCTCCGACCGCAAGCGCCGCACCAGCATTCCAAGCGCGAGAGCCAGTTCCGTAGCCGCGTGTTCATGGTTTTTATTTGGCATGGTAAACACAGCATAACAGGTGAACAGTTATACTTGCAAGCCAGACTTGCAAGTGTTGCTTCTAATAGTGCAAGGATTTAGAGGCCTTCTTAGGGGGTAGCTCCGACATACGGGCCGCACAAAGCTTTGGGGCTCTAGCCCTTGAGGAAATCGCTTATTGCGTTCGCGCTGTCATCCCGACAGAGCTTGCAGCTCGACGCCAATATTGCCGCCGCGCCAAAGCGTTTTGCTGCCGTCAATGCAGCTCACCGAGTGCCTTCTCCAAATCGGGTATAGCCTTCACCACAGGTCCATTCCGGAAGACCGCAGCGGGCTGATCCTTCCAGTGCGCATGAGGCGCGTAGAGAATCGCTTCGTCCCAGTGCATCCCTTTTTGGATGCAACAATCAGGCTGCGGTTCGGACGGCCTTTGCTTTGCAAACTCATTCAACGCGCCGGATACGGCGTGCTTGGGGTCCCAAAACCGGCGCACGCGCTGGTCCGAAATTCGCGCCATCGTGCTTCCGCTCGGCGACTTCCAATCCGTCGCGAGGATCGGCTCCCAAACAACCAGAACGCGCACCTTCCGCTCCGCGTGGCGCGCCAGAAGTTGTTGCACTGCGGAGGCCCCCCGCAGACATACAGGTCAAGTGGGCGAGAGAAGCAGCACCAGTCGAGGCACATCGGAGTCGCTGTCAAACGCATTTTGGAAGCGGTCGAAATTTGCACTCGATAGTGCAACGAGGGGTTCTTGACCCGGAGGCGCTGCTGAAGGTCCCCAGAGATAGGCTGCAACAAGAAGCGCAAGAATCGCTGCGACGGTAAGAGCTATAGCTCTGTTCTTCATTAGCGGTTCCCTACAGCTTGTCTGCAATGAACGCAGCGATTTCTTGCGGGAATAGAATCATCCCCAGAACCACAACGACCGCAGCCCAAAGCAGCACATTGCTCAGCAATCTGCCTCGCACAGCGCATGCTTTGGCGCGATGCTGCTGCCAGAAACCGAAGCCGAGCAGCACAATCGAAAGTCCCAAGAACCAGGGACGCAACGTGGTCACAAAGGCGCTGGCGGCGCCGGCTCCCATAGCAGCGGCGAATCCAAAAGGAAGGCAACAGCCGATGGTCGCGATGGAACTGATGATCGCTGCCACTGAAGCCGATGCGCCAGTTGCTTGTTTCACGACTCATCCTCTTCTCGTGCTTGAATCACTGCTCGATGGACCATTTCAGCCGGAGGAAGACCGGCATATTTCGAGTCGGCATAGAAACGACAGCTCAGCGCAAAACTGGGCGGCCTCAACGGCTCTGTGGCGACGTCGCGCCCGTTAATCCGGATAGTCGGCGAACCACAAAACCTAAGCTCGCGCGCCATTTCAGAGTGCGTGATGAGCACCTCGCGAACCTCGGCTGAGACACCTTGCGCAGTCAAGACGTCCTTGACCATCTGCACTGCCGCGGAATGAGACGGGCATTCCGCCACGTAAAGCACTTCGACTCTCACTTTGATCGTCCCGGCGTTTGTATGCCAGAGCCTGACAAGAGCGGGCAGGGCGCTGCTTTTTTGCCTAACTTTCTATGGCAGGCGCGTAAACCCACGCACAGTTCGTGCTCCAGTTTCTGGAGGTCCGCAAGTTTTTCGCGCACGTGCAAGAGCTTCTGCTCCAAGCGCCGGCGCACCGGAGCGCACGGTTGCAGTCGGCGATGGCGCAGCTCAAGAAGGTCCCGCACTTCCTTCAGTGTGAATCCCAGGCGCTGCGCGCGGCGGATGAATCCGAGAGTTTCCAGATCTGTCTCCGCATATTGGCGAAATCCGCCAGCGGTGCGTGGCGGGCGCGGCAGCAAGGCACAGCGCTCATAGAAGCGGATTGCATCGGGAGTAAGACCGATCTTCTTCGCGACCCCGCCGATGTGCATGGACTGGCTCCTCTCTCGGAAATCTACACCCTGGAGGATAGTCCAGAGTCAAGTCGAATTCGAGTCCGCGGCTGGGCATCAACGTTCGGAAGTGGAAGCACCGAAATTAAAGAGGCGCGCGGATCGCCTGCACGCACCAAAGCACGCACTGTACGCTTCGACCCTTCAGCCTGTTACCCTCCTACGTAGTTCTCCTAATAGTAATCACTTCGCGATTGTGCTAACGTCAGTCGGGGCAGTCTGTAGCCTCACTGAGGACGGAACATGGAGACGGCGGGCGCGTTGCAACGGAGCTTTAAGGGCGAACGTGAGGCGAACGCTTCTCGATACAAATGGACGATTTTGCAAAAACAAAAAATCACGCATCTCGCTGAAAACAAACGCCGCCGCCCGAAACCTCTCGATACAAACCGCCGGTCAGTCGCATTTCCCTGCCACAACGATCGTGGTGGTCCCGCTTGTCCAGAGACTTGCCGCGCGATTCAAACGGAGCGATATCGATTGTTTCAAACAACCGGCTTGCCATGCGATCCGAGATTTGACTCACCATTTCCCTATTTCCTCGCCGCAAGCAGCCGTACGCTGCGACCGTCGCATTCTAATCGCAACAACACCTCATTCAAAAACGTCCGCAATCCCATGAGCCCAAACGAGAAAGCATTTTCTAATCGCAACAGCACATCGCTTTTGCCCCATTCACAGCCCGCTTCGGTTAAACTTGCCAGGCACGGAGCGGCCTGCGCCTCGGTGGCGGCGCTTGGAAGGGCGGGACTTCTGTCCCGCCGTCATGGCCGCAAGCCACATAGGGCTTTCGCCCCTGAAGCCAGTCGTTCGGCGCTGCGATCAGTCCAACGGCGAGGAGCACAACCAAGAGTGGCTGTGCCACAAATCCGAGAAATTTTTGTGCGAGGCGAATTATGAAAAATTCTGCAGCGGATAAAGCAGAGCAAGCCCGGACCAAGGTGCGGAGCATTGCGGACTCACGGCACGCTTCGCTGGGACCATCGGCTGAAGAGCGCATGGCGGAGGGCAAGGCTCTGCGCGAGCGGGTGCCGCGCGGCGCGCACGCGAAATGGAAGGCAGCTGCGGACCGTCCGGACGTGGTCGCGACGCTGAGGGCATCGGACCACGGCCGTCTGCCGGAGCTGCTGCCGATTCGCTACGGAAGAATGATCCAATCGCCGTTTGCGTTCTTTCGCGGCGCGGCTTCGGTGATGGCGGCGGACCTCGCGGGGACTCCGAACTCGGGATTGCGCGTGCAGGCCTGCGGCGATTGCCACTTGCTGAATTTTGGCGGGTACGGTTCGCCGGAACGGCAACTGGTTTTCGACATCAACGATTTTGACGAGACGCTGCCCGCACCGTGGGAGTGGGACGTGAAGCGCCTCGCGGCGAGCGTGGTTCTCGCCGGACGGCAGATCGGGGCGCGCGACCGGATTTGCAGCGACGCGGCGCTTGCAACGGTCAGCTCCTATCGCACGCACATGCGCGATTACGCGCGGATGACGGCGCTCAATACCTGGTACTCGCATCTCGACGCCGACATTTTCATCAAGGAAGCGAAGACCGCCGAGGACAAGAAATATTGGCGGCAGGTGGAGAAGTCCGCGAAACTGCAAACAGCCGAGCACATTTTTCCGAAGATGACCGAAGTGGTGCGCGGGCGGCGGCGCATTGTAGACCGTCCGCCGCTGGTCTATCACCCGCGCGATTATACGAAAATTGATGAACATGTGCGCGCCATGTTTCACCGTTACCGGCAGACTTTGCCGGACGAGCGGCGCGTGATTTTGGACCGCTATCAGATCGTGGACATCGCACGAAAAGTGGTGGGCGTCGGCAGCGTGGGAACGCGTTGCGCTGTGGCGCTACTGATGGCCGGCGAAAATGACGCGCTATTTTTGCAGTTCAAGGAAGCGCTGCCGTCGGTGCTGGAGGCCTATGCGGGGAAAAGCCGTTATCAGAATCACGGAGAGCGCGTAGTCACCGGGCAGCGCATGTTGCAGGCGTCGAGCGATGTTTTCCTGGGTTGGACGCGCGCCGATGATGGCCACGATTATTATTTCCGGCAGCTGCGGGACATGAAGATGTCCGTGGACGTGGGAAAATTGAACAAAAATGAGCTGATGGAATATGTTGAAGTGTGCGGTTGGGCTTTAGCGCGCGCACATGCGCGGACGGGCGATGCGGCTCGCATCGGCGGCTATTTGGGCAAAAGCGGCGCGTTCGATAAAGCCGTGCAGAAATTCGCGATGGAGTACGCGGACCAGACCGAGCGCGATCATCAAACTCTCGTGAAAGCAGTGCGAGCCGGAAAGCTGCGAGCGTCGGCTCATCTGGCAGCATGACACTCCCGGCTCAAATGAATACTGTTGCCATCCCGCTTGCCCAGAGGCCCGATCGTCGGGCCGAAGGGAGCGCAGCGAGGGATCTGCTTTTTGTGTCTAGCGGAGCGGAAACGCCGCATCCATTTCTGCGGCACCGACGAGCACGCTACCTCACAAATCCAGCGGCAGCGGATTTTTGCCGGTGATCAGGCGCGCGGACCGGTCGAAAGTGATGTAGAGCCAGGCCCACTGCAGCATCACGAGCAGGCGATTTTGGAATTGGATGATGTACAGAAGATGGATGAAAACCCAAATCAGCCAGGCCGGCCAGCCAGAAAGCCGCAGCCAGTTCAAATCGGCGATCGCGGCGCCGCGGCCGATCGTCGCCAGATTTCCTTTATCGAAGTAGTGAAACGGCGGAAGTTTCTTGCCACGCAGCCGCGCTTGAATCAATTTCGCGACGTACACGCCTTGTTGCATCGCGGGCTGCGCGACGCCGGGGAGCGGCTTCCCGGTCTGATGGCTGAAATTGGCGAGGTCGCCGATGACGAAGATCTCGGGATGCGCGGCGATGCTCATATCGGGTTCCACCACCACGCGGCCGAAGCAGTCTATTGTGGCGCCGGCTTCCTCGGACAAGATGCGGCCGAGCGGCGATGCGAGTACGCCCGCAGCCCAGAGAATCGTGCGCGTGGGAATAACTTCGGTGTGATCGCCTTCGCGGATGGTGACGCCGTCGGCGCGAACGTCGGTCACCATCGCGCCAGTGCGCACGGTGACGCCGAGGCGCGTGAGCATTTTACGCGCGGCTTCGGAAAGCTGCGGCGGGTAGGTGGGCAACGGTCGATCGGCGCCTTCGACGAGAATAATCCGCGTTTGCGTGGAATCAATATCGCGAAAATCGTGCACCAGCGTGTCGTGCGCGATTTCCCCGAGCGCGCCGGCGAGTTCCGCGCCGGTGGGGCCCGCGCCGACGATGACGAACGTCATCCAGGCGCGCAGCTTTTCGGGATTTTGTTCGCGTTCGGCGGCTTCAAAGGCGAGCAGGATGCGGCCGCGCATCGCGGTCGCGTCGTCAATATTTTTCAGGCCCGGCGCGAACTCCGCCCATTCGTCGTGGCCGAAATACGTGTGCGCGGCACCGGTGGCGACGATGAGCGTGTCGTAATCGAGGGCCCCGTCGCTGAGAATCACGCGGCGCTTCGCGGCATCAATATGAACGGCTTCGCCGAGCAGGACTTTTGTATTTTTTTGTTTTCGCAGGACCTGGCGCAGCGGACCGGCGACGTTGGCGGGCGACAGCGCGCCAGTGGCCACTTGATAGAGCAGCGGCTGGAAGAGATGGTAGTTGTGCCGGTCCACCAGGGTGATTTCGACAGGCGCGTGCTTTAGCTTCAGCGCGGCGCTGAGCCCGCCGAATCCCCCGCCAATGATCACGACTTTGTGTGGGTCAGCCATTTCCCAATTCATTCTAACTTTATTTCTGAGACGGAGCGACGCGGTGTTTTGCGTTTCTGGTGCGGGGCCTGTTTATCCGATGCAGGGCTGGCCTGAAAAGGCGCAGGCTTCGATTGCGCGTTGCGGTTGGCGTACGAGCGAGCGGCGTTGCTGGAGTATCCGGATTACACTGGGATGCGTCTGAGCGGAACGGAGCGGAACGCGAGTAGATGAAGCGGCGATTCTACAGGATTGGAACGTGGCTGCCATTGATTGTGATCGTCGCGCTCGGATTGCGGATGGGATTTGCGTGGGACCAGGAGCGCAAGATCCCGCGGGATCTGGTAGGACTCGTACCATTTCTGCAAGAGACCGGGAACATCGCATTCTCGATTGCGTTGGGAAAGGGCTTCGGCTCGCCTTATTGGCAGGAGACCGGGCCGACGGCGTGGCTGACTCCGGTTTATCCGTATATCGTGGCCGGGGCCTATCGGGTTTTCGGGATTCACACGCCGCACGCCTTTTTCGCGATGGTGTTGCTGAATATTTTGTTTTCGGCGGCGACGTGCGTTCCGATTTTTTACATTGGGAAACGCGTGGGGGGATTGGGAGTCGCGAGTCTTGCCGCGTGGCTTTGGGCTATTTTCCCGAACGCATGGATTATTCCGTTCGAATGGATATGGGACACCTCGCTTTCTGCACTCTTGATGGCGACGATTCTGTGGGCGACGTTGCGGCTGGCGGATGGCAATGACCGGCCCCGCGGAGAGCGGCGATCCTGATCGTGCCGGATTGAATGCGACGGACTCGCGCTCCTGGCGCGGGTGGTGTGGCTACGGGCTGTTGTGGGGATTTGCGCTGATGACGAATCCGTCGGTGGGACTGATGTTCCCTTTTTTGATTGGATGGGCTGTGTATCGCTCGTGGAGAGGTGGCCAGCCTGACGGACGAGTGCGTTTGCATGGGCCTGTGCTCGCGGTCGCAATTACGATTCTGTGTTGCGTGCCGTGGACGGTGCGAAATTATCTGGTGTTTCACAGATTTGTTCCGCTGCGGTCGAATTTCGCGTTTGAGTTGTGGCTCGGAAACAATGAGAACTTTGACCCGCAATCGCAAATTGTTCCGCCCGCGAATCCGGAACGCGCGGAGATTCACAATTACATTCACATGGGCGAGACGGCTTTCATGCAGGACAAGTGGAAGCAGGCGATGCTCTTCATTCGCAACCACCCGAAACTGGAACTGATCTTGTTCGCGAGGCGCTTTGTGGCGACGTGGACCGGGATGGAAAAGCCGATGGAGGGATTTCTCGACAGCGATTCGCTGATGACGCGAGCGGCGCTGTTGAGCAATTTTCTGGCGGGGATTGGCGCGCTGTGCGGGATCGTCGTTCTGTTCTTGCGGCGAAGCCCGTATGCGTTTTTGTTGGCGGTGTTTCCGATTGTGTTTCCGGTGGTTTATTACGTGACGCACGCTTCGTTGCGATACCGGCATCCGATTGATCCGGTTGTCATGTTGCTGACTGCTGCGGCGATTTGCGGGGTTGGCGGCCAGCGGGATTTGCGGAAGGGATAACACGATGCCCGAACCAAAGATGCCCGACGCGCGCTGAAATGCGCGGGGTCCAGCGGCCGCTGCAAAACCTTTGTCCGCAGCCGCTTAGCACCGCGCGATAGCAGTCTCTCGGCGTTCTAACGACTTCCTGACCTGCTGCGTAACAGAAACGACGCCTCGCAACGCGTACCTGCTGTCGGCCGGCGACACTCGCTCGGGCCTTATTAAATCTTTATATCCCGCTTATGCCCTCCTGATGCGCCGATATTAGCCTATCAGCTGAATCTTCTGGCGTGTGGGTGTGCCGAAGGACAGAAGGCTGTGGCAGCGATTCTGGCCGTAGTGTTTATTTGCGGAGTCTGCGGGTTCTTTCTGTACGTGCTGGTGCAATTCCGGCGCGACGAGAAACATCCGAGGCGTGGTGATCAAAGCCTCGCGGGATTTCCAATGGCGGCCTCTGGACAAATCGTCCGGCCATTAGTAGAACCGGACAAGCAGAGGAGTGCGAAAGCTGCGCCGCACAAGGATTCGAACGGCAGCAGCACGAAGAGGGGTGCGTCATGAGCAAACTGGGTTTTTATCTCGGGTTCCGATGCGCGTTTGCTGTTTTATTACTTACGGTGGGGGCGACGCCCTGTCTTGCGCAGAGCAGCAGCGACCCGCCAAAGCAACAAGCCGATGATGGGGATCAGCAAATACCACCGGCAATTGCCAAGCAGTTGGATGCGATGAGAAAGCGCATTGATGAACTGGAAGCGGAACTCAAAGCTTCCAAGGAACAGGGGCATCCGGACACGGCTGTGACGAGCGCGAAGGCGACGGTGCCGTTGGCGCCAGCTGCGGCAGCGAACTCGGCCGCGCCGGCGGCGACCTCGACTTCCGCCGCAGCGGCGACAAACGTGACGGCGCCGCCTGCGACCGCGTCCACCGAGGCGAAGGTTGCCAAAGTGGAGCCCTTTTCGGATGCGGACTGGACCTGGCTGAACGGCAACCCCCGGACCAAGGAGATTTTCTGGGACTCGAAGTTCTTTACGCCGGAAATTCGCGCCGACACGGTTTACGTCTATGACTTCAACCATCCGACAGACCACTCTATTGGCGGGTCGAGCGAACTCTTCCGTTCGCAAGAAGTCCAACTGACGCAACTCGGCGTCGGCGGCGACTTCCATTACGACAATGTTCGCGCGAGGTTGATGACGCAGTTCGGCATGTATTCGGCGACGACGCCGCGGAACGACCCGAGCCCAGGCCACGGTCAGTGGGATCTCGTTTCTGCGTATCGCTATCTTTCGGAAGCGTACGGCGGCTATCACTTCGACAAGCTGCATGGAGTGAACGTGGATGCGGGAATCTTCCTCTCTTACATCGGGTTGTTCAGTTACTACAATTTCGACAATTGGGCGTATCAACCGTCGTACGTTTCGTCGAACACGCCGTGGTTCTTTGAGGGCGTGCGCGTACAGATTTTCCCCACGGCGCACTTGAAGATCGAACCGTGGTTCATCAATGGATGGCAATCGTACGCATCGGCGAATCATAGGCCGGGTCTCGGCGGCCAGATCAAATGGACTCCGAAGCCCTATATCAATGTCATCTCGAACAACTATGGCCTCGGCCGTGATGATTTGTTCATACCCACGCGCAGGCGCATCCACACGGACAACAGCATCGAGGTGAAGTATTACGACAGGCCCGACAATCTGACGCTCGACAAGATGGCGTTCTCGCTTACCGGCGATGCGGGCTGCGAGTACGGCGGTGGCGTGAGTTGTTACGGCGACCACAAGGGCGGGCCCAAGCAAAGCTTCCTCGGATATATGCTCTACAACCGCTTCTGGTTCCATCACGATTTGTTCGGCCTGACGCTGGGCGGGGGGAAGATCAACAATCCCGGACGATATTTGGTTCTGCTGCCGCCGATCAATGGCGAGAGCGCGATCACGGCGTCCACGAATTCTCCCTACTTTACGGAGAATCCGGGAGATCCGTTCAAGGCCTGGGACTCCTCGATCACGTTTGACTACATGCCCAAGCAATACATCACGTTCCGGTGGGAATATGACTACCGCCACGCGAGTGTGCCGTACTGGACAGGCCGCGGCGGCATTACGCCTCCGGGAGGCAACACCGGAACTCCGACGGATTACATTTGCAATAACGGCGTGTCCTCCGGAGAGACGTCACTGGGTCCCGCGACGACTTTTTGCACCAGCGCGCCACAAAACTCGAGCGTGTGGTTCCCGGATCTTCGGAGGGATGAGTCGTTTATTGACATGTCCATTCTGGTTAAGTTCTGAGGATTGCGTCATCGGCTTTACCGCAGAGACGCAGAGGACGCAGAGAGAGACAGGTTGACTCGCGGATCTTGCTGGTGAAGATCGTCGAAGTCAAAAGACTTAACACAAAGGGCACAGAGTAAAGGCGGAGCGCACGGAGACAATCTGCTGGGGCTTTGTGTGGGGAGCTCAGGTGATGGGAGACATTGTGTTTTTGGCGGTGACGCTGGGGTTCTTTTTGGTGGCTTTGGGGTATGTGCGCGGGTGCGACCGATTGAAGTGAGGAGTGCGGCTCGATGCTTGGAAATATATTTCTTTTGGTGGTGTGCGTTTTGATTCTGGGGTACCTGGTTGCGGCGTTGCTGTGGCCGGAGAGGTTCTGACGATGACGGCCAATGGCTGGCTGCAAATACTTCTCTTTCTGCTAGTGATCTTCGCGGTCGCGAAGCCTCTGGGTAGCTATATGACGCGCGTATTTTCCCGCGAGAAGACCTTTCTGGATCCCCTGCTGCGTCCTTTGGAGCGGCTGCTTTACAAGCTGACCGGCGTGGACGAGAGGCGGGAGATGCGCTGGACGGAATATGCCATCGCGATGCTGCTCTTCAGCGGAGTCTCCATGGCGCTGCTGTACGCGATGGAGCGCGTGCAGCAGTGGCTGCCGTGGAATCCGGAGAAGCTGGCGGCGGTGCCGACCGACCTGGCGTTCAACACCGCTGCATCGTTTACGACCAATACGAACTGGCAAGCGTACACGCCGGAAGTGACGATGAGTTACTTCACGCAGATGGCGGGACTGGCGTACCACAATTTCATGTCGGCGGCGGTCGGAATCGCTCTGGCGATCGCTGTGATCCGCGGAATCGCGCGACGCGAGCAGGATACCATCGGAAATTTCTGGGTGGACTTGACGCGCACGATTTTGTGGGTGCTGCTGCCAGTTTGCCTCGTCGTTTCGATGATTTTTGTGTCGCAGGGCGCGATTCAAAATCTGAAGCCGTATGTGACGACGCAGATGGTGGACCCGCAAACCGTGCAAGTGACCGGCGCGGACGGAAAGACGACGACGCAAGTGGTGAAAGAACAGAAGATCCCGCAAGGCCCCGTGGCGTCGCAGGAGGCGATCAAGATTTTCGGGACGAATGGCGGCGGCTTTTTCTACGCGAACAGCGCGCATCCCTATGAGAATCCCACGCCGCTGAGCAACTTCCTTCAGCTCATTTTGATATTCGCAATTCCTTCGGGGCTGACGTACACGCTGGGAAAGATGACGGGGTCCCAGAAGCACGGCTGGGCGGTGTGGGGCGCCATGGCGCTGCTGTTCCTGGCGGGAGTTACGGCAGCTTATACCGCGGAAGCACGAGGTAATCCGCTGCTGCATGGCGTGGATCACAAAGTTAGCGCGCAACAGCCAGGCGGAAACATGGAAGGCAAGGAAGTGCGTTTCGGGATCGCCGATTCGGCGCTGTATGCAACGGTGACGACGGATGCTAGCTGCGGCGCGGTGAACGGGATGCATGATTCCTTTACGCCGCTGGGCGGGATGATTCCGCTCATCAATATCATGTTGGGCGAGGTGGTGTTTGGGGGCGTGGGCTCGGGGCTCTACGGAATGATCGTGTTCGTGATTTTGTCGGTGTTTATTGCCGGGCTGATGGTGGGGCGGACGCCGGAATATCTAGGCAAGAAAATCGAAGCATATGACGTGAAGATGGCGATGCTTTCGGTGCTGATTTTTCCATTGGTGATTCTGACATTCACGGCAATCTCGGTAGTGGCACCCAAGTTCGGCACACCGTCTATTTCAAATCCTGGGCCGCACGGACTTTCGCAGATTCTATACGCATACACCTCGGCAACTGGCAATAACGGCTCGGCGTTCGGAGGATTTAACGGGAACACGGTTTGGTACAACACGACGATCGGTCTTGCGACACTCTTCGGGCGATTCTTCGCGGTGATTCCAATTCTGGCGATTTCCGGGAGCCTGGCGCGAAAGAAATATGTGCCGGAGTCAGCGGGAACATTTCCGGTGACAACACCGTTGTTCAGCGCGCTGCTGGTCTCCGTGGTGCTGATCGTCAGCGCGCTGACCTTCTTTCCCGCGCTTAGTTTGGGTCCGATTCTGGAACATCTGCTGATGCACGCAGGAAAGGTGTTTTAGGAGCATATGACTGCCAAGGCAAGCACTCGAGAGCAATCGCGCTGGGGAAAAGAAATCGTGGTGCCCGCGTTGTGGGAGTCGTTCGTGAAGCTGAATCCGCGGACGCTCACGAAAAACCCGGTGATGTTCGTGGTGGAAGTGGGCGCGGTGCTGACGTCGGCGGATTTGGTGCGAGGCGTGGTGCAACACACGCCGGGATTCGGATTTTCGCTGCAGATCACATTGTGGCTGTGGTTCACGGTGCTGTTTGCGAATTTTGCGGAAGCGATGGCGGAAGGGCGCGGGAAAGCACAGGCGGAAACTTTGCGTAAAGCGCGCGCGGAAACGATTGCGCGGCGACTGAAGGCGGACGGGAAGGTCGAATCGGTTCCGGGATCGCAATTGCGGATTGGCGACGTGGTGGTGGTGAGCGCGACGGAATTCATTCCTGGCGACGGCGAGGTGATTGAGGGTGTTGCGTCCGTTGACGAATCGGCGATTACGGGGGAATCCGCGCCGGTGATACGCGAATCGGGCGGCGACCGCTCGGCGGTGACGGGCGGGACGCGCGTGCTGTCCGATGAGATCAAGGTGCGGATCACGTCGAATCCGGGCGAGACGTTTCTCGACCGCATGATCAAGCTGGTGGAAGGCGCGCTGCGGCAGAAAACGCCGAACGAGATCGCTTTGAACATTCTGCTCGCGGGATTGACGATTATTTTTCTGCTCGCAGTGGCTTCGCTGCAGCCCATGGCGATTTATTCGGGCGCGCCGCAATCGGTGTTTGTGCTGGTGGCGCTCCTGGTGTGCTTGATTCCGACGACGATTGGCGGATTGCTTTCGGCGATTGGCATTGCGGGGATGGATCGCGTACTGCAGAAGAATGTGCTGGCTATGTCTGGGCGCGCGGTGGAAGCGGCCGGGGACGTGGATACGCTGCTGCTGGACAAGACCGGGACGATCACGCTGGGAAATCGTTTTGCGACGGAATTCATTCCGGCGCCGGGCGTGAGCGACGCTGAACTGGCGGATGCGGCGCAGCTGGCATCACTGGCGGATGAAACGCCGGAAGGGCGCTCGATCGTGGTGCTGGCGAAGGATAAGTACGGTTTGCGCGCGAGAGAATTGGGATCCATTGCGGCGACGTTTATTCCGTTCTCGGCGGTTACGCGAATGTCTGGCGTGGATTTGGACGGTCGCAAAATTCGCAAGGGCGCACGGGACGCGATCGTGAAGAGCATCAAGGACGCGGGCGGGTCGGTGCCGCCGGAAACGATGGAGGCGGTGGATCGGATATCAAATTCCGGCGGGACGCCGCTGCTGGTAGCGGAAGACGGACGCGCACTGGGCGTGATCCATCTGAAGGACATTGTGAAGGGCGGGATGCGCGAGCGGTTCGAACATTTGCGGGTGATGGGAATTCGCACGGTGATGATTACGGGGGACAATCCACTGACAGCGGCAGCGATTGCGCGCGAGGCGGGCGTGGACGATTTTCTGGCGGAGGCGCGGCCGGAAGACAAACTGGCTCTGATTCGGCGCGAACAGGCCAAGGGGAAATTGGTGGCGATGACCGGCGACGGTACGAACGATGCGCCCGCTCTGGCGCAAGCGGACGTGGGCCTGGCGATGAACGCGGGAACGCAGGCGGCGAAAGAAGCTGGAAACATGGTGGATTTGGACTCGAATCCGACGAAATTGATTGAGGTGGTGGAGATCGGCAAGCAGCTATTGATTACGCGGGGGGCGCTGACCACGTTTTCGGTGGCGAACGACGTGGCGAAATATTTCGCAATTATTCCGGCGATGTTTGCGGCGGCCCTTCCGCAGCTGGGCGTGCTGAACGTGATGGAATTGAAGACTCCGCAGTCGGCGATTCTCTCGGCGGTGATTTTCAACGCGCTGATTATCATTGCGCTGGTGCCGCTGGCGTTGCGCGGCGTTAAGTATCGGCCATTGGGCGCCGAAGCGTTACTGCGCAGGAATTTGTTGGTGTATGGATTGGGCGGGATTATTGCACCGTTCATCGGGATCAAGTTGATTGACGTTGTGATCACGCATATCGGGCTGGCGTAAGGACATTTATGAAGCGAAATTTTCTAATTTCCATCTGGATGACGCTGGCGACGACCTTGCTGCTGGGAATTGGGTACCCGTTGGCGGTTACGGGGCTGGCGCAGTGGCTTTTCGCGAGGCAGGCGAACGGCGAGATGATCCAGGTGCACGGGAAGCTGCTGGGATCGAGTTTGATCGGGCAGCCATTCTCCTCAGCGGGTTATTTTCATTCGCGTCCGTCCGCGGCGGGACCTGCTGGTTACGATTCGGACGCAGCGAGTGGCGGAGCGTCGAATCTGGGGCCGACGAATTCGGCTTTGATTTCGCGCGTGAATGGCGACGTGCAGCGTTTGCACGCGGAAAATCCTGGCGCGCCGATTCCAGTGGATTTGGTTACTACTTCAGGATCGGGCCTCGATCCGGATATTACTCCAGCTGGGGCGGAGTTTCAGGTAGCGCGAGTGGCGCGGGAACGCGGGATGAGCGAGGGGGACGTTCGCGCGGCGGTGGCCCGGCACACCTTTGGGCGCCAGTGGGGTTTCTTGGGCGAGACGCGTGTTAATGTGCTGGAGTTGAATTTGGAATTGGATGCGATGCGCCCGATGACCCCGCGGTAAACGCGCGAGCATTGCAAGAGAGGCCCCTGCGCGCGGCAGGCGCTACTTTTCTTGCCGCTGTGGGCGGGATTTGGGATTGGCGGGCGGGTCGAAACGGTAGCCGATCCAGGGTTCGGTGTGGATGTAGCGGGGATGGCTTGGGTCGGGCTCGATTTTTTTTCGCAGTTGGTTGATGAAGACGCGCAGGTATTCGGTTTCTTCCCCATAGTCGGGTCCCCAGACAGCTTGCAACAGGCGGCGGTGCGCTTGGGCTTTGCCTGCATTCGAAACCAGCTGGCGCAGGAGCTCGAATTCCTTGGGAGTGAGGCGGACGGGGCGGCCTTTGACGAGGACATTGCGTTTTTCGAAATCAATTTTGAGGTCGTCGGAGACGAAAGCGGGGGTGGCATCGCCGGGCGCGGCGCGGCGCAGCGCGGCGCGAATGCGCGCCATGAGTTCCTCGACGCCGAAGGGCTTGACGACATAATCGTCGGCGCCGGCATCCAGCGCTTGCACTTTGTCGCGCTCCGAGTTGCGCACCGTAAGCATGATGATGGGCACGTCGCTAGAGCTGCGGATTTCGCGGCAAGTCTCGAGGCCGGAAATTCCGGGCAAGTTCACATCGAGAAGAACGAGATCGGGGCGTTCACCGCGAATTTTTTCGAGAGCCTCTTCCCCGCTGCGTGCTTCGATGACGCTGTAGCCCTGGGAAGCGAGAGTAGTGAGCATGACGCGGCGGATCTGCGGTTCGTCGTCCACAACGAGAATGGTCGCGGCGTTCATCAGTCTCCGGAACGACCGCGGTCCACTGGCAAGGTGAAGGAAAAGACGGAGCCCTGGCCGCGCTGGCTGGTGAGGCTCATGGTGCCTCCGTGGGCTTCGATGATGGCTTTGGCGATAGGCAGGCCCATGCCGGTGCCTTGGACGAGGTAGCGCTGGTCCTTGCCGCGATAAAATTTCTCGAAAATGAGGTTTTGTTCGAGGTCGTCGATGCCAGCGCCGCGGTCGGCGACGCTAGTGACGATGAAATCGGGAGTACCTTCGGCGGTAATGGTGATGGGCTTGTCTGCGGGTGAATACTGATTAGCGTTCTCGAGGAGATGGACCAGAGCTTCGCGCGTGCGGACAAGGTCCACGCTCACGTGCGGAAGGCCGGGAGGCACCTGCACGCGCACGACACGATCGCCGAGAGTGACCTTGCACTGGCTGAGGGCGGCGTTGATGACGTCTTCAATCGGATGGGATTCGAGGCGGAGCTCGACTTCTCCGGCATCGAGGCGGGCCATTTCTCCGGCTTCGCCGACGAGGCGGTTGAGTCGGTCTGTTTCCTCATTGATGATGGTGAGAAGCTCCTGACGCTGTTGATTCGTGACGCTGGAGTTCGAGAGCAAGTTTGTGACGGAAGCCTTGATGGAAGTTAGCGGCGTGCGCAGCGCATGCGTGACCGAATCGAGGAGCGCGGTGCGGAGGCGTTCGCCCTCGCGGGCCGCTTCGGTGAGGCCAAGCTGCTCGATGGCACGAGCGCGTTCGATGGCGACGGCGATGAGGGTTCCGACGGCTTCGAGCGTCTGGCGGGAGAGCATCGAACCGGAAATTCCCAGACTGCCGATGGGACGAACGCCGAGGCGCACGGGGACAAAGCAGAGGCTATTGGCTTCGTCCACCACCGGCTCTTCGCGAATCACCATGGCCTTGAGAGTTTCGAGGTCGAGTTTCGGGATCACCGGGCCGGAGCGGTAGATTTTTTGTTTTTCGGCGAGAAGCAACGCGGCGGCGCCGACTTCGAAGATGTCGACGATCTGCGAGGGAATCCGGTTGAGGAGCTGAATCACGTTGCCGGATTCGAGGAGGCCCTGGCTGAAGGCGTAGAGCTTTTCGATTTCGCGACGGCGCTGCGCGGCGTCATTGGCCTGCTGACGAGCACGGGTGGAAAGGTGGCTGGCCAGCACGGAAACCACGAGAAAGGCGAAGAGCGCGACCCAATTCTGGGGATCCGCGACCGTAAACGTGCCGACCGGGGGCAAGAAGTAGAAGTTGAAGGCGAGCATGGCCACGATGGACATAAACACGGAAACGGCGATGCCCCATACGGTGGAAACGGCTAGAATGGCGAGCAGAAAAGTAAGCGCAACCGTTGTGGGATTGACGAGTAAGACGTGCCGATAAAAAGCGGAAATCCCAAAAACTATCGCAAGAGCAGCCGCGAATCGCAGGAAGCGTGGGAGCAGAGGTTCGCGCACCGACACATTCTAACGTAGCTTTCCAAGAGGCCGTAGAAGAGAATACCCGCATGCCAAAGACCCCGGAACAGTGGCTGGCCGCGTCCAGGCCATCCGAAAAGACCAAGGGAGCGCTGAAACTATTCCTGGGTTACGCACCAGGAGTGGGCAAGACGTTCAGCATGTTGAGCGAGGCGATCCGGAGGCATAGCCGGGGCGAAGACGTGGCGATCGGCGTGGTGGAAACGCATGGAAGAAAGGGTATCGCGGAGCTTTCGTCGCAACTGGAAACGATTCCTCGGCGCATGATTGATTACAAAGGAACGCTCTTCGCGGAAATGGATCTGGAAGCGATTTTGGCCCGGCAGCCGCGCGTGGCGCTGGTGGACGAATTGGCGCACACGAATATCCCCGGAAGCAAGAATCGCAAGAGATATGAGGACGTGCTGGAGATTCTGGATGCAAAGATTGACGTGATTTCGACGGTCAACATCCAGCACATCGAGAGCATCGCCCCGACGGTGCGCGCGATTACGGGTGTGCCGGTGCGGGAAACCGTGCCGGATTGGGTGCTGCAAGTATCCGACGAAACGGTGATGGTGGACCTGACGCCGGAAGCGCTGCAGAACCGCATGAGGCGCGGAGACGTTTACGGGAAGGAAAAAATCGAGCAGGCGCTGAAAAATTTCTTTCGCCGCGGGAATTTAATCGCGCTACGCGAGCTGGCATTGCGGCAGGTCGCAGAGCAGGTGGATCGCAGCCTGGAATCGTACATGGTGGAGAAGGACATCCAGGAGGCGTGGGGCGTGCGCGAGCGCATAGCGGTGTGCATCAGCGCGAACCCGAAGGCGCAGTACCTGGTGGCCCGCGCTGCGCGCATGGCGCGGCGGATGGATGCGGAACTGTACGCGCTACATGTGGATTTGGACCATGAGAGCGATCCAGAAGAGGAAAAGCTGCTGGAAGCGAATTTGCAATTCGCGGAAAACCTGGGAGCGAAGCCGGTGCGGTTGAAGGGCGATCACGTGGCGGAGAGCGCCGCACAATTTGTGAGGGATAAGCACATTACGCAGGTAATCTTTGGACGGACGGCAACGGAAGGATGGAAAAAGCTGAAGTACATGAACGGGATCAACCGGTTTTTGCGGGACGCGCCGGCGGTGGATGTGCACATCGTGACGCAGGAGCCGGATTAGGGGCGATTTCGGTAGTGATGCGGGCCCGTGTCTTTGCGCGAGAAAGAACGGCTTGCGTTTAGCGGTTATCGCGATCCGACGAGAGCGTGTTGAGTACTCGCGGAACCCTGAAGGATCATGCGGACTGGCTCTCGAATGGCAAGCTCGGGAGAGAAATTGCGCATGCGTTCGAGCAACGCGGGTGTGACTTCCTGGCCGCGCGCAATCAGCAGCAAGCCTTTGGAAGATTTCAAGTCTTCGCCGAAGATCATGCCGACCGTGACCTCGCGAACGGAAAGTTCCAACATTTGAATTTTGTCTTGCGAGCTTCCGCGCATTCCCGCGAAAGCTTCGAGAATCGCGGGGTCGTACCATCCCTTGCGGCCGCGCATGATCGCAAAGGGATGATCCGAGTGAGCGTCGCCCGCGTCCAACGAATCAAAATCGAGGGCGATTTTCAACGCGCGAGCACCCCAGGGAATTTCCTCATCGATGGCGGCGTCTGATCTTTGCTTGGCTGCTGCGAAATTGCGATTGTGCTGGTGCAGGATTTCGCGGACCGCATCAATGCGGGGAATATGGGAAAGGCATTTTTCGATAACTGCGGGCATGCGGTTCACCATTTCCTGCTCGGACTCGTCGAGGATATCTCCCCGGTATAGCTTATCCAACGTTGCGGATGGAAGAGTGACGCAACCAATCTGAGAGAGCATGGCGGCAACTTCGACGGGCCACTGCTCACGAATCTTGAAGTGCGTCATGAGCCGATCCACGCTCTGACGGACTCGAGTGGCGCGCCCGAATGCCACGGGATTGGCCATGGAAAGAATGTCCACCAGGGCCTTGATGCTGCCGCGCAGGGTTTCTTCCAGCAACACTTTCTCAGAGGTTATGAGGCGATATTGTTCTATGGACGCGTCAAGAGCTTTGATGAGTGTGTCGGTGGCGCAGGGCTTGGTGAGAAAGCGAAAGATGTTGCCTTCATTGACGGCGGCAATTGCAGATTCGATGTCGGCCTGGCCGGTGAGCAGAACGCGCACGGTGAGTGGCGCGACAGCGCGGACGTGGGCAAGCAGCCGAACACCATCCATTTGCGGCATGCGCTGATCGGACATCACCACCGCGAAGGGCTCGCCGGTCTTGAGCGTCTCCAACGCCAGCTTTCCCTCGCTCGCGGTTTGGATAGCGTAATGGCTGCGAAGCGTACGCGTGAGGCCGTCGAGGACGTTCTGTTCGTCGTCCACACAGAGGATGCGAGGGCGCTCAGCGTTTGTCATCGCAGACTCCAGACAGTTCGAGGGCGGCTGCATCGGCGGAGGCCAGCCACTCGGGCAGTTTTTCTGCGACGTCGAGCTTGGCGACAATATCGGGATGCAGGGGCGGATTCGGAATGAAGGGTGCGTCGGAATTCCGGACGTCATGGTCGTTGGCTAGCCAATTGGCAAAATAGATGCAAGCCAGCACGTCCATCTTATCGTGAGGCACGCGTTCGGGATGATGATGGTGCGCTACAGCTTCGATGATCACATATGGAATGCCCCACAAACTAAGCAGATAGGCACCCACCTCGGCGTGAGAGATGCCCGTCATTTCTTCTTCGATTTCGAAAAGAGGACGGTGCTCTTCACGAGCGCGCTTCAACGCACTGGCTAAGTGTCCGGGCATGGCTTCGGCGAGAACCAATTTGCCGACGTCGTGAAGCAGGCCGGCGATTGGCACGGCAGAGGACATGGTGACGTCGCCCGAAAGGCCTTTGGCAATTCGGGCGGTCAACTGCGAGTGGGACTGATGGACTTCGAGGGAAAATCCGGGAATAGATTGGGCGGGATGAAATACGCGAAAAACTTCGGCGGATAGGACGAGATTCTGCAGGGTGGAAATGCCCAGATAATTGATGGCGGTCTGAATATCGCTGACGTTCCGGACAAAACCAAAGAATGCGGAGTTCACGAGCTGCAGAATCTTGGCGGACATGGCCGTATCGCGCTCGACGATCTGAGCGACCTGGCGCGAGGAGGAATCAGGATCTGCGAGAGCTTGCTGCAGTTCCAGACACATTTGGGGGAGCGAAGGCAATTGCTGAATGGAGCCGACCAGGTTAGCGAGCATTTTGCTGTTGAGGACGTCGCTCAGACTGGTGGCGCGGTCTATGGCGTTGCGCAGAGTGTCCTGGTCACAGGGCTTCAGCAGAAATTGGTGAGCGACCGGCACGGCGTTGAACGCCGCCTCCATGTCCGAGTAGCCAGAGAGAATGATGCGCAAGACGCTGGGATATTTCTCGCGGACAGTTTTGAGCAAAGTCGCACCGTCCATTCCGGGCATGCGCATATCCGAAATGATGACGTCGAATGGAGCGGCATCCAGCATCCCGAGCGCGGCCTGACCGCCTGGGGCAAAGGCCATCTCCCAAATCTGGCGCTGCGGTCGCAACATGCGCTGCAGGCCTTCCAGAATTTTCATTTCATCGTCTACAAATAGAATTCGCTTCACGTGACTAACACCTCTCGCGTAGCGGGCACACCGTTCGCCGGGAGGCGAACAAAAAAAGTGGTGCCTTCGCCCATTTTCGTTTCAAAAGAGAGAGTGCCGCCGTGTTTATCGACGACAATCGCGCGTGCCAGGGCCAGCCCCTGCCCCGTGCCTCTTCCCACTTCCTTGGTTGTGAAAAACGGATCGAACACTTTGGCGCGCACGCGTTCCGGAATTCCTGTACCGGTATCCGCAATGGAAACGACGACGCAGTCGCCATCCTGCCAAGTGCGCACAGTAATGCGTCCTTTTTCTCCGGAATTCTTGACGACGTCGCCGATGGCGTGCGCGGCGTTGACGAACAAGTTGAGGAAAACCTGATTCAGATCGCCGAGATGGCAGTGGATGGGAGGCAGAGCACCCAACTGGGTTTCCACATCGGCCACGTACTTGACCTCGTTGCGCGCCACGATCAAAGTGCTTTCGATGGCTTTGTTCAGATCGGCCGGGGCTTTTTCGGAGCTGCGGTCCACGTGCGAGAAGTCTTTCATGGTGCGAACGATGGTGGCCACGCGATTGACGCCGTCCAGCAGTTGATCGAAGGCCTTGGGGACTTCCGTGCGGAGGAAGTCCCACTCGATGCTCTGGCGAACTGCATTTGCTTCCTGCAACATCCCGGGTTGCAGAGTTCCGCTGGCGGCGTGCCCGCAGATCTCCTCGTATTTCGCAATCATCTGAATGCTTTCGACGAAAGAATTCTGCAAAAAACGAGTGTTATCGCCGATGAATTGAATAGGTGTATTGATTTCATGAGCGATGCCTGCCGCCAAACCGCCGACGGCTTCCAATTTTTGCGCGTGGCGGAGTTCGACTTCCATCTGACGTTTTTCGGAGATGTCTTCAAAGCTGACCACGGCGCCGGTTACTCGCGCGTTTTCAAGAACCGGAATGGCGGAATAACTGACGGCAAAGTGGGAGCCGTCTGCTTTCCAGAAATACTCCAGATCGGTGTGAAAACTCTTTCCGGACTCTAACGTGCGGCTCAGCGGGGATTCGGATGAGGGATAAGAGGTGCCGTCCGTGCGGGTGTGATGAAATAGAGCGTGCGCGTCCTTGCCGACGACTTCTTCGCGGTTACATCCGAACATCCTGGCTGCGGACTGGTTGATGAACGTGACGGAACCGGCGAGATTGACGCCGTAAATACCCTCGGAAGTGGAATCCAAAATCAGAGCCAACTCTTTGCCGATTTTGGAGTGTTCCTCTTCGGCGAACTTTCGCGCCATGAACTGGCCCATCTGGTTCGCAATGCTCATCAGGAACCTGATCAGCTCTTCGTCGAGCGCTTTTCTGTCCTGACTGAAAAATGCTATTACTCCGAAACTTTTCTGAAATAAGCCGAGTGGAACAGCAAATCCGCAGCGAAGCCCGGCGGAAATCGCGGCGCCGGCACGAGTGAAAGAACGGCTTTCGGTGACGTCCTCAATCCACTCTGGAGCGTGGGTATCCCAAACGCGTCCTGGCAGACCCTCGCCGCAGCGGAATTGGAGCGTCTGGCTGATCGCTTGAAATTGTAGAAACCTGCGCGCCGAGGCGGACCACGAGCGTGCATGAACAAGACGGTTCGAGGCTGGATTGATCTGCCAGATTTCTCCCAAATCGAATTTCAGCGACTCGCAGAGTACGCGCAGGATTCCGTCCGAGGCTTCGGCGACGGTTTCGGATCCCGCCAAGGCACGCGAAACGGCGAACTGCAGCGTGGTGTGGCGGCGGGCGGCATGGCGCTCGACCGCGTACAAGAGCACACGTTCGAACGCGGACGCATTCATGCGATTTTTGACAGTGTAATCATCTGCGCCGGCGCGCACAGCTTCGAGCGCCTGCGCTTCGTCATGGACGCTGCTGATGATGACGACCGGGACGTCCTTGGCTGCCGCGATAAGGCTCTGCAAACCGCGCAGGCCGTCGGAATCTGAGACTGCGAGATCGGCCAGGAAGATGTCGAAGGACCTGCTGATGGTTAGTTTGAATGCAGCCGCGAACGTCGGGACCGCATGAACTTCGAAGCGTGCCTTCCGGGCGCCGGCGAGCTTCTGGCGGATATCGGCCTCCTCGGCAGAGTCCGCGATAATCACAAGAACTGTAAGAGCTATAGGATCCATGTATTCCTACGAGTGACGGGACGGACAGGCGCTCGCGCCGCGGTCCCTTATCGAGACAATCGTCCGTTCTGGCAGAAAGGTTTAGGGCGTGGAAAAGGATGCACGCGAGGAGGAACGACTGGGTGCGGTCGGGAAACTGGGCAGAATTTGCCGCGAAAGCTTACGCGTCGTCAGCGGGGATATCGAAATTGACCAGGTTGGCTTGGAAGCCGCGGGTTTTCACTGCGCCGTAAGCGATGCCGATGACCATCCAGATGGCGCCCAAGCGCAGGGCGGGGCCACTGAGATGGCTCCAAATGAAGGCGCAAATTAAGAAACCGAGCAGAGGTGAGATCAAGTTGAGGATGTTCTTCTTTTCAGCGCGGAGGTAGTAACGGACAAGCGCGGCTACATTGACGCCCATGAAGGCGAGGAGGGCGCCGAAGTTCAGCAGGTCGGCTCCCTGATCGTAGGTGATGATGAAGGAGCCCACCAACGCGATGACGCCGACGAAGATGACATTGTTGCGCGGGACATGGCTTTTCGGGTCCACAGCGCCGAAAAACTTTTTGGGAATCCCGTCGCTGCGGCCCATCCCGTAGAGCAAGCGCGCGGCACCGAGTTGCGAGCCCATGCCCGAGCCGATATTGGCTACCAGAATCGTGAAATTGATTAGCTGGAACAGAAAATAGCCGCCGGCGGTCTGCGCGACGAGGGGAAACGCAGAGGTGATTTTGTCCGACGGAAATGGTTGGTCGCGCCAGACGAGTTGCGCGGCGTAGACCTCGAGCGATGCAAGTACGCCGGTGATGAGGCAGACGAGGACCGTGGCGAGCATTATGTTTCTGCGCGGATTTTCGACCTCTTCGGAGAACGTGGAGATGGCGTCGAAACCGATGTAGGTGAGGACGGCGACCGATGTGCCGTGAAAGACACTCTTAAAGCTGAAAGTGGCCGGATTGTAGAAGGGGTGCGTGAAAAAGCCGGGCCCGTATTGGTGAAAGCTCCAGAGAAAGTGAATGACGAAGGCGAAGAAGATCACGACGACGATGCTCATTCCTGCCGCCATGACGTCATTGATGCGGGCGGAGGTTTTGATGCCGCGGATATTCAGAAGCGTGAATGCACCGGCGTAGAAAAACACGAGCGTCCAATAAGGCAGAAACGGAAGGATGTTCTGCGTGAGCTGACTGCAGATGATCGTGCAGATGAGCGGGTTGAGGATGTAATCCATCACAATGGCCCAGCCGGTGATGTAACCGAGCGCGGGCTTCAGTTCCTGGCCAACGTAAGTGTATGCGGAACCGGCGGAGGGATAAGCGCGAGCCATTTTGCCGTAGCTGACCGCGGTGAAGAGCATTGCGACCATGGCGATCAAAAGTGTGGTGACGACGTGGCCGCGGGCGTCGTTGCTGATGACGCCGTAGATGCCCATCGGAGCGATGGGTTGAATGATGACGATGCCGATGATGATGAGGTCCCAGAGGCCGAGGACGCGGCTGAGTTTTACTGGGGATTGGGCGGTTTGGGTTGAGTTGGTGGCCATTATTATCAGGCTTCAGGGGCTGCCTTCGGCGCGAAGAAACGCACGCGGAGGAGCGGCCCGCGACTGGTAGAAAAGAGCCGGCGAGACGCCGGCGCTACCAGTTGCCGCGACGGCGTGGCGGGCTGGCCGATCATTCGGTGACAACAGCCTTGACTAGATTTCTGGGGCGGTCCACGTCACAGCCATTCAGGATGGCGAAGTGGTAAGCGAACAACTGGAGCGGGACTACCTCGAGAATTGGCAGGAGCAGCTCCGGAGCCGGGGGGACGAATATGTGGCGATCGGCGAGGGGGACGATTTCGCGATCGCCTTCGGTGGCGATGACGATGGATTTTCCGCCGCGGCTTTTGATGTATTCGAGGACCAGCAGAGTTTTTTGATAGCGCAAGACGGAATCGGGATCAGAGGCGTCGCGCGTGGCGAGAACGATTATGGGGAGCTTGTCATCCACGAGGGCGTTGGGGCCGTGACGCAATTCGCCGGCGGGAAGGCCTTCGGCCTGGACGTATGAAATTTCCTTGAGCTTGAGCGCGCCTTCGCGGGCGAGAGCGTAATGGACGCCGCGACCCAGAAACAGAAACGCTCTGGCATGCTGAAATGCACGAGCGCAGCCCGCAGCCTGTGCGTCCCAGGCAGCGAGAGATTTTTCTATGGTCTTAGGAACTTCGGCGAGCGCATTCAAGTGCGCACGCGTGACTTCGGACGTCATGCGGCCGCGCTGCCTGGCGAGGAACAACGAGAATAGGTAGAGGACGGTGAGCTGCGCGGTGAAACTCTTGGTGGCCGGAACAGCTTTCTCGACGCCGGCGCAGGTCTGAAGTTTGGCGCTGGCTTCGCGCGAGATGGTGGAATCGGCGACGTTGGAGATGGCGACGGTCTTAGCGCCGCGATTGAGCGCTTCGCGCTGCGCAGCGGTGGTGTCTGCGGTTTCGCCAGACTGGGTGATGACGACCACGATCGGGTTAGTGTCCGAGTGTGTGGATCGGTAGCAATATTCGCTGGCGTACTCGACATCCACGGCAACTCCGGCGAGGTCTTCGATCATGATTTCGCCCGCGAGACCGGCGTTGCGGCTGGAGCCGCTAGCGGCGATGATTATTTTCTTGAAGTCAAAAAGGGCTTTTTCGATGGGCCGCAACGAATCCGGAAAAATGACGTCGCCATGCACGTTCTGCCGAATGGTTTCACGAATGGCCTGAGGTTGCTCGTAGATCTCGCTGAGCATGTGGTTCGCAATCGCGTGCGGAGGACTCGACGGAGTTGTCTGGTGATCGGACATTAGCGGCCGCCTCCGATGGAAGTGGGGGGCAGACCTCTCCCCTCTTTCAACGGGATCGTCGCAGGCGCGATGTTCCATCCGGAAACGCTCAATTCAACACCGCCGAAAACGGGAGTGGAGGGCAAGTAACGCGCAGTTAACTCGCGAGATTCGCCCGGCATCAGTTCGATGTAATTATCGTCCCAGAATACCGGGAGAATTTCATCTGTTTGGCCCGACTTGCGAATTCCGAGACGAATTTGGAATGCGAGGTGGTCGCTCGTGTTTTTCAGAAGTACGTGGGCGAGGGGGCCATCGGGGCCGGGCAGCAGGCTGCCGGTAGCTTCGACGTTCGCTTCGGGGAGCGTTTGGAGGGCTGTGAGGTCTTCGTAGGAAGACACGGGAGTAAAGCGATAGGAAGTTTTGGCCCATTCGTATGTGTTCGGCTTGGATGAGAGCCAATAGAAATTGCGGCTGACGATTGTGCCGTCGCTGGACTGCAGTTGGAGGGCGACGAAGTGGGCGGGAGAGACGGGATTGAAGGAACCCGCGGGTAGCGTAAGAGCTTTGCGGACGCCATCGGCATCCACGTCGGTCTGAACTTGCGTGGAGAAGCGCTGCTGCAGCGAGACGTCGTAGACCTTGGCGGTGACGGTGAGGCTGGCGACTTTTTCGTAGCGGCTATTGACGACGGCGACGCTGTTGTCGTCGTAAGAATATTGCACGTGGAGAGGCTCGCAGGCTTTTTTCGCGCCGAAATAACCGCCGGCGGGCTGCAAATAGTAATCGAAGAGGTGCCAGATGGTGGAGGGCCACGCGTTGTTGAGCATCCACTGAATGATGCCGGTGGTTTGGTATTTGTTGCGCGAGTAGGCCTCGAACATGGCGCGCTCGCCTTCGTAAGCCATGGTTTGGGATTTCAGCTCGTAGGTGTCGAGATCCTTTGCGGGGCCATAAATCGCATTCATGGCGCCATCGAAGTGGCTGAGATCTTTGAAGCCCTCGGAACCTGCGTGGTAGTTCCAGTAAATGTCCTGCGGCCACATGTGGTCGGCAGGAATGAAGTTCTTCAAGCAGCTTTGCAGCGGGACGGCCGGACCGGGACTGGTTTCGGTGTTGAAGCCGAACGCGCCGCCGTATTTGTTGTTATCGGTCAGCCAGTAATCGGGCGGGACGTAATCGTAGGGTCCCGTCATCTTCACGCCGGATTGTCCGGTGACGGAGGTGGGAGTGGCGGAAGCGGAAGAAATGTAAGGATTGGGCCAATCGGATTCTTTCAGGACTTTGATGTAGGCGGTTTCGACGTCGGCGGGCGGCGGATTATCGCTGCCATTCAGCCAGACGAGCATGCTGGGATGGCTGCGCATGCGCATGATCTGGGAGCGTAAGGAAGCCGTGGCGATTTCGAGGTCGCCAGGTTGCCAGTGTTTCCACTGCTCCCAATGATCGCAGCAGCACCAGCCGGCCATGATCAGAACGCCCTGCTCGTCGGCGAGATTGTAAAATTCCTCGGTTTCCAGTTTGCCTTCGAGGCGGATGGTATTGAGGTTCATGTCGCGGACGTAGCGGAATTCGTTTTGCAGGCGGTCGAGGTCCTGGCGGAGAAGAATGTCCGGAGACCACCCGCCGCCGCGGATGAGAATTTTGCGACCGTTGATGTAGAACTGGCGAGCGCCATTGGAATTCAGTTCTGAAGTGATTTCGCGAATGCCAAATTTTACGGTTTGCGTGTCGGATTCCTCGTTGCCGACAGCGAAATGGATGGAGAGTTCGTGAAGGTCTTGCGCGCCCATCTGGTAAGGCCACCACAGTTTGGGATTCTTGATTTGTAGCTGGGGATATTCATCCGAGAGAAAACGAACGGTCTTGGATTCGTGCGGCTGCAGAGTGGTCGTCCGCCGGAAATTCACTTCATCGAACTTGCCTTCCAGGACGCCAGTGACGGCGGCATCGGTGGCGTTGTGCAATTCGGCTTCGACGGCGAGATTCGCTTGGTCGAGCGAGTTGGTGGGGAAATGCGTCATCACCTGGGGGTAGCGAATGGCTACCGGGCCGCTGGCCTGCAGATATACGGGACGCCATAGGCCCATATCTTTATCGGGAGGCGCGGGGTTCCAGTCCACCCAATTGATGCCGAGATCTTTTTCGGTCTGGGCGATGGTTTCGACGGCGAGCGTGTTGGTTTGATCGCGCCGGATGAAGGGCGTGATGTCATATTCATATGTGCGATAGGCGCCAGCGACGTCTTTTGCGGCGGCGATCTGGTGGCCGTTGAGCCAAATATTGGCGCGATTATTGATGCCGCCGAAATGCAGCCACACGTGGCGATCGTGGAAATTTTCCGGCAGCTTGAATTCGGTGCGATACCACCAGGAGCAGCGGAATGGGCTGTCTTTGGGCATGGGCAGCAGCGAAAAATTCTTGCCGATGGGGTAGGTAGTGCCGGGAATATCGCGAAGATTCATTGCGTAGTAGGGATCGGGATAGGTCTTATCCGCTACTAGCGCCGCCACTACGGTGGAGGGTACGTCGGCAGAATGCCAGCCGGCTGTTTTGAAACCGGCGGTAGAGATTTGATCGCCGGTTGCGGAGAACTGACAGGAGGATTGCAGGGCCCAGCCTGATTGCGGGTAGACTTTTCCGGCGGTGTTATTGTCCGGATTCGCCGAGAGAGTGGGGGCGGCCACCGCCAGAAGCGATGCGATGAGCATTGCGGCGCAGAGATAGGATTGGAGAACCGGTCTGGAATTGGAATCCTTGCCGAGTTTGCTTTGCAGGCGCACGAACAGCCTCCCGGGACGGCGAATGCCAGGCAAACCTATGCCGACACGGAGCCGTTTGGATGATGACGGTGGTTTATTAAACTTTATTAAACGTTCGTATTATTCCTTGCCGTTCTGCTAAGTCAAGTCAAAAACCAATCGAAAAAAGCACTATCGCAGCCAGCCGTGGCGATGTTCCGCAGGCAGGACGGGCACGGCATGCCGTGCCCCAACCGTCACGAGGCGAGAGGTCCGCTAGGCCCAAGAGACGGCGCGGGTGGATTCGCGCACTACTAGCTCTGGGGCAAGCTGCCTGTGCACGGCTACCGATTCGCGCTCTTCGATGGCTGCGTTGATGCCCTCCATAATCATGCCCACGGCTGCCGTTCCCAGGGCTTCCATCGGCTGGCGAACTGTGGTGAGCGAAGGCACCGATAGGCCTGCGGGAATCACGTCGTCAAATCCAATTACTGAGCAATCTTCCGGGACTTTCAGGCCGGCGCGGGCCAGGCCGCGGATGGCGCCAAAGGCGGTCATGTCGTCAAACGCCATGATGGCCGTGAAACGCTTTTTGTGTTTCAGAGTTCTTCGGTGAGTTTGAAACCGCCATCGAAGCTGGAATTGGGATCGAGAGAATCGGGCAAATCCACGACGAGCGTGGGATCAATTTCGAGGCCCATGGAGCGGGCGAAGGAGCGGACGCCGCGCCACCGCGGCGAGCTATCCACGAGCATTTTGGGACCGCGAATGAATGCGATTTTGCGGTGGCCGAGCGAGTAAAGGTGTTCCAGGGCGAGATGCGCGCCAGCTTCGTTATCCACCATGACGGAGCTGATGGCCCCGGAACGCAGTTCGCGGCCAATCATTACCGCGGGGATGTTGCGCTTTTCCAAGTCAGCGAGAAGATCGATATCCACGAAGAGCCAATTGGCGACGAAGACCAGGGCTTCGACCGGGCGCGCGAGAAGCATTTCGAGATAGCGCTCGAAGCGGCCGCGCTGATTGTGCACGTCGGTGAGGATCGGAAGGTAGGAAGCCTGATACAGAGAATTTTCGATGCCGCGGAGGATGAGCGTGCAAAACGGGTCAGTGATGTCAAAAACCATGACGCCCACGGTGCGATTGCGCTTGGCGCTTAGAAAACGAGAAACGACTTTGGGGCGATAGGCGAGTTTTTTAGCGGCGCGTTCGATGCGGTCTTTGGTGGAAGGCGGGATATAGCGCGCAAGCGGAGCGTTATTGAGAACGATGGAGACGGTGGCGGGCGAAACGCCGCTTTCTTCCGCTACGTCGCGCAAAGTGACGACGGAACCTTTCGGTTTGCGACGGCTCAAGAGTTCTCCGCTCTTTAGGTGCGCGCTTAGTGCGCGAGGTGGAACGCACATCTTTACCACAGGCTGAGGGAGGAGGCTAGGGCGGAACGGCGAAACGGGTGCGACAGGCCACCCTCCGCGTCCGAATTGTTCTCAGACGTGAGGGATTTGAGAGACGTTCCAGCCGCCACCTATGGCTTTGATTAGCAGGACGCTGGCGGCCATGCGGCGGGTCAGGATATTTACTGCCGTGACCTCGTCGGAGAGAGCGGCGCTTTGCGCGGTGGTGACTTCGAGATAGTTGGTGACGCCGCCTTTGTAGCGGGTGATGGAGAGCGAGAGAGAGTGTTGCGCAGCGGCAACGGCACCGGCTTGGGTATCGGCTTCGTTTTGTAGGATGCGCAGCGCGGCGAGATTGTCTTCGACTTCCTGAAATGCGGTGAGAACCGTTTGGCGATAGTTGTCCACGGACTGGTTCCAGGCGGATTTGGCTTGGTCGGAGACGCCGCGGCGGCGCCCTGCGTCGAAGAGAGTTTCCGCGGCCTGGCCGCCAAGCATCCACATAGCGCTGGGACCCTGAAGCAGGGTTCCGGCAACAGCACTTTCAAAGCCTCCAGAGGCACCAAGGGTCACCAAGGGGTAATAGGCCGCCTTGGCGACTCCAATCTGGGCGTTCTGTTCCTGCACGCGGCGCTCGGCAGCCGAGATATCAGGGCGACGTTCGAGCAAATCTGACGGCAAGCCCGCAGGGACGAGCGGCGGCGGTGCGGTGAGGGGAGTCTGCGGGAGACTGAATTGCGCAGCAGGTTTGCCGATCAGAACCGCAATGGCGTGCTCGAAAGCGGCCCTTTGTACCTCGACGTCCACTGACTCGGCGCGCGTAGTTTCGAGGATGGTCTGTGCCTGCGCGACGTCCACGGCCGAAGCTAGGCCGCCGTGATAGCGGCTTTCGGTCAACTCGAGAGCCTTTTCGTACGATTGAACGGTGGAATCGAGCAGTTGTTTCTGCGCGTCCAGACCGCGCAGCTGGAAGTAATCGGAAGCAAGCTCGGCATGAAGGCTCAAACTGACGTTGGCGAGATCAGCGGCCGTGGCCTGGGCTTCCGAGCGGCTGGCTTCGACGGTGCGGCGCACGCGGCCCCACAGGTCAGCCTCGTAGGAGACATCAATGGGTATAACGTAATCGTTGTAGTCCTTTTGTTCGAGGGTGTGGTTAAAAAGCGGCTTGTTTTCAGACTGGTCCGTGCGCGAAGCGGAAAAGCCCCCGGTGACGTTGGGGAACAAATTCGAACGGGTAATTTTGAGAGCGGCGCGCGCCTGCGCGAACTGCTCTTGTTCGGCTTTCAGGCTCTGGTTGGAGACGTCAATCTGCTCTTCCAGAGAATTAAGCTGCGCATCCTGATAAACCTCCCACCACTTGCCTTTGGCAATCGCATCACTGGGTTGTGCCTGCTTCCAGTCGGAAGGGAGCTCCTTATAAGCCGTGGGAACTTCCGCGGTAGGACGAACATAATTGGGGCCGACGGTGCAGCCGAAGCAGAGCATGGCTGCGCTAGAAGCCGCCGCCAGCGAAAGACGGCTGAGGGTTGCGCAGCGCGCACTAATGTGCAGGCGATCCACTGCTCGAGCCTCCTTGCGGATTTGGCTGGGCGATCTTGACTTGCTCGCCGTCTATGATCGAATCCGGGGGACTGACGATGATGGATTCCTGGCCGGTGAGGCCGGAGACAACTTCCACTTCGGAGCCGAAATCGCGGCCAAGCGCGACTGACTTAAGTTTCGCCTGGTTATTCTCCACGACCGCGACCTGCAAACCCTGCGCCCGGAAAATCAGGGAGGTGACGGGGAGAATAAAGGTCGGAATATCGGACGGAATTTTTAGGTGCACTTCGGTGAAATCGCCGGGAAGAAGTTCACCTGTAGGGTTTTCAACGTCTACTTCGACCAGCAGCGTCCGGGAAGCGAGATCAATCGCGTTGGCGGTGCGCACGAGTTTTCCTTGAAACTTACGGCCGGGAAACTGCGCGAGAGTGAGATCGGCGGAGATGCCCGGCTTAGCCGCAGGGGAATACGGCTGCGGCACATTGATAAATACGCGCAACGTGCGAATGGCGGCCATGTGGAACAGCTCCTTGGCCGGAGTGCCTGAGCCAGAATCAATCAATTGGCCTATATCGGTGTTGCGCGCGGTGATCACACCATCGAATGGCGCGTAGATCTTTGTGAAGGATTGCAAGTCCTCCAGACGTTTTACATTGTATGCCGCCGAGTCCACTGTCGCTTTTTTGGCTGCGTAGTCGCCATGCGCGTTGTCTACATCCTGTTGGGCAACCGAATCAGTGTTCTTCAGACCTTCATACCGATCGTTCGTGATTTGGGAAAGGCGCAAGTTTGCCTGAGCGGTACTCAAATCCGCCCGAGCTTGCTCTAACTGCTGGTCAACTTCAGGCGTGTCAATAATCGCGAGCAACTGACCCTTGCGCACGTGGGCGCCAATGTCGAAATACCAGGATTGGAGATAGCCGTTGGTGCGGGCGTAAATGGGAGCATCTATGAAGGCCTGCATATTGCCGGGCAGAATAAGTTCCTGCTGGGGCGAGCCGCGCTTCGGTTGGAGCACTTCGACTGACGGGACCGCCAACTTGTCGGTTTCAACCTTGAGCGCGGCCTTCGCTCGCAGGCGTGGAACGACGCCGGCGACTACAATCGCGACAATGACCAGAAGCGCGATAATCGCGATGAGCGCTCCGTGACTTGATTTCGGTGTGTTCGACGCAGGGCGGCCACGATCCCCCTGCCCGGGTTTTTCACTAACCAACTCTGTCATCTTCATCCTCTTGGGGCACTGCCTTGGCTCTTGCGGCGTACTTTAATGATGCGGCTGAGGCACTCCGCGTTTCAACTCGCTTCAGTTTCCTTCTTCTCGCGCAGGCCATGCACGATGCTAAAGGTAACCGGAACGAAAAAGAGCGTGGCGACGGTCGCAAAGAGCAGACCGCCGATCACCGCGCGGCCCAGCGGCGCATTCTGTTCGCCGCCTTCGCCCAATCCCAGCGACATCGGTAACATGCCGATGATCATGGCGAGAGCGGTCATGAGAACCGGGCGAAATCGCGTGAAGCCAGCTTCCGAAGCGGCCTCGGCAGCTGTCTTCCCTTCCCCCAGCCTTTCTTTCGAGAAGCTAACCACCAGAATGCTATTGGCCGTGGCCACACCCATGCACATGATGGCGCCGGTCAAGGCCGGCACGCTGAGGGTGGTGCGCGTGATAAACAGGAACCACACAATTCCCGCCAGCGCGCCGGGCAGAGCCATGAGAATAATAAAGGGGTCAAGCCAGGATTGAAAATTCACGACGATAAGCAGGTAGACCAGGACGATGGAAAATGCGAGCCCCCAGAGCAGCCCGGAAAATGAGGAGGCCATGGTAAGAATCTGGCCACGAACCACAATGCGGGAGCCGATGGGAAGATCCTTCTTGCTCTGATTAATGATGGGAGTGATCTCGCGAGAGAGGCCACCCAGATCGCGGCCTTGCACCGCTCCGAAAATATCTACGACCGGTTGGATGTCGTAGTGCGAGACCACGCCCATCTCAGTGCCCCGGCTGAAAGAAGCGACTGTCGCCATAATTTCGGACTGAGGCGTACCCGGGCCGGTGACCGGAATATTTTGCAGATCCTGCATGGTGTCCACGCGGTATTGCGGTGTTTGAGCGGCGATGTTGTAGCTGACGCCGGTCCGGGGATCGAGCCAAAACGTCGGCGTAGTCTGGAAGCTGCCGCTCAGCGAAATGAGCAGACTCTGCGCAATATCGCGAGCGGAATATCCTATCTGTTGGGCTTTGGTGCGATCCACCTCGATATGCAATTTTGGCTGATCGAACTCCTGCTGAATGCGCAGGTCCACGGTTCCTGGGACATATTTCAGCCGATTCAGCAGGTTATCGGCAAATATCCTATCGGCGGCAAGATTTCTTCCAAGGATTTGAATGTCAATCGGGGCCGGAAGGCCGAAATTCAGAATCTGACTGACGATATCGGCCGGTAAAAAGTAAAAAGTGACGCCGGGAAAATCATGGGCAAGCCGGATGCGCAGATCGTGCACGTACTGCTCGGTGGGATGATGGTCCCTCGAAAGCTCCGCCAGAATATCGGCGTCTCCAGTTCCGATCGGCGCGGAATTGCTGTAAGAAAGGTTTATGCTGCTATAGGGAAGCCCGATGTTGTCAATCAGGCTGACAAGTTCGGACTGCGGAATCTGCTGGCGAATGTCCGCTTCCACGCGGTCGCAGAGGGCGGCCGTTTCCTCGATGCGAGTGCCGGTCGGCGCACGCATATGCAACTTGAACTCGCCACTATCCACGCTGGGGAAAAAATCCTGGCCGAGCAACGGCAGGAGAGCAAATGAAAGTACGCAAGCGGCCAAAAAGCAGACGGCAAAGAGGACGCGGTGGCGAATGCAGCGTTCGAGCAGTCCATGATAGCGGTCGCGGAGCCGCTCGAAATGGTGTTCAAACGCCTGTTGCATGCGCACAAACGGGTTCGAAGACCGCGCCGTTTGTCCCGGAACCTCTTCCGTTCGCTCCTGAAGCAAATATTTGGCCATGGTGGGCACGAGCGTTCTGGAAAGCAGATAAGAGGCGAGCATGGCGAACGACACGGCTTCGGCGAGCGGAACGAAAAGGTACCTGGCGACGCCAGTGAGAAAGAACATGGGCACGAACACGATGCAAATTGAAAGAGTGGAAACCAACGCCGGCACAGCGATCTGCGAAGCGCCATCCAGGATGGCCTGAACGATTTCTTTACCTTGGTCAATGTTGCGATTGATGTTTTCGATTTCGACGGTGGCATCGTCCACCAGAATGCCGACGGCGAGAGCGAGACCGCCGAGAGTCATGATGTTGATCGTCTCGCCGAGCGCGCTCAGCACGATCAGCGAAGTGAGGATGGAGAGCGGAATCGAGACCGCGATGATCAAAGTGCTGCGCCAGCTGCCCAGGAAAACCAGAATCATGAATCCCGTCAGGCAAGCAGCGATGAGCGCTTCGCGGACCACGCCAACGATGGATGCCTTTACAAAGATGGACTGGTCAGAAAGCGGCGTAATTTTCAGCGCGGGCGGTAGACCCGCGGCAATCGTGGGCAACAACGCTTTGACGCCGGAGATGATGTCCAAGGTCGAGGCGTCGCCAGCTTTCAAAATCACCATTAGCGAAGAGCGCTGGCCATTCACACGCACAATGTTGGTTTGCGGAGGGAAACCGTCGCGAACATTGGCGACGTCGTGGATATAGATCGTGGAGGTGCCAGACTGTTTGATGGGTAGATCGTTCAATTCCGGAACTGTTAACGGTGCGCCGTTTGTATCCACTTCGTATTCGAACGTGCCGATTTTCGCAGTGCCGGTGGGAAGGATCAGGTTCTGAAGGTTGATGGCGTTGACCACGTCGGAAGGCGAAAGCCCTTTCGATTGCAAAGCACCCGTATCGAGGTCAACCTGCACTTGCCGCTGCTTGCCGCCATAAGGATAGGGGATGGCGGCACCGGGGACGGTGATCAGGCCCGTGCGAATGAAATTGAGTCCGAGATCGCCTAATTGCTGCTCGGAAAGGCCCTGACCGGAAAGCGCGAGTTGAATGATGGGAACACTGGAGGCGTTGTATTGGATGACTAGCGGCGGCGTGGTGCCTGGCGGGAGTTGGCGCAAGAGTGTCTGTGAAACCGCAGTGACTTGTGCGACGGCATTGCCGATATTGACGCCGGGGTGAAAGAAGATTTTGACGACGCCGATCCCGTTCAGCGATTGCGATTCGATGTGTTCGATGTCGTTTACAGTGGTGGTAAGCACGCGCTCGTACTGATAGACGATGCGGTTACCCATATCCTCTGGCGAAAGACCCGTGTAGTTCCAAAGAACGCTGACGACCGGAATATCAATGTTCGGAAAGATGTCGGTGGGCGTGCGCAGAATGGAAACAGGCCCGAGGATGAGCAGGAGTATGGCAGCGACGACGAAAGTATAGGGCCGGCGCAAAGCCAGCCGAACAATCCACATCGAAAAACTCCCTAGGTGCCGAGAAAGAACCGCGCCGAAGAACCCGTGAAGCAGACTGCTGCTGCTCGCGCAACAGTATGGCACGTAGCATTCCAAAGCTGTAGAGGCGGGGGCGACGAAGCACGGTAAGGGGTTCAGCGAGCGCGATTTAGATTTTTCCGGGACACAATTGAGGCAACCGGATTCGTGCGTGGCAACTGGCCGAGTTATGACGGTCTTTCGCCAACTGTCAGCCCACCGTCACGGAGTCGCGCGAGGTCTCCCGATTACACACTTCTCGGGGTTGAGATTCATCGTGATTATCCGGACACGAACAATCTTGGATGGAATATTGTGAAACTTGCGGCTCTCTGTATGCGTCAGAGTATGAGGGAGTTACGCGCAGGCCGGGATCGTGAATCTATCGTAAAGCGAATCCCATCTGATGGATGTGTCAAGGGCGGGCTAGTTGATGGAACAAGCGACGCGGATGCAGCCGGTTACGGTACCGCGACGGAGCGCGGAAACGACGCTCCAGCAATATGCCATGCTGCTCGAAGTTTCGAAGTCCATTGTTTCCCACCAGAATCTTTCCGAGCTATTTCACGATCTTTCTGAACGTCTCAAGGGATTGCTGAATTTCCATTTTCTTTCGCTGGTGCTGTATGACCCGGCGCGAAACGTGATGCGCATGCACGTGCTGGAGACGACCGCGGCATCGGCGGTTCGTGCTGGTGATGAATTCGGCATGGACGAATCACCTTCTGCCACGGCTTGGAGCACACAACAGCCATTTATCATCGAAGACACCCGCGGCGACGAACGTTTCCCGCGCGTAATGAAATTGCTGCGCGCGCAGAGCGTACGGTCATTTTGCAGCTTGCCGCTTACGTCCGCACACCGGCGGCTGGGGACGATGAACTTCGGATCAGAAGAGCCCGGTACATTTACTCTGGAAGATCTGGAATTTCCAACGCTAGTAGCCGCGCAACTGGCGGTGGCCGTGGATAACGCGCTGAATTTCGAAGAGGCGCAATCTTTGCATCATCAATTGGCGCGCGACCGCGACCGCTTGCAACTGTTGCTGGACCTGAACAATCGCATGGTTTCCAGCCTCGATCTGCGCGAACTGTTTCGCGCAATATCCTCGGGAATCCGGCGCGTGATGGAGTGCGACTACGCGGGCTTGTCGTTGCCCGATCCGGACAAAGAGGAAACGATGCGGGTTTACGCGCTCGATTTTCCGGGGGGCAAGGGCTTGCTGCATGAGGCAATGCAGGTGCCGTTCGATGGCGCGTCTTCCGCGAAGGCGTATCTGACGATGAAGCCGGTGACTCTGGACAGCAGTTCTGCCGCTTGGTGCAAATCACCGATTGCTCAAATTGCCGCGAATGAAGGGCTTACGAGATTGTGTTTTTTGCCTTTGATTACTCACAACCGGGCGATCGGCAGCTTGAATCTGGGCAGGTTGCGGGACGAGGCATTCACGCAAGAAGACATTCATTTTCTGGGCCAAATCGCGAGCCAGGTGGCTATTGCGGTGGAGAACGCCTTGCATTACGCGAAAGTGACGGAATCGCGAGCGCGGCTCGCTGAGGAAGGGCGATACCTGAAACAAGAGCTGCGCACGGAGCACGATTTCGAGGAGATTGTGGGAGAAAGCGCGGCGTTGAAGGCTGTGCTGAAGCAGGTGGAGACGGTGGCGCCGACAGGTTCGACGGTGTTGATTTTAGGAGAGACCGGGACAGGAAAAGAGCTGATTGCGCGAGCGATTCATGACCTGAGCTCGCGAAAAGAACAGCCGTTCGTGAAAGTGAATTGCGCCGCGATACCGTTAGGATTGCTCGAGAGCGAACTATTCGGGCACGAGCGGGGCGCGTTTACGGGCGCAATCGCTCAGAAAGTAGGACGCTTCGAACTGGCGCATAAGGGAACGCTATTTTTGGACGAAGTGGGAGATATTCCACTGGAACTGCAGCCGAAGCTGTTGCGGGTGCTGCAGGAACAGGAATTCGAGAGGTTGGGGAGCACCAAGACGACTCGCGTGGAAGTGCGAATGGTGGCTGCGACCAGCCGCGATCTGGCGCAGATGATCGCGGAGAATCAATTTCGCAGAGATCTCTTCTACCGCTTGAATATTTTCCCTTTGTCGCTGCCGCCACTGCGCGGGCGACGAGAAGATATCGCGCTGCTGGTAAGGCATTTCGTCGAGAAATATGCTGGCATGATGAGCAAGAAAATTGCCAGGGTTCCAGACGAGGTGATGCAAGCGCTGCGCGAATATCATTGGCCGGGGAATATCCGCGAATTGCAGAATGTTATCGAGAGGGCCGTGATTCTCTCGCCGGGGTCCGTGTTGCGGCTGTCATTGGCTGAATTGCTGAGCCAGAATAATGAGGCAGCCAGGGCGTCCGGGCGTCCGGAAACACTGCATGAGGTGGAGAAGCAGCATATCCTGGAAACTCTGCAGCAGACGAAATGGGTCATCGGCGGGCCGTCTGGGGCTGCGGTGAAGCTGGGAATGAAGCGCACCTCGCTCGTGTACAAGATGGGCAAGCTGGGGATTACCCGCCCTTGGAAGTGACGGCATTTCGTCTTGTGACGAGCGACCGTCCGACTGCGTGACACTCAATAGCTGCGAAACACTTCGGCAAAGCGCAAACACGTTCCTCTCATTCTCCTGAATTTACGCAAGATAGCGGCGGACATCTAAGTGCGTGAAGGTGCGAACGAGAGTGGCAGTGAACGTGCGAATCACATGCGCGTACGGAGGAAACGCATGGAATTCACACCAATCAGCGGAACTCAATTCAGGGCCTCACGAATCGCTCTGGGGACATGGGCAGTCGGTGGAACCATGTGGGGCGGATCGGAAGAGGAAGACAGCATTCGCACTATTCACGCGGCGCTCGAACGCGGAATTAATTTGATTGACACTGCGCCGGTGTACGGATTTGGGCGGTCGGAGGAGATTGTCGGGAAGGCACTCGCACGGTACGGCAAGCGCGAAAGCGTGATCCTGGCAACCAAGGTTGGGATTGAGTGGCGGAATGGCGGTCTTTCCCGGAATGCGTCACGCGAGCGGATTCTGCGCGAAGTGGACGATTCGCTGCGCCGGTTGCAGACGCCATACATTGATATCTACCAGGTGCATTGGCCGGACCCGCTTGTGCCGATCGAAGAGACGGCCGAGACGATGCGGGGGCTTTTCGAGCAAGGGAAAATCCGCGCGATTGGGGTGAGCAACTACTCGCCGCAGCAGATGGATCGTTTTCGCGCAGTGGCGCCGCTGCACACGGACCAGCCGCCCTACAACCTGTTTGAGCGGCAGATTGATCGCGACGTCTTGCCATATCTGCGTGAAAGGGGCATTAGCGCGCTCGTTTATGGGCCTCTGTGCCGAGGATTGCTGACGGGGACGATGACGGCGGAGACGCGATTCACCGGCGATGATTTGCGCAAAGTGGACCCCAAATTTCAGCCGCCCCGTTTCGAACAGTATCTGCGCGCGGTGGAGCTGCTTGATGAGTTCGCGCGAAAAAATTACGGCAAGCGGGTGATTGACCTAGCGGTTCGTTGGGTGCTGGATCAACCGGGAATCAGCGTGGCTTTGTGGGGCGCGCGTCATCCCGAGCAACTGAAAACAGTGGATAACGTGGATGGATGGAAACTGGATGCCGACGCGTCAAAGGCTATCTGCAGGATCGTCCGAGATACCGTGAGCGATCCGATCGGACCAGAGTTCATGGCACCCCCTGCGCGACAGATGGCGGCGACGGCATGAATGCAGATCGCAGTCAAACGATGTGCGCGGGCGAGGATAAATCCGGCCCCCTTTGTCAGGGAACCTTGCCCGCACACGCCAGAACTGGGGTCTATCGGAATGTAAAGCTTTTTCTTGCCGAGGAACTTTTTTCGGGGCGCGGGTTTACCAAGAGTGAGGCCGCACGGATTCTCGAACGAGCAGTAAAGCGCGGCCGGTTCTCAGATACGGAAGGAGAGCTAACATGCCGGCAATAGTGATTGTGCTGATGTTCTTGGTGCTGTTCCTGGTGGCATTCCTGGCCGTGCTGCTGGGGCCGTTCGTAGGGCTTGGCTTCGCGATGTGGAAACACAACAAGAATTCGTCAGGTCCGGCACCAAACGCGGGTTCTCAGGCGCAAATCTGCAAGTAAGACTACGGATTCGCGGTCTTTTGGCTGCGAAAGCTACCGTGTGGCTGCAATTCCCTCCGGTTACCCAATCCACAGTTCGCCTCGGTTTCGCCTGACTTTCGTAGAACGAAGGTACCATTAACCGGAAAGTTTATTCTCTCGCCGCTCCCGCTAGGCCAACCCAATCTGTCGGAATCCCGACGATTCAGGCCCAATACCGCGATTTCCAGGCAATTTGCAGCCAAAAACGCTCATTTTAGGGCCAAATTCCACAAAAGCCGGCGTTGGAATAGAGATTGCGTAGTACACCGGTGATGGCGGGGTTCCGGCACCATGGGCGGTGCCGGGTTCAAAGGGGAAATGGGGAAGGGTCTGACGAGTTGGGCGAAGCTCGCCATAACAACATGTGACTGCCGTCGCTTGGGAGCGATGGCGATCTTGTTCCTGGAAGTGATTTTCCTATCCGCGATCCTCGCGCCTAGGGCTGCATCCGTGCCAGCGAACAGCGGAGGCAATTCCTCACCTGCAGCTTTCCAATCAGATTCCGACGGTGATTTTCTTTCTGGGCACGCCGAACTTACAAATGATGGTCGCGCCTACTATCCGTATTCTGTAATTCCGGGCGGAGCAAGGAACGCCGCGGAACTGCGGAGCGCGGTGGCGCACGATGGGGTCGTCGCCAACCACTATTCCGATTTCGATTTTGAAGAGACGCGTGTCTTAAGATTGAGCGAGGCGCGAGCGGTTTTTGTTTCCTATCGAGTGGGCAACCGCATCTTCTGGACGAAAAATAGAATGACTCTCCCCGCAGGGGAGACGGTTCTGACAGACGGCGCGCATATGGCGCGGACTCGTTGCGGCAATCGTCTTTCCGAGACTCCGGGTGAGCCGGTGCTGATGGCGGAACCTTCGCCCGAGGCTATGGAGCTTCCGGCGGCGCGCGGGCCGCTCGCGATGCTGGTCCCTCCGCCTGAGATACCACTTGTGGCGCCACCTACGACTGGAATTGTGGCGCCAGAAACGCCTCCAGGGTCTATCTTCATACCGCCCATCGTTCCGATTTTTCCGCTTGGCGGAGGGCCATTTCCGCCAGGCGTTCCCACAACTCCTACACCGCCCTCGGGGCCTGTTCCGCCACCGCCGCCTTCGGGGCCACCGCCCTCGGGACCTCCTCCGCCACCACCACCTCCTCCTCCACCGCCTCCGATCTCCGCGCCGGAACCATCGAGCGTGTTGATGCTGACGGCTGGTCTTGCGGGCCTTTGGATCTTCAGACGAAAGAACCGAGCGTAGCGCTCGATTCCCTGCGCTGGAAGTATCATCACGCTGCGTTGCCATCCATTTCTTGACAAAAATTGGAGGGCAAGATATCCATCGTTCACCGCAGCGGGCCTGATACTGACGCAGCGCACAGGTGGCTCCGATGAGTTGGACGCAGGTTTACGATCCCTTCGGCATTTGGTGGCTCTCCACTTTAGTAGCAGCCCTGCCAATCATCGTGCTGTTTACACTGCTGGCGGGTTTCCAGATCAAGCCGCACTTATGTGCGATTACCGCGGCGGTGACTGCGGTGCTCGTTGCGACATTCGTATTCAAAATGCCGCCGGTTCTGGCGGCGTCCAGTTTCGCTTACGGCGTAGCCTACGGGATTCTCAAAATTGCATGGATCGTGCTGGCGGCGGTGTATTTGTATGACATTTCGGTCGAGGCCGGGCAGTTCGAAATCATGAAGGAATCCATCGCGGGGATTACTCCGGACCGGCGGCTGCAAGTGCTGCTGGTGGCCTTTTGCTTTGGCGCGTTCATCGAGGGCGCGGCGGGATTTGGGGCGCCGGTGGCGATTGCAGGAGCGTTCATGATCGGGTTGGGATTCCGGCCCGTTTCATGCGGCGGCTTTGAATTTGATCGCGAATACGGCGCCAGTGGCGTGGGGAGCTATTGGGACTCCTGTACATGCGCTCGCGGCAGTTTCAAATTTGCCGGAATCGGATTTGAACGCGATGATCGGGCGGATTCTGCCTTTTACGGCGATGATCGTGCCGTTCTGGCTGGTGCGGACGATGGTGAGCTGGTCGGAAACTTTTGAAGTGCTGCCCGCGATTCTGGTGGTGGGCGTTTCTTTTGCGATTACGCAATTCCTGTGGTCGAATTTTCGGGACAGCAACCTGGTGGACATTATGGGTGGCGTAGTGTCCATCATTTGCACAGTGGTTTTTCTGCATTTCTGGAAGCCGAAGAAAATCTGGAGATTCGATTACGACCGCGAGGCTGCGCAGCCGGTGGCGGAGCCTGGGAAAATCGCAGACGATATGGGAGGCGAGTGGAGCTCAAAGAAATTCGACGGCTACGCGGCGCCGCGGAAATATCCGTTCGGCACGGTGCTGAAGGCGTGGATGCCGTTTGCAATACTTTCGATATTCGTTTTTGCGTGGGGGTATCCTTCAGTGAAGCTGGCGATCAACGAGGCCACGACGCCGGCGTTTCGCGTGGTGCAGGTAGACGGCACAATTCGGCCAGGTAATCCGGGCTGGGATTGGCCTTATTTGCATAACCTCGTCACGCGTGCCGCGCCGGTCGTGAGCAAGCCAACGCCGGAGGCAGCGCGATACGATTTCAATTGGCTATCAGCGACCGGCAGCGGGTGCTTTCTAGCAGCAATCGTGGCGGGGTTGTTGTTGGGATTGAGTCCTTTGCGATTGATGAAGATTTTTTGGCGCACCCTGGTGCGGATGCGCCTCGCGATGATTGCGATCTCGTTCATGCTAGGACTAGGATTCGTGACGCGGTATTCGGGACTGGACGCGGTGCTTGGTTTAGCGTTCACGCGAACGGGATGGCTTTACCCCTTTTTCGGCACATTTTTGGGATGGCTGGGAGTGGCGCTGACGGGAAGCGATACTTCTTCGAACGCGCTTTTCGGAAGTTTGCAGCGGATTACGTCACAACAATTGGGCATTGATCCGATCTTAATGTGCGCCGCGAATAGCGCTGGCGGCGTGATGGGGAAAATGGTGGACGCACAGTCCATCACGATCGCTACGGCCGCGACCGAACAGGTGGGCAACGAAGGGATCATTTTCAGATTTGTCTTCTGGCATTCGATTGCCTTGGGATCGATTGTTGGCGTGATCGTGATGCTATATGCCTACGTGTTTCCGCACCTTGTGCCGCATGGATTGACGTTTGTGAAGTGATACTGGTTTGACCTGGATGGAGCCTGCTGGATTACTTTTTTGTGGCTTGTTTATTGATCAGCTGAACGCCTTCTTGTGCCACCGCTAATGTTCGGACTGTCGCCGACGGTCCCCTTCCCGCAAAACAGCTCGCCATCGCTTGTCCGATTTCTTTGAAGTGATCCGTGGCTAGCGCGATGATGCTGGGTCCCGCGCCGCTGAGGGCGATTCCTACAAGGCCGGGAATTCGTGGAATCCGGAGCGCGTCGGCTAGGCCTGGGATGAGCGGCTCCCTATAGGATTGATGCAGGCGATCCTGCATGGCATCCCACAGAAGATCGTGACGTTTGGCATCCAGCGCCGCGAGGAACAGCGCGGAACGCTGGAGATTGTGAACTGCATCGGCGTGCTCTACATTTTGGGGAAGCGCTGCGCGCGAAGCGCTGGTTTCAAGCGACATTTTGGGAGTAACGGCGATTACGCGGATTTCCGTTGGCCATTTCTTGCGGACCGCAACGACGTTGCTATCCGCGCCGACAAACGATACGACCAGACCACCGAGCAGCGCCGCGCTCACATTGTCCGTGTGTTTCTCAAGATCAGCGGCAAGGCCTAGCGCCGTTTGTCGCGGCAATTTCTTCCCGCAAACCGCGAATGCTAATGAGACGCCGGCAACGATAGCAGCTGCGCTGCTCCCCAGTCCACCGGCTATGGGAATTTCGTTTTCGACGTCGAGACGTACGGGCGGCAGCTCAAGTTTTTCGCGTTCGGCGGCGTGCTGCATGGCACGCAAGATCAGGTTTTCGTCCGGCGTGGTGGGAAGATTCGCGCTGCCCTCGATGCCGCGACTACGAGCGATAGTGCGGGCACCCGCGCCCGGCTGAACCGTGGCGCGCACCGTCAAATAGAGTTGCAACGCCAAACCAAAGCAGTCGAAGCCTGCGCCGAGATTGGCGGTGGAGGCTGGGACGCGAACCTCGAATGATTGGCGAATCGAACTCTTCATGGAACACGGGCGACTTAGCGCCGCCGCTCCAGACTTTCGAGGATGGCGTTTTTGCTGGCGGCGATTTTTTCAGGAGCGTTGCGAAACGCGCCCGGAATTTGCAGCGGTTTGGTCGTTTCGCCGTGTTCCGCTACGTCGAGGGATAAAGTGCCGCGATGATAGTGGCTGACGTAATCAGGATCTTTGAGAACGTGGCCGGTGAGCACCGCGATCACAGATTCATCGGCATGGATTTTTCCTGCATTCACGAGCTTACGAATGCCCGCAACCGTGGTAGCGGAAGCAGGCTCGCAGCCGATACCGTCGCGCCCGATAATGGCTTTGGCGTCGGCGATTTCCTGCTCGCTGACGGTGATGATGGTTCCGTGCGAACGGAGAACTGCGCGAAGAGATTTCTGCCAGGAAACAGGAGCGCCAATTTTTATGGCTGTGGCGAGGGTGCGCGGGTTGCGGACGTTTTCGATTTTGTCCGGCAGATAATTGGTGTCTCCGCGTCCGCTTGAATTAAGCGTGGCAAACAAATGCGCGAGAGGAGCAGCGCCTTCGGCTTGAATGACGCTGAGCTTCGGCAAGCGATCAATGAGGCCGAGGCGATGCATTTCGTCGAAACCTTTGCCGAGCGCGGAGCTATTGCCCATATTTCCGCCGGGAACGACGACGTGGTCGGGGACTTGCCACTCGCATTGCTGAAGAATTTCGAAGGCGACGGTCTTTTGCCCTTCGATGCGAAACGGATTGATGGAGTTGGCGATGTAGATCGAAGGCTCGCCGGCGAGCTCCCCGATCAGGCGCATGCAGTCATCGAAGTTTCCCGCGACTTCGCACACGATCGCGCCATAGTCCATGCTCTGCGCGAGTTTCGCGGGGCTGATCTGGCCTTGCGGCAGCAGGATCGCGCATTGCAGTTCCGCGCGGGCCGCGTATGCTGCGAGGCTCGCGGCAGTGTTGCCCGTGCTGGCGCAAACCACGGTGCGCGCACCGAGCAGCGCGGCCTGGGTGACGGCCACGGTCATGCCGGTGTCTTTGAATGACGCAGTGGGGTTGCAGCCTTGATGTTTCAGTCGTAGAGCTGCGAGGCCGGAATATTTCGCACTGCGCGGGGCGTCGTAGAGCGGCGTATTGCCTTCGAAGAGAGTAACGACGGAGTGCTGGCTTCGAAAGGAAGCAGTTCGCGATATCGCCAGACGCCGCTGCGGTCTTTCGGATCGTGCGACGCGGCACGCTCTTCCCAGAGTTTGGGAAGATCGTGCGCTTGGCTCAGAGATTCCAGCGGGATTTCGATTTCCAAAGGACCGCCGCAGCGAGGGCAAACGTAAATCTGATCGCGAATGCCGAAGCTTGCCGCGCACGACGGCACGATGCAACGCTGCACGGCTTCCGCGCCAGCTTGCGTGGCCTGCACCGCGGGCTGCTTTTGAGTTTGGAGCGCTCATCTTGTAGCAGGCGAAGTTTCATGCGCGTTGCGCATGTCCAGACGCAAATTCGCGATGGACTGCGAGCAGCGCTTTTTTCATGTCACTGCTGGCGACGACAAATGAAATATTCGATTCCGAAGAGCCTTGAGCGATGGCGATTATATTTACGTTTTCGCGGCCGAGGACGCTGAAGGTGCGCCCGGCCATGCCTACGGTGCCGCGCATATTTTCGCCAACAACGGCAACGATGGCGATGTTGGGGTCCACGGTGATGTGTTCGACGGTTTGATGCGCGAGATCCTGGGCGAATTGCTGGCGCAACGCTTCGACGGTACGTTTCGCGTCGGATGACGAAATGATGAAACAAATATCGTTCTGCGATGACGATTGCGAGATGAGCAGCACGTTCGCGCGAACGCTGGCGGTGGTGGAAAATGTGCGGCCGACCACATCCGGCAAGGCCGACAATTCCGGGACCTCCGACGGCGATGAGCGAAACGTCGCTGATGGCGGTGAGGGCTTTCACGCCGCCGCTGGAGCTGCGGCCCTGGGGCGTGATTTTTGTGCCGGGATTCTCCGGCTCGAATGTATTGCGAATCCACACTGGAATTCCTGCTTGCATGACGGCGCGAAGCGTCTTGGGATGGAGAACCTTAGCGCCAAAATATGCGAGCTCCGCGGCCTCGCGATAGGAAATTTCGGGGATCGTTCGGGCTTCGGGAACGAGCCGAGGGTCGGCGCTGAGCACACCGTTGACGTCCGTCCAGATGATGACTTCATCAGCGCCAAGCGCGCCGCCGAGAATTGTGGCGGAATAGTCCGAACCACCACGGCCGAGAGTGGTGAGGATGCCGTCGGGCGTCGCGCCGATAAATCCGGTGACCACGGGAACGATTCCCTGCTGCAGCAGCGGGCGGACGCGCGCTTCCGAGCGCTGGTGCGTGAGGTCCATCAGCGGTTCGGCCGCACCATGGTAGGAATCGGTGACCACCAATTCGGTGGCTTCGATTGCTTCGCTGCGAACTCCCTGTTCCGTCAAGGCGCCGGCTACGAGCGGCGCAGAAAGGCGTTCGCCGAGGCTGGAGATCGAGTCGAGCGTGCGCGGCGTGAGCTCGTGGATGAGCGCGGTGCCTTCGCAGAGGCGTTGCGCTTCGCGGAGATTTTCTTCGATGCGCAGCGCGAGGCGCTTGCGAGTTTCGGGATTATGGATCAACGCGTCGAGCGCGAGCGCGTGTTGGTCGCGCAAACCATGAAGGAGCGCAGAGGCGCGATCGCGATCGCCCGCTTCGGAGCACGTGGCGGCTTCGATGAGCCGATTGGTGACGCCACTCATTGCGGAGACAACTACAACGACGGGATTCTGGCGCGCGGATTTTACGACGATTTCGGTGACGCGCGCAATGCAGGAGGCGTCGCCGACGGATGTGCCTCCAAACTTCATGACCTGCAAGAATGATTTCATTTGAGATAGACCTGCGGCACGGCGAATCGATGTGGCCTTTAGCAATTGTGTCAACTGGAATGGCCGCGCCTGCAAAAACTATACACTAATGAAGCAAAATGTCAGAGGAGGGGTGAGTGGGGGTGTTTCTTAAAGAAAACGAGAGCGAATTGAGTTTCGATACTCGTCTGATGGTTCAATTTAGATCTCCACCTGGGTACCCTCTGTCCGCTGGCGCGCGGACGAAGGGCGAGAAGGGGCCTCGGCCACCTACGGCTGCCAACGTGCAATTCTTACTGGTGAGAAACGAGGGCTGGAACCAGCAATTTGGATTGCGGCGTACCGAGGCCGGTGACGTAGTCGTATCCGGCGAGAGCATCGCAGATAACGCCGCACGAACCATTCGTGCCCGCCGTCACGGCGTGAAAATTAGCGGCGAGATCGGATTTGGCCGTCGAATACACAGTCCCGTCTGCGCTGGTGAGATTTGCTTTGTGAGCCGCGGCGCGCTGCGAATTTGCGATGGCGACCAGAGCGGCCCATTGCGGCGCTCCAGCGCTGGTGCCGCCGACCTGGAACCAGCCGCTGGCACCGTTGATGCCGATGGAATCGTAGATGGCGTAGCCGGTTCCAGGGTTGGCGTTGTAGGAAACGTCCGGCACGCCACGCAGACCGCGCGAATCGTCGGGGATCGCGAACTGTTCCTGCGCGAGCGGCTCGTTTTCGTAGCGACTTAGGCCACCGCCGCTTCCGCTCCAAGCTGCTTCGCCGAGGTAATTCCCGTGGGCGTCCAGCGTGAGCGAGGTGCCACCGACGCCGATTACATAAGGCGATGCCGCAGGATAGTTGACGCCGGTACCGGTGTCTCCGGAGGCCGCCAGGAAAGTGACGCCGTTGGCGACGAAGTGATTGTCCAGATTGCGCTCGCTGGAAATTTCTCCTGCAGTCCAGCTCATGGAAACGGTTGAGGCACCATTGCGGACGGCCACGTCCACAGCAGAAAGCAAGTCGCTGAGATTGTTCGAAGGCGCTTCGATCAGAACGATTTTAGCTTGTGGCGCGATGGCGTGCGCCCATTCGATATCGAGCGAGATTTCCACGGACCAATTCGAGTTTGCGGCCGGCTTACGGCCGTTGGAATAAACCTTGCGGAAACAGCCGTTGCTGCTGGTGCAAGAAGGAAGGTTGAACTTCTTGCTGAAGACGCCGAGATCGTTTTCGGCATTGGCGTCGTCGTAGGCATCCACAACACCGATGGTTTGACCTGCTCCCTGATTGGCAATCAGGTCAAAACCATAGGCGTGGCGGATCTGAGAAGGAACAAAGGCGGATGAAGGCGGCGTGCTGAGGCTGGCGCCGGCGGCTTCATGGATGAAATAGTGAGGACGCATGAAGGAAATGGGATCATTGCCGCTATCGCCTGCAGGTAGCTGTAAATGAAGGAGTTGCTGGGCGCCGAGCGACTGACTTCCGATCAAAACCAAGCTGGCTATGAGCGAAGTGCGGACAAGACTTTTGATTCCCCCTGACTGCATCTAGAACCCCCGTTTTGCGCCAGTCCGTCGGTGCCGTGCTGGTTCGCATGTGGCCACTTCCAACGAAATGAGGGTAACGTTCGGCTGCTATGGGCGGCTATAGGCCGTGGTTCTCAATCTTCTAGTACGAAAGACTATTCGGAAGATCTGCGCGGGGCGATTATTCGAGCGGCAGGCCTACGTAGTTTTCGGCGAGGCTTTGCGCCGCTGCGCGAGAGCTCGTGACGTAGTCGAGCTCGGCGAGTTGGCGGCGATGGTCGAACGCGTTTTCGTCTTCGAAGCGATGCAACATGGAGGTCATCCACCAAGAGAAGCGCTGTACTTTCCAGACGCGACGGAGGCAGATCTGCGAGTAGGTTTCGAGAAGATCGCGGCGGCCGTGGGAATAGTATCCGGCTAGCGCGCGCGCCAAAATGCGGACATCGGCGACGGCGAGGTTGAGGCCCTTTGCGCCCGTCGGTGGAACGATGTGCGCCGCATCGCCCGCGAGGAATAGCTTGCCGCATTGCATCGGTTCGATGACAAAGCTGCGCATGCCGGTGACGCCTTTTTGAATGATGGGGCCTTCAGTGAGTTTCCAGCCGTCGTCGGTTTCCAGGCGCGTGTGAAGCTCCCGCCAGATTTTTTCGTCCGGCCAGTCCGCGATGTCTTCGTCAGGTTTGCATTGGATGTAGAGGCGGCCAATGTGCGGCGAACGCATGCTGAGGAGACCGAAGCCGCGATCGTGATAGGCGTAGATGAGTTCTTCCGAAGAAGGCGCCGCTTCCGCCAGGATGCCGAGCCAACCGAACGGGTAGACGCGATCGAAGGTGGTGAGCACGCCCGGTGGCACAGACGGGCGGCAGATGCCGTGGAAGCCATCGCATCCGGCAATGAAGTCGCAGACGAGTTCCTGCGGCTCGCCGTCTTTGCGAAAGCGAATGTGCGGCTTGGCTGACGGTTGCGGGCTATCGAAATCGTGGACGCTCGTATCTTCGACTTCAAAGAAAATCTGCCCGCCCACCGCGAGCCGTGCATCAGTCAAATCCTTAACCACTTCGTGCTGTGCGTAGATCGTGACGCCTTTCCCGCCGGTGAGTTCCGCGAAATCGATGCGATGGGTGCGTTTGCTGAAGCGCAAATTTACGCCGTAGTGGACGAGACCTTCGCGTTCGAGGCGCGCGCCGACGCCGGTCTCTTTCAGCAGGTCAACGGTGCCCTGCTCCAGGACGCCGGCGCGCACGCGTTCCTGGACATATTGGCGGCTGCGATTTTCGATGACCACTGACTCGATGCCGTAGAGGTGCAGGAGATGCGACAGAACGAGGCCTGCGGGTCCGGCGCCGACGATGCCAACTTGCGTGCGCATTTTGCGGTCTCGATTAAACTCAGTCAGACGATAGCAGAAACAACCGATGTGACGGAACGGCAAGATCGGTCAGCACTTGGAGCGGCTTCGAAGTGGATGTTACCATGCGTGCCTGGATTTGAATTTCTTGGCGCGACAGTGCGAATTCTCAGGAGCTTCACGCTATGTTCGTAAGCCAGAAGCATCTGCTGGTGGAATGGGGACATTGCGATCCCGCGGGGATCGTATTTTATCCGCAATACCTCGCCTGGTTTGACGACTGCACGACCGCGCTTTTTGGCAATGCGGGGATGCCGACCCGCGCGCTCTTTAAGGAGCACGGGATAGTCGGCGTGCCATTGGTGGATGTGCGCGTGCGGTTTTTGATTCCTTCTACCTTCAATGATGAATTGCTCGCGGAATCCACGGTGATGGAATTCCGCAAGAGCAGCTTTATTATCCGGCACCAGTTCTTCAAGGCGGGCGCGCTGGCCCTGGAAGGCTTCGAGACGCGGGTCTGGACCGGGCCGGATCCGATGAATCCGGAGCGCATGAAGTCGCGACCGCTGCCAGCGGCGGTGATCGAGAGACTCTCGGCCAGTGGCGCGCCTACGGACAAAGCACAAGGCTGAGATTTCAGGTGCACTTCAGGGGCCTCGGTTTTGCAGGGTCGCTGTAGTCGTAAAATCCGCGGCCGGCCTTGCGGCCATTCCATCCCATGAGCACCATGCGTTTCAGCAGCGGCGGAGGCGCGAAGCGCTTCTCCTTGAATTCGTCGAACATGATGTTGGCGATGTAATAGGTAGTGTCATGGCCGACGAAATCCAGCAACGTGAGCGGACCCATCGGATGGCCGCAGCCGAGCTTCATGGAATTATCGATATCCTCGATTGAGCCGACGCCTTCTTCGAGCGCGCGAACCGCGTCGAGCAGGAACGGCACCAGCAGACGATTGACAATGAAACCGGTGCGGTCGGTGGTGCGCACGGGCGTTTTTCCAAAGCGTGCCGCGAGAACTACGGCTTCTTCTTCTACCTTTGGATCGGTTGCGATCGTGCGAATTACTTCCACCAATTTCATTACCGGAACGGGATTGAAGAAGTGCAAGCCAAGGAAACGGTCCGGACGTTGAGTGAACATCGCCATTTCCGTAATGGAAAGAGAGGAAGTGTTGCTGGCGAAGACGGTTTGTTGCGGACATATCTTGTCGAGAGCAGTCCAAAGTTCGCGCTTCGCGGGAAGCTGTTCGATGATGGCTTCGATAACGAGATCGGAATCCTTCAGGTCTTCAAGATTCGTGGTGCCGCGAAAATGTCCGCGGACCTGGTCGCGGTCGGCTGCGGAGAGCGTGCCCTTATCCACGAGGCGCTGAAGATTTTTTTCGATTGATTGCAAACCTTTCGCGACGAGCTGCGGGGAAACTTCGCGGACGGTTACCTGGCAGCCCGATTGTGCCGCCACCTGTGCGATTCCCGAACCCATCAAGCCGCATCCCACCACTCCGATTTTCTGCATCGGCATTTGCAATTCCTCCTGATATTTGGTTGAGCTATTGAAGATTGCGTTGCTGCGTGAACTCTTGAAGCTTTTTGCTTAAATGCGTGGATCGTGGGCCATTTCATTTTACCGCATCAATCTCCGCAAAAACTTCCTGCGCGATGTGAAACGCGGTGTTGGCCGCCGGAACACCGCAATAGATGGCACTTTGCAACAGCACCTCCTGAATTTCCTCGCGTGTGACCTTGTTATTGAGTGCCGCGCGCACATGCATGCGAAATTCATCGCTACGATTCAGCGCAATCATCATGGAAAGCGTCAGGAGACTGCGGGTGTGGCGAGTCAAGCCTGGGCGCGACCATATTTCACCCCACGCGTAACGGGTGATCAAATCCTGAAAGGGCTCGCTGAAGGCATTGTTGGTGGCTTCGGCGCGATCCACATGCGCGTCGCCCAGGACTGCGCGCCGCAGTTTCATTCCGGCGGAATGCCGCTTACGCTCGTCCATTACTTTGCCTCCTGCTGAGTGAGAAAGTTTATTAGCGCCGCGGTGAAGACCTCGGTATCTTCGATATTGGAAAGATGGGCTGCGTTCAATTCTACGTACTGCGCGCCGTGAATGCGATCAACAAGGGAGTGGGCGTCCACGGGAGTCGTGACGGCGTCGTGCGCGCCGGCGATGACCAGGGTGCGAACCGAGATGCGCGCTAGGGTTTCTCGCTGATCCATTTCTCGAAGGGCGGCACAACTGGCCACGTATCCCTCAGGTGGCGTGCGCAGCAACATCTGGCGCGTAGCCTCCACCACTTCCGGCGATTTCTTGACGAACACATCGGTGAACCATCGGGAGACAACGGCATCCGCGACTGACGCCATGCCGCCTTCGCGAACGGTCTTAATGCGCGTGTTCCAACCGTCTAGCGTGCCGATACGAGCCGCCGTGTTGCTGAGCACGAGACGATTGAGACGATCGGCGGCGTTGACGCCGAGCCATTGGCCCAGCGCACCGCCTACCGAGATGCCACAGAAATGTGCGCGCTCGATTTCGAGCGCATCAAGCAGGCCGACCACATCACGCGCCAGTCCTTCGATCGTGTATGGCCCCGGCGTGACCGTGGTGAGGCCGTGGCCGCGCATATCGTAACGCAGGACACGAAATTTCTGGGAGACGGCTGGAACTTGCGAGTCCCACATCGAGAATGTGGTGCCAAGAGAATTCGCGAGCACGACGACTGGTGCGCGGACAGGACCATCTATTTGATAATTGAAGCGTGTTCCGTTGGCGTCTATGAAGGGCATGTACGTTATTTTCTGAGCGAATGATTGCTTAGCGCTGCCGCTTATGGTCCGCAAGGACCCGGTCAATCATTGATTCGGCTGAACCAGTGTAATTTTTTGGGTCGAGGAGCTTGTCTATTTCGGCGATTGAGAGATGTTCGCGCACTTCTTTGTCTTCCAGCAGTACTTCTCGCAGGGTGCGGTCCGCCTCGAGCGCGCGACGCGACGCTTCTTCGATCAAATGATGGGCCGGCATTCGTCCCATACGCTTGGCGAGCGCGATAGCAAAGGCTTCGGCGAGGATCAAGCCGTGCGTGGCTTCGAGGTTGTGAGCCATTTTTTCTTCGTGAACTTCGAGGCGAGTCACGATTTGAGTTGCATGAGCAAGAGCACCGGCAGCTAGCAGGAAAATTTCGGGGAGTGTGTCCCACTCGGCGTGCCAGCCACCGAGTCCGCGCTCGTGCTCCTGCGGCATCGCGGCGAGAATAGTGGAGACCAGCGCCGGAACACGAATCGCCGCAGCGAGAACCACGGCACAACCCACGGGATTTCGTTTGTGCGGCAGCGTGGAGGAACCGCCCTTGCCGGGCGCGGCTGGTTCGAGCGCTTCAGCCACTTCCGTCTGCGCCATCAAGGAAATGTCACGCGCAATTTTTCCCAGCGTGCCCACTAGCAGACCGAGCGTAGTTGCGACTTCGGCGAAACGGTCGCGCTGCACATGCCAGGGCAAGCTGGGAAGTTCCAGCTTCAATTCCTCTGCCAACGCGCGGGCGACGGTCGGTCCTTGCGTTCCCAATGCGGCGAGCGTGCCGACCGCACCGCCAAACTGAAGCACGAGAACGTGCTGGCGCGCGGCTGCGAGCCTCGCACGGTGGCGATTGATCGCGTCGAGCCATCCGGCGGCTTTCAAGCCAAAGGTTATAGGGCTTGCTTGCTGCAGCCACGTGCGACCGGCGAGCAGTGTTGAACGATGCTGGTCCGCGACACGAGCTAGCTCGTCGGCCAGTTGTGCGAGCTGGGGGGCGATTACATTGAACGCCGCGCGCAATTGCAGCACGAGACCCGTGTCAACGGCGTCCTGGCTGGTGGCGCCCGAATGGACGAAGCCCGCGGCCTTCTCGTCGGATTTGGCCACTGCCGCGGTGAGCGCTTTGACTAAGGGGATGGCGAGATTCCCGGCGAGAGCAGCTTCACGCGCAAGCGCGTCAGTGGCAAAGAGTTCTGCTTTGCACTGCGCCTGGATAACAGATGATACGCCGGCCGGCGCGACGCCAGCGCGTGTCAGGGCTCGCGCGAGAGCGGCCTCAAAATCGAGCATGCCTTGGAGCCTGGCGCGATCGGAAAAGATTTCACGCGCTTGATCGGTGGTGAACAAGGGATCGAGCAGGCGCGTTGGTTGTGGTGAGCTCAAATTGTACGCGTCCTCACTTTTGCGCTACGCTCCGGCTTCTCACTTGAATCGCGAGACTTCGGTGACCGCGCGGAAACCTTGGTCAATCGCTGCGTTCGTGTATGCAAACGCTTCGGCGTCCGAATTCGCGATGGAGATGCGGCCGAAGGGCTGTCGACCGACGACGCACGGTTGCTGGTCTTCGGGCCAATCGGGATCGTACAGCGAATTGTATTCGTAAGCGTAGCCGTGGGGCCAGCGATTCACGGTGATGGCCTGGATATCGCGCGCGGGATCGAAGCCGCCCGGAGAAAGCATCGCGCCGAGCTGTTCGCGGATGTGCCGCTCGAAGATCGTGAACGTGGTGGTGAGGAGCTCCTGCGTCCCGCACGTTGCTGATCGCGGGCGGGCAGACCCGGTTTGCATGGAACCCTTTCGAGGTGCAGCAGGCAGGGCTCGGCCGGATTGCTCGGGAATTGGTATGCGCCCATGCTGACAGGAAAATCGAGCGTGACGGTTTCGAAATAACTTCCCGGGCAGCGCACGCCGCTGGCCCCCAGTTTCTTGAACGACTGCCAATTGCTGATCTGTACGTTCGTATAAACGAGCGGGACTTTCACGCCATAAGCGAGCGCGTCTTTTTGTTTGTCCGAAAGCTCCGGGCACATAAATGGAATCGCCATGTTCCAACAGGCCAGAATGCAGGTGCCGCCTCGCACGGTACGGGCGCGGCCGTCTTTCACGTACGTGACTTCTACTTCTTTTGCCGTGGCGGGATCGCCGACATTCCGTGCGTGGATTGCGGTGCTGTTCAAGCGCAGACGCACGGGCGACGTCTCGTGGTCCAACGTGGAGTAATCCAGCTTGGCGGTGACGATGTCTTCCATCGTATGTCCGGGTGCTGAGGTGGGAATCAGCGAGCGGACTAACAACCGCGCGATGGAAGCATTGCCATCGGGAAAATGAAAAATATAAGGCTCGTCTCCTTCATCTTGTTTTGTGATTTCGACGCCCAAACCGGGGCCGGGAGGCCCGGATAGATCCATGCCCTCGAAGCCAGGGTATCCGAGTCCTGCTAGATCGCCGGCAGGAACCGCGTCAATGCCGACGCCGTAGAGGCCATAGGTCTCCGTTTGCATCACAGGAATTGTATCCGGGCTGACCTTCACATAGTTAAGGAGATAGTCCTTGTAGCTGGTCTTCGCGAGAAGGACCTTTTTATCCGAGGAAGACAAATGAGGGAGATAGTCAACTTTTTCGGTGTAGAGCCGCGCGAGATCCTTTTGCACTCGGGGTGAAAGCGGCGTTTTCGAGAGGAACTCAGGCCAAGACGGTTTGCCAATCCCCGCGACAATGCGGTCTTCGCCGAACGTCTTCTTATCGAAAAACATGCTGCGGGAGAGGCCGTTGGATTTCTCAAAATTTCGATCGTAATACTTGTAAAAGCGCTGGACGTCAACGCCCAATTCCGCCAGGAGCTCCTTGGCTTCTTTGCTGTAGAGCTTCGGGCCGGCGATTGATTGTGTGCCGCCGTAACCCAGGATCATCCGGCGATCCGTGTGGAATTCATTCCGGCGCGCGTGGCCACCGAAATCATCGTGGTTCTCGAGGATGAGGATTTTGACTTTCGGTCCGGCGATCTTGCGGAAGAAATACGCCGAGGCGAGGCCGCTGATGCCGCCGCCCACGACGATCAGATCGTATGAATCCGAATCTGGCGTCGGATTGCTCCAGGTGTTTCCGTCGCGCAGAGCGTGACCGACCTCCATCACGGCATCCGTGGTGCCGCGCATGCCCGTTAGCGACGGAGGATAGTAGGCATTTGCTGATTGAGATGAGAGCGGCGAGTGCGGAAGGCCAAAACGTTCGAACCACTGAGTGCCGGGGGATAGTAAGGATCCGCCGACAGCTACTGCGAAACCATTGAGGAAATCGCGCCTTGGGATGGCGCGGCCCATTCCGAGTTTCTTTTCTTCTTTTTCACGACTCACCATCTCCCCCGAGAATTTGACCACCGGCTGAGTGAGCGTTAGTCGCCCTAACCGGCTTTAGATTTGTAGGAAACGAGCATACCCCAGACATCAGCAGCATGCAGAGGCAAACTTTCTCTCGGAGGCACGCGTGACGTGAAAGCGGGATTAGTGCGAGGCGATGTCAACGCGTAATGCGGAGATTCCAATGCGGAACTCGGCGGAGGCGTCGAGACGTGCGGCCATCACACGCCTGCCCGCTACGTAGGTACCGTTTGTCGAGCGCAGATCACGCAGGAACACAGCGTCGTTCTTCACTTCGATCGCGCAATGGAGCCGGGAGACCTGGGGGTCGTCAATCTCAATGTCCGCGCCGCCTCGCAGGCGACCGAGGGTTACGAGCGGCATGGTCAGATCGCGCTGGAATCCCGACGATGGGCCATCAATAACCGAAATCGTGATGGATTTGCCGACGGGAAGGTCGAGCGTCGCGGTTTGCGTTCTAGATGATTCTTGGAGGCGGGCCTGGGCGAACGGCCGCTCGCCCGGCGCGACAGGATCGGAAACAAGCGTGGAGGAATTCACGTCCAGGGGCATAAGATCCACCAGCGAACTTTGAGCGCACATCCAGCAGCGGATCTGTGCCATCCGGCGCCCGGCATACTGCCTGTCGTCCAAATCGACTTGTGCGGAGCAATGGGAGCACCGTACGCGCATGGAGGCACTTTAGCATCAGCGACGGGGTGCCCCGCGATGGTACGGAAGGGCTATTTTGGGCGCAGTGTATCGAGGGGGTATTGGGTAGCGGCCCTCGCCAATAGCTCCAACAGAGTAGCATTATGTTGCATGCGTGAGGTCCATGGCGATCACAATTGGCGAATCACTGTGAATAAAGTACCATGCAGCAACGATTTAAGGTACAAGATGGAGAGTGAGTACTGCGCCTCGTCACGCCAAGCGGCTTGATCGTTCATGTTGTGTGGTGTAGTATAGTGCATGGTCGTTGAGGCACAGAATTATGGACTCTGAATCGGAATTGCGGGTTCTAGCTCCACTCGCAGAGGCATTGCCGCCAGCCAGTGACGCTGAGTTTCTCGGCTTTCTCGGGTCCCGAGTCCGCGAGCTGCGCAGTCTGCGCGGCATGACCCGCAAGATGGTGGCGCGGGAGGCAGACGTCTCCGAACGCCATCTTGCACAATTGGAATTGGGAGACGGCAATATCTCCATCGTGCTGCTGCGGCGGATTGCGACGGCGCTGAACGCTTCGCTGGCAGACTTGTTTTCACCTCGTGCGCCCGTTCCGGACCACAAGCGAATGATTGGGGAACTGCTGGAACGGCTTCCGGCGAACCGGCTGCAGGAGACACTGCGGCGATTGACGCACGAATTGGCGCACGGAGAAAAATCGAGGCGCGCGCGAATCGCGCTGATTGGTTTGCGCGGCGCGGGCAAGTCGACATTGGGCGCAAAGCTAGCACGTGAACTGAGCTTGCCGTTCATCGAGCTGGATCGCGAAATCGAGAAGGACGCCGGAATGGCGCTGGCGGAGATTTTTTCGCTCTACCGACAGGCTGGTTATCGCCGAATTGAAAAACGCACTCTGGACCGGGTGCTGAAGGAAAACGCGCGGGCGATTATTTCGATCGGCGGAGGCGTGGTTTCCGAGAAGGAAACCTACGATCGCGTGCTTTCGAGTTGTCTTACGGTGTGGGTGAAGGCCAGTCCAGAGGATCATATGTCACGCGTGATCGCGCAGGGTGATTTTCGAGTGATGGGTGAGAACAACGAAGCCATGGACGACCTGCGGCGGATCCTCGAGGCGCGCGAGGCTCTTTATCGCCGGGCGGACATTCATCTGGAGACTTCCGGCGAGTCGGTGGATGAAAGCCTTTCGACGCTGAAACAGGCAGTACAGTCGGAAACGAAGTAGGAGGCATTTGTGGACGCAAGCGCAGCGCAAGACACGCAGACGACGGCTGCACCGGTTGACTATCAGACCGATCCCTCGAAATACAAACACTGGCGCGTAACTTATGACGGGCCGGTGGCGACTTTCACGATGGACGTGAATGAGGACGGCGGACTGCGTCCGGGATACAAGTTGAAACTCAATTCCTACGATCTTGGAGTGGACATCGAGCTGCATGATGCTCTGCAACGAATCCGCTTTGAACATCCGGAGACTCGGTCGGTGGTGATCTCCAGCGCAAAGAATCGTATTTTCTGTTCCGGCGCTAATATTTACATGTTGGGGCTTTCCTCGCACGCGTGGAAAGTGAATTTCTGCAAGTTCACGAACGAAACGCGCAATGGAATTGAAGATGCGAGCCGCCATTCGGGATTGAAGTTTCTCGCGGCTTTAAATGGCACCACGGCTGGCGGAGGTTACGAGCTGGCGCTGGCCTGTGACGAGATCATTCTTGTAGATGACCGTTCATCGGCTGTGAGCCTTCCGGAGGTTCCTTTGTTGGGCGTGCTCCCAGGCACGGGAGGACTTACGCGCGTCACTGATAAGCGGAAAGTACGACGAGACCATGCGGATATTTTTTGCACTTCGGCCGATGGCGTGAAAGGTCAGTGGGCGAAGGAGTGGGGCCTTGTGGATGATGCGGTGAAAACGCAACAATTCGCCGAACACTCGAAACAGCGGTCCTTGCAATTGGCGGAGATGAGCGACCGGCCGACAGACGCGAAGGGAATCGCACTGACTCCTTTACAACGAACCATTGACGAGACCGGTCGGCATTACGAATTTGTTGATGCGCAGTTGAATCGAGAGGCGCGCACCGTGACGCTCACCATTCGTGCGCCGGAAACTGCCAGTCCGGCGAACCTGGACAATGCTATTGCTTGGGGCGCCGCTTGGTGGCCCTTGCAGATGGCTCGCGAACTGGATGATGCAATTCTGGGGTTGCGCACCAACGAAGCTGACCTGGGATTGTGGATCTTGAAGACATCTGGAAACCCTCAAGCGGTTCTAGCGATTGACGAATTCATCCTAGCGAATCGAACGAATTGGTTTGTGCGGGAAGTGCTGGGGATGGTGCGACGCACGTTTGCACGGCTGGATGTCTCCTCGCGGTCGCTCTTCGCGCTGGTTGAACCGGATTCGTGTTTCGCGGGGACTCTGCTGGAATTGGCGCTCGCCGCGGATCGCGTTTATATGCTCGACACGCAGGAAGGCGAGGCGAAGGCATCCGTGACGCTGTCCGAGATGAGTTTTGGGGCTTTGCCGATGGTCAATGGATTGTCGCGATTGGCTGCCCGTTTTTATCAAGATGGAACGCAAATTGACAAATTGCGCGGGATCGTTGGCCGTCGATTGCAATCGCAAGAGGCGCTCGAGTGCGGATTGGTTACCGCCACACCCGACGATCTGGATTGGCAAGACGAAGTACGCCAAGCGATTGAATCGAGAACTGCGCTTTCGCCGGATGCTCTGACGGGGCTGGAAGCGAATTTACGGTTCGGCGGGAACGAGACGATGGAAAGCCGGATTTTTGGCAGGCTATCGGCGTGGCAAAACTGGATTTTTGTACGGCCGAACGCCGTAGGCGAAAGCGGTGCGCTGAAGATTTACGGGACAGGCGCGCCGGTGAAATTCAACTGGGAAAGAGTCTAGTGCCCGCTTATTCGGGCCAATTATTCTTCGCATCGATATTCTTGCAAGGAGATTGCAATGATTGATTACACGGAAAAAATTCCTAATAACGTCGATCTGGGTCGCGACCGCGTGCTGCAGCGGGCACTGGAACATTGGCAGCCCGCGTACATGAATTGGTGGTACGACATGGGACCGAGCGAGAGCCACGCGCTGGAAGTGTATTTGCGCACGGCGACCAGCGTGGAGCCGGACGGGTGGGCTCAATTCGGCTACGTGCGGATGCCCGAATATCGCTGGGGTATTTTCCTGCAGCCGCGCGATGCCAACCGCCAAGTGAATTTCGGCGTGCACAAAGGCCAACCTGCGTGGCAGGAGGTCCCAGGCGAGTACCGGTCCACTTTGCGGCGCGTGATCGTGACCCAAGGCGATACGGAACCTGCTTCTGTGGAACAGCAGCGGTTGCTGGGGATGTGTTGCCCATCTTTGTACGATCTGCGCAACATTTTTCAGGTGAATGTGGAGGAGGGGCGTCATCTTTGGGCGATGGTCTATTTGCTGCATCGCTATTTTGGACGCGATGGACGAGAAGAGGCGGAGGCACTCCTCGATCGCCGCTCGGGCGATGCGGATAATCCGCGCATTCTGGGCGCGTTCAACGAGCCGACGCCGGATTGGCTGGCGTTTTACATGTTCACGTTCTTCACTGATCGCGATGGAAAATTCCAGCTGTGTGCACTGGCGGAATCAGGATTCGATCCGCTAGCACGGACTTGCCGATTCATGCTGACGGAAGAGGCGCACCATATGTTCGTGGGCGAGACGGGCATCAGCCGAATCCTGCAGCGCACCTGCGAAGTGATGAAGGAACACAAGGTTGAAAATCCGAGCGACGTTCGCGCGCTAGGCGTGATTGACCTGCCTACCATGCAGAAGTACCTTAATTTTCATTTCAGCGTGACGATTGATCTTTTTGGTTCGGACGCTTCTTCGAATGCCGCCAGTTACTACACAACTGGGCTAAAGGGACGTTACGAGGAAACAAAGATAGAAGACGATCACGCGCTGCAGGACGCGCATTATCCCCTGCTGGAAGTTGCAGGCAACAACATCGTAACGCGGCAGGTGCCCGCGCTAACGGCTTTGAACGAACGCTTGCGCGACGATTACATCACCGAAATCCAAGGCGGCGTGGACCGTTGGAACAAGATCATTGAACAAGCCGGGATTGCGTTCCGGCTGGTGCTGCCGCACAAGGGGTTTCACCGGGCCATCGGAAATTTTGCTGGAAAATTCATTAGTCCGGAAGGTGATGTGGTGGCGAAAGAGGCGTGGGAAAACAATCAGCACAAGTGGCTGCCAGGCGCCGAGGATCAGGCCTTCGTACAGTCTTTGATGGCGGGGCGCGTGATCGAGCCCGGGAAATTCGCGAATTGGATCGCGCCTCCGGCCCGTGGGATCAATAGACAGCCGTTGAATTTCCAGTATGTGCGATTTAATTGAAAACGCCGGTACCCGGAAATAAAGTGCCGCCGAGAAAGTGCTCAGGGAACGATAGACTTTTCATATGGAGCGGGTTCATTGCAAAGCGAGGAGGACGAAAGAATCCCATTGAAATTGAAAATCATGCAGATCGGTGAACCGGTACTGCGGCAAGCCGCCCGTAGTTTGACCAAGACAGAGATCGAGAGTGATCAAATCCAGAGTTTGATTCTGGACATGCGAGAAACGATGCACGCGGCTCCGGGCGTAGGGCTTGCTGCCCCGCAGGTCGGTTTCCCGCTGCAACTCGCGGTGATTGAAGACAAAGAGGAATACCACAAAAGCATCGATGCAGAGGAATTGCGGCAACGAGAAAGGCAGCCAGTCCCCTTCCAGGTAATCATCAACCCTAGAATCGCTAAAACTTCCGAGTCATTCGTCGAGTTCTTTGAAGGATGTTTGAGCCTGCCGGGATTTTCAGCTGTTGTTCCTCGAGCCCACACGGTATGGGTCGAGTGCCTGGATGAGAACAGCAGACAGAAATCGATCGTGGCCGCCGGCTGGTATGCCCGCATACTGCAGCACGAAATCGATCATCTGAACGGGAATCTTTACGTAGACCGAATGCGCAGCCGCACCTTCATGCTCATGGATAATTACAATCAGCACTGGAAAGGAAAGCCAATCAGCCAAATCAAGTCAATGCTTGGGTGAGCCTCCCGGCGCCCTCGTGCCGATGTTTTCGCATCCTAGTGCGGAATTGGCCGCATCCCTGAAAACACCGGCACGCAGAAGAACGGGCGCTTAAAGCATGGCCGCGAACCGCAGCCTGCCGCATACGATTGATGTTCCGGACTGACGTAGCATTAGTGGCTTTGCCAAGCTTCGTGAACCTCTTGTATTGCCTCGTCGACTTTCTTAATGGCTTTGTCGCGATGGCCACCGTACTCGCCTGGCGCACTCGCGAGTAGTCCTCGGGCCTCGCGCAATTTATCCTCCGCGTGGTGCAGGTCTTCGCGCGCGTCGTGCCTCTCTTGCGCAGGCTGTCCGTTCGGAACCGCACCCGGTGCGGGTGTCGTGCCCCTCACAGCTGGGGAAACAAACACCAAAAACAAAGCAAGTGCAAACAATCCTGCCGCCGAGATCAAGCGGACGAACAGTCGGTTCATGATACGCCTCCTCGTTGGAATTATGAGTTTGATGCCTTCAACCGGAATTTCTGATTTGGACCCATAGCTTCCGCATCGTACCCGCCCTCGCGACGGGCACAACGAATTTGCCACCCGTCCGTAGCCTTAAGATAACCGCGAGTTGGTAGGGTCGTATTGACAAAGCCGAGCGGGCAAATGTGGTGGGCCTGGGGAGAGTCGAACTCCCGACAAACGGTTTAGGAAACCGCTGCCCCGGCTCGCAAGAATTTGAACGTCACGACAGATAACGCATTGATTTCCAAGACATTGAGGCGCTGTTTCGTCGTCGTTATAGAATCTGAAAATGCCCGACTGTAGTAAAATTGTAGTAGTCTTTGGCTCAAATCTCGTGCAAGAAAATACGAAATGGGTTTCGGGCACAAGATGGGCACAAACAGAATCATGCTAGAATCGCGCCGCGGGGGCTGTAGCTCAGATGGATAGAGCAGCAGTTTCCTAAACTGCGTGTCGGGAGTTCGACTCTCCCCAGCCCCACCACCCGTTCCTCACGCTGGTCTAGTTAACCCACGCGCTCGGATCTCTCGAGGATGTTTCGCCCGAAGGCTGCGCGTTGACAAACGCATTTAGCTTCGCGATTGCATCGCGACGAATTTCCTCAATAGCCTTCGTGTAAGTCTGAGCAAGGCCGCCGGAGTGCCCCAACAATTGGTCCACGATGACCTGTTGGATCCCCACACCATTTAATCTCGTTGAGAAAGTTGCCCGCAGGTCGTAAATCCGTGTATAAGAGATTCTCGCTTTCTTCAGTGCCCGTGCCCAGGATTTCGGCACCTTCTGCAGATGCTTCGAAGGATTGAGCGGATAAAAGAAAACGAATTCCGAGCATTCCGGGCCGGTCATACGCCGCCACCGCACTAGCTGCGTTCGCAGCCGGTCTGTGAGTGGGATAGAGCGGATCCCGGCGGGTGTTTTCGATTCGCGTACGTGGACCGCTCCGTTCGTCAGGTCGAGGTCTTTCCACTTGAGAGGCAAGGCCTCTTTGCCCACACGCAGACCGGCATCTACCAGGAGGAGTATTAGAACCTTGAGATATCCTCTCGCTCCTGCCAGAAGGCGTTGTTCCTCTTCCACTGAGAAAATGTGGGCCTGAATCCGTCCCTTCCGCTCGTTCAGGAAAAGGTCAGTGCCGTCGAGCGGGTTCTGGGCGATGTACCGCTCTCGACGCGCTTTCCTCAGCACAAGCCGAAGGAACGCGAGGTCCCGATTTACGCCCGCCGCATGCGCTCCTTCTCGGAGGCGAGCGCTCTTGAAGTCCTCGAGCCTGGCTTCCGAGATCTCCGGGAGGCGGCCCTTGCCGAAGAACGCATCCAGGGCCTTCTTCGAACATTCGTAACGCCTCGTCGTGTTCGGGTGAAGGTCAACCCGCGAGTCGATGTATTGCCTGCTGTAGTTCTCCAGATTCGGCACGTGCGATTTCAGGAGGCTGGCGAACCGTCCTTCATGTATTTCGGCGCGACGGACGTCGAGGATTTTCTGCGCAACCCGCTTGTTGGACGTGCCAGTACTTTCGCAGTGCTGGCGGCCGTCCACCACGTAGTCCATCCACCACAATTTACTTCGCCGATACAATCCCACTTAGCCCTTCCTGCCGACCTTGAGGAATGCAGATCGTGGCCGGTTGTAACTGTTCTGTTGGATGACTGCGGTGCTGATGACCAGGGTTTCCCGCCGATTTTCGCCAGTAATTGCAGTGTTTGGGAATCATTTGATTTTCAACTCTCGTTCGCTGGTCATCGTGCGGCCTCCATTGCGAGTTGCCGCGCTAAGATTTGTCTAGGCCAAGAGCGGACGCAACCTTTTTATCCTCGTTAACGACGTTTCGTTGAGAGCACAGCCCTTTTCTTGCGTCGTTTCTTCGCGTTGCGCGAGGCCGACCGTGGATTTGGCACCGGAAAGCAAAAGGCATTTGCGGTATAGAAAATGTTGAGGCCATCGACCTTCAGCTTCGACTTTCGCAGGCCGAGACTGCTCGCGACCACGAGTGACTTGCCACTCATCGAAGGCCGCGGCTTATCGAACAATGGAATCGTAATCACGAGATTTCCGTTCCGTCGGATAACTCGCATCTGTTTTCCTCTCGTACTTATTTTTCCATCTACTAAACTACTTTCCCGAACTGTCTTCTATTTTCATCGGTCACTGTTAGTTCGCTCAGGCAGTCGAGCCATTCTCGAAAGTCAAACAGTGCTCGCACTGACATGGACGAGCTTACCTTTAATCTTCAAACCTCGGGCCGCCGGGTGCTTACTACTAGCAGCGACTTACCAGATCGCGAAGGACTCGGGATTGTGAGTTTGAGACGAATGACAAGGCAACCGTTCTCAGCTGTGACTTTCATTGCATTCTCCTTTTTTCATGTTCCGTGTAGCCTGTTTCCCAATTCGTTGACGGTTTTCCGCGATGGAATGAAGTCGGTGTTTACTGGGTGATGTCGAAACAGGTTGAGTGAGGCTGTCAAGCCAAAGCAGAAGAGCTTCGCGAGAAAAGCGGATGCATCGACGGGAAATCTTGATCACCGGAAGTTTGCGCTGGCTCACGAGGTGATAAATAGTCCCCGGACATAGGTGGAGAAGGTCAGCAGCTTGGTAAACCGTAAGAATGCGGTCCTCTCTGTTGGAGATGTCGCTCATTTTAGTTCCACGATGGATTCTGAGATTTCCAAATACATCTCGAAGTCTCCACGGGGCTGAACTTCTTTCAACATGTATCTGAGTCCGCCAGCGTTCTTGTTGTAGTAAAAGATATCTGCGGTTCCGGCTAGTTGGTCCCAGCGAAGAATCCAGTCCCATTTGTAAACATCACGGAGACCGCTCACGAGTATGTGGAAATGCAAATTGTCACCGTAAGCTCCGCGCTCAGTGACTCTAATCCAACTGAAAGCATCGGTGCCTTGAGCGTCTTTAACTTCTGAAATCCAGCGCCCGTAGATTTGCTCCGCCACAAAGGTCGAGACTGGACGGCGGAACGTCAGAGTGCCGAACCAGTGCCAGTGGTAGTGGCCGAGCCATGTTGCGTATGCCTCGATCAAGTCTTCTTTTGTCATGAAGGTACTCCTTGCTTTGGGTACAATTCTTGGTTCAAGACGGCTATTTTGCGAGGTTCTGGGGGAATTGATACCTAATCTGATTAATCCATTTTTGGCAGATTTTGGGAAGGACCTGCGAAATTCTGACAGAATTCTACTTGTGCGCTAGCTTCCGTTTAAGCTTTGAATGGTAGACGATAGAACTATTGGGGTTGTCGGTCCGGGCTTTTTCGATGGCTTTCACCTTATCTGGCCCTGGCAGTGCAAAGGTCTTGATAACTTCCTTCTGTCTCTTAAGATCAGGGGGCCTGCCAGCTTTCTCACGACCATAATGTTTCTTCCGGAGCGCTTTGATCACTGGATACATGTCACGCCAGACTCGGACTGAAACATTTTCTCCTATCATGCAATACAAATAAGGCAATTCTGCCTGGTGTAATATCAAGGTAATTCCTTCGGGATGGTAAGCGAATCGTTCTAACTGGCCTAGGGTAGAAACCCATTTATGGTCTTCGATCTGAACCATCTTCGCTGTGCCCGATTTGATCTCATGTTCAAGCCGTTCCGGAACAACTAGATCACTGCGTTCAAAAAGATATTCATTGGGCACATCTTCATCAGAGTTGGAGACGAACGGCTCAAACCCTTCTCTTCCCAACACAAGGTGGAATTTGGATCCAAGGGGCGGAATAATCTCGCGGTGGATTTTTGTTTTTCCTCTTTCCAGTCCTATCTCGACTCTAAATCGGCTGACGAACCTGATGTATCGGCAAAAAAACTGATTTAGAGTTTCGTCCCCAACTGTTTCGAGGAACTCGTGCACCTGGGCCAGATCAGAACGCGATTCAGAAAAGCGGTCAAAGAAAAGTCTAACGGTCTTCGGACTACGTTTTATGGCGCGCTTCACATCTTGACGCAGTCTCTCCCATTCATAAAGATATTCTTTATCAGCCTCTAGTTCTTTCCGTCGCACTGCTTTCCGGCGCTGAAGTTCTACAAGCAGTGGATGTCGCTGCAATTCTCTCTGCCAGGCGTGACTCATCAAGGCCTCCTAGGCGAGCCAAAGTTTCCCTAGCTCCTGGATTTTCGCAGTACCTCTCTGGCAGAAATCTTCGCTAGTCCCAGTACAATTCCAGAATTCGTCACCACCGCTCCCGGCCACCTCTTTTCGGCGGCCTTCCTCAGAAGATCGAAATCTTGCGGTGACATCTTCACGTTGACCTGAACTGTTCGTTTCATGACCTCCTGTATCGGAGTTTTGCAGTTGCCAAGCAACGTTACTATTGGTACCTTTCGTATCCATGAAGGCACGCTTTTGTCTGACCGCTCCACAGGCTGCTCGCCTTCGCAAACTCATCCGTCTTTACCCAAAGCCAAAAATGGGAAAGTCGTGGAAACGAAGAACCGCAGACCAACTGTGGCTGAGGACGCTGTCCCAAATCGTTGTCGCTGGAAACGCGGCCCCCGGCGAAACGCTTCGACACTCTCCAGCGGTCCGAGAACGGTTAGCGTTTTGTCGATTGAAGAAACTACCGCCTCGACTGCGTCGTCAACGAATACACGGCGTGCTAATTGCAATCGGTACGCGCTACGTGGGCAAGAAAGCTCGAAATCGCAAGGTTGATGCTGCCGTTCACAACTTTAAAGCATTGATTAAAGCGGGAGGACCTCGGCGATTCTTCGAGAACGTCGCAGCAGAGAAAGGTACACCGGCTAGGGCGAAGTATCTTTCCGAAAAGCTGCACTACTACAAGAAAAAGGGATCTCGGGACATTTTGATCGAACTGCGACTTGCCAGTGATTGCATGGCCTTGGACCAGAGACTGAAAAATATTCTTGTCGGCGTCGGTGGGCAGATTCGCGGCTCTGTTGACCGTCAATACGAGCAAATCGAGCGCGAACTGCTCGAACGGGTCGCAAAGCCCAGCGGTCTCTCCGGTGGGGAGCTTGATCGCATCCTCTTTCAAAACTATCCCGATCTCATGGTCCGACTGCGTTGTCCTTAAGCCAGCCGAAAAGGCAAATGTTTCTGACTTGTCGAGGACCATAGCTTTCCATCGACGGACAGCGCCGCGCTCCTGGCGGAAGACCTTGCGGGATGATAATCCACCCTCAGAATCTTAAAATCCCCTCTCACGATCAGTTCTAAACCACCTATTCCCCTGCGTAGCGAGCATCCTGCGGTGTCCTTTTGCGAAATGTGTCGGAATATGCAGTGGACGAGCAAAACAGCACAAATCGACCCTTACTGGTGTTCCTGATGGTTTTGCGTGACCGCTTCCACTGAAGCATGACTGCTAGCCTCCTTCCTCAAGTCCTTTTCAATGTATTTTGGCTCATCCAAAAGGTGTGTCCGCGAATCGCCGGTCCGTTTTGTGCGGCTTAGGTACTCTGCCAGGAACGTTTCCTTTCGCACTTGAACGCCTACGGTAGAGGCCACGAATTCCGGGGACACTTCTTCGGGAAAGCCCAACACGATTGCCTTGCAATTCATCCGGGCGTGGAAGCGACAGCGAGCGGCGCAGGGTTAAACTGCTTAGAAGGTTCCTTGCCGTGGTCGGCCAGCGGCGGGCTATCCAGTGCTCCCCTGAACCGAAGTTCGCTGACGACGCATAACCGCAGGCGCTCCAAACAATGTCGAACATGTGTTTCAAAATCTTGCCTACCGACCGAAAACGACGGCGCCGTTCGGTGAGTCAGCGCGCGCGTTGTACGTCTTCCGCGCTTCGCTTGAGCGGGGCTGCCTTATCATTTCCGTTTTGCTTTCTTCCCAAGACATTTTTTACATCGCGTTTGGTCCGCTGGTGCCCGAAAATCGACGCCGCATTTGCACGTCAGCCAGCCGTGCGACTATCTAGTATTTTGAGAGGCTGTCGCGCATTAACAAATTTACGTATCGGGGCCGTAACACAAACTGTGTAGTAAAATCGGCGCATTAGGAAAACATGCCGAACGACAGATCTGCAAATACCGTTGAGCCATCGAAGGTGGACACCGCCGCATCAGACGCGTGCACCCGGTCAGGCGTTTTCGCCTTGCTTCTTTCCACTGCGCTTTTATTGTTGATACCGCCTTGGTTGAATCGGCCAAATCAAGTAGCACTCAGTCGATACATAGCTCTTAGGAACACGCTCGCCATGCGAGTTGATTCGCTCGATCTCGACCCCATTTGGCAGCAATATAAGGCTTCCCACACGACGGCAGAGTTGGCGCCGATAGCAGACCTGGCCGATATAGATGTACTCGTGACGATCACTAGTAACGGCAGGATAAGCATTCCACCAAACGGAACTGAACCGAATCGAGGAAAGCCGAATCCTTCAGGTGTTCCGAGTGCCCCAACGCTGCAAAGTGCGATTGCATCTGCTACTGCGCCGATGAAATTAAGAAACATATCGGATATTCGAGACTACTTAATTGAGTTGGATGATTCGGAACTGCTTAGCCGCAGTCGGAGGGTATCGAATTTTTTCAACTTTTCAATTGCGCGATGGGCGCAAAAGCAAATGAATCTGGTCTATCGAAATGCGATCGTGAATACCTGCGCGTCTGACGAATTGGAGGTTCCAAGCAAAAACAAGGGATCGGAAAACTTCACTCCGGCACTCGACAAGAAGTCTCTGGCCAGATGCTTGAATATAAGTGATGTACGCGAATTGGCTCACTTTGAGCTACCGACGTTCTCGAACCCCGCCGAACTGCAAGGTCGCGTCCAGAGCGGGGTACAAATCAGTCCAGGTTCTCTGCCGGAAGACCTTTTCACCGCGAGTGTCGTTGCCCAGTTCCTATTGTTCTTTGCTCTCATGCACTTTACCGCATATGCTAGCGAAGCGGTCTCGTCGCCACAGTTTCCCGTGCGAGGAACGTTGTTCGGCGCTTTTTCGCAATCGCCCTGGACTCTGTATGTGTTATTTCTTGCCGTTTGGAGCCCGCTGGTTGCATCCGTACTAGTCGCTGCGACATCCCGCAAGTGGGCATTGGTGGCTTGCAGCGTGTTGATTTTTGGCGCGGTTGTTTTGGTTTATCTGACACTCCAGCGCAAATCGTATTTCACATTTAAGCGGCCGGAGTCTTTAGTACCGACCAAGGTGCACGAGAACACGCAAATCGCAAACCCGCCGCTAGCCGCAACATTCTCGCCGCAAGAAGAAATTCAAGATCGCGGCACGAACAAAGAAGGGGGGACGGAAAAGAACAAGATCAAGATCAAGGCTAAACAAGATCGTCGTGCATCATCTCCGTTTTGCTTTTTTCTCAGTGCATTTAGGACAGCGCGTTTGACTCTCAGACCCTAGAAACTCTTTACCACAGCGGCATTCTTTTCGGGTTAAGACCATTCCACTCGGCGTAATAACTCGCTTGGCGATTCGGAAATTGCGGAAGAGTGGCTTACCCTTCATCCGTACCTCTCTTATCGCGGCGTCGTTTCCTTAGTAATGGCGAACGCACGACGCAGGATCACGGGTGGAACATCATCGGCAAGGTGGTTCATGAGTTGATTGATCATACCGAATTGCCGCCGGCATGACGGGCAACTGGTCACAACTACTACTGGCGGATCATCCTTGAATGTGCTCAATGAATGCTTCAGCAGATCCGCCTTGGCCGCTGCGAGAATTTGTTCCTTTGTGGGTCTGTTCATAACCTGAATTATAATCGAGCCGTGACCATCGCGACTCTAAAGAAGCTAGACTGCGCTATTGCACGTTCATGTCGCGAAACTCTATTTTCTCTATCCTCGTGATATCTTCAGAATAAAGAACGTAGTAAACGACGCGAACATTGTAGGCAGGACTCCCTGCGGGCCCGTGGTAAACAATGCATCCATACAGATAATCAAACCGTTTGGAATTTGGAGAGGGCATGGAATCGGGTGTGTGAACCACTTGAATTCGCCGCTCGATTTCCCTACCAGGGAAGATTGGGGTAAGGAATCTCGAAGAGGTGTGACTGCAGAAATCGGGGGGCAAAAGGCGGGTCTCTCCTTTTCCAATGTCTCCAAGCAAAAAATCCGGTTCATCCATTATGGCGGGAGATTGACCGTAGTTACGAAGAGTCAACGTGAAATTTAGGCTGCTACCGCCGCTTGCAAACTGAGTAACATTGGGATTTCCTTCAATGCTAATCGAAGGGCGAGTCTGGACCCATATAGCCTGCTGCGCGATTTTATTGGCCTCCGCAGCAGCCGAAGCGAGCTTGGATGTTTCATCCACTCCGGCTTGCAGTTTACTGACTTGATCGGCTGCTGCAGTAGCTTGAATCCTAGCAGCACCGGCTTGTTTGCCTGCCGCGTCCGCAGCCTGTTGCATCGCCTTGCTTTCCTGCTGCATTTCGCCCATGGTCTTGTTCAAAGCATTTTGGTTCTGAGTAACGGTGTTTTCCATAGCCGTCGCGAAACGTTCATCGGCTTTAGCCAGCCTTTCATCGGCAGCGACAATCCTATCAGTTTGGGTAGACCCGTTATGTACCTCTCGCCACGTAAACCAAGTAGCTATAGCGATGACAATTGTGGCTATGGCCATCGCTACGTTCGTAGATTCGGGTTTCTTTGCAAAATTCCACACACGTTCAGGGATTTTCCATATTCTCCAAGGCTTCAATAATGTGGTGGGATTTTGAGCTGCGCGATTGGATTGATTTTTACTTGTTATGGATTCATCGGCCTTTTTGCTGTCTTCAGTCGGCGCGGCACTTGGAGTCTCGCACTGAGCGGCCTTATTCTTGCTGTCCTCGGGTATTGGTTCGCTCATTCGTGACTCACACACTTCAGCGATGAGTATACTGTATCAGGGAGCCTTCGTGCTAAACCACCCGTTCGCCGGAATTTGGCGAGCGATATAAGTCCAGAGGGGTAGTAAGACTTCGCGTTGACGCGACACGCGCCTACCTCGTTGGAATCGTCAGCAAGGAGCGATGTTTGAACCCTGTGGTTTCCGCTCCTTGCTCAACAGTGTTCAAGAGTGGACTCGACCCCCAACGACATCAACAGGGCTGGCTGAAGAGGCTAGCCCTTTTTCTTTTGCCGAAGGACGCATGGCCGTCGTAATCAAAGGTTTTGAACTTGAAATGAGAACAACCGGCATAATTCGTTCGTCGGAAGAAAGAGTAGTGTTCATCTTAGAAAACGAAAAAGATAACCCGAAGAATCCGGTTCTCAGATTTTTTACACACCTAGCCAAACCGCTCGCTGAAAACAGTCACGATCATTTGTACTTCTGCGCGAACGGAGCATTGAAAGAATTATGTTCGTGTGGGATGGACCCGCAAAAACCGCTAAGTTGGGGCGGCCCGATTTTTTACACGCAAAATTGAAGGCAGACTAGCGTCTAACGGGGAATATTGGTCCTAGTGTCCCCCCTAGATTTAGAAAGTCAACTCAATGTCCTGGGCTTATTTTTGGGATGGCGAACGGTTTGATTCCGATTGTCAAAGTGAAATCGTACCCCGGTGGTATTCCGGATTCCGTCTTTACTAGGGACGTTTCCACGCTGGTGGCTTTCAGCGATTGGAACACTTCTCCCGCGAATTCTGCATTTGTCTCAATGCATCGAATACCTACACCCGTAACGAACGGGGCTCCCGACATGAAATTGGCACACCCACCCATCACCTTAA
>CAWIAM010000025.1:0-102917 GCA_963834215.1 uncultured Acidobacteriota bacterium | reverse complement strand
CAGCGCGTAATCGTAGCTGCGCGGCGTTGGTCCGTGCACCGTGCCGCCTTTGCGCCAGAGAGGCGACCGGATCGAACCGACGCGCGCGCGGCCCGTGCCCTTCTGCCGCCACAGCTTCTTGCCCGAGCCGCTGACTTCGCTCTTGCCCTTGGTCTTGTGCGTGCCCGCGCGCTCGCCGCCAGATGCCGCCGCACCGCTTCGTGCAGCAGGTGCGGATTCACCCTCGCGGCAAACACCTCGTCGGCCAGTTCCACCTGGCCGACTTTCTTGCCTTCCAGATTCATCACGTCCACGACTGGCATCGTCGTCGTCTCTTTTCCGGCCTTTTCGGCCTTGTGAATCCTTTTTCGCTATCAAACTCAGCGCCATTTTGCGATTTCAGATCCGCTTTCGCCTTGCGAATGAAAATGTAGCTGCCCGCCGGGCCCGGCACGGCGCCCGCACCAGCAGCAAGTTCTCGTCCGCGTCCACTTTCACGACGCGCAGATTCTTGGCGGTCTTGCGCTCGTTGCCCATGTGTCCCGGAAAATGCTGCCCTTTCCACACGCGCGAAGGGAACGAACTGGCGCCGATGCCGCCCGGCGCGCGGTGAAACATCGAGCCGTGCGTCGCGTCGCCGCCGCGATAGTGCCAGCGCTTGACGCCGCCCTGAAATCCCTTGCCCTTGCTGACGCCGCGTAACGTCCACGATTTCGCCGGCCTTGAAACTCTCCACCAGCACGCGGTCGCCGGACTTGGTTTCATCCTCGGAATCTTCGATGCGAATCTCTCGCAGATAACGCATCGGCGCGACGTTAGCCTTCTTGAAGTGCCCGGTGCGCGCTTTGTTCACGCGCTGCGGCTTGACGAATTCCACCAGGCCGAGTTGCACGGCTTCGTAGCCGTCCTTATCTTTCGTGCGGCGCTGCACCACGACGCATGGCCCCGCCTGCAGCACGGTGCACGGCACCGCCGTGCCATCGTCCGCGAAAACCTGCGTCATCCCCAGCTTGATTCCGAGTATGCCGTTGACCGCCATTTCGTCCGCTCTTTCCTTCCGCTTTCCGACTGCGAAACGGTTTCAGTTCTTGGTTACTGGCCGCTGCTTACTTCGCGGCGTGTTCCCGGCCGAAAGCCTTGATCTCCACGTCCACGCCCGGCGGCAAATCGAGCTTCATCAGCGCATCCACCGTGTCCGGCGTGGGCTCGAGAATGTCGATCAGCCGCTTGTGCGTGCGCATTTCAAACTGCTCGCGCGATTTCTTGTCCACGTGCGGCGAACGCAACACCGTCCAGCGGTTGATCACCGTCGGCAGCGGAATCGGCCCGGCCACGTCCGCGCCGGTGCGCTTCGCGGTGTCCACGATTTCCTGCGTGGATTGATCGAGAATGCGGTGATCGTACGCTTTCAAACGAATCCGAATTTTTTCTCCGTTGGCCATGGTTTACTCGATGATCTCGGCAACGGCGCCGGCGCCGACCGTGTGGCCGCCTTCGCGAATCGCGAAGCGCAACCCCTTCTCCAGCGCTACCGGCGTGATCAGCGTGATCTCCGCACGACACGTTGTCTCCCGGCATCACCATCTCCACTCCCGTCGGCAGCTTCACGTCCCCGTCACGTCCGTCGTGCGAAAATAAAACTGCGGCCGGTACCCCGTGAAAAACGGCGTGTGCCGCCCGCCTTCTTCCTTCGTCAATACGTACGCTTCCGCCTTGAACTTCGTGTGCGGCGTGATCGATCCCGGCTTCGCCACCACCTGCCCGCGCTCCACTTCTTCTTTTTCCGTGCCGCGCAGCAGCAATCCCACGTTGTCGCCCGCCATCCCTTCGTCCAGCAGCTTGCGGAACATCTCGACGCCCGTCACCGTCTTCCATCGTCGGACGGAAGCCCACAATCTCCACTTCCTCCCCCACCTTCACCTTGCCGCGCTCGACTCTTCCCGTCACCACCGTTCCGCGGCCAGAAATCGAAAAAATATCTTCAATCGGCATCGCGAACGGCTTATCAATATCCCGCACCGGCAGCGGCATGTTCTTGTCCACCGCTTCCATCAACTCCAGTATCGACTTCTCCCACTTCGCATCGCCTTCCAGCGCCTTCAGCGCCGACCCGCGAATCACCGGCAATCGTGTCTCCCGGAAATTGATAGCTCTTCAGCAACTCGCGCACTTCCAGCTCCACCAGCTCGAGCAATTCCGGATCGTCCACCATGTCGCACTTGTTCAAAAACACCACGATGTACGGCACACCGACTTGCCGCGCCAGCAAAATATGTTCGCGCGTCTGCGGCATCGGCCCGTCCGTCGCCGCCACCACCAGAATCGCGCCGTCCATCTGCGCGGCTCCCGTGATCATGTTCTTCACGTAATCCGCGTGCCCCGGGCAATCAATGTGCGCGTAGTGCCGGTTCGCCGTCTCATACTCCACGTGCGACACCGCAATCGTAATCCCGCGCTCGCGCTCTTCCGGCGCGTTGTCAATCGAATCAAACGCCCGAAACGTCACCTTTGGATTGTTCTTCGACAATACCTTCGTGATCGCCGCCGTCGAAGTCGTCTTGCCGTGGTCAATGTGACCAATCGTCCCGATATTCACATGCGGCTTATTCCGCTCGAATTTCTCTTTCGCCATTTCTCTATCCGCTCCTCAAATCGTACTGTTCAAACCGCTAAATTCGTCGCAACGCTTACTTCTTGGATTTTTCGCCGTTGACGCTGCCGATGATCTCTTCTGCGATGTTTCCCGGAACCTGCTCGTAATGCGAGAAGTGCATCGTAAAGCTGCCGCGCCCTTGCGTGCGGCTGCGAATCTCCGTGGCGTAACCGAACATCGCCGCGAGCGGCACGCGCACGTTGATAATCTCGGTGCCGCCGCGCGATTCGCGCCCTTGCATCTGGCCGCGCCGTGAGTTCAGGTCCGCAATCACAGTGCCCATGTAATCTTCCGGCACCACCACTTCCACGCGCATGATCGGCTCAAGCAATTTCGGGCTGGCTCGCTTGCAAGCGTCCTTAAACGCCATGGACCCTGCAATCTTGAACGCCATTTCCGAGCTGTCTACATCGTGGTAGCTGCCGTCGGTCAAAACCACCGCGGCGTCCACCATCTCGTATCCGGCAAGTACACCCGTTTCCATCGCTTCGCGCACGCCCGCTTCGATCGGCGCGATAAATTCCTTGGGAATCGCTCCGCCCACAACCTTGTCCACGAACAGCAGGCGATGTTCCTTGTCGAAATGCCACTTGCCGCCCTTGCCGCCGGACACCTGCTTGGCTAGCTCGTCAATTTCGTCGGTGGACATCTCGTGCATGTCTTCGTGATTGGAATTCGCAAGAGGATGCACGCTCAGCACCGCGTGGCCGTACTGTCCGCGTCCGCCAGTCTGCTTGATGTACTTTCCTTCGCCTTCCGCCGTCTTCAAAATCGTTTCGCGATACGCCACTTGCGGCCGGCCCACATTGGCCTGCACGCCGAACTCGCGCATCATGCGATCCACGATAATTTCCAGGTGCAATTCGCCCATGCCGGAAATCAGCGTCTGATTGGTGTCGTGATCGGTGTGCACACGGAAAGTGGGATCTTCTTGCGCCAGCTTTCCGAGCGCAGTGCCCATTTTTTCCTGGTCCGCTTTGGTCTTCGGCTCGATGGCCACCGAAATCACAGGCGCCGGGAAATCAATGTTCTCGAGAAGCACCGGCTTGTCTTCATCGCACAACGTATCGCCCGTGGTGACGTTCTTCAGGCCGACGCATGCGGCGATGTCGCCCGCTTCTATCGATTCAATCTCTTCGCGCTTGTTCGCGTGCATGCGCAGCAAGCGTCCAATGCGCTCGCGCGTTTTGCGCGTCGAGTTGTAAACGTTTTGCCCAGCCTTCAACACTCCGGAATAAACGCGGACGTACGTCACGTGGCCGACGAACGGGTCGGTCATGATCTTGAAAGCGAGCGCCGCAAATGGTTGCTCGTCCGACGCACGCCGCAAAATCGCTTCATCGCCGTTGGGGTCCGTGCCTTCGACGGGCGGCACATCCGCCGGCGACGGCAGATAATCCACCACCGCATCCAGCAGCGGCTGAATGCCTTTATTCTTGAACGCCGAACCCGCCAGAACCGGCACCAGCTTTAGGCCAATCGTCGAACGACGGATCGAAGCGCGCAACTCCGCGGGCTCGAGCTTATGCTGCTCGAGATACTTCGTCAGAATGGCGTCGTCGTGTTCCGCGATGTACTCGACCACTTTTTCGCGATGTTCTTTGTAAAATTCCGGCGTCAGCGCCGAAGCCTTCACCGCGGTTTCGAGGGCAGGGTGCGCTTTCAAATATTCAGCATCCCAAAGCTTTTCCAGCGGCAGCGTTTCGTATTCCGCGCCCAGCGTCTCGTCCTTCCAGACGATCGCGCGCTCTTCGATGAAATCAATCACACCCAGAAAATTGTCTTCTCGTCCGATGGGGTACTGCAGAGGTACGGGGTGGGCTGAAAGGCGCTGGCGCATCGAGCGAATCGAGTGGTCGAAATCGGCGCCGATGCGATCCATCTTGTTGATGAACGCAATGCGCGGCACGCGATACTTGTCCGCCTGGCGCCATACGGTTTCCGATTGCGGCTGCACGCCCGCCACCGCGTCAAAAATCGCAACAGCGCCGTCCAGCACGCGCAAGGAACGCTCGACTTCCACCGTGAAATCCACGTGGCCAGGTGTGTCAATGATATTGATGCGATATTTCTTGCCGAAGCGCGTCCACGAAGCCGTGGTCGCCGCGGAGGTGATCGTAATTCCGCGCTCGCGCTCCTGCTCCATCCAGTCCATTACCGTGGTGCCTTCGTGCACTTCGCCGATCTTATAGGTCACACCCGTATAGAAAAGGATCCGCTCGGTTGACGTGGTCTTGCCTGCGTCAATATGCGCCATGATCCCGATGTTGCGGGTCTGATCGATTTGTACCTGGCGTGCCATGCGAAACTTTCTCCCGTGCTACCAGCGATAATGCGCGAAAGCCTTGTTGGCTTCCGCCATGCGGTGCACGTCCTCCTTCTTCTTCACTGCTCCGCCGCGGCCATTGGCCGCGTCCAAAATTTCTTCGGCGAGCTTGTCGGTCATGGTCTTGCCGCTGCGGGTCCGCGAATACAGCACCAGCCAATGAATCGCCAGCGACTGTTTGCGGAACGGATTCACTTCCACCGGAACCTGGTAGTTTGCGCCGCCCACGCGCCGCGTCTTCACTTCCAGCACCGGCTTGCAATTCTCCACGGCCTTCTTGAACAGCTTGAACGCGTCGTCGTTGGCCTTCTTCGCCACCTGGTCCATCGCGTTATAGAAAATGGCCTGCGCCGTGGCGCGCTTGCCGTCGTACATCATGCTGGAGATAAATTTCTGCACCAGATCACTGCCATAAACCGGATCTCCTGGAATCTTGCGCCGGAGAACCCATCCTTTACGTGGCATCGTTCCGCTCTCCTACTTCTGCGCGGCTTTGGGCCGCTTGGCGCCATACTTCGAGCGCGCCTGTTTGCGATTTTCAACGCCTGCTGCATCCAAAGTGCCGCGAATGATGTGGTAACGCACGCCGGGCAGGTCCTTCACGCGGCCGCCGCGCACCAGCACGATCGAGTGCTCCTGCAAATTGTGGCCAATGCCGGGAATATAGGTGGTCACTTCCGCGCTGTTGGTCAAACGCGCGCGGGCCACTTTGCGCAACGCCGAGTTCGGTTTCTTCGGCGTCTGCGTATAAACACGTACGCACACGCCGCGCTTTTCAGGACAGCCCTCCAGCGCGGGTGATTTCGTCTTCATCCGGATTTTGTCCCGGCCATGACGCACGAGCTGTGAAAACGTCGGCACGCTTGCCCCCTATTTCGCAAAACTCGTTGCAAAAACTCGCGCACGCGAAAAATCTCGCGCGCACATCTCCGCGCAAGGCAAATTTACCCGCGCAAAATTCGGCGAGTGAATGAACAGAAAAGGTCGCCGCACCCGAAGGAATTACCAGGTACTCCGCGAAAACGCTTCACCCCAAGGAGTGAACTGCATCTTCTACTGATCTGCGGAGAGGCTCACACGGCTTTGCGGGGCTGGCGCCCCATTTCGGCCGCTCTTTCTTACCCCGTTCCGTCGTTCTTTGTTCCGGGATACGAAAGACTTCCCTAATCACCACTGGGCCCATCAGCCCTAAGACAACCGCAGAAGTATAGGAGAATCAACAGGTCTTGTCAACTCGATTCCCTCTGGAAAATAAATCTGACGGATTGGCTGGCACCGTGCTCTTGCCGCGTGCACTGTCCTTCGCAAAATTCCGGCTTGGCAGGGTCGTCGTTGCGAGTAAGTTCGAGCCCCTTCCAAGCGTCAAATTTGCTTCGGCTCGCTCGGTGGAAGCCCATTTTGATAGTGCTCAAGGTTTCTGTATTCTACAGATTATAAGCAACTTACGACGCACTTTTGTGAAGCACTTTCGTTTGGAAAGTGTGCCATCTCCGTCAGCGTTGTTAGTTCACATCATTGGCGCTTGTCGGAGGCGTTTCGCATTTGCTCACCTTCCGCAGCCGTACTACTTTACCCAGTACGCCAACGCCCCTACACTAGTCCCGTCTAATTTCAGTCGGGAGTAGGAATGAAGAGTTTCTGGATCGCTGCCCTCTGCGCATTCGCACTTTCATCCACCGCCGCGGCACAACAAAACAGCGCTGCGTCCGCCGCGCCTCAATCATCCGCGAAACCCGCGGATCAAAAATCGCAGCCACCCGATTATTCGCAAGAAGCAGTCGTCGTGGAAAAATATTACACCACGGTTCGATTCGAAAATGACGGCACGGGAGAACGCGATGTTTCCGCGCGCATCCGAGTGCAAAGCGATGCCGGAGTCCAGCAACTAGGCGAACTCGTCTTCGGCTACAGCTCCAGCAACGAACAGATGGACGTGCGCACCATGCGCGTGCACAAAGCGGACGGTTCCGTGGTGAACGCCGCGCCCGACGCTATTAAAGAAATGACCGCCGCTGTCGCACGCGACGCTCCCGAGTACACCGACTACAAAGAGAAACATATTACGGTCCCGTCGCTCCATGCCGGCGACACAATTGAATATGAAATTGTCACGCGCATCGTTAAAGCGCTGGCGCCCAATGAATTCTGGTACGAAGAAAATTTTCTTTCGAGTGCCATCGTGCTAGACGAGCGCCTCGAAGTGAATGTCCCGCTAGGCCACGCCCTTATCGTTGATTCTCAGGACTACTCCAATGCGAGCGGCCAGGAAGTGCGGAAAGTAAAGCTCGCCGCGAACGGCGACGGCGTTGACGACGACAACTCGCCGTTTGCAAGACATGACGCGAATGGCCGCACCATCTACCGCTGGAAACACGCAAATCTCGCGCATCCCGCGGACGGCGACGCGAGCGATAAGCCTGGGAAGCCACGTTCCAAGCCGCCGGACGTGCAACTCACTACTTTCAAAAACTGGGAAGAAGTCGCGGCCTGGTACGCGGGCCTCGAACAAGGCCGCACTGATCCAACGCCGGAAATCCGCGCCAAGACGCAGCAACTCATTCAAGGCCGCACCACCGAGCTGGAAAAAATTCAGGCGCTCTACACCTACGTCGCCCAAAACATCCGCTACGTCAGCCTTTCCTTCGGGCTCGGCCGTTATCAGCCGCATTCCGCCGCAGACGTTTTCAAGAATCAATATGGCGATTGCAAGGACAAGCACACTCTGCTCGCCGCGATGCTCGCCGCTGCAGAAATTCCTTCCGACGCAGTGCTGATTCCCTTTGCGCGAGCACTCGATACTTCCGTTCCCTCGCCTTCGCAGTTCGATCACCTCATCACCGCGGTCCCTAATGGCACGGAGCTGATTTGGATGGATTCCACCGCCGAAGTTGCGCCCTTCCGCATGCTTTCCGCGCCGCTGCGTAACAAATCCGCGCTGCTGGTACAGCCCGACGGTATCGGCAAGATCGTCGAAACACCCATTGATCCGCCGTTTCTTTCCACCCAGCGCGTGGAAATTGAGGCAGAAGTGAGCGATCTGGGAAAGCTCACAGCCAAATTGCGCTATTACCTCCGCGGCGACAATGAATACGCTCTGCGCGTTGCGTTTCGCCGCACGCCGCAAACGGAGTGGAAGGAACTCGGCCAGACCATCGCCGCACTCGACGGCATCAAAGGCGAAATCACCAACGTGAAGCCCAGCGACCCGACGGACACCGCCAATCCATTCGAGCTCGAGCTACAATTCGCTCAACCGAATTACCTCGACTGGGCTAACAAGAAATCAAAAGTGGGAGTGCCACTTCTCGCGATCGGTATGCCGGATGTGTCATCCGATTCCACCGGGCCCATTCATCTGGGCAGTCCGCTCGACGTCACCATGAGCTTGAAGATGACGCTGCCGGCAAATTTCCTCGCGCGCGCGCCTGTTGCTATCGCTGTGGACCGCGATTACGCGGAATTCAAATCGTCCTACCACTTTGCGGACCACGTGCTCACCGCGGAACGCACGCTGAATTTCAAAATGCGCGATCTGCCCGCTTCGCGACTCGGCGACTACCTGGCGTTCGCCCGCACCGTCGATTCGGACGAAAACCAAATCCTGGTCGTCGAAAATTCCACCACCGGAACACCTGCTATCCCCACAACAGCCAGTGCCGCCGACCTGCTTGAAGCCGGTATCGCCTCGCTGAATTCAGGCAATCCTCGCGAAGCGATTCCGCTGCTCGAACGCGCTAACCAGCTCGATCCCAAGAGCAAGCAAGGATGGAACGATCTCGGTCTCGCCTATCTGCGGCTCGGCGAATTCAGCGACGCCGCCACGGCATTTCGCAAACAAGTGGAAGTGAATCCCTACGATGAGCACGTTTACAACTATCTCGGCCTCACGCTCCAGCAACAGCAAAAATTCGGCGAAGCTGCGGTAGCTTTCCGCAAGCAGCTCGACATCAATCCGCTCGACCCCATCGCCCACGCCGCGCTCGGCGCGCTCTTCCTCGAACAACACAAATATGCGGAAGCTGTGCCGGAGCTCGATAAAGCCACGGTTCTCGCGCCGGACAATGCCGAACTGGAAGTAAGCCTGGGCCAGGCGTTCCTGAATACCGGACAAAAAGACAAGGCGCTCGAAGCTTTTGAAAAAGGCATAGAACTGAAGCAGACCCCGGTGGTTTGGAACAACGTTGCTTACAACCTTGCGCAGCACAATATCGAATTGGATAAAGCAGCGCAGTATGCGGAATCAGCTGTCTCCGCCACCGCCGCAAATCTGCGGAACATCGAGCTTGCTCATTTGTCGTTCGACGATCTGAATCAAGTCTCCAGCATCGGCGTCTACTGGGACACCCTGGGCTGGATTTATTTTCAAAAGGGCGAACTCGAAAAAGCCCAGCGCTACGTGCGCGCCTCGTGGCTCCTGAACCAGCATGGCGAGGTGGGAGATCACTTAGCTCAGATTTATGAAAAGCGCGGTGATAAAGAGCAAGCCGAGCGCATCTACGCCGAAGCCATCGCCGCCGCGCATTCCGTGCCGGAAACACGTACGCGCCTGGTTTCCCTCGTCGGGGACGACGCTAAAATGGACGCCCTCGCGGTTCACGCCAAACTTGGTCTGACCAAGATCCGTACGTTTCCAATGGGCAAGCTGCTCGGCGAAAATGCGGCAGCCGATTTCTTCGTTCTTCTCTCGCCCAGCGCGAAGAACCCCAAAGTAGACTCGGTACGATTTATCAGCGGGAGCCAGGATCTGCGCCCGTTTGCCGAACAAATACGCGGCATAGACTTCGGCGCGATGTTTCCGGATGCCACACCAGCGAGGCTTGTCCGCCGAGGCACTCTCGCATGCTTCGCCGCAGCGGGTAATTGCACTTTCACCCTGATTCTTCCGGAAGACGTTCGCACGCTGAACTAAGCATTTTGCTGCTCCAATGGTGGCGCAATTGAAAGCTAGATGCTCGCGCTCATCATCGGCCCAAGCCTTCCGCCTACTCGCAATTTATCCGCGCGATCCTTGAAGTAGCGCTCGTTCAGCTTGTCCTTGTCCCAATCCTCAATTTTGTTGAATCCGAATCGCCCAAGCTCATTCGCCAGTTCCGCTGGCTCGAAAAATAATTGGAACGGCTCGCCCGCTTTCGCCACTCGCCGAGCCATCGCGTCAAACGCCAGGCGCCCGAACCAGTTTAGTGAAGCGCGCGGAAGCGCGTAATCGAACACCACACCGCTGCCAGCCGGCATCGCGGCGATAAATTCAAGTGTGCTGTTCATCACCGCGCGCGTCAGATACGGCGTCACTCCCAGCCACGAGAAAAATGTGACCTTTCGGCTGTCGAATCCCGCAGCGGCCAAACCATCGCTCAGCGCCTGTTTTTCAAAATCAATCGGCGCAAACGTCACCGACTGTGGTATCTCAATTTTTCCCGTCGCCAGCCTTTCGCGCTTCCACTTTTGCGTCGCCGGATGGTCCACCTCGAACACTCGCAAACGGTCCGCATCATAAGGATTGCGATACGCAAACGTGTCCAACCCCGCGCCCAAAATCACGTATTGGCTCGCGCCACGTGCGATGGCCGCGGCCAGCTCGTCTTCAGCCAAGCGGCTGCGCGCCACCATGAAAGCCCGCACGTATCGCGATGCACGCGCGTAAATCTTCCGGCCCTCCAGGCGCACTTGCTCCTGCGCCTTTTCTCCGAGGATCTGCAAGGCAATCGGATCGTCCAGAATTTTAGGATGGTCGTAGAGCTGGTGGGCCGCGCGGCGCATCGCCACGCGTAGTGCGGTTGTGCTGGGCCGTGCGTCTCTCACGCTGGAAACGATGCGGTCCGCAACTCGCGGGTTTCAGACCGGTCAACCGTTGAGGATTTCACTTCTGTGCGGGGCAAATAATTCGCGCATGCTTCCGCTGATTCGTGCTGCGGGGCGCGTGCATTCTTACTTGATTTCGAGAACTTCCTTCTCCTTGGCGGCGGATAAATCTTCGATCTTTTTGGTCTCGGAATGCGTCAGCTTTTCGAGTTCATCCAACGAACGCTTCTTGTCGTCCTCGCTGATTTTCTTTTCTTTCTCCAGCTTCTCCACGCCTTCCTTGATATCCCGGCGAATATTCCGGACGGCCGTGCGATGATTTTCCAGCACCTTGTGAATGTGCTTCACCAAATCCTTGCGCCGATCTTCGGTCAACGCCGGAATCGGCACGCGCACCACTTTGCCGTCGTTCGTCGGGTTCAATCCCAGGTCGGTCGTGCGTATGGCCTTGTCAATCAACGCCACCGCGCCCGGATCCCACGGCGAAATCACGATCGTCGCGGAGTCCGGCACATTCAGGGTGCCTAGCTGATTGATCGGCATCGGAGTACCGTGATAATCCACCCGAATATGGTCCAACAGCGAGACGTTTGCGCGCCCCGTCCGCACGCTACCCAGCTCCTTGCGAAAATCCTCCACGGCTTTTTCCATCCTCGTCTTGGCCTGCGCCATTGCGTCCTTGCTGTTGCCAAACGTGCTCATCGAGAAAATTGCCTCCGCCGATTGAATTTCACGCCGCGGTCACGATCGAGCCTACCGGCTCGCCCAGCACCACGCGCTTCAAATTTCCCGGGACGGTCATATCGAACACCACGATCGGCATTTTGTTGTCCATGCACAACGAAATCGCGGTCGAATCCATCACGAGCAGGCCCTTTTTTAAGACGTCCAGATAAGTGATTTTCTCGAACCGCTTCGCGCCCTTCACTTTTTCCGGATCGGCGTCATACACGCCATCCACTCGGGTGGCCTTCAAAATCACCTGCGCCTTGATTTCCATCGCGCGCAGCGCCGCCGCCGTATCCGTAGAAAAATAAGGATTCCCCGTTCCTGCCGCAAAAATCACCACGCGGTCTTTTTCCAGGTGTCGCGTCGCGCGCCGGCGGATAAACGGCTCCGCCACCTGGTGCATCTCGATCGCGCTCATGAGTCGCGTGTGGCATCCCACTTTTTCGAGCGCATCCACCATCGCCAGGCCGTTGATCACCGTGGCCAACATTCCCATGTAATCGCCAGTGGCGCGGTCAATATTGAGCTCCTTCTGCCGCGTTCCGCGGAAAAAATTCCCACCGCCCACCACGATCGCTACTTGCACGCCCAGGCCGCGCACTTCCTGCACTTCGCGCGCGATGCCCTGAATCGTTTCGGCGTGAATGCCGGACTCGTGTGGCCCGGAGAGCGATTCTCCCGAAAGCTTCAGCACAAGCCTCTCGTAAACGGGCGCGCCTTTCACGGTGGGATTGTTCGCTGCGCTGGTTCGCACTGCCGTTTGCACTTTGGTCGCCGCGGCTTTTGTCATTGCGGATGGCCAGCCCCCTGGCCGCGTGCATTTTAGCAAAGATTTCGGGGTTGCGCCCCGCAGAACGACGCGCAGCACCTGTCCGCGACAATCTTGCGAAATTCTAACTCAAGAACAGCTAAGCGCGGGTCTCAGACCCACCCGCTTTAGCCCGTGCCCGCAACCTAATCCGCGCAAAAAAAATCCGCCACAAATGCGGCGGACTTGAAACGAATCCGAGTTGTGCTAGCGGCAGCTACGCCATCGGTACCGGCACCGGTCCTTCGGGTTCAGCATCGGTCGCCGCTCGTTGCCCACCGGCCCCGTCCATTTCGCCTACTTTGAATCGGGAAAAGCGCCGCACGGAAATGTTCTCGCCGATCTTCGCAATGGTGTGGTCAATCAGTTCCTTCACCGTCATGCCTTCATCCTTGATGAAGTGCTGCTCGTACAGGCAATTTTCCTCGTAGAACTTCTCCATCTTGCCGCTCACGATCTTTTCGATCACGTTTTCCGGCTTGCCCGTGGCCTTAGCCTGTTCCTTGTAAATCTCGCGCTCGCGGTCGAGCGTCTCCTGCGTGACTTCCTCGCGCCGCAGAAAACGCGGATCGAGCGCGGCGATGTGCATCGCCACATCGTGGCACAGACGCTGAAAGTCTTCGGTGCGCGCGACGAAATCGCTCTCGCAATTTACTTCCACCAGCACGCCGATTTTTCCGCCGGCGTGGATGTAGCAGCTCACCAGACCCTCGGAAGTCGCGCGCTGCGCTTTTTTCGCCGCCGTGGCCTGGCCCTTCTTGCGCAGAATATCAATCGCCCGTTCGATGTCCCCGCCGGTTTCCACCAGCGCGTCGCGACACGCCGAAAAACCCACGCCCGTGCGGTCGCGCAGCTCTTTCACTTGCTGCGCGGATACATTCGGTTTTCCATCTGCAGTTGCCATAGATGTACTCAATTCCTTTGAATAAATTCGGGACTCACTACTCGTTCGGTCGGCCGCCTAGACACGAGTGGCGCCGGAGAGCGGCTTACCGAATACGCAGAGCCGCCTTACTTCGCGTGCTGATGAGTTTCGTCTTCGGTCGGGATGGCTGCAGCCGCGGCTTCTTCCGTCGCGACCAATTCACCCGGCTCGCCTTCCACGAAATCGCCTTCCTGCTTCTCGTAAACTTCGTAGGCGCTGGTGTCCACGTAATCCACGCCTTCTTCGCCGCCGCCTTCCACTGCTTTCTGATCCGCGATCTGCGTCTGCTCGTAGGATTGATGTCCCACGATCACGGCGTCGGAAATTTTTGAGGTGAACAAGCGAATCGCGCGCAAAGCGTCGTCGTTGCCGGGAATAACCCAATCCACCAAGTCCGGGTCGCAGTTCGTATCCACGATCGCGACCACGGGAATGCCCATGCGCCGCGCTTCGTGCACCGCGATTAATTCCGCGTTCGGATCAATCACGAACATGGCGTCCGGCAGCGTGGTCATATTCTCCACGCCGGAGAAGTTCTGCTGTAAGTGTTTCAGCTCACGTTCCAGGCGCGCCGCTTCCTTCTTCGAAAACTGCGCCATGCGCCCGTCTTCCACCATGCCCTTCAGCAGCTTCAATCGCTTGATGGATTTCTGGAGGGTCACCCAGTTCGTCATGGTGCCGCCGAGCCAGCGGTGATTCACGTAGAACATGCCGCAGCGGTTCGCCTCTTCGGCGATGGCTTCCTGCGCCTGGCGCTTGGTGCCCAGAAAAAGAATTCGTTTCCCTTGGCCCGCGAGCTCGGAAACGTAGCGAGCCGCGTCGCGAAACATCTTCAAGGTCTTTTGCAGGTCAATGATGTGGATTCCATTGCGCTCCCCGAAAATGTATTCCTTCATCTTCGGGTTCCAACGCCGCGTCTGGTGGCCGAAGTGAACTCCAGCCTCCAGCAACTCTTTCATCGTAATTTCAACTCCCAAAGTGCCTCCTTGATTGAAGGGATGCTTGTTACTCCGTTTTTCGGAGCAGCATCCTTTTCTGCCGGTTCCTTGCCGGCCGTGAATTAATCCGGCCCCGATAAATCGAAGCCGGATCCTAACCAAACCTACCCAATTACCGCTTGCTGAACTGGAATCTGCGTCGCGCGCCCTTCTGCCCGTACTTCTTGCGTTCCTTCATGCGCGGATCGCGCGTCAGAAAACCGTTCTTGCGCAGCGCCGGCCGTAATTCCGGGTTCAACCTCGAAAGCGCGCGCGAAAGACCCATGCGCACCGCTCCCGACTGTCCACCCACGCCGCCGCCCTTCACGATCGCCTTCACTTCCACCTGGTCCAGCATCTGCGTGAACTTCAGCGGCTCGACCGCCGCCGTGTTCCACGCCACGTTGCGAAAATATTCGTCCACCGGCCGGCCGTTCACCGTGAACCGCGCCGCGCCCTGCTTGATGTATACGCGCGCGATGGATTCCCGCCGGCGACCCGTGCCGTAAAATTGCTTGGCCTTGCCTTCCAATGAACTCGCAGCTGAACTCAAAGTTCCTCCTATTTACCCACCGCGCCCGGCGGCGAAGAGAATCCCGCGCCTGCACAGGCCGACTGAAAAAGGCCCTGGCGAAAGCATCCGCCAAACGAAAAATTTTTAGTCCCTGTGTGTCGCGAGGCTATAGCGAGAGTGGCTGAGGCTTTTGTCCGGTGTGGCGGGCGAGGCCTTCACTTCCGGCATAAACACGCAGCTTCTTTGCTCTTCGCGCGCGGAGCTTGTTCTTCGGCAGCATTCCCAGCACCGCTTCGCGCACAACCTCTTCCGGCCGCCGTTGCAATAGCGTGCGGATCGGTATTTCCTTCAATCCGCCCGGCCAGCCGCTGTGATGACGATACAGCTTCTGATCAATCTTATTGCCCGTCAGCTTGATCTTTTCCGCGTTCACCACCACCACGTGATCTCCGCAATCCAGATGCGGCGTATACGTCGGCTTGTCCTTGCCAATCAGCAGGCGCGCCACGCGCGTCGCCAGCCGCCCGAGCACTACTCCCTCGGCGTCAATCACGAACCAGTCCTTCCCCACCATCAGCTCTTCGGCCTCGCGGCCTCTTGGAACATACGTCCGCATCTGCTCAGTCACACCTTTCCCAGTCAAGACAAACACCGATTCTAAAGTAGCTTGTTACCGATGTCAACGGACGAAACGAGTGCCTGGGGGACGGAGCACGGCGGATTCGCGAGCGGGCCACTCTGCAGCGACCCGCCGTGATTGGGAGGCAGATACAAATCGCTGAAACGAAGCTGACTAAGAAGTGGCTGCAGCAGTGCTGCGGCCGCTCCGCGCGAATGACTTCGAGCTGTCATCGCTCGCGTCGCCGGTCTTATCAATTTCGATCGAGCCCTTGAAATAAGCTCCATCCTCGATCGAAATCCGCGCCGTCGTCAAATCGCCGACCACCGAGCCGTCCTTCTTGATCTCGATCCGGTCGCGCGCTCGCAGATTGCCCTTCACGTTCCCGTAAACCACCACCTCGCGCGCAATCACATCCGCAGTCACCTTGGCGCTCGCGCCCACGGTCAACTTGCGGTCTTCCAGCTGCACCAGCCCCTCGACGCTGCCATCAATCAGCAGGTCTTCGTTGCCGGTGATCTCGCCCTTCACATGCAGGCTCGAGCCCAACCGTGCCGTGCCGCCAGAAGTCGTGCTTGGATACCCAGAATCAATCGGTGCCATCGTTTTTGCCTCCCCAGGAATTGCCGGTGCGTTTGCACTCGGAATATTTGGCCTTGCTTGCTGCGGTTGTTGCACTTGCTGCGGGAGCGGGTTCTTAGCCGGTGCGTCCGGCTTCTTGTCTCCCCACATTTACCCTCCTTGCGCCTGAGCTGCGCCAGAATCGCAAACTACGTCAAATGAGGTCCGGGTCTTTGAATGTAGTCCCGCGCTGAAACTCTGCCAAATCCAAAATGGTACAGATGTGTCCGGTGAGGTAACGCCATACCTTAAGAAGCTGGGGAGCCGCATCGTACGTCTGGATTGCCGCGAAGTGCAAGCAGGAAATAATTCAGCGGTGGCCTGCAGCGGATTTCTGCAAGTAACGCTCTTGCAGAATCGCCAAGTGATGGGAAAGATGTCCCGCGATGATGTACGCAAGCGCTCGAACCGTCACCGATTTTGCGCTGGCTACGCCTTTACGAGACCACGCTTCCGCCGGCAGGTTCCGAAAAAATGACAATGTCGCTTGCCGCACGTCGCGAAAATCCGCAACGTGGCTCGCCCAGGAGTAGTCATCGGCCCGCGCGCTGGTCGCGGCAACATTCTGATCGAAGCTGGCGAGCGGGTCGCTGAATCCACGTCCAAACCACAGCGCGCGAAAAGCAAACGCTCGCTCCGTATCGCTTACGTGATTCAAAACTTCGCGGATGCTCCACTTCTCCGGCGCGTAGCGGTACAGCGATTTTTCTTCGGAGATGTTGTTTAAAATCGCGGGAACTTCCTGCAACTGGGATTCGAGCACGCCGACAACGTCAGCGCTCGCGACGCGATCTATATAAGTGAAGTAATACGGCGCCGCCTCGTCGCGCCCCGGGACGCTCATCGTTCGCCTCAACCCAAGACTAATACTTGCGAAGAACGCCGACAACTCTTCCCTGGATTTTCACGTCTGCGCCCTGGACGACAATTGGAGACATCGCCGAATTCGCCGGCTGCAAACGGACCTTGCCGCCCGGCTCGCGATAGAATCTCTTCACCGTCGCGTCGTCCTCGCCCACCAGCGCCACGACGATCTCGCCCGGATTCGCCACCTGCGTCTGCTCCACTACGATGTAGTCGCCATCCAGGATGTGATCCTCGCGCATGGATTCGCCTTTCACTTGCAGCACGAACGTTCCTTGCCCGCGCGCAAAATCCGCCAGCGAGATTGTTTCGTTCTGTTCGACAGCTTCCAACGGATGTCCTGCTGCGATCCTTCCCGCGAGCGGCAATTCCACCACATGGCGATCCAGCACCTGCTCGCGGATCGGTTTCGGCAATTGCACCACTTCAATCGAACGGCTTTGGTTGTAGCCGCGGCGAATAAACCCTTTCTTCTCCAGCGTCGAGAGATGCTTGTGCACCGTGGCCAGCGAAGTGAGCTTCAGCGCGTGTGCAATTTCCTCAAAACTCGGTGAATAGCCGTTCTTGTTGAGAAATCCCACCAGGTAGTTCAGGACTTCCTTCTGTCTCTTCGTCAGCGCCATGTCACACCCCTCGAACCCAAGTTTGAAGGTCGGAGTGTAGGCGAATTAAAAGCGAAAGTCAATGGTACTTACGGACAGGCTGGCCTTTTTCAGTAAGTTACCCGCCCTTCCGGCGAGCGCGAAAGACGGTGATCGCTATTGGGCGACGGGCGCTGGATCCTTCGAACGTCGCTTGCCGGCGGGGTTCTTGGTTCTGCGCGCAGGCGGGTTGCTCAGAGCTTCGCGCAACGCTTCCAATTCCTTGCGCGTGCCTTCCAGTAGCGCGCTCACTCGTTCCGCATTCTGCTCCACGATGTATCGCATCGCCGCGTCCAATTCCTGGCGCATCGCTGCCGATTGTTCGGCCAGAGCTTCAGCGGCCGCGAATCGAGCAGCTTCTTGTATCTCTGCGAGTTGTGCTTCGCGCGACCTTTCGCTCACCGCCCGCGCGCGGCTCTTGCTCTTTTCGAGCGCAGTCATCATTTCCACCGTGCAATCCAGGACCACCTGGTCCGCCACCGCCAATTGCGCGGCCAAGCCTCGGCCCGCATCCGCCACAGCCGGCGCTGCCACAACGGCATTCACGGGTTCCGAAGCCAGAACCTGCTCCGCCACTGTAGTCTCTTCCTCGCCAGGATACGGAAACCAATCAGTCGGCGGCCAGGGGATTCCCCACACGTTTCCGGGAACCTCAAACGCCAGCGCGACGTGATAGACCTCCCGATATGTCTTCGGCCGCTGCACCCACACCACGCGCGCCGTCACCACTCGCGGCGGCCTCGGCGGCTCCAGGCGGCGGACTTCCACACTGACGGTTGAACCCTTGGGCGCGTAATGCGTGGATTGGTATTTACACCCGTAGCAGTCAATCATCACTGTTAATGTGGATTCGTGGAACGGCTGCCCGAGCGCATCTGTCCCGTTAATCTTGATTGGCACGGATTTCGCGAGCCGGGTGCTGCGTCGCTTCTCCGCGCCGGGTTCTTTTGATCGGGAGGAATCGCTCACGGCCTGCTCCGGGGAAACTCCAAGGTTAGCACCCCAACGCGGTTCGTTCCGGCGCACCTCGAAAGCGCGGTACGAAAAGGTAAAGGCGGGCGGTTCGCTAAAGCTGGGAATTCATGCACTGGGCGGCTTCGCAGTGATAGGCGTTCGGGACGCCACAGACTGCCGCTCAAGAAACGATCGCTCCTCTGGTGACTTTGCGCCGGGCAAATCAATGCGCTTTCGCCAGAATTCCACGCCTGCGCCGGAAGTACAGCAGAAGCGGCACTAGCGCAGCGACCACGGTCAGCGCAATGGTCACGATCAACACCGTCTCCCCGTGCGCCAGGATCACCCTAAAAATCTTCCGGCCATAAGCCGCGCCCAGATAAGCCAGAATGCAGTACCGCACCAAGCGCCCTGCCGACATCGCCGCCAGGAATTTCTTAGGGGAATATTGCAGCGCGCCCGCCGCGATTACGAATGGCACCATCGGCATCGGCGGCGGCAACAATGCCGGTATCACGATCGCCCCAAACCCCCAACGCTCGAATGCCTTGGTAACTCTCTTCATGATGCGCGGCGAGACTTTATCCTTCAGCGCCTTTTCACCGCCATTGCGCGCGATGCGGTACGTGAGATACGCCCCGATCACGGAACCCACAGTGGCCATCACCGCGTAATAGGGCCACCATTCCCGGTCGTGCCCCGCCAGCACAATCGTCATTGCATCCATGCTGCCGGGGACAGGTATCACCGAGCTATCTATCAAGCCCAGCAGGATTAATCCCGGACCGCCCAGCGTGAAGAGCCAATGCCGAACGGCGTGCACCTTCGACGGCTCTGCGAGCGCGAATTTGGCGAACCCAAGTCTCAACGTGGCCCCATGGACTCTGCCCACTTCATTCGACGCTCGCTGCCAGATCCCGGTTCCGGTTTAGAGCCGAAAACGACACATTGTACCCGCGCATCGCGCAAATTGCAGCACGGTGTGCTAGCCTATAGTCGAGGTTATGCGGGAAGAAGAAAAGCCGGGCGCAAGTCGGCGCCGCGCAACTAGGCACGGCGAATCACCCGCTTTTGCCTTTCCTTCGGCCTTCGGCTATCGCAGTCCAGGCGACCCATCTGTCGTGGTTACTTCTGCTTCCAGCGCTTGCGTCTCCCATCCCCATGCTGGCTCACAGTGTGCTAGCCTTTTGCCGAATAGAAATCAGATCATGGACGTCAAAGATGTAGGGGCGGGCGCCGTCCGGCCCCTTACGGTTCTCTGCCAATTTTGAATCGAGGTCTTGAATCGCCATGTCCAGCACATTCGTCGAAATCTCAGGCCGCAAGAAAGAAACGATAGACAAGGCCGTCATCCGCTTCTGCGGTGACTCTGGCGACGGCATGCAGATTACTGGCAGCCAGTTTACGAACACTGTGGCGCTGTACGGCAATGACCTGGCCACGCTACCCGACTTCCCTGCCGAGATTCGCGCCCCTGCCGGCACTCTGCCCGGCGTCAGCGGTTTCCAGGTTCACTTTTCCTCAAGCGACGTTTACACCCCGGGCGATTCAGTGGACGCGCTCATCGCCATGAATCCCGCCGCGCTGAAAATGAACCTATCGGATCTGAAAACCAACGGCATCCTGATCGTCAATCTCGATAGCTTCAAGGAAACCGATCTGCGCAAGGCGCAGATCGTTCAGAACCCACTCGAAGATCATTCGCTCGACGGCTATCGCCTTTTTGCGGTCGAACTGACCAAACTGACGCGCGCGGCCTTGAAGGAATTGGGCCTCGACGCCAAGAGCATGGACCGCTGCAAGAATTTCTTCGCGCTGGGCATGTGCTACTGGCTCTACAACCGTTCCATGGAGCCCACACTGCGCTGGCTCGAAGATAAATTCAAGAACAAGCCGCAGCTCGTGCAAGCCAACAAGCTCGCCATGCAAGCGGGCTACAGCTACTGCGAAGCTACCGAAGCATTTCAGATCAGCTACGAAATCCCTCCCGCGAAATTGCAACCCGGCGTCTATCGCAATATCAGCGGGAATGCTGCGCTCGCCTTGGGATTTGTCGCCGCTTCCCAGCAAGCAGGCCTTACGCTTTTTCTCGGCTCCTACCCCATCACGCCGGCTTCCGACATTCTCCACGAACTTTCCATGTACAAGGATTTCGGCGTCACCACCTTTCAGGCCGAGGACGAAATCGCTGCGATCACATCGGCGATCGGCGCGTCCTACGCCGGCGCTCTGGCGATCACCTCCACCTCCGGACCAGGCATGGCGCTGAAAACCGAAGCGCTCGGCCTCGCTGTGATGGTCGAATTGCCGCTGGTAATCTGCGACATCCAGCGCGGCGGCCCGTCCACCGGACTTCCCACGAAGACCGAACAAGCCGATCTGTTGCAAGCTCTCTTCGGCCGCAATTCCGAAGCTCCCGTTCCCGTTCTCGCGCCCTCAACTCCCGGCGATTGCTTCTGGATTGCGCTCGAAGCCAGCCGCATCGCCATCAAATACATGGTTCCAGTCATTATTCTCTCGGACGGCTACCTCGCGAACGGATCCGAGCCTTGGAAAGTTCCCACGGTAGAAGATCTTCCGGCGATTCCCGTACATTTTGAGACCAACCCGGAAGGCTTCCAGCCTTACAAACGCGATCCAGAAACTCTCGCTCGCCCGTGGGCCATTCCCGGAACGCCCGGCCTCGAACACCGCGTCGGCGGCATCGAAAAGCAGGACGTCACCGGCAACGTAAACTACGAACCCCTCAACCACGAGCATATGGTTCGCACCCGCGCCGAGAAAGTCGAAGGCATCGCGCAGGATATTCCAGAGGCCGTCGCAGAGGGCGATCCTTCCGGCGACGTTTTGATCGTCGCCTGGGGTTCCACCCACGGCCCGATCACCGCCGCCATGAAAGCGCTGCGCGCCAAAGGCCATCGCATCGGCCACGTCCATCTGCGCTATTTGAATCCGCTGCCGAAAAATCTCGGCGATTTGCTGAAGTGCTACAAGAAAGTCCTGGTCCCCGAAATGAATATGGGTCAACTCGTAATGCTGCTGCGCGCAAAATTCCTTGTGGACGCCCAAAGCTACGGCAAAATCCAGGGCAAACCCTTCAAGCAATCGGAAATCGAAGCCAAGATCGAAGAGCTACTGGACTAAAGGAAACTAATGTCGTCGGCCAACCAAAACATGAAGTCACTGCGAGCGCAGCGAGGGATTTGTTTTTCTCTGCGCCTCTGCGGTGAACTCCCGACGTTTGATTTTGCACTGAAATCTGAGGAGATCTAAATTGGCAACCGATACTCTTCCCGTCTACACCAAAAAAGACTTCCAAACCGACCAGGAAATCCGCTGGTGCCCCGGTTGCGGAGACTACGCCATCCTCTCCGCGGTGCAAATGGTTTTCGCCGAACTGGGCGTCCCGCGCGAAAAATTCGTCTTCATCTCGGGCATCGGCTGCTCCAGCCGCTTTCCGTATTACATGAACACTTTCGGCTTCCACACAATCCATGGCCGCGCTCCCGCCGTGGCCACCGGTATTAAGCTCGTTCGTCCTGACCTCGACGTCTGGGTCGCCACCGGGGACGGAGATTCGCTTTCTATCGGCGGCAATCACACCATCCACATGCTCCGCCGGAACGTCGGCCTGAAAGTCCTGATGTTCAACAACAAGATTTACGGCCTCACCAAAGGCCAATACTCTCCGACCTCTGAAATCGGAAAGAAAACCAAGTCCACCCCCTACGGCACCACCGACCGCCCCTTCAACCCTATTTCGCTCGCGATCGGATCGGAAGCGACTTTCGTCGCGCGTTCCGTGGATGTTTTCCAACAGCATCTGAAGGAAACTCTGCGGAAAGCCGCGGCCCATAAAGGCGCGGCCTACGTCGAGATTTTGCAGAATTGCAACATCTTCAACGACCTTGCGTGGGAAAACCTCACCGAAAAAGACGCTCGCAGCGAGCACGTCGTCCAGCTCGAGCACGGCAAGCCCCTAATCTTCGGCAAGAAGCGCGACAAGGGCATCCGTATGAACGGAATCGATCTGGAGGTCGTCGAACTCGGCAACGGCATCACTGAAAAAGATCTGCTCGTGCACGACGAGCAACATCCGCGTGCCGCCTACGCCTTCCTGCTGGCGCATATGGAACATCGCGAAGGCTTCCCCACGCCCATCGGCGTGCTGCGCGCCTGGAACAACGTGCCGCGCTACGAGGATTTAATCACGCAGCAAATCCGCGACGTTCAAGCCAAAAAAGGCAAAGGCGATCTGGCCAAACTGCTGCGCGCCGGCGACACCTGGGAATTAAAAGCATAGGTGGCACAAGCAATTCTTGCTGTCGTTTTTGCCGTTTGGCGGATTCCGTGCTGAGTTCTCGTATCGCGCGGCTACCTGCGCCTGCGCTTCTTCCCCGTAGGGTCGACCGGCAATGAAGCCGTCTTCCAATCCACGCCCTTCGGAACTTGCCCCACACCCGCAACGTACAACGCGCCCTCCGTCACTCCATCAATCCCCAGGTCGCGGTCAATCTTTGAATCCGCCAGCGCCATCGTGCAGAAAGGCGCAAGCCCCAGCCACGTCGCGGTCAAGCAAAACGTCTGGCACAAATGCCCGCACTCCGCCAGCACCACTCTGTATGCACGCGGAAAGCGGTACTTCCATTGCGTTCGCGTGAACACCGCCGTCATCACCACATACGCGCAAGCATCCGCAAACCATCGCTGCCCGATCAAATAGTCCGACATTCGGTCGCGTGTGATCCCTCGCCGCAGCAATTCTAGCCGGTGCCCGCTTGCATCGTAGTGGTATATGCCGGGAGCGATTCCCTCCACGTCCCGCGCCACCAGGTACGCCTCGATCGGATGCAATGCTCCGCCCGAAGGAGACGTCTTCACCGCAAACCGCCCCAGCGGCGGAACAGTTACCCATTCACGCACCCCGAACGTCAGCCCCAGCAAGGTGCTCAAATCGGCGAAGGAAAGTTGTCCTGGCGCAAATCTCCGCCAGGTTCTCCGCGCCGTAAGTACCCGCGGAAATTCACCGCTCTCGCGCGCCGGCAGCAAACGGATCTGCTTCGCTCGCGGATAGCGCTTCACTGGGACCGGCATGGCCTTCTCGTGGGTCAACCCTTTCATATAACGCCCGATGCGCACGAGGTCTGCTTCGAAGGGTAAATCGCGCCCTGTGAAATGAAAAAAGCCCGCGGCAGGGTTCCAGTTTTTCCACGCAGCCATGGCCCGTTCGGCGCGTTGTTCCTTTCGGCCGGAGCGTTGCAGCAGTTCGTGCCGTTCCAATCCTCGGATAGCAGCACGCAATGAGGAGGGCGAGTACTGCGGGAAGTGCGCGAAGATCGCCGCGGAAGATCGCCAATGGCTCAGGAAATTCAGAAGTTCGGTTGCAACCGGCGCGCCGGCGGCGCGTTTGCCAAGCGCATAATTTTCGAATACCAGGTTCCCGGCTTCCCAGTAACAAACTAAGAAGGGAGACCGCCGGAATGACGGCGCTTTCGACTTAGGCATGCGAAGTGATTGGGTTCATTAGCTCGCAGGCGCCACACCAAAATACCCACTCTGTCCGCGGGCTTTACTTGGCCTTAGTCGCGAACCACTGCCCAAACAGTGGTTGAGTGCGTATTGGCACTGGCGGGCAAATCACTCGTATCAGGTGGTAGGATTTTTCCAGCGCACGCAAGTTCAAGTCGATTTTCTTCTGGTCGGCTTTGCTGACTTTAGGCCGCAAGGACCGCAGCTTCTTTTCCGCCCTGCGAATTGCCGTAGCAACGGGATGCAACGAAAAACTGATCTTGGCCATGTTGTTCTCCTTCCGCGCACTTCAAGTTCCGGACGGCGAGAGAGACATCGCGCCGAGGCGGTTCGGCACGGCGGCCGGCGTCATTTCGATTTCGGCTTGGTCGTGAACGTTTGTCCGAATAGCGTCGGCGGCCTGCAGAAATTCTTGATTACGCCGTGGCATTTCTCCAAACCGCGCAAATTCAGATCAATCCTCTTCTGATCTTCCTTCGTGACTTTCGCGCGTACCGAGCGCAGTTTCTTCTCAGCCTTTGCTATTTCTTTCGCGACACCTTTAAGCGTGAAACTGATCTTGGCCATACCGTTCTCCTCATCCTCCGCAGCGAAATTCTTATCTCCCGAAGATGTGAGCAGATTCCCTGCGCCGCACGCCAGACCGGCGTGAGTGTAGTCGAGCCGCAACACACGGTCAAGAAAGATTGCTCGCCAGCGCGTGTCACCGCCCCGGCAATCCAGCGTTCATCTGGAATTTCCGCTCACCGGCGGCATCGGTAGCCCGATTTTCTGCACCAACGCCGCAAATCTCGGATCGCTCCGCAAGCTCGCGAATCGCGGATGCACGGCTATATTGATCAGCCGCACGGAACGCTCGTCGTACGCTTTATCCAGCCACTGAAACGCTTCGTCCTTATCGCCCAGGCCCACGTACACCAACGCAATGTTATAAGGCGCCACATACTGCCGCGTGGACATTTGCAACAGCTCGTGCAGAATTGCGAGCGCCTCCGATTTTTTCCCAGCCACAGCATACGCGTTCCCCAACTCCGCCTTGAAAGAAGTTTCATTCCCGGATAGCGCCAGCGCCGGCTGCAATTCCGCCAACGCCCTTTCGTATTCCCCTTTGGCTAGATAGGTCTGCCCCAGGTATCCATGTGCCACCGCGAAGCTCGGGTCCATCGCGACGGTTTTCTGCGCCTGCGCGATTGCCTCATCGTACTTGCCGGCCAGATACAACACCCACGACAAATTCGCATTGATGATCAGCGAACGCGGATCGAGTTCCTGCGCCAGCTTCATTTCCGAAATCGCTTCGTCGCTTTTCCCGGCCTCCGCGAGCGACAGGGCGTACCAATGGTGCGCGTTGGCATCGCCTGGATTCAACTGAATCGCACGCTGAAATTCTTCCAGAACCCGCGGAAATTGCAGGCTGTACGCGTGAATTTGACCCAGTACCGCGTGCGCGGACGCAAGCGAATCGTCCAGTTGCAGCGCTTTCACCGCCGCCGCCTCGGCTTCCGGCAGCACTTGCGACGACGGCACATCCTTGTAATCCGCCGCCAGCGTCAAAGCTCCTGCGAGTCCCGCGTAAGATGGCGCATACGTCGGATCCAGTTGGATCGCCTGCCGGTAATCCGCGACGGCTTGCGTCATCGCCTCGCCCGTCCGTTTGTTCGCGTAGTAATTCCCTTGCAGGTAGGCGTCGTAAGCCGCCGGCACCACTGTCCGCGTCTTCGCCAGACGCTCCTGCTCCGGCTGCGTCAATTGAATTTGAATTTGCGTGACGATGTCGCGAGCCACGTCGCTCTGCAGCGCCAGAATGTCCGTCACCGTTCGCTCGTAGCTGTGCGCCCAAAGATTCTGGCCCGTTTGCGGCTGCACTAGCTCGGCGGAAATTCGCACGCGGTCGTCAGAGCGCAGCACCGAGCCTTCCACCAGTGCATCCACTCCCAATTCCTGCGCGATCTGCGCAGGGCTTTCGTGCTTGTCCTTGTACTGCATTACCGAGGTGCGCGAGATCACCCGCAATTTCTTGATCTGCGAGAGTTCCGTGATCAACGCGTCGCACATTCCGTCTGCGAAATAATCCTGCTTGGGATCGCCGGTAAGATTTTCCAGCGGCAGCACTGCAAGCGATTGAATGGACCCCGCGCCTACGCCTCGTGGGCCGCGCCACTTCACCTCCACCAACTTCCAAACCAGCCCCGCAATAACCAAAAGCGCTACCGCTGCCAATGAAGCCAAAACGGCATTGCGAAGCCGCGGGCGGCGAGTCTGGGCGGCAGGTAAAATTGCTGAAGCTTGAAGGGCGCTTGCCGGAATTACCGCGGAGTTTGTGCGTAAGGCTTCCAATGCGGCGCGCACCTCGCTGGCATGCTGATAGCGTTGCGCCGGCTCTTTCGCCAGGCAATGCTCAATCACCGCGCGCAATCCCGCCGGAACATTCTCCCGCAGCGCCGGCGCGCTATCGTGCAGGATCATCGAACTCAGCTCGTACGAAGTTCTTCCGCGAAAGGGCCGCTTGCCATTGGCCATCTCGTAAAGCACAACACCCAGCGCCCATATATCGCTCCGCGCGTCGGCGGGCTCGCCGCGAAATAGTTCGGGAGCCATGTAATGCATGGTCCCCACAATCGCGCCTTCCGAAGTGAGCGTGCTGATGGATTGCGTCTTCAGTGTGATTTCGCCGGGGGTCATGTGCTTCGCCAAGCCAAAATCGAGCACTTTGACGCGCCCTCCCGGCATGATGATCACATTCGGAGTTTTCAGGTCGCGATGGATGACGCCATGCTCGTGCGCGTGCGCCATCGCGTCCGCGATTTGTTCGCCGTAACGGATCACTGTTTCCGTCGGCAACCCGCCTTCGGGAATTTGCTCGGCCAGCGAGCGCCCCTGCACGAATTCCATGACGATGTAGCTTTTGCCGTCGGCTTCGCCCACGTCATATATCGTGCAAATGTTGGGATGATTCAGCGCGGACGCGGTGCGCGCTTCGCGTATCAAAAGCAGGCGCGCGTTTTCGTCCTTGTCCAACTCGGCGGGAAGGAACTTCAGGGCTACATCGCGGTTCAAGCGGTCGTCGTGCGCGCGGTAAACCACGCCCATCCCGCCTTCACCGACCTTCTCAACAATTCGGTAATGGGAGACGGTCTGCTCGCTCACAGGTAGGAATCCACCCGAGCGAGCATCTTAGGCTGCGCCGGAAAGGCAAGTCAACGGCTGCGCTGCCCACGTTTCTTCGCGGCGATTAAAACTGGTTGGTCGCGCGCGTTTGCAATATAAATGAGTGGGAATTCAGCGGGAGGGCACTTGAGGCTTTTTTGGAAGGCCTACTGGAAAACGATCGTCGTGTTACTCGCGCTGGCCGTTGCGGTTCCCGCGCTGTTCCTTCTACTGAACGTAGGAGGCTGGCGGGCGCGCATCGCAGCGGTGCTCGGCAGCGTTTACAACTGGCCGACCGTTGTCCCGCCGCCGGCTAATTTCCGGCCGCAAGTGCCTGCCGGGTTCAAAGCGTCGATTTTCGCGACCGGCTTCGAGCAGCCTCGCTGGCTGACGGTCGCTCCCAACGGTGACGTGTTCGTTGCTGATTCCGGGGCTGGCCAAGTGATCGTGTTGCGCTCTTCGCCCTCGCCTGCGCTCGCGGCGCGCGAAGTTTTTGCCGATCATTTGAATCTGCCTTTCGGCATCGCGTTCCACGACGATTACGCCTACGTCGCAAACAGCGACCAGGTCGTGCGCTTTCGCTTCGATCCCAAAACTTCGCGCAGACTTTCGGATGCTGAACCTATCCTCGATTTGCCGGGCGGTGGCTACCACCAGCACTGGACCCGTTCGCTTGCGTTTAGCCCCGATGGTAGCAAGTTGTTCGTCTCGGTGGGTTCGCGCAGCAATGTTGGAATTGAATCGGACCCGCGGCGCGCGGCGGTTCTCGTGGTGGATCCGGATCGGCGCAACGTGCGCGTCTACGCCAGCGGTTTGCGCAATGCTGTCGGCATCGCCTTCGATCCTTCTTCCGGCGAATTGTGGGCTGACGTAAACGAGCGCGACGACCTCGGCGACGACGTACCCTCCGATTACTTTACTCACGTCGTTGCTGGTGGCTTTTACGGCTGGCCTTACGCCTACCTCGGCCAGCATGTGGATAATCGAGTCTCGTCGCGGCCGGACATGGTTGCGAAATCCATTATGCCCGATCTGCTCTTGGGCGCTCACGTTGCGCCACTGCAGTTCGCGTTTTACGACAAGCAGCAATTTCCTCCGGCCTATCGCGATGGCGCGTTCATCGCCGAGCATGGCTCCTGGAATCGCCGCATTCGCAGCGGGTATCAAGTCGTCTTCGTTCCTTTCCACAACGGTGTGCCCGCCGGACCGCCGACTCCGTTCTTCTCCGGCTTCGTGCCCGATCCCGTCGGCAAACAAGTTTACGGCCGCCCAGTCGGCATAGCCGTCGCCGCCGACGGCTCGCTCCTCATCTCCGACGACGGCCAAAAGCAGATTTGGCGCGTATCGTATGTACCCTAGCCGTTGCACTTCGCGAATTGTGGAGGGAGCGGGTTTCGGACGAAGGGATAGCGAATTTTGCGAGCCAAAGTAGGTCGCCGAAACCGTAAAAAAATGACGATTAAAACTGACAGCCGTCCTTTGTTTTGAGTCACATATAGCGTTTTCTAATCGCGACGTGTGACGATAGCCGGGAGCACCTAGCAAGCGACATGGACCGTGCCTTTGATGCGCCGCTGCGCCTTGTTATCGCGTCTTTAGTCGGTCGTACCATCAGAGTGAAAATTGCTTGAACGAGACGTGCGTGGAGCGCAAAGTGGCTTTATGGCGAAAAATTCAAAATCCGAGCGAGATGCGGCAGCGCGTGTGGCCAGCTTGATGTGTGCTTCGCTATCTCGATTCTCGGTGACTGAGCAAAACCGGCGCCTGAAGGCCATTCGCAAGATCGCGATTAGGCTCCCGTCGCACCTGCGGAAGGCGCATCCGAGTCAATAACGCTGCCGGTGATAAGCCATGTGCTACCCACGAGGAGTTCTATGATATTGGCGGCCTGACGAGGACTTACTCTCCGTTCGCCGAAATCGAAATAGTGATTATCTGGTCCTGGAAGCTACTTTTTGTCGGGACATTCAGTTGCCAAGTACCGTTCCAGTTCGGGGAGAGCGTCCGGCAACCCGATGTGGCGACTAACGCGCAGAGAATGATGCAACCGAACTTTGCGTTCCTCACCGATTTCGTCCTTGGCATATACGAATCTGCATCCTATTGCACTGTCCCATACCGCACACGTTGGGTGACCTGTCTCAGGGGGCGTACCGGATCAATCTTGGGGCTGGATCTTGCATCCGGCGCAGAAGGATCTGACCATACGAAAAGCGCCGAGTGTAAGCAGCCTATGGAGAAGGCCAGCTCAGTTTCCGAACCAGTTCTCGTACAAAAAAAGTCCAATCAATGCGAGACCAAGTAGATAAGACCCTGCAACTTCCAACCAAAACCCCTTCGGGTCGTCCGCGCGATAGATCCAGCCGTGAAGGCGTGCATATGCTTTTCCTGTGTATGTATAGAACACCCCTAAGGCAATTAGGAGAATCCCAAAGGTGAGCAAGCCATATCGCGGATGTTGAAGGCCGAACAGATCAGATATGAACCAACCCTCCTTTTTCTCGACGTAAAAGCTGAGCATATCAACACTCGCCTGTAGATTATTGGGTGGCAGGACTGGAAGTCGCCGGAGCCGGTGGCAGCGAAGTTGGTGCTGCATTCTTCGCCAACGCGGTTGTGCCCTGCTGGGATGGTAGCTGCGGCATTAGCGCCATGGCTTGATCGCGGGCTGCGGCGAATTGGCTCCAATCGCGTTTGGAGACTGGATCGGAGGGCGGCAGCGGCAGGCGCTCGAAATTCAGGAATTCTTTGCCGCGCTGGATGCGGAAATCGAGGTGCGGGCCGGTGGCTAGGCCGGTCATGCCGACCAGGCCGATGCGCTGGCCTTGTTCGACGCGCTGGCCGGAATGCACCAGCACGCGCGAAAGGTGCATGTAATAGGTGGTGTAGCCGTTCGAGTGCTGCACTTCGATCAGATTCCCCGCGCCGCCTTTCATTCCCGCGAAAATCACGCGTCCATCGCCAATCGTTTGCACCGGAGTGCCGGTGGGGGCAGCGTAATCAATTCCCAGATGCGGGCGGTATTCCTTCAGTATGGGATGAAAGCGATGCTCGCTGAAATGCGACGTGATCACCGCGGCGAATTTCAGTGGCGAATGCAGAAACGCCTTCTTCATGGATTTGCCGTCGGGTGTGTAATAGGCCGGCACTCCGCCGGGACCGTGAAACAGAACCGCGCGATAAGGATGATTGCCGTTGACGTATTCCGCCGCGAGAATGCGGCCGTAGGAAGCAACCTCGCCGTTCGCGAGCATTTTCTTTTCGACCACCACGCGGAACGTGTCGCCGGGCCGCGGATCGGTGTAAAAATCCAGGTCCCAGCCGAAAATATCCGCCAGGCGCATGGCCAACTCCGGCTTTTCTCCCGCGTCGGTAACGGCATTGAAAAGCGAGCCGCGGATTTCGCCGGTTACGCCGACCGTCTTGGTCTCCGACGGAATCGTCTCAATTTCGGAATGAAATTCGCTGCCGTGGGGCGCGATATTCAGGACGCGGTCGGCGTCAATGCGGTAGCGGATTTCCTCGAGGTCACCCAGCATCGAGCGTCCCACTGAAATGTGATTGCCGGCGCGCACTTGGCGAAAATCGAAAACCGACTGCGCCGAAGCGATCAGGCGCGCGGCGTCCGCCGGAGCGACGCCGAGTCCCTGCAGAAACAAATGAAACGGCAAGCGCGCCGGGACGACGCCTTCCGTGAAGAGAACCATCTGCTGCTGGACGTGGCGAGCTTCTTCGCGCGCAAACGATGCTTGCATCGCAACGTCATTTTCGGCGGAAATGCGCGCGTTATAGACGATCGCCGCGCACGCCGCCCCTCCGGCGAGCAGCGCAACAACTAGAATAGCCTTCCACATTTTCTTCATGACCCTCGCACTACGATTCAAATTAGGAAAAAACGAGCATAACGCAGCTCGCGGATGCGGGAAAAGAAAAATGGGCGTTATTTTTCTAGGAAGTAACGGCACTGACGAACCGTAGAGATGCAGAGGTCGCAGAGAAAAACCGAGGCGAAATCGGGTTCCGTAGATCGCCAGCAACCTTGCGTCAGACGGATGGCGGCCTGAAGACCGCCGCTACAAGATCAAAGGCAAAGAGCCGGCGGGACGCCGGCGCTACAAGACCTAGTGAGAGGCGCCTGCGGCGGCATACTGCTGGCGCCGCGCCATATCGGCGAAGTAATTGCGCTCGCGCAAGCCATGGTAAATGCGGCCTGCGATTTCCGAAGCGTGCGGGCCGCTCACGGACCGGCTGCCGCCGCGAATCAAAACGACCAGCACGATTTTTGGGTGCGCTTGATCGGCGTAGGAAACGAACCAGCCGAGGCGTCCGCCGAGAGCTTCATCGTTGCACGTTCCGGTCTTGCCCAAGGCCTGTTCGCCGTCCGGGTCGTAACTTTGCTTGGCGGTGCCGTACATCACCGCCGCCAGCATTCCTTCGCGGATATCCGGCAAGAGCGGTGCGATGTCCAATTGCTGGCGCACACGCGGCTGAAAATTGGCGCGAGCCGCTTCCGTGCGCGGATACTGCAAGAAATACTGAGTGCCGCCATTCGCGAGAGTGGAAACCAGCGACGCGAGTTGCAACGGCGTGAGTCGTATGCCTTCGCCAAAGCTGGACATGCGCGCGACGCCGCCAAAAGCCGGCGGAGTTCCCGGCAGTAATCCCGGCTGCTCTTCCGAGATGCCGTAACCGGCGCGTTCGCCCAAGCCGAGCAAGTGCGCATACTGATGTACGCGCGGGAATCCCAGGCGCGTGCCCACTTCCTGGAAGTACACGTTATTCGAATGCGCCATCGCTTCGGTAAGGTCCATGTAGCGGCGATGGCCGATCTTGATCATGGTGTCGCGAGTGATCACGCCCTCTTGCAATCCGGCGAGCGCGATGACGGGCTTGATCGTCGAGCAAGGTTCGAAGCCGGAAGAAAACGCCATCTTCTGATTGACGATGGTGAGAATTCGGCCGGTGGATGGGTCCATGGCGAGAACCGAGCCGTTGGCATGGCCCAGCGCGTCCACGGCAACTTGCCGGATCACTGGATCGTCGTACTCGGCGTTGTCGTCTTTTGTGGGATCGCCCCACGCAGAGATGCCGCTCTTGCGATGATGCGTGCGAGTAGTGGAACTGGATTTGGACGTAGTGGGCGTCGCGCCGGAAGCGGCAGCGAACGCGCCCGCAAGCAGCAGGCAAAGTACCGGGACAAACTGTTTGATGGCTGGCTGGGGTCGCATTGAGTTCTTTATCGGCCTAAAAACCGCGTACATCAGCCGAAGGAGCTTTAGTTTACGGAAATGTTACAGGTGGACGCAACTGGAAACGCGAGCAGTTTTCCTGATCGTTACGGCTGGACGAAAGTACAGATGCGCGGGATGCGGGAAATGAGGCGAAATCGGCGTGCAGGAAGCGAGGCGCCTGATGCACGCCCCGCTCCCTGCAGCATATTATTCTTAGGTTGACGACGCGCGCGGACGCTAGCGGCTGACGCGGCCTTGTGCAGCGGCTGCGGCCTTCGGCGGTTGCTTCGCGGCTTCCGCGGCCAGCTTTTGCGCTTCCGGCGACGGCTTGCCGTTTCCTTCCGCTGCAGCGGCTGCAACACTCAGCAAACCGAGTTGTTTGCGCAGTTCGTGCTCGATTTTGCCGCGAATGTCGGCGTTTTCCTTCAGGAAAACGCGCGCATTCTCGCGGCCTTGGCCGAGGCGCTCGTTCTTGTACGAAATCCAGGTGCCGGACTTCTCAAGCAAGCCCCTGGTGACGCCCAAGTCGATCAAATCGCCTTCGCGCGAAACGCCTTCGCCATAAATGATGTCGAACTCGGCTTCGCGGAACGGCGCAGCCACTTTGTTCTTCACGATCTTGGCGCGGGTGCGCGAACCGACCACGCGGTCGCCTTCCTTGATGGACTGAATGCGGCGAATATCCACGCGAATCGAAGAATAAAACTTCAGTGCGCGGCCGCCGGTGGTGGTTTCCGGATTGCCGAACATCACGCCGATCTTTTCGCGGATCTGGTTGATGAAAATCAGGCAGGTCTTCGACTTCGAAACGATCGCGGTCAGCTTGCGCAACGCTTGGGACATCAGCCGCGCCTGCAAGCCCATCTGTGCGTCGCCCATATCGCCTTCGAGTTCAGCGCGCGGAACCAGAGCCGCGACTGAGTCCACCACGATGATGTCCACGGCGTTCGAGCGAATCAGCGCTTCCGCGATTTCGAGGGCCTGTTCGCCGTTATCGGGCTGCGAGACTAGCAGGTTATCCACATCCACGCCCAGCTTGCGCGCATACGAAGGGTCCAGCGCGTGTTCGGCGTCAATGAAGGCGGCTTGGCCGCCCAACTTTTGGGCTTCAGCAATCACGTGCAAGGTGAGGGTCGTCTTGCCGCCGGATTCCGGGCCGTACACTTCGATCACGCGGCCGCGCGGGAAACCGCCCACGCCGAGCGCTGCGTCAATCGAGATCGAGCCGGTGGGGATCACGTTGACCGGAACGAGCACGTCCTTGTTCCCCAGGCGCATGATGGAGCCCTTGCCGTACTGCTTTTCAATCTGGGATATAGCCAAATCCAGGTTTTTTGTCTTTTCGTCGTTCACAGTGCCACCTCTAGAGGGCTTTCGTTTTTGGTCTTAGCTGGAGACCGAGGCGGGGCCAGTGTACCAGAGTGCCGAGGTCCCGACCCAGCCTTTCTGGAAGGCAGATTAGCACGAGGCGAAGAAAAAGCAAAGACTATTTTGGAGGCTTTTCGTTCTCGATCCGTAAAGCCTATTCCATGGTGCACCGCTGCACCGGCTTGGCGACAATTCGAGACTCTAGTTGTTGCGGCTCTTTATACGAGAAAGCGTTCCCGTCCCAAAACAGTTTCGCTTCCTGGAGGAAGTGCTCGTCGCAAGCAAGTATAAACACAGACGGCCCAGTGTGCACCCCGTCTGTAGCGCGACCGAGGGAGGCGCGCCTAGCGAACGAGAGCCCGATCGTCCGCTGAGGAAAGGTGACGCGGCCTTCATCATCGGTATTCCGGAAGTCGACCCAAGGCGCGTTGTCTACGTCGAAGTACATCCACTCCTCCGAAACCTTGAGACCTCGTATTGGCTTCCCGTTTTCGTCCACGACCTGAATTCGCCACTTTGGGGCAGTCGTTGACCTATAAGGGAAAAGGAGCAACGCAAACCCGACAAGAAGACCAACTCCAAGTCGTATCCCGGACCCTAGTCTCTTCTTCATCGAAATCGAACCAGTGAACGCCATTTCAAAAGAATTGCTGCGATACTGCAAAGCATCTACCCGCCGTATTTGTAGAAGCCGCGGCCGGATTTGCGGCCTAGCCATCCGGCGGCTACATATTTTCGGAGCAGCGGGCAGGCGCGATATTTGGGATCGCCAAAGCCCGCTTGCAGCACTTCGAGGATATCCACGCAGACGTCGAGGCCGATGAAATCGGCCAGCTCGAGCGGGCCCATCGGATGATTCATGCCCATCTTCATCACGGCGTCCACGGCTTCGGGGGTGGCGACTCCTTCCATCACCGCGAAAGCGGCTTCGTTGATCAGCGGCATCAGCACGCGATTCGAGACGAAGCCGGGGGCGTCGTTCACGGCGACCGGCTTCTTTTCGAGTTTTTCGCAGAGCGACATCGTGATCTGAAAAGTCTCGTCGCTCGTCGCGAGGCCGCGAATCACTTCTACCAGCGCCATTACCGGAACGGGATTCATGAAGTGCATGCCGATGAAGCGCTCGGGGCGGCTGGTCTGCGCGGCGAGTTGCGTGATGGAAATCGAAGACGTATTGCTCGCGAGGATCACTCCGGGCCTGAGCACCGCGTCCACATCTTTCAGCAGGCGGACTTTCAGATCGAGCTGCTCGGGAACGGCTTCGACGGCAAAATCCGCGGCAGCGAGCGCGGAAGTTTCCGTGGTGGGCTGGATGCGCGCGAGGACGGCTGGCTTATCGGCTTCGCTGATTTTGCCTTTCTTCACTTCGCGATCGAGATTCTTGGTAATGGTTTCCAGGCCGCGATCGAGGAAGCGCTTTTCGACGTCGCGCAGAATCACTCTGTAGCCCGAGCGCGCAAAAACGTGCGCGATGCCGTTGCCCATGGTGCCCGCGCCAAGCACCGCGACTGTCTTGATTGCATCCGCCGACATGAAGCCTCCGCAAAGGAAAAAGAAGTAGAGGAGGTAAAGGGAACATAGGAGGGAGAGGAACGTCAAGCGGCGCCGAAACACGCAATGGCGCGGAGATTGTTACTGGCGGCGGGAGGAGCCGCGCTTACTTGCTGCTGCGAGCCGATGTGCCATGCGCAGGAGATCCCGCAGCGCGTCCGTATGAACGCGTGAGAGGCGGACTAGCACCCAGGGGTAATTGCGATAGTGATCGGTGATGAAGTACGTGTCGCCGTCCGCCGCGAGTAATTCGTCGCGCTGCTCGAAATCGGTCCGAACCACGATGGTCGATTCGAGGTCTTGATGCAGCCGGACGAACAATTCTCCGCGGACCTTGAACGCCGGTGTGCCGTAAGAGGTGCCCGCTTCGGCGTGCTCGAGCGACAAGGAAATCTGGCGCACGGTGTCAAACGTCACCCGCGCGTCCGCCGAGTCGTTTGCTTTGGCGGTCTTCTTCTTTGTTGGCGACTTGGATGGGATGCGGCGAACAGGCATGAAATCTCCTCGATGAAAAAGACGCTCAAGACAATGCGCGCAATCCGTTGCGCAGCGAGGCAGCAGTGTCCGCTAGGACGCGTCTATACCCTGACGGACCATTTCCGATGCGCGTTTTTGCGACGACGGCGTCACGCGAATTCGCAGCTTTCCCGCGGAATCATCAGTCGCCGACCCAATACCGATCCCGCCGAGGAAAGTAACCAGATTGTTTCGCATGGTGGCATCTGCGCCGGACCAGACTTCCACAGTCGCTTCGGCAGGATCGAAATCATCGGGGACGTAATCCTGCGGAACTTCCGACGAGTCGTCTTCATCATCGGTCTCCGCCGGGATCGGCGCCGAAGAATCGGAATCCTCCGGCTCATCGTCACCTTCCTCGGGATTGCTTGCGAAGCGTCGAATGATCTCCTCCAGGATTGCGTGAGCCGCTTGATGATCACGCGAGTGAATAAAAATCGCGTGCACCGGCTCCGACAACCCGGGCAAAGCGCCGATGACATCCCGGCTGCGTTGATGATGTGGAATCTTCGCCGTGTCGAGCGCGCTGTCGATGTGCGCGAGAATCCCCGGGTCGGTCCCCGTCCACAGCAATTCTGGCCCTTCCGGAAGCGTGCGGCGATTAGAAGGAACGGCCGCGTCGTCGAGGCGCGAGACGAGCGCAGCGCCGCAGTCCGCGCACTGCGTGAAGCCGTCCCGGTACTCCGCTTTGCAGTTTGGGCAGAACATTCAGATATTGCTCGCGTCGCCAGCTATCGCCGACGGCCAAGATAATAGCGGAAGCAAAGCATGGGAGGAAAGCGTCATGCGACATGCTTCACAGCGGGGATGCGTGCGGAAGATCGGGAAGCAAGGGCCAACCATGCGACTAGCGATGCGAGCTTCTCGTCTTGCGACCACGGCGCGCCCAACGGCCGGCCCAGTTCAGCGATCCGCCGAGTGAGATCGTTGGGCTTGATACGCAGAACGCGCGACGCTTCGCTCAAAATTTCGCGTTCCTTGATGGTCGCGCTCGCCAGACCGTTGTCGGCGCTTGCCTGCAGGATCGCTCGGCGGAAGAGTTCGCCATCAGCTGTGTGAATCAGCGCATGCGACGACAAAATCTGCGGAAGCGGAGGCAACGTTCTTCCAGAGGCGAGAACGAGACCGCAACGCTTTAGTTCGTAGCCTTGCGCCAAGAGACTTTCCTGGAGTTCGCGAATCGCGCGGTGTGCCAGGCGGCTAGCTTCAGATTCAACGCGCGAAACGAAGGCCTGAGCCTCGTCGGCCGGCATTTTCTCTGCGGTGTGGTACGGCTGCCGGAACCGATAGGTGAAGGTCTCGACCAGATGAAGCCGCTGACGCGCCAGCACGGACGGAACACCCTTCGTCACGGAGAGCGCAACGAGCGCCGTCCAGCCGGAATGGGCACGAAAGCCGAGGGCGGCGGATTTCATGGATGCTCCGCGAATGAAGAAGTAGAGGAGGTAAAGAAAGCATAGGAGGTGGAGGAACGTCAAGCGCGCTCAACGAACGACGGACGCCGCGAGTAAGGTGAAGATAGAAGAGAGATCCCACGTCGCTTCGCTCCTCGGGATGACAACCGCTTTCTCGAGCGCGGGGTTGTAAATACCGAGCAAAGAGCCGACGCGACGTCGGCACTACTGGCGTTCGATTGCTACGGCCACCGCGTTGCCGCCGCCGAGGCACAATGCCGCGATGCCGCGCTTCAGGTTGCGGCGTTGCAATTCGAAGAGCAGCGTTATGAGGACGCGCGCGCCCGATGCGCCAATGGGATGGCCTAGCGCGACCGCTCCGCCGTTGACGTTTACTTTTTCGGGGTTGAGTTTCAGCACGCGGGTTACGGCAATGGCCGCGACTGCGAATGCTTCGTTGAGTTCGTAGAGGTCCACGTCCTTGTCGCGGTCCCAGCCGGTTTTCTTCAGCAGCTTTTCAACCGCGTCCACCGGCGCCATCATCACCCATTTCGGCTCGACGCCGCTGACGGCTTGCGCGACGATGCGCGCCATCGGCTGTCTGCCCAGGCGCGCGGCGTTTTTCTCGCCGGTGATGATCAATGCGGCGGCGCCGTCGTTCGTCCCCGGCGCGTTCCCTGCCGTCACCGTGCCATCTTTCTTGAATGCCGGCTTCAGCTTCGCGAGCGCTTCGAGCGAAGTATCTTCACGCGGAGATTCATCGGTCTTGATCACGACCGGGTCGCCCTTTTTCTGCGGAATTTCCACCGGAACGACTTGCGCGCTGAAGAAACACGATTTTATCGCGCGAATCGCCTTCTGATGGCTTTCGAATGCGAACTGGTCTTGCTCCTGCCGCGAGATTCCATATTTTTCGGCAACCAACTCGCCCGTGACGCCCATGTGATAGTTCTCGTACACGTCCCACAGGCCATCGTTGATCATCGAATCGATTATTTCCTGATTGCCGAGGCGGTAGCCGCTGCGCGCGCCTTTGAGCAGGTACGGGCAATTTGACATGGACTCCATGCCGCCCGCCGCGACGATTTCAGATTCGCCGAGTTGCACCGCCTGCGCCGCCAAGGCCACGGCTTTCAGTCCTGAGCCGCAAACTTTGTTGATCGTCATAGCGGCGACGCGCGAATCGAGTCCTCCGCGCAAAGCCGCTTGGCGCGCGGGATTCTGACCGAGCCCTGCCTGCACCACGTTGCCCATGATCGCTTCGTCCACCAGGTTAGGGTCGATTGCAGCGCGGTGCACGGCTTCGGCGATGACTTTCGCACCGAGTTCCGTTGCAGATAGTGGCGAGAGGCCGCCCATGAATTTGCCGATCGGTGTGCGGACGGCGCTCAAGATGACTGGTTGTTCGGTGCCGGGAATTGCCATGACGATTGCTCCTTCGCAGTAAGGCGCAGACCAAGCGTCCGCGCCACAAACTCGCAAATTACAGTATAGGCGCGGCGCGGGAGGCGGTCAATTTAGGGCGGTGTTTTGGAGCGGCGGGCACGTCCCTCCTGCGGCGGATCTGTGACATGCCGTGCCCAATCGCTCACTCTACGAACGTGCCTGGAACCGCTTGGCTTCCCATTCTTCGGCGAGAATCGCGTAAAGATACGTGTCGCGCCACTCGCCTTTCTCCAGGGCGTTTTTCACGAACAGCGCCTCGCGGCGCATGCCCAATTTTTCCATCACACGATAGGAAGCGCGATTTTGCGTGTGGCAGGTGGCCCAGACGCGGTGCAAGTTCAGCTGGTCGAAAGCGACGTTGAGGATGGCGCGAGCGCTTTCCGTCATATAACCAAGGCCCCAATATTTGCGATTCAGCACGTAGCCAAAGTCAGCGGTATGATTGCCGCCGTCTTTCATGCGCAGCCCGATCGAACCGATCATGCGGCGCTCGCTCTTCAGTTCGATCGCCAGTCCGACATCCGCGCGCGGCCATTGCGTTTGCGCTTGAAGAGCGCGGTCCAGGAACTCGCGCGTGGCCTCGCGCGTGTTCGGGCCCCAAATCATCAGCCGGACGACTTCCGGGTCGGACGCATACTCGTGAATGTCATCCTCGTCCGCCGCACGCAGTTCACGCAGCAGCAGCCGCTCTGTCTCGATGGGAAACCACGGGCCCATAACGTCAATGATAGCGAACATAAACGATGGGCGACAACCAGACGCGAACTGAGCTACCTTCGCCTTCTGTTCGCCTATGGCAATATCTGCTAAGATAGGCGTGCAGCACTTCAACCATGAGCCCGAGAGAAACCACGGCACAGAATTCCGGACTGAACGCCGAGCAGCGCGCGGCCGTTGAGCACGGCGACGGTCCCCTGCTCGTAGTAGCGGGAGCGGGCACCGGCAAGACGCGTGTGATCATCGAGCGCATTCGCAATCTGCTCGAAACGAATCCTGAACTTGCCGGCGAAAATATCCTGGGGCTCACCTTCACCGACAAAGCCGCCGGCCAGATGAAGTACCGCGTGGTGAAAGCGATCGGCGAACGAGCCGAAGGCGTGTGGCTCAGCACCTTTCATTCATTTTGCATCGAACAGGTGCTGCGCTCGGTGAATCCCGAAATTCAGCCGCTGGATGATATTGACCACAAAATCCTGCTGCGCCGCCACATCGGCGAACTCGACCTGAAGCATTTCCGGCGCCTGCAGGATCCTGGCGAGTTCATCAGCGACTTCGTGAAGTTCTTTTCGCGCTGCCAGGACGAGCTGGTGACGCCCGACGATTACCAGCGCTACGTGGAAGCGCTGCGGCGAAAACACGAAGCACAGAAAAAATCTCTGGAATCGGACGCGTTGCAAATCGCCGAGGACGAAGTCGCGCGGCAGGAAGAACTCGCGCGCGTCTATCGCGTGAGCGAGCGGCTGCTTGCGCGAGCGCAACCTGCTGACTTTCGGCGCGCAATTGATGCACACCGTGCAGCTGTTGCGTGAAGACGCAGCGCTGCGCCAGCGCATGCACGAGCAATATCGCTACATCCTGGTGGACGAATTTCAAGATACGAATATCGCGCAACTCGAGCTGCTGTGGCTGCTGGCGGGCGAGCGGCGCAATATCGTCGCGGTGGGTGACGACGATCAGGCCATTTACCGCTTCCGCGGCGCGTCCTTCGGCAGCTTCACGATTTTTCTGAAGCGCTTTTGCGGCGCGAGCGATGCGAAACTCGGTCCCGCCGCAAAGAAATTCCTTGTTTCGCTTTCGCAGAATTACCGCTCGACGCAACGGATTCTGCGCGTCGCGGGCGAAGTGATTTCGCACAACGAAAAATCCCCGCTGCTGCCGCCCAAGGAACTGACCACGGAAAATCGTGAGGGCGAAAAGATTCGCGTGGCGGAATTCGGCATGCCGGAGGAAGAAGCCCACTGGATAACTTCCGAGATCGAGCGCCTGCATGACGCCGGAGCGCGCTGGCGGGATTTCGCGGTGCTCTACCGCAAGCACACCCACCGGGAGAAGCTCGTGGACGCCTTGCGCCGCCGCGAGATTCCTTTCGTGATCCGCAAGCTTTCGATTTTGGAAAGCACGCTGGTGCGCGATCTTTTCGCATGGCTGCATCTGATCGTCGCGCCCGCGGACAACGTGGCATGCGCGCGAGTGGTGGCCGCGCCATATTGGGGCCTCGAACCGCGCGACCTGGTGCGCCTGGCAGAGCGCTCGGATAAAAATCACAGGCGGCCTCTGAGCGACGAGACTCGAAACCGCGCAGAACGAGGCGCCGTTCAATCGCCCCGGCGTAAAACTCAACGAACTGGTTGCGCTGCTCGCGCGCTTGCGGCAAACCGCGAGGCGCAGTTCCGCCACGGAAGTGGTGGACGAACTGATCGCCGGCTTGGGCGTCATGCCGTTGCCTTCCGACCAGGATCGCTACTACCTCGACCGCTTCGTCACTTTTATCAAGGAGTGGGAGCGCAAGAGCGAGAAGAAGCAGCTGCGCGATTTCATCGAGTATCTCGCCTATTTCCACGAAGCGGGCGGCGACATCTGCCTGGAAGAAGAAATTGCGGACGATGCCGTGCAGTTGATGACGGTGCATGCGGCGAAGGGCCTCGAATTCCCGCACGTTTTTATTTTGCGGCTTTCGCGCAATGACTTCCCTTCCGGCGTCCGGAAAGTGGTCTTCGAATTCCCGCCGGAAATGATGAAGGAAGAAAGACCGCAGGGCGATTTTCAGATTCAGGAAGAGCGCCGTCTTTTTTACGTGGCGCTCACGCGCGCGCGCCAGCAATTGACGCTTTCGACGCTGGTCAACAAGCGCAAGAAGCCGTCCCCATTCCTGGACGATTTCCTCGCGAATCCGAAGATCAATAAATTCGACACGAAGCAGCTTGAGCCGCAGGTCCAGGTTCCCGCGCTGCTGGAAACTACGGGGCCGCAAGCCGATTCCGCCGAGCCCTCGCAATTATTTCCAGCGGGCAGCGAACCGACGCGCGCGTATTCCCGCGTCGCGGTGTGGGCCAAGGCGTTTCACCCGCCGCGTCCCGAACCGCTGCAGCTCAGCGCTTCCGCGATTGACGCTTACGATCGCTGCCCGATGCGTTACATGTTTCAGTACGTGTGGAGCATTCGCGGCGGCCCGCACGCTATGGCGACTTTCGGAAACGTGATGCACACCACGATCAAAGAATTCGTCGGCGAAGTGAGCAAGCGGAGAAAAATTCCGCTTCGCCGAGGTCTCCGCGATCTACGACCGCGAGTGGTCCGCCGCCGGATATATTGACGACTATCACGAAGAGGAATATCGCAAAGCCGGCCGCGAGCAGCTCGAAGCATTCCATCAAACGTACACGCCGCGCCGGCCGACGTGCTGTACCAGGAAAAAACGTTCGAGCTGCCGCTCGAGCACGACGTGATCGTCACCGGGCGGATGGATCAGGTGAATCGCATCGCCGGCGACAAGGTCGAGATCATTGACTACAAAACCGGAAAGCCCAAGGACGAGAAAGCTGCCGCGAAAGATTTGCAGCTCGGCGTATATGCGCTGGCGGCGCGCGAAGTGCTGGATCTCGATCCCGTGCGGCTGGTGTTTTACAACTTGATGACCAATGAGGCCGTCGCCTCCACGCGCGACGCCAAAGCGCTGAAAGAGACCAAGGACAAAATCGCGGAAGTGGCAGACCAGATCCGCGCGCGCGAATTTTCCGCGAAGCCGGGATTTGGCTGCGGCTTCTGCGATTACAAGCCGCTTTGCCCTGCGCACGAACAATTGATTTCGATCAAGCTGCGGCGAGGCGTGGGCACACAGGATTCGCAGGAAGAAGCAGAGTAGCGAAGCACTGAATCCTTCCGCAGAATTCAGTCGTAATAAAAAAGGGCGTCCAGCGAACCGGACGCCCCGCTTTTATTTCCGTAACGGGCTTCGCTGTGAGACGAAACCCGGGATGGTTCCGCGCAGAACTGCTGTGGAACATTCTCCCCCGCGATTCAGCCGCGCCGCAATTTCACAACGCGCTCGAACCGCTTCGTCAATCTATAAAGGCGCGCGCCGTTGAAGTCAAGGAGAAAAACTTTTGGGTGCGTGCGTTTTGGAAAACATTTTGCGCCGCGCGGACACGCGCTGCGCAAAATTTAATGCAAACCACTCTGGTAGTAGCCTTGCCGCGCCGTTACGTCGAGATCCGGACGGCGCACGCGCACTTCGATGGTGTGATAATCCTTGCCGCGATCGGTGTCCTGCGGCTGAAACGTGAGCGTGTACTGATTCCGCGCTTGTTCGGTGACGGAAGCGTAGAGCCCTTCGAGGCCGCGATCTTTGCTGGCGTAAAAAGTATCGCCGCCGGTGGCCGTGGCATATCGTTCGAGGCGAGTACTTTCTTTCTGCAGCAGCGCGTGGCCGACTGAAATCGAATACACCGAGATGTCGTACTTCAGCAGGATCTGCATGGTCTGATCCAGGCTGTGCTCGTTGTCGTGCGAATTATTTCCGTCAGAAATCAGGAAGATGATTTTGCGGCGGTCACGTCCGCGCCCCCTGAGCATCTCTCCCGCCGCGTACACGGCGTCATCCAGGTCCGTTGTTTCCTTTTCTTGCTGCACACCGCCGGTGGTGGGCGCGCCGGTCTCAAGCGAACGCCCGTTGGCGGTGGCTCCGGAAGTCAAGGGACCGCCGAGCGGTGAACCGGGATAGCGGTACGCGAGCTCCATGCGCTTCAATTTGGTATAGAGCTGATCGTTATTGAACGAAAAATCGGCGACGGTGTTGGGAAACTGATCGTAGGTCACCAGCGCCACTTCGTCGTTCGGTCCGAATCCACTGGAAATCGCGGTGAGGCTTTTTTGCACCTGCTCGGCGGACTTGATCGAGAGGTGATTGTCTATCAGCACCACGGCCGAAAGCGGAAACGGGTCCGAAGTAAAATAAACAACCTGCTGTTCCACGTTGTCGCAGAACACGCGAAACTCACTCTGTTGCAGGTCGCCGATTAACGCGCCGTCGTGATTTTTCACGGTGACGGGAACGATTACCAACGATGTGCGACTGACGATCCTGGAGCGCGTATTCTGCCCCTGCGATTGTCCGGTTTGCGGCTGTGGCGTTTGGGTGGCCGGAACTTGCGAATTCGGCGCTGGCGTTCCGGGCTGCGCGGGCGGTGGCAGTTGCCCCGGCTGCACAGGAGGCTTATTTTGCTGCTGCGGATTCGGCGAGGCTGGCAGCTGAGCCCACGCGGCGTTGCCGGCAAAAAGTAATACAATACTCACCGTCAAGGTGAATCGCGTCATCGAGATTTCTCGTTTCGTGCCCAGCGGCACGGTTGCTTTTTTTGCGCTCGTACAGCGAACCCGGCCGCCATCGTCAAACATCCGCTGGCGCGCCTGACGCATCGTACCAAACGCGTTCGACCTCAGGGAGATTATACAATGCGGCTGACCAGCCTCGCGGCGGGCATTTTTGCGATTGCGATAACGGGATATGTAGGCGTGGCCACAGTGCGCCCGCGAGGGGAGCGGGACCGCAAAATTCGATATGGTCGCACGCTCTGCTTTCTCCGGAGCACGGCGCTCAGCCCCCGAATCAGCCGGCAACCGAAGCTCCTCAGCCGATCACACAGTCGCAGTCCAACCAGCAGTCTCCCCCGCAGGTCCAGCAGCCGCTCCAGGTGCAGACGACGATCGTCAACGTTTTCGCCACCGCCCGCGACAAGCGCCACGCCATCGTCACCGACCTTACCAAGGATGATTTCAAAGTTCTCGAAGACGGGGTCGAGCAGAAAGTCGCGTTCTTTTCCAAGGAAGTAGACATGCCGATCACGCTAGGGCTGCTGATTGATACCAGCGCCAGCATGGATCGTATGATTGACGCCGAACAAGATGCCGCTTCGCGATTTTTGCGTGAGGTAATGCGCCCGAAGGACGAAGCTATGGTCATCACGTTTGATTTCGACGTGGACCTGCTGGCGGATTTCACGCAGGACACTTCCGTGCTGGCCAGCGCCATTCGCCGCGCACGCGTCAATTCCGTCGGGGGCGGCGGAGTGGTCACGCCTGGCACAATTCCGCAAGGCCAGGGCGGCGGAACCAATCTGTACGACGCCATCTATCTGGCGTGCCACGACGAGTTGGCCAACGAAGCCGGGCGCAAAGGCGTGATTATCCTGACGGACGCGGAAGATACCGGCAGCAAGTTGCGAATGCAGGATGCCATTGAAGCGGCGCAGCGCGCCGACGCCGTTATCCACGTGCTGCTGATTTCAGACCGTATGGCTACGTTCGGCACTGGTCCGGGCGTCGCGCGAAAGATGGCGGAAGATACCGGCGGCCGCGTGATTGACGTCCACAATGAGAAATCACTCGAGAAAGCGTTCGATGAGATTTCGGAGGAACTGCGTTCGCAATACGTGCTGGGATACTACCCGACCAATCTCAAGCGCGATGGCACCTTCCGCAAAATTCAAGTGACGGTATCGCGGCCCGACGTGAAGTTGCTCGCGCGACGCGGCTACTACGCGCCATTCAGATAGCGTCAACACTTTCAAGGCGCTCGTCGCTCTAACATCCGCAAATAACTGCAACCAAGGGCTGGCATTCTCCGTGCCCGCCGCCTTTACTGTGTGTCCTCTGTGTTGAATCTTTTTGACGTTTCTTTAGCGGCGAGAGCCGTTCACTTGCTAGGTGCGAGGGGCGATGACGGCGAGATAGCGTAATATCCTTTGCGCGTTCGTACGTTGAGACCTTTGCGGTCCGTCTGCACTTCAATCTTGTGGTATTGCCCAGTGGATTGCACGTTCGCCGGCGAATACGCGATGAAGTACTGGCTGCGCAGCTCGGTTCCAATATCCACAAACGACTGCGCGAGGTCGTCCACCTTGTAGGGATAAAAGACGCGCCCGCCGCTCTGGTCCGCAAATTCTTCCAGAACTTTGTCGCCACCTTCAATGTGCATCTTATGGGGCGAATCGCCGTCAATCGCGAGCCAATCGGTATTGGTGCTGACGCAATAGATGGCCGCCTCGGCGCGGATCGCCGCTTCCACGGATTCGCTCAGGGCGTGATCGCTCAGATTGTCGTCGCCGTCGCTGATCACCACCAGCACGCGCCGTACTTCCGGGTTCGGCCCTTTGGGCAAAGGAGGATTCGCGAGCTTTTCCGCCGCGAGGTAAATCGCGTCGTTGAGCGCAGTGCCGCCGCCCGCGCGCTGCTTGCGTATGGCATCGGTGAGCATCGCGAGGTCGCCGGTGTAATCCTGAATGATTTCCGGCTCGTTGTCGAAAGTCATCAAGAAGGCTTTGTCCTGATTTCTGCGGATGACGTGCTGCAAAAAATCCATCGCCGCGTCTTTTTCAAATTCCAGCCGCGGACGAATGCTATTGGAAGTATCCAGCAGGATTCCGATGCGCAAAGGCAAGTCCGTGTCGCGTCCAAAATAGCGGATTTGCTGCGGCGCGCCATCTTCCAGAATTTTGAAGTCGCTTTGATCCAGGTCGGTAATGAAATTGCGATGGCGATCCATCACGGTCGCAACCAGATGGACCAGCCCGGTGGTGGAAACGATGGGGGGCGTCTTGCTCTGCTGCGGGCTCTGACCCGCTGCGTCTGGAGCTTCGTTCTGAGACGGTTCGCTGCCGGGCTGCGCTGGAGCCGCCGCTGGCGGAGGAGGCGAAGGCGGCGGGTTCTGCTGGGCATGCGACCGGTTGCCGAAAATAAAGACCAGCGCAGCCATCACGATGACGAAGCGCGAAGCTTTCACACCAACCATCATAGGTAATCCTTCAAGGCAGCGTCAATTGGACTTCCATGCGTTCCTCCCGCTGTACCGGCCGCCGATTCCGTTTTTTCGCCCAGAGTTCGAATGTAGGTCGCGAGCTCCTCTGGCATCCGTGCGCGAAATTCCACTTGCTGGCCGGTGCGGGGGTGTGTGAATGCGATGCGCGCCGCGTGCAGAAAGTTGCGCTCCAACGACGGCAGCAATTCGCGCCCAATGCGCTCCTGATGCGGCGCGCCATAGAGCGTGTCGCCTACCACGGGAAATCCCAGCGCGGAAAAATGCACGCGGATCTGGTGCGTGCGGCCGGTGTGCAGGTCTGCTTCGATGAACGAGAAGTTGCCGAGGCGCAAACGCAATCGCCAATCCGTGCGCGCTTCGCGCCCTTCGCTGCGGCGGCTGGTCATGCGCGAACGGCGGTTCAAGTCCCGCGCGACGGGCAGCTCGATCGTCCCTTTAGCGCCCTTTACAATGCCGTGGAGCAGCGCGACGTACGTTTTTTGCACGCGACGCTCGCGAAATTCTTCGATCAATTTCAAATGCGCGGCGTCATTGCGCGCGATTACAATCGCTCCAGAAGTTCCTTTATCGAGGCGATGCACGATTCCCGGCCGCAAAGGACCGCCGACGGTCGAGAGCCCGTTCGCACCAAAACGATATAAAAGCGCGGCGACCAGCGTGCCGGTGTCCGCTCCCGCGCCGGGATGAACGATGATTCCCGCGGGCTTATTCACCACGGCGACGTCCGCGTCTTCGTAGATCAGCGCCAGCGGAATATTTTCTGCCTCTACGCCGGGCTGCGCCGGCGCGGGAACCTCCACTGTGATTTGCTCGCCGGATTCCACGTGATGCGAAGGTTTTTTCGCAATGCCGCTCACCAGGACGCGCCCTTCGTCAATCAGGGTCTGGACGTGCGTGCGGCTCATGTCCGGGAACTGCGCGGCGAGAAAGCGATCCAGGCGCTGGCCGGCCTGGTCTTCAGCGACCATGAATTCGCTGCGGCTGGCCGCGGCGGCATGGTTCGGGTCGAAGTTGTCGTCGGTGTCTGAATAATCGTGCATGAAGGAATCGCGGGCTCAGTCGTGCTGCCAAGAAGCGGGCACGGCCCTCCTGCGGCGGGCAGGCATGCCGTGCCCCTACTGCATATTAAAGATCCGGGCTAATCGCCAGTTGCGACGCTTGATACCGCCGGCGGCGTGATAGGTGCTTTTCCTTGCAGCCCGCGCCACCACAAAAACGCGCCCGTAATGATCAGGCCCACGCTCACCAGTTGCATCAGCGAAACGCTATCGTGAAACATCATCGAACGCCCCGGATCGCCGCGGAAGAATTCGATGATCCCGCGCTCCGTGCCATACAACATCAAATACGCGCCGAAAATCTGGCCCACGAAACGCTGCCGCTTGCCCAGCCACATCAAAAATAGAAAATTCAGAAATTCCAGTGACGCTTCGTACAGTTGCGTGGGATGCAGATGAACTCCCAGCGGCGTTCCAGCGAGCTCCGCAGCGGTGGGATTTGTAAACGTGACGGCCCAAGGTTCGGTTGTCGGTTTGCCGTAGCAGCATCCCGCAAAAAAACATCCCATGCGTCCGATGGCGTGGCCGATGGGCAAGGCCGCGGCGCAAGTATCGAGAGTCGGCAAAAGCGGCATTTTCTGAAAATGGGTGTAGAGCAAAATCGTCAGCACGCCGCCGACGACACCGCCGTAAAACGTGCCGCCGGATTGAAACGTGGCGATGCTGAAGATCTCGCGCGGGTTCGCCATGTAGTAATCCCACGCACTCAAAACCAGCCAGATTTTCGCGACGATCAGCGCCACCAGGACGAAGTAAATCCCCATGTTCCAAAGCTTGTCCGGATCCACGCCCGCTCGCGGCGCTTGGCGGCGCCCGTACCACAAACTGAGTAGCACGCCGGAAGCAACCAGCACGCCGTAGGTATAAATCGGTATCCCGCCGAATTTGAAAAGTATTGGATGCATAGCTAAGCGCGCTCCTGAGTAGGATGCCGCGCGTCGCGAAAGAGTTCCAACACTACCAAGGCCGCGCCGATCACGATGGCGGAATCCGCGACGTTGAACGTGTACCAGTGATGCGCGCCGATGTGAAAATCAATGAAGTCCGTCACGCTGTGATGCAGAAAACGATCCAGCACGTTTCCCACCGCGCCGCCAAGAATCAGCGCGATTCCGCATTCGCCGGCGCGTCCCCCCGCGCGGCCCGTGGCCAGCAGCCAGATAAGCATCCCGATTACCGCGACGGAAAACACAATGAGCAGCGGCCCTCGCCACGGATTCTCGGAATCGGCAAACAATCCGAAAGCCACGCCCGAATTTGTGGTGTGCACCAGATTCAGCAGTCCGGGCACCAGGACGCGCAATGAACCTGGCACCGTATATTTTTCCACCGCGTGCTTGCTCAGCTGATCCGCCACCAGCGCGCCAAGCGAGAGGAAACTCAGCGCGATCAGGTTCGGACGCAATCCGTCAGCCATCAGGACTGCGCTCTCCCCGCCAGAACGCCGCCGTCCCGTTCGATTTCAGCAAGCGCCGCAACGCAGCGTTCGCAGAGCATAGGATAGTCGGTGCTTTCGCCAACGTGCGTGGAGTAATTCCAGCAGCGGTCGCATTTCGAACCCTGTGCGCGCTCAACACGAATCTGCAATCCTTCGAGCGCTTGACTCTCAGCCGCGCCCTCCAGCTTGCCCTCCACGACCTCCACCTGCGAGACAATTAAGAGCCCCGGCAGATTGCCCGCGTATTTCCGCAGCAAATTCGCCAACTCGCCCGTGGCCGCAAGCCTCACGCGCGCTTCCAGTCCCGACGAGATGGTCTTCGCGGCGCGCACGGGTTCAAGAGCTTTCAAAACTTCCTCGCGGACCACGAGCAGGCGTTCCCAATTCTTCACCCGCGGATCGTCAAGAGTCCGTGCGAATTCTTCGGCGCTCGGGAACAGGGCCATGTGCACGCTTTCGGGATCGCCATCTGCGCGCGGCATATGTTTCCAAACCTCTTCGCTGGTGAAAGCCAGAATCGGCGCGATCAATCGCAACAAGGAGCTGGCGATGCGGTACACGGCAGTCTGCGCCGAGCGCCGCCCGCGATTGTTTGGCGCGAACGTGTACAAGCGGTCCTTCAGCACGTCGAAGTAGAACGCGCTCAATTCCACTGTGCAGAAATCGTGCAAGGCGTGATAGACGCGGTGAAATTCAAAATTGTCGTACCACTCGCGGCACTGCCGCACCAGCGCGCCGGTGCGCCGCAGCATCCACGCGTCCATCTCCCACAAATCGGCGTCGGCCACGGAGTCTGACCCGGGCTCGAAATCATACAAATTGCTGAGCGCGAAGCGGAACGTATTGCGGATCTTGCGATACGCTTCGGCCAGCTGCGTCATCATCGCTTCGGAGATGCGCACATCCGCGGTGTAATCCTGCGAGACGACCCACACGCGCAGCAGGTCCGCGCCCCATTTCGCGCAGATTTCCGCGGGATAAATGGCGTTGCCGAGCGACTTGGACATCGGGGCGCCTTTTTCGTCCAGAGTCCAACCGTGCGTCACCACTTGCTTGTAAGGAGCCGCCCCGCGCGTGCCGATCCCCACCAGCAGCGAGCTTTGGAACCACCCGCGATACTGGTCGGGGCCTTCGAGGTACACATCCGCCGGCCAGCGCTGATTGTCCCGCGTGAGCACGGCAAGATGCGTCGAGCCAGAATCGAACCAAACGTCGAGAATGTCTGATTCCTTGCGCCACTTTGCCGCGCCGCACGAACACTTCGTCCCCGGCGGCAGCAATTCCTCCGCGGAATGCGTGAACCACGCATCCGCACCTTCACGCTCGAAAAACGGCAGCACGTGGCGCAGCGCGTTTGCATCCTTCAATTGTTTCCCGCACGCATCGCAATAAAAAACGATCAGCGGCACGCCCCAGAAGCGTTGGCGCGAAATGCACCAGTCGGGACGGCCCGCGACCATTTCGTGCATGCGGTCGTGGCCCCACGCCGGAAGCCATTTCACTTTATTGATTTCGTCGAGCGCGCGTTCGCGCAGCGGCGGCGCTTTCGGTGCGGGAATCGCAGACGTGCCCGCGTCCATATGAATGAACCACTGCTCTGTGGCGCGGAAAATCACCGGATTGTGGCAGCGCCAGCAATGCGGATAGCTGTGCGTGATCTTTCGCTCGCCGACCAACATGCCGCGCTTCTTGAGCAGCTCGATCACAATTGGATTGGCCTCGAAAACGTTTTTGCCTTTGTATTCCGGCAAGCCTTCGACGAAGCGCCCTTCGTCATCCTGCGGCGCATAGGCTTCGAGGCCATATTTCTGGCCGGTGCGGAAGTCGTCCGCGCCATGGCCCGGAGCGGTGTGCACGATGCCGCTGCCCTGATCGAGCGTCACATAATCCGCGAGCACGCCCGGCGACTGCTGTTCGAGAAATGGATGCCGGAACGAAACACCTTCGAAATCCGCGCCTTTCCAATTGCCATGCACTCCGTGAATCTCCAGATTCAATTCGGATTGCAGAGCGTTCACGCGTTCTTTCGCTAGCAGCAATTTTCCGGCGGATGTGTCCGCCACCGTGTAAGCAAAATCAGGATGAAACGCGAGCGCACGGTTCGCGGGCAACGTCCAAGGAGTAGTGGTCCATATGAGAGCGCTGACGTCGTCGCTCAATCCCAGCTTCTTCGATTGATCTCCAGCAATCACCGGGAACTTCACCCAGATCGAAGGGCTCGCGTGATCTTCGTACTCCACTTCCGCTTCCGCCAACGCGGTGCGGTCGAATATGCACCAGTACACCGGTTTCAGGCCGCGATACACATAGCCCTTCTCGAAGAAATCAATGAACGCGCCGGCGATGGAAGCCTCGTCGCGCGGGTCCATCGTGAGATACGGCTTATCCCACTGGCCAAACACACCCAGGCGCTTGAATTCCACTTTGTGCTTTTCGACGAATCCGGCGGCAAACTCGCGGCACATGCTCCGAAATTGCGCTGCGGGAACTTTGTTTGTCTTGCCGCCCAATTCCTTTTCGACCTTCGTCTCGATGGGCAGACCGTGGCAATCCCAGCCAGGTATATAAGGCGCGCGAAACGCGGCCATCGTTTTCGATTTCACGATCAGGTCTTTCAGAACCTTGTTCAAACTCGTGCCGAGATGGATTTCTCCGGTGGGATACGGAGGCCCGTCGTGCAGCACGAAAAGCGGCGCATCGGCGCGCGATTCCAAAATCCGGTAGTAGAGCCCCGTCGCCTCCCAGGCCGCCAGTTGCTCCGGCTCGCGCTCGGGCAGCTTCGCCTTCATCGGGAAATCCGTTTTCGGCAGGTTCAAAGTGCTCTTAAGGTCGATAAGTTTAGCCATCTCTAGGGGCTCGAACACCTTTCTAAATCGCGTTGTGGAATAGCGCGCGGCAGCCAAAGCGCGCTGCTGGACCGGCGTAGTCTAAAAACACGTATACGAATTGCTGCGCCACGAAAGTTGCAACTCGTATGTTACAATGCTTTTTGAACGGTGTCAGCCGTGCCCGGCCGGACATCCTTTTTCGTGGCTGTGCGTCTAAGCCTAGATAAGACTGCACGGGGGATTCCAGGCAGATCAAATGGCAGACTTCACGACGCGAATCAACGATCCGAGCCAGACCACGGCTCAACCCGGCCTTCCGATTGGGCGTTTCCAATCGCCTCACCAAGAATCCGAGCTGAAGAATTTCTTTTCCAACCTGAAGGATTTCCTTACGGATCGCCGCATCCGAGTGAAAGGCAGCCAGGCGCCAGTATTTGTGCCGCAAGTTTTTGGCGATAGCACAGGTTCCAACCTGAAGGAACTCTTCCGCTCTGCGCCGCGTGGCGCCGTGGATTCCGACCTGCTTGTGAATTGGAACGCCGGGTTTGGCGGCTTCTGGCAGAACCTGCGCGATATGATTTCGCCGCCGAAACTGCCGCCGCTGAAAACCACCAGCAAGCCCGTGCCGGTGAAGGAAATCTGGTCGAAGAATACGCAGTTCACGCGAGTGCAGGCGCTTTCGCTCGCGTTTCACGTGGTCGTGCTGGTGCTGATCATCGTTCCGCTGCTTCCCGAGCTGCTCTCGCCTGCAACTACCAAAGCAAACACAAAGGTTGATGTGATCGCGCTGTCGCCCTTCCTGCCTAAGTTGCCAGCCGGCGCGAAGAAAGCTGGCGGCGGTGGCGGTGGTGGCTCCCATGATGTCCTGCCAGCCAGCCGCGGCAAATTGCCCAAATTCTCGATGACGCAGTTCACGCCTCCCAAGGTCGTCACGAATCCGAATGCAAGATTGGCGATGACTCCGACGGTCCTCGGTCCGCCCGAGCTGAAATTGCCAAGTCCCAACATGAATAACTGGGGCGATCCGCTTTCGAAGGTTCTGAACGATTCGAACGGGCCCGGCAGCGGCAATGGTATCGGTTCCGGCAACGGGACGGGCGTTGGTTCGGGAGAGGGCGGCGGCGTGGGACCCGGCTCGGGCGGCGGAACGGGTGGCGGCGTCTTCAACGCCGGCACCGGCGGCTACGGTTATCCTGCTTGCATTTACTGCCCGCAAGCTCAATATTCCGACGAAGCCGTCAAGGCGAAGTACCAAGGGACAGTGTTGCTCGTCGCCATCATCACTCCAGACGGCAAAGCCACGGAAATTAAAGTGGTGAAGGGCCTCGGGCTCGGCCTCGACGAAAAAGCCATCGAAGCCGTTCGCACGTGGAGGTTCCGGCCGGCAGCAGGTCCGAACGGCAGGCCGGCGCCAGTGCGCCAGACTATCGAAGTCACGTTCCACCTCTACTGATCTTCCTCGCGCTCTGCTGATCCTTCCGGCGAGCTGCCTTGTGCCCGTTGACCATGGCGTTTACCTTAACGACCACCTCATATCTGCGCCGTCGCGCATCTGCTACGATGTGCCATATGAAAATCCTCTCGCGAGTGTCTGTCTGCCTGTTTCTTGGCGCGATGCTTTTTGCAGCGCGCGCCGCGGCCCAAAACGGTTCCCTGCAGTTCGTGGCTCGAATCACACCTTCCGGCGGCATTGACGAACCTGTGCGCTCGTTTCCCTTCTACCTGCTGAGCAAAAGCTATGCGGACATCCAAAAGGAAGCGGCAGTCATGGCTCCCGGCGCCAACATGGACGCCTTCATAGACGGTTTGGACGTCTCCAAAGAGATGAAGGCCTGGATGAAGGCCAACCACTGGGTGAATCTTTCCGGTGAGAGCTTCGTCAAGAAGTTGAAACCGGACGACGTCATGAAGGTGCCGGAATTCATGCACGCCTACGTGGAACGAATGATTGGCGATTCTACCGTCGTCTTCCCCACGCCTAAATACAAGCCCGAAGACAAGACCAAAGATCCGGACAAGTATGCCCGGCTCAGGAAGCAATATCTGGACGCCGTGCGCGCTTTCCTGGTGCAGAACCCAACTTCGACCGACGGCATTGACCTCAGCCTGGAAGATGTAAATCCTGGACACAAGTGGGACATGCTGAAGGCCCAGGGCCAAACGGACACCAGCCGCGAAACCCGGCAATTGGCCCAGGCCAAATACTTGATCGCTCGCGCGGATACCGACCTGCAAGGGCAGGGATATATTCGCGGACTGCGGCCGGGAACGTACTGGCTAAGCAGCCTTGATGTTGACGCTATCGTCGGCGACGCGCGCGAACGCTGGGATGTTGTGGTGACCGTGCGTCCGGGTGGTCCCACGTTCCTTACACTTTCCAACGTCAACGCCGCACCCCCCGAACACGCCAGCATTCGATAACGCCGCACGCTGCATATGACGGAAGCTGCCGACATCGCCTACTGGATTCAGCATCTCGCTGGTTCCGACTCGAGGCAAAAAGCACAATCCGGCATGAAGCTGTACCTCGCGGGCGTCAACCTCTGCATGCCTCTCTTGAGCCAATGGGTCGGCGATCCTGAATTCCGCGAATTAACCTTACCGACCAGCCCGAGTGCGATTGAGACCGTAGGGGTGGGTCTTAGACCCGCCCCTACAACTTCCGCGCTGCCGACGCATTTTCCGCCTTCCACAATCATCGTCGGAATCGCGGCGCATCCCGACACATTCCAGAAAATCCGCGCCGCCAATAATTCTCCCCGCCTCGCGGACGTCCCTCCGGATCAGGACGCCCAGGAATTCGAACTGCATCTGGAAGATTCAATCGAGTTCGACATTTTGACTACCCGCGAGCCGGGCGGTACGGGCGCAATTGCTCGTTTCTTGCAAAAATTCGGCGAAGGCATCCAACAGGTAGAAATTTACGTGCGCGACGTGGACCGCGCCACCGAGATCCTGCGCGCGCGGTTCGGGCTCACGCCAATTTATCCCGCCACGCGCGCAGGCGCCGACGGGACGCGCGTCAACTTTTTTCTCACCACCGCTCCGGATGGAAAAAAAGTGCTCATCGAATTGGTGCAGGCCGCCGCCTAGCGGTTCCGCAAGCGTCGGCAATGGCTCCGCCGAAACGCCCTCCCCGCGGTGCTTCACGAATAGTACTTTCGCCGTTCGTGACGCGCAGCCCCACCAATCCAATAGGACCGGATTTAACCTCGTATTGATTCGAGCGTGTTACACTGTGCCGCTGGGGCGATCGCAGTTTCACCTTCTCCGCGTTCATATCATCCGAGGAGCAACACCATGCCATTCGTTAACGAAATCGAAGAGTCACAGGCAGACGATCACCTGCGCGAGATTTACGGAAAAATCGAACAGACCCTGGGCTTTCTACCGCACTACTTCAAGACGTTGGGCGCAAAGCCGGCTGTGATCGAAGCGCAATTGCAATTGAACCCCGCCGTCATGTCGGACGGTGCGCTGCCCATGATCGTTAAGGAGCAGATCGGGCTGGTCGTCAGCGGTATCAACTCCTCGACGTACTGCATCATGTTCCACATGGAGTTGCTGCGGCGCTTTGGCGTGGAAAAGAACCTCGCGCGGAAACTCACCGCCGATTACGAGAGCGCTGCAGTCGAGCCGAAGGTGAAAGAGTTGTTCCGATTCGCCGACAAACTGACGCGCCATCCCGATGACATCGGCGAATCCGATACGGACACGCTCAAGAAAGCAGGATGGGACGACGCCGCGGTCCGCGAAACCGTCCTCGCGGTCGCATATTTCAACTATATCAATCGAGTGTCGTTGGGCTTGGGGCTGGTCACCGACTTTTAAGCGCGGTAGTGCGCGATTGGCAGTTCAACTTGCGTGAACGGCATCGATTTTGCAGCGGCGGCCTTCAGGCCGCCATTCGTCCACGCCGCAACATCGAGGGCGTCCGCCGCGGCGGACACCGCTACAAAACCTCAGGGCGATGTCCTCGCCGCATCCACCATTCTTACTCGCCGCTTTGTTCGAGCAGCTTCGCTACGAGCGCAGTCCAGCCGGTCTGATGGCTGGCACCTAGGCCCGCGCCGTTGTCGCCGTTGAAATATTCGTAGAATAAAATCAGATCCCGCCAGTGCGGATCCTCCTGGAAAAGCTCGGTGCTTCCATATACCGCGCGGCGCCCGTCGTGCCGCAGGAACAAATGCGAAAGCCGGCGCGAGATTTCGCGAGCGGCGTCCCACAGCGTCACTTGCCGTCCGGAACGCGTCGGATATTCCACTTTGAAATCGTCGCCGTAATAGTAATGAAAGCGCTGCAGCGATTCGATCAATAGAAAATTCAAGGGAAACCAAATCGGCCCCCGCCAGTTGGAATTTCCGCCAAACAAATCACCGGTGGATTCGGCCGGCTCGTAGTCAACCGCCTGCGTATGGCCGTTCACGTCGAGCACAAATGGATGATCTTGATGAAATTTCGAGAGCGAGCGAACCCCGATCGGAGAGAGGAATTCATTTTCATCGAATACGTACTTGTAAATTCTTTCGAGCTTCTTCCGATTGGCGATGGATAACAGCACCCGCGAACCTTTATCCGTCTTCTGGCTCATGTCCACGTGCTCGGATACGTCGGGATTGTGCTTCAGAAACCACTCCATCCGTTTGACGAACCCGGGCAGCCGTGCCAGATCCTCCGGCTCGAAAGATTCCACTGCGAAAAGCGGAATCAGCCCGACCATGGAGCGAACTTTCATCGGCAAGTGTGTTGTTTTTCCCAGATGCAAGACGTCGTAGTAAAAACCATCCCGGTCGTCCCACAAACCGATCCCTTCGCCGCCAAGGTCGTTCATGGCTTGCGCGATGTAAACGAAGTGTTCGAAGAATTTGCTGGCCACGTCTTCGTACGACGGATCATCGTGCGCCAGCTCCATCGACATCGCCAACATGTCCAGGCAGAACATCGCCATCCAACTGGTCCCATCCGATTGCTCGATGAAATTGCCGGGGCCCAGCGGGGTTGATCGGTCGAAAACGCCGATGTTGTCCAGTCCCAGGAAGCCGCCCTCGAATACGTTCTTTCCCTCCGGGTCCTTGCGATTCACCCACCACGTAAAATTCAGCAAAAGTTTGTGAAACATCCGCACCAGGAAATTGCGATCCTGCTTCCCTTCCACGCGCCCCGCGATTTTATAAACGCGCCAAACCGCCCACGCCAACACCGGCGGATTCACATCGGAAAAATTCCACTCGTACGCGGGAACCTGCCCGCTCGGGTTCATGTACCATTCGCGATGGAAAAGAATCAGCTGCGCTTTCGCGTATTCCGGATCAATCAGCGCCATCGAGACGCAGTGAAAAGCCAGATCCCATGACGCATACCAGGGGTATTCCCACTTGTCCGGCATGGAAATTACGTCGGAATTGTAAAGGTGAGTCCATTCGTGATTGCGCCCGTCCTTGCGGGCGGGATCGGGCTTCGGCTGCGTGGGGTCGCCTTCGAGCCACCGGCGCATATCGTAGTGATACGTCTGCCTGCACCAGAGCAGGCCCGCAAACGCCTGCCGCTGCACGCGGCGCGCGTCGTCGCTGATGTTCGCATCAATCCGTTTTTCGTAGAATTCGTCCGCCTCTTTCATGCGCTGCTCGAACACTGCGTTAAACGATGGCCCAAACGAATTCTTCACCGGCGCGTGTACTTGCGAAAGATCCTGGTCGGCCAAGCGCAGGCGGATCGTCCAACTCTGGCCCGGCGCGATGCGCGCGCTGAAGTGCGCTGCGGATTTCGTTCCGGTCATCGCCGGATTCACCGCGCCGCGCTCGCCGTTCACCACGTAACGATGGAAAGCATCCTTCACGTAGGGAGTCTTGCTCGTTTGTCCGAACAGGCGCTCCATGTTCGTTTCGTTTTCGGTGAAGAGCACTTCCGGCGCGTTCTCGATCAACAGCCAACGCTTTCCGTAGTGAAATTCGTTCAGTTCGAAAAGCTCGCCGCCTTCGGCCGGCTTCAGCCGTTTCACTTCCGGCGGATCGTACGGATCGCCCCAGTCCCAGCGATTGCGAAACCACAAGGTCGGCAACAAGTGCAGCGGCGCCGCCTCCGGCCCGCGGTTCCACGCAGTGATGCGAATCAGAATGTCCTCGGACGCGGCTTTGGCGTATTCCACGAAGACGTCGAAGTAACGGTTCTCTGCAAAGACTCCCGTATCAATCAGCTCATATTCTGGATCCCGCCGCGTGCGCTTGCCATTTTCATCCACGAGCTGTTCATACGGATAACGCGCCTGCGGGTATTTGTAGAGGTATTGCAGATAAGAACTGGTCGGCGTCGCGTCCAGATAGTAGTAATACTCTTTGACGTCTTCGCCGTGATTCCCTTCCCGGTTGGTAAGCCCGAAGAGCCGTTCCTTCAAGATGGGATCTTTTTCGTTCCACATCGCGAGAGCAAAACAGATGTGCTGGTGCCGGTCGCAGAAGCCAGCAATGCCATCTTCACCCCAGCGATACGTGCGCGAACGCGAGTGGTCGTGCGGCAGATAATTCCAGGCGTCCCCGTTTGCGCTGTAATCTTCGCGGACCGTTCCCCATTGCCGCTCCGAAAGATACGGCCCCCAACGTTTCCAATGGACTTCGCGCTCGGTGCTGGCCTGCAACCTCTCGTCTTCGGCAGTCATCAAGTGCGACATATATCTCTCTTATCGCCAAAGCCCGAAAGGCGCGTGATTGCAAGGTAGTCGGCTCTGGCTTGGTGGCATTTTGGGATCGTGCGGCAGAGCCTCATGCGGCCCCAAATCACTCTACCCGCTGCGGCGTCGGATTGGCAAGGCGCTGCCGCGCGCGTGTTTACACGCAATCATCGTGCGCGCGAAACGCCATTCGCGAGTGGCGCGACGTGCGCCTGATTCTGTATTCTCTCAAGGCCGAGCGCTGGTGGCGGTGGCGTTCGGCGTGAAAAATTGAACGTAATTCAATCACCGGCGACGCTCGAGTCCGTGCTTCCCGCGCAACCGCGCGCCGCCGCAAGCTCAGGCCGAACCGCTTTCTTGCTGGTGGCGATCGCCGCGACGGCAGTTGTCGCGCCCATGTGGTTCATCGGCAACGCCTCCGGCCACGATATGCAGTTTCATCTGGCCTCCTGGATGGACGTCGCCAATCAATGGCGCGAAGGGATTGTCTATCCGCGCTGGGCGGAGTGGGCTAACTGGGGCTTCGGAGAGCCGCGATTTATTTTTTACCCTCCCGCATCCTGGTTGCTGGGAGCCACCCTCGGTTCGATCTTGCCGTGGCGCTTGGTACCCGGCACGTTCATCTGGCTCGCGTTGGTCCTTGCGGGAATTGCAATGTGGTACTTTGCGCGCGAATGGCTTTCGCGCCGCGAAGCCATCCTGGCTGCGGTGCTGTACGCAGTGAATCCGTATCACCTCGTCATCGTTTACGTGCGCAGCGATTTTGCCGAATTGCTCGCCAGCGCGCTATTTCCGCTGGTCTTGCTCGGCGCGCTGCGTCTTTTGCGCGAGGGCTGGCGCGGCTGGCCGTGGCTTGCTTTGCCGTTTGCAGCCGTCTGGCTTTCGAACGCGCCGGCCGGCGTCCTCGCGACTTATTCTCTGGCCTTGATTTTTTTGGTGGTGTCCATCGTGCGGCGCAGCCTGCGCCCGTTGCTTACGGGCGGACTTGGCATGGCCGCAGGCTTCGGTCTCGCCGCGTTTTATATCCTGCCCGCCGCGTGGGAACAGCACTGGGTGCAAATCCGGCAGGCCATCGCAGATACCCTGCACCCGGAACAGAATTTCCTTTTCACGCGCAGCGGCGATCCGGAATTTATCTTCTTCAATTGGAAAGTTTCGGCCGTGGCGTTGGTTGTAATCCTTGCCGGCGCGTTAGCCGCCGTTTTTGTTTCGCGCCGCCGTCGCGAATTACAGGACGTCTGGTGGGCGCTTCTCGCGCTCGGCTCCGCCGCGATATTTCTCATGTTCCCGGCGAGTGTGATTTTCTGGCGACTGCTGCCGAAATTGGAATTCCTGCAATTCCCCTGGCGCTGGTTGGGACCGCTCGATTTCGTACTCGCATTCTTCGTTGCTACAGCACTCGGGAGGCTGAAGCGTCAGTGGATTTGCTGGACGATGGTAATCGTCGTCCTGGTATCGCTGGGCGCCATGATCGCGAAAGACGCCTGGTGGGACAGCGCAGACGTCCCTTTCCTGATTAAGGCGATTCATAGGGGCTTTGGTTACGAAGGCACCGATGAGTACCAGCCTCTCGGCAGCAGCCGTTACGAATTACCTGGCACCGACGCGAACGGCGAATGGATCGCCAAATCGCCGACGCCGCCCGTCCGCCAATACGATTCTTCTGCCCCAGACGCTGAGTCCACAGCATCGGTGACTTTTCACATCCAGCGCTGGACCGCGACCCACCGTAGCTTTTCCGCGCAAGCCAGCGCACCTACAACTCTCGCGCTGCATCTGCTCGCTTACCCCGGATGGCAAGTTCAAGTGGACGGCAATATCGCCACGATCGCGACGGCGCCGAATACTGGCGAAATGCTGCTTGCGCTGCCGGCCGGGAGCCATGAGGTGAATATTAACTTTGGCAAGACGTGGGACCGGATCGCTGGCGCGCTGATCTCATTGACGTTTGCGATTGCGTTTCTGGTGTTCGTGCTGCAGGCGCGGTTTTCGCGTTGGAAGGATCCGCGGCTCAAGCCGGCATAAGTTCGAGTATCACCACCAGCCGTCGCGGGCCGTGCGCGCCCATCACTAGAATTTTCTCGATGTCAGCCGTGCGGCTAGAGCCGGTAATCAGGCAAAGGTAAGAATTTTTCATGGCGGTTTCGCGCTCGCGGATGCGTGCAAACGCTTCTTCGAGCGTGGGCACCAGTTGGCTGGCCTTCGCCACCACAACGTGTACGGGCGCCACGATGGATGCACCGCGTCCGCCACACGCAGCTGAAACCATCACCGATCCGGTCTGCGCGACCAGAACTTCCGCCAAAGTAATCGTGGCCTGAGAATTCTCACGCGGGCCGCCGGCGCTCGACCAACGTACAGTTTCTCGACTTTGCAGTGCAGACGATAGCTGCCGCAACTCTGGAGCATCCTGCACAAATATCTCTCCCGCAGGCAACGAAGCCAGCACTTTTTCCAGCGCCGCGCCGGTTGCGCGCGAATCCTCCGTTACGATCAGCTCCGTGCTGTTGCCCGCGCACTCGCGCCGGAATCGTTCGAGCGCGTCCGGAATCGGCGCGAAGATGGGACGCGTGACGCCGATCGGCTCAGGCGACGTGTGCATCGTCGCTGGCGTCTTCAAAGCTTGCTTGATACGCCCAAGAATCCGCTCCCGCCCCGGATTTTCAATCTGCGCCATCGTACTCCTTCCACAGCGCTCGGAACGAAGCCGTCGGAATGGGCGGCATGGCGCGATCCTTGGTCCACGCTCGCAAGGGATCCAGCGGCGTTCCTTCCAATCCGAGCGCGTACAACGCTCGCAACGCGCCGCGCGCCACAGCGCCGAGAAATCCGAAGCGCCCCGCGCTCGTCATGCTCCAGCGCCACAATTTGAACGCGATTCGCTCCCGCCATAACCGGTGCGCGTGTTCCACCGCATTTCTCCGGTTATGCAGCAGATGATGATGCAGATCAATTTTCACCGGGCACGCTTCCGTGCACGCACCGCAAAGCGACGAAGCCTGCGACAAGTGCTGAAACTCGTCGAGGCCGCGCAGATGCGGCGTCAGGACGCTGCCGATCGGCCCTTGATACGTGGTCGCATAGGTGTGCCCGCCAATGTTGCGATAGATCGGACACGCATTCAGGCAAGCGCCGCAGCGTATGCAATGCAGCACCTCGCGCTGCTCCGGATCGGCAAGCAATTCCGTGCGCCCGTTATCTAGCAAAACCACGTGAAATTCGTCTGGCCCGCTCAATTCATTCGGGCCGCGCGCTCCGCCGACCATCGTGTTGTAGCAAGTGATCGGCTGGCCGGTGCCGGAACTCGCCAGTACCGGCAAAAGAATCGCCAAATCGTCCATGCGCGGAATGACTTTTTCAATTCCCGATAACACCACGTGGATTTTGGGAAGAGTAATCCCCAAATCCGCATTTCCCTCATTGGTCGTGATGGAAACCATCCCGGAATCGGCCACCAAGAAATTCGCCCCGGTAATTCCCATCTCAGCGGTGAAGAAAGCGCGGCGCAGCGCCTGCCGGGCCGCGACCACCAGTTGTTGCGGATCATCCGTGTCAATGCCGCCCAATTTTTCCTTGAATAGCGCCGCGATATCCTGGCGCGTCAGGTGCATCGCAGGTGTGACGATGTGGTACGGCGGCTCGTTCCGCAGCTGCACGATGAATTCGCCGAGGTCGGTTTCGAATACTTGAATTCCCTGTTTTTCGAGTGCGGGCGCCAGATGAATTTCCTCCGCCACCATGGATTTCGACTTCACGATGGTGCGCACTCCGCGACTGGAAGCGAGATCCAGAATATAGCGCCGCGCTTCTTCCGCGTTTTCAGCCCAGAATACTTGTCCGCCGCGCTCCTCTACGTGTCGTTCAAATTCTTCCAGGTAGCGATCGAGATGATTCACCGCCTCGCGCTTGATGCTCTGGCACTTCTCGCGCGCCGCTCGCCAATCGAGAAACCTCGCTCGGCCCTCGCGAACCGCAGCATCGTAATGATCAATTCCGCGGCGCAATATCTGGCGATGCACCAAGTCAGCGGACTTTGTCGCCGCATTCCGTAGAAAATCCTGCGCGGCGGTCACGACTTAGCCCCCGCGCCGGGAACACTTCGCTCGGCGCCGCCGGTCTGGGCCAGAATGCTGGCCAGATGAATGGTGCGCACCGGCGATTTCCGTCGCCGCAAAATTCCTTCCACCTGCATCAGGCAGCTCGGATCGGTGGACGTCACATACTCGGCGCCAGATTTTTCCGCGTTCCCCGCTTTGGTGTCGCCCATCGCCGCTGAAATCATGTGGAACTTAGTCGCAAAGGTTCCGCCAAATCCGCAGCATTCCTCGCTGTACGGCATCTCCACCAGTTCGATCCCGCGCACATGCCGCAGCAATTCTCGCGGCTCCTGCTTCAAGCGCAATTCCCGCAACGCATGGCAAGCATCGTGATAGGTCACGCGGTGCGGGAAAATAGCGCCAACGTCGCCGACGCGCGCCACTTTCACCAAGTACTCGGAAAATTCATACAGACGCTGCCCCAGTTGCACAGCTTCGTCATGCAGCGCGCTGCCCGCCAGCAGCTCAGGATAAAAATTGCGGACCATCGTGGTGCAGGAACCCGAGGGACAAACAATTGCGTCCGCCGCGCGGAACACTCGCACGAAACGCTCCGCGAGCGGCCGCGCATCTTTCCAGTAGCCAGAATTGAACGCAGGTTGCCCGCAGCAGGTTTGCTCAGCCGGAAAATCCAGGTCGCAGCCGATCCGGCGCAACACTTTCGCCATATCCATTCCGACCTGCGGGCCCAACTGGTCCACGAAGCACGGAATGAAAAGCGCCACCCTCGGCATCGCACGAGTATAAAGCTTGATTCCCTTTCGTGCTTACGCGCCGCGATAAAATTGGAAGGGCGCCCAGTAGAAAGGACGGCGGTAGACGGTCCCGGAATGCAGCAGTGCGAGCTTCGCGTCGCGCAAAGCCACCGCTGGCGGCGTGCCTTTGCTGATCTCGGAATATAAATGATCCATCAGTTGCGGCGTCGAATTGTCGTTCACTTCCCACAGCGCCGCGATCACGCCGTGCGCGCCTGCGCGCAAAAACGCCCACGAAAGCCCAACCAGCCCTTCACCCGAATAGGTGCGCACACCCTCGCCGTGGCAAGCCGAGATCGTCACAAGGTCCGCGTGCAGCGGATGCTGAATGATGTCGCGGGCGTAAAGTTTGTAATCGTCGCCCTGCTTGCTGAGGATTACCGCGGAATCGAGCGGACTGGTGCGGCTCGCGGTGCCGTGCGCCACAAAATGAATGTACGAAAAATCCTGAGGCTGGCTATCGAAATACGATTCGGGCGTCGCAGCCGGTCCAGCAAACACTTCGCGCTGAGCCGCGGCGAAATAACTTTCAATCCCGCTCATTTCGGCCGCCGCCTCCGGCAGTTTCGGAAATTCCGCGTCTGGCGAAACAGCATCGCCCACCAGCAGCAACTTCTTCGCCGGCTCCGCATGCCGCGCAGCGCCGGCAGCAAGCAGCGTCAAGGAATTCGCGTACGACACATCCACATCCTCGATCCAATAATGTAATTGCGGCGCAGGCGCCAGCAAAGTCTCAAAATTCAAGCTATACAAACTACCGTCCGGCAAAATCGTGACGCGCGAACCCTTCGGGATCAATTTCGCAGCTGGCGCTACAAGCAAATCATAAAGTTTCTGCCCCGCGGCATTCCGCGTCTCCAGCACATCCCGCGAACCCAACAAAGCCTGCCGGTAAGACTGCACCAAAGGATCAATCTCCGCCGCCGGCGGCAAAGTAAAAAGCTCCACACGCAGCGGCGTAATCACCCATAAGTACGAGCGACCTGCTCCTAGCCAGTACGAAAGAAATATCGCGTTCAGTTCTTTCGCTGTTCTCCTGGGGTTAAAGTTCAAAATCGGGTAACCAACCGATGATGATGAGGTGAGGCCGAGCCCTTCAGCCAGCGTTTGGGCTCTGCTCACCTCCGCGACTTCTAGGGCCTTCTGGTCTCTTTGGTGCGAAGCGAGAAAGCCGATGTAGTCTTCATAGAAACTCAGCGCACTGGACAAGAACGACAACCGCGATTCCTCGCGCCTGAATAAGGATCGCGACGTGGTTAGTGTCATTGTCTCTTCTCGAAAATGGGCGTCGGCATCCGCAGGGCGGTTCTCATCAACGTAAAGGTTAGTAAGGCCCGCCTCGGCTTCCCAGCGCAAGTAGTTATCGACGCCTTTGTCTGCGAGAACTGCCTCGAAGTCGGACGCGCTTAATCGAAAGTCCTTTTTTGCGCGCGCGATGTAGCCGCTCGAAATAATAGAATAGAGTTCAGAGGTGTGGTCTCGACCCGCGCGCGCCAAGGCGAACGCTTCTTGATTGAATGATTCAGCTTGGTCGTATCTATGCTCCAAGAGTTCTAGGTTCGCGAGGCTGTATAGACACACGGCTGCCTGGGACTCATTTCCCATGCGTCTCGCCAGTCCGAGTGCTTCCTGGTAATCCCGCTCTGCGGCTGAATACGATCGCTGGGCGTTCTCGATTGTGCCAATATTCTGAAGCCATAGCATTTCGTCTTTGTCCACACCCAACTCTACGGCGGCTCCCTTCGCTTCAGTGGACAAGGTGAGCGCTCGTTCGTAGTCGCCCATTCTGTAGTAGCACCATCCCATGTTTCCTAAAGTCTTTGCCGTGATGGCACGCGCATTAAGAGAACGGGAAATTTCAAGTGATCTGGAATACCAATCAATAGCCTCGTCGAAGTGTTCCTCGTACATCGAGACGAGCCCCAAGCTCCCTGCAGCCTTGGACGCGATGAAATATTGCTGATTATGCTGAGCGCGTTGGAGGGCTTGGTGAAAGAGGTCTCGCCCGGCAGCGTAGTCGCCTTGCAGAAATGCGAGCGTCCCGCGGCTGAGAATTACTTCGGCAAGGGCGTCTTGCTCGTACGCTTGGGCCAGTTCAGTCGCCCTAGAAAGGTGATGGTCCGCTTCCTCAAAACGCCTTAAGCCACAGTCCGCGAGTCCTTGAAACATTTCCTTCCGGACCGCAACATCACTGTGCGCCAAGCTCTCAGGGAGCGGACCATTCAATATCGCGAGCGAGTCCAGGTTCAGACCCCGCGAAACCAGTACTTCGCCGTCAAGAACCCTAAAGCGCCATGCCCAGTCGGGCTCGCTCACAACATATTCGCGATAGCCGATATCAGCGTCGCGCGATGCACTCAGATGATCGCCGTGTTCAAATTCGAGCCGCGCGTACTGAAGTCTTTTAGCAGGCTCGATCTGGCTGGGCCGATGGCATCCGTACAACCAAATAATTACGAACGGGAGGAGCAGCCATCTCAAGGGTACGTTGAGCCACCCCCTCCGCCTCCGGGGCCACTGGCGGAACCTCCGACAGCCGAACCCAATTCCACTCGAAAAGTGGAGACTTCGCGCTGGTCGCGCTGCAACTGCACCTCTCCAAAATAAATCTTGCCGAATTGCGGGACCACTACCACGTTTCCGTAGATCCGAAGTTCCGGGCAATTGGTCCTGATTTCCTTCACCAGAGTGCAAAGCGCGATCCCTTTCGACGCGAACCTGTCTTTGTCGAACCAGTTATACCGCTCGTGAAGATATTCCGGTACCTCGGATTTGGGTTTGGTTCCGAGCAGACGCGTTTGCATCATTTCCCGCGTCTGCTGATTCCCGTTGTATTCACCCATGAACGACGTATAGGTGCCGAACCGCTGGAACAAATCGTTATCGAACTCCACCTGGACCGGGCAGCCGGCTATGCGCAGGTTTTCAATGCGGGTCCCGAGGGTGAGTACGGTCGGCTCGGGTTCGTCCATGTATTGTTTCGAAGACACGCGGAAAACGACGCGATCCGCCGTGACCATGTCAAGAATGTTCAATCCCTCTATCGTTGCGCTAGCCAGCGCGTTATAACTGCCATCCTTTTCGTTCTTATTTCCGCTCACCAGAGAATGGGCCGAGCTATACGACAAACTTTCCTGCAGCCGGAAATTTTCGGCGCGCGCTTTCTCGAATCCGCCCGTCGTCGGCAGCGCTGATCCGGCATGGACCTCCTTCGAATGCGCGAAGGGCCGGTCAATCGCACCGCTGAAGCTGTAGGCTTGCGCATTGTAGATATAAATCTTCTTGATGGGGTCGGTAGCCATCGAAATCGCCCTCCTGCGGGTGAGATGTTTTGTTTATTGTTTAGTTCGAATATGCGAGCGTGAATGGATAGCGAGCCAGTTCGGTACCGCTGCTGGCCGCGCTTTCCGGCGTCGCGAGCCCGCGCACAACCAACGTGTAGTTTCCGGGCTTCAGAGTTGCAGGCGGCATCAGCAACTGCACGGAATTCTGCGCCTCTTGCCCGGAAATGTTCAAGGAATATTCCCGCACGCCCGAGGCGTTCACCACTTCGCATACATATTCAGGAAATTGCTTTTCAGGCGGAATATCAATGTACAAACTGAACGGCTTGTTCGCCGGCACCGTGATCGTCAGCGGCTCTCCGCCGCGGGAACCTGCGGTGATCAAAGAATACGAAGGCAAAGTTTGCGGCGCAGCAGCCGGCGCCGCCGACTTCAAATGCGGAATCACAATCAAATTCTGATAACCAGCAAACAGCAACAGCAGCGCAAAGACCGGAACAGCAAAGCTCGGACGCAAAAGCGCCGCAAACCATCCGCTCCCGGCAGGCTTGCGCGCAGCAACCACGGGCACCGCCAAACGCGCCGTCCCGGCCTCAGCTTCCAGCACGGCTCGGGTGTTCTCCGCAAACATCGCAGCGAGCTTCAAGTCTTCGGCGCACTCAGCACAGCCGAAATAATGATCCTCATACTGCGCGCGCAGATCGCCCGTGAGTTCTCCCAGAACGTAGCGCTCGGCTGCCTTTAGTTGGACCGCTTCGGCATGTTCCATAGTTTCCGTCACCTCAGTAGTGACCCTGAAGGCCCAACCGTTTCATTGCGCAAAATCATTGTTTCGGCTGCGGCAACCCGTCTGCCTGGCTTTTCTCATAAAAGACGCGGAAACTCAGCTTTGCCCTGTGCAGCAGCACGCGCAAATAGTCACGATCCACGCCGAATTCCCGGCAAACCTCGTCTTTCTCCTTTTCTTCCAGAAAGATAGAGCGAAGCAGCTGGCGATCCTTCTGGCCCAACTGCTCGAGCACCTTCCTCACTTGCTCGCGGGTCTGCTTGGTCACCAGGAATCCTTCCAGGTCAATCACCTTGTCTACCGGTTCCGGCGCGTCATCATCTACAGGTGTGCCATAGTCGGTCGAACGGTAGAACTCCTGTAACACATTATTACAAACGGAGTTAACGAAGGCCCCCAGGCGCTCTGGCTGCCGAATTCCGCCCTCCGACTGCATCGCCTTAAACACACGCAAGAAAGTCTCCTGCGCAATGTCATCCACCGCCTGCGAAGACCGCAACCTCGACCTCAGTTTAATTGTCAGCAATTGCCGAAAGTACGCAACGAAATGCTGCTCCGTGGGGAAATCTCGCTCACGGAGACGTTTTAGGTAGGCTTCATCGAAGGAAAAAAATTCCACGCGCGCCTCGAAGGAAGCGGCGAGTATATCTCGGCCCCGATAACTAACGCAATCCAAGCCTGTTACGCCCTTCATCGATCCTTTTTCTTCGCCTTGCCAGCTGATTGCACCGCTGCTGCGCGCGTGCTCGTCCCACAAATATTTATTCCCGCTGTGAAACGCTTCGCGCACTCGCTGCACTACTTCTGCGTAGTTGTACTGACATCGGATTGGGAATGCAGGTGGCCCAATCCGGGTGATGGTGCAGCGCTAGTCTCCCATCCCCAAGGCGCACTCCGGCCCTGCCGGTCAGGGAACCCCACCGGGGTGCGCCTCCCCCATCTGCAGCCCCTGAATATCCGGGCAGAAACCGAGGAATTTTCGACATGAGTCCATCACTAAGTCTGGATTTGGAAGTGCCCGAAGAAACGGCTGGCAGCCTGGATCCTCGCATGGCAAAAATGCTGTTGGATTATCATGCTGGCGCCGAACCCTGCGTGTTGAACGCGCGCGCCGTGGAATTCATTGCCAAGCCCGGCCGCGTCCATCATCTTCGGTGCTGCATCCGACAGGAAGTCGCTGATCTGCTGCAACAACAGATCGGTTTCATCGCGCTGCTCGTGTTGACTTCGCACAAGGAGCCTCGTCTCGTTCAGGTGCTGAGCTTCTGGGACACTGCGGGACAATCCAGCGAAAATTGTTGGGAGGAACTGCCGGCGATCCGCAGGATCGTTTCACCTTTGATTGACGTGCGCGGAAAAGTTCACTCGTACGAGGCGGCGTTGCCCGAATCTCCCGAAACCATTTTGCAATCGTCCAATGTGCGAACGTGCTGATCCCGGATTCGATGGCCAATGAATTGTGGCCACTGAAAGGAGTAACGCGAAATCAATTTGCCACGCAGATTGCCGCAAGCTACATGTCAAAAGCATATGAGGGTACCGAGGGCCAAGGTCAAATGTCAGAAGATTTCTATGAATCCCACGATGAAAAACAAAGCCGCCTGTCCGCACCAGAGAAACCAACCCGCTGTGACGTCGAGCATTGTGGACGTCCGGCGATGTGTTCGCTCGAACTCCGCCGTTATTGCGTGGATCATTTCATTGCAGAGTGCTACGAGCGTCTGAACCACTGCAATGCCAGCCCGTTCGCAGATCCTTGCGCGGCGGAATCTATTTCGATTGATCGCTTCTTGCATTCCTGCGCCCAACAGGCCGCCAACCTGGTTCATCCCATTCGCGGGCTCGACAATCTGGAGCGCGCGCGGCTATTCGATATTCTGCTGTGGTCTTCGGAGCTGGCTGCAAAGCGTAGCGTGTTCAAATCGGAAAAAGCGGCGGGAGCGAGCTCCTAGTTCCGTGCTCGCGAAGACCCAGATGCCGCTGAGCATGCTCTTCTAGTGCAACGAAGCAAGCAAGAGTGGCGGCCCCGTTCCGCAATTCTCGCTTGTCCCTCCCGCTATGGCTCGCCGGGGGCTTCGCCGATATCCTCGTTCCACACTTCCGGATGCGCGGCGATATAACTCGCTAGCAAGTTCACACACTCTTGCGAATCCAAATCAATCACTTTCACCCCGAACGAACGCAGCCACTCGACCCCGCCCTGAAAATTGCGGCTTTCGCCCACCACCACCGTGCGGAAACCAAACTGTCGCACGAGTCCGCTGCAATACCAACACGGCGCGAGCGTCGTAACCATGATCAAGTCGCGATAGCTGCGCTGCCGCCCTGCATTCCGAAACGCGTCCGTCTCGCCATGCACCGAAGGATCTCCCTGTTGCACGCGGCGGTTGTGCCCCGCGCCGACCAGTTCCCCCGTCGCACCAAAAATCGCCGCACCGATCGGGATGCCGCCCTCAGCCAACCCAGCCCGCGCCTGCGCCACGGCAACCTCGAGCATCGCTGCATAATCACGATCCATATTCATTCCAGTAGCCCCGGCGTCGGCTCATAATCTTGTTCGAGCAGCACCGCACGTGGACGCGCGACATTCTTGTTCATTCGGAACTCCCACAATACGTTTCACTTAGGAACGGCGGCAACAAAAATCGCAATTCCACCGCATCGCGCAGCTCGCCCGCAATTATGACTATTCTTAACATCCAAATTTGCGATTGGACTGCGGCGCCTATTGCCGATAGTTTGTAATATGGACAATTTACACGTGGTATATAGCAGCCCAGAAGTAGATTTTCTCCATGAAATTGGCAGTCGCATGGCTGCCGCCGATCCTTTTCACGAAGTGCTCGAACAGGTAGTCACCTGTGCAGTCTCGCTGGTCAAATGCGATTCGTGCTTCGTGTACGTGCTCGAAGGACAAGATCTCATCCTGCGCGCTTCCAAAAATCCTCACGTCGGAGAAGTGGATCGCCTGAAGCTGCGCGTCGGCCAGGGCATCACCGGCTGGGTAGCCGCGCACCGCACGGCCGTAGCCATCGCGCAGAACGCCTCCAAAGATTCCCGCTTCCAATTTTTCAACGAATTGCCTGAAGACCGTTACCAAGCCTTCCTGTCCGTTCCGCTGATGTGCCGCGGCCGGCTCGTCGGAGTCATCAATCTCCAGCACGTTCGACCGCACGTTTATCGTCAGCGCGACATCCGGCTGATTTCCACCGTAGGCTTTCTGGTCGGCGCCGAAATCGAAATGGCGCGCCTGGAAACGGAAAACGTCCAGCTTTCCGAGCGCCTCGAAACGCGCAAGCTCGTCGAGCGCGCGAAAGGAATCCTGCAGCGCGATCTGGGCCTCGACGAAGAAAAAGCCTATCTCGCTCTGCAGCAACAAAGCCGCCAAACGCGCAAATCCATGAGGCTGATTGCAGAAGCCGTCGTCCTGTCGGAAGAATTGAAACGCGGCTCCCGCCAGGAGACAGCCGAGAAGTCGACGACCCAAACGCAGTAACGATCCACATCCCTTCGCCACTGACTCCACGGCCCGACTCGAGCAGTTCGGCCGGCTTTGTTCTCGCAAAAAAACAAACGCGCGGGCAAGTGTCGACTCGCCCGCGCGCTCCACACTCGGGAATTACTTCGCTTGCAAGGACGCTGCGAGCTTTGGCTCCGGGGCCTTGGCCGCAATCTCGATCATCGCCTTGGGTATCCGGTAATGAAGCACCACGCCCTTGTCCTTCACATATAGGGAGGTGACCACCATTCCGGCATTGGTCTTTTCCAGCACCAACTTGTCCGTCTCCCCTCCCCGAGCATCGCTAATACTCGTCGGAAAGACGAATGCTCCGATGTCACCTTTCACCGAACGAACGATCACCATCGGCATCACATCCTCCGCTGAAATGCTGTACGTATATTCACCCGGCGGCAAAACCGTCCGGCCCCAGTGTGCTTCAGAGGTGAGCGTGAACCTGCCGGTGATGTTATCGGCGTGCGCCGCGATGGGAACAACAGTGGAACTCAGCAAACCGAGCAGAAGCACTGCGACGTGCGCGTAACTGCGTAATCCTTTCATACAATCCTCCTAGTTTGGAATCGCGAGCTGTCGTACCGAACGCGAATTCTTTGCGTTTGGCTGTTGCGTGTGCAGACGGCGGAGTCCGCGGTTCGAAAAAAAGGAGCAACAAGGCTAAGGCGGGAACCTCGGGGTTCGGGCCGATTCACTGCTGCGAAGCTATGAATCGGCAATGCAAGTCTCGCAGGCCCAAAGCGTCACGTCCAATCGAAAGTATCTATCGCGTATATTCGTTCGACGTACGGACGCCCGCTCGGGAAAACGTTTCTAGAGAACGGCGCGTCAGCTCTTCTTCGCCTTCCCCGGAGGACCAATTGCCACTGCAGCTTCGCTGGTGAGGTAGAGGAACGTGAAAGTCTCCTGCAGATACAGTCGCACGGCAGTGTCAGTGTGGCTGAGATAGCCGATGGAAACGTCCTGGCCGATGTGCAAGTCGAAATCGCCGCCACGCGTCGTGAGCACGAAAGCGCCGGCGATCGCGGGCGCCCAAATGATTTTATCGTCCACAAGCCGCTTGACGTGTTCCAGCACCGGGTAACCATGGTCGCTGGTTTCGGCGAGCGCAGTGTAGGCATCCGCGCCAAGCAGCACCGAATAGGGACCGTTGACGCCAACAAGCCGCAACTGACTCAGGCCTTCCGCAATAGCTTGCGGGTATTCGCGCACATCTGCCGGAAGCGTCGTCTTCGGATTGCTGGTTCCCTGACGAACGCCCACGATCCCGGCAGCCGCATAGCCATCAAACACGGCGCCGTCCTCGGCAAGCGCAATCAGGCGCGCGGCGTCCTTAGCCGGTTGCCAATCCGAGTCGTTCGCGCCGCGGTCCACGTCGTCAATCATCTGGCGGCTCAGCTCAAAGGGAGCACGCAATTCGACCAGCGACTTCACTTCGCGCTGCCTGGCGAGGATGCCCTCCTTCGGAGCCGCGATCGACCGCAGGTGGCCTGTGCCGACGGCGGAGAGCGCCGTGCCCTCCGGCGCGTGCACATCAACCACGCGGCGTCCGGCTAAATAGCGCTTGAACGTGCGCGAAGTTTCCTCTTCGATCTGAGCCCATGCCCCATCGGAAATAGGCGCTAGTTCGCGATGAAGATTATTCATCGGGGTTATCTCCTTTCAGGGAACCGATGCCGAGTGAGCCATCGTTTCGCGATGGCGCGGGTTGAGAATTGTCGGACGACGACGGCGGTGTATCGACGACCGCGGCATCGCCGGCCTCGTCGTCGCTCACGTCGTCCAGAAATGTCGCCGACGGAACGAAAAACAAATTGCCGGTGACGGCCCGGCTGAAGTCGAGCAGCCGGTCGTAATTGCCGGGCGGCCGCCCGACGAACATATTTTCGAGCATGAGCTCAATCGTGCTGGGCGAGCGGCTGTATCCGATGAAATACGTTCCAAACTCGCCTTGCGTGGGCCGGCCGAAAGGCATGTTGTCGCGCAGGATTTTCTTTTCTTGCCCGTCCTCGACGATCGTAGTGAGCGAGCTGTGCGATGAGCTGGGCTTCACCGACGCGTCCAATTCGATGTCCGAAAGCTTCTTGCGGCCGATGATTCGCTCCTGCGCTTCCGTGGACAGCGCATCCCATCCCACCATGTCGTGCAGATATTTCTGCACCAGGACGTAGCTGCCCCCGGCGAATGCCGCATCTTCCTCTCCGATAAATACGGCGTCCGCCGCTTCCTGACCCCGCGGATTCTCCGTTCCATCCACGAAGCCGATCAGATCGCGGTCATCAAAGTAGCGAAAGCCTTGTACTTCGTCTTCCGGCGAGACTGCCTCTCCGATGCGCGCCATGATTTGCGTCGCCACTTCGAAACACAGATCCATGCGCTTCGCGCGAATGTGAAATAGCAAGTCGCCGGGCGTGGCCAGAGCGTTCCGGCCTCCGGCGCGAATCTCCCGGAAAGGATGCAGCATTGCCGGCCGCGGCGGCCCAAACAGCCGGTCCCACGCCTCCGATCCTACGCCCATGATGCAGGAAAGCCCGGCTTCGAGATCCCGCATTTCCACCGCCCGAATTATCGCGCTCAGGTCCGCGCAAAACGACCGCACGGTCGCGCGGTTCTCGGATCCGTCCTTCACAGTCACCACCAGGAATATTGCCGCGCGGCTGAGCGGTGCAGCCACCGGCTGCGCCAAAGCGCGCAAACCTCCCGCCCCGGCGCGTGGGCTTTTGGAATCTGAATCCATTCGATGTGTCCTAGCGAGCCGCAAGAAATTTTGCGCGGCGAATTATCGCATCGCCCTCGCGTGCGATACTTAAGCGCGAAAGCTTACCATCGTCCGCCGATAAACGTCCATGCGCCGCCCGCGCCGAGCAATATCGGCAAAGGATTGATAGGTTTTAGCGATTTACCGGAACTTTGTACAAGATTGGCTGGGAGGCCTGGACTCGAACCAGGATAATCAGATCCAGAATCTGATGTACTGCCAATTGTACGACCTCCCAGCGGAGGGCAGCAGGCAACAAAAAAGGGCCGTTGGCACGACCCTGAACTACTTTACCGACGGAACGGATTTTCGTCAACAGCCCCGCCCCATCGCAAATATTTCGTGCGACGGTTCGCGCTGCGCTGAAAGCTCGCGCCGCTGCCCAGCAGCACCTGAATCTCGGCGCACTTACGCAACAAGCGCATTCCCGCGCGAATCAACGCACCCATTGATTTCGCTAGCCCCGCGAATGATTGACATTCCCATCACCGCCTTTCAGAATCCTCCCTAAGCAGCCTATGAAATCCGTCATGGCTCTCGAACCCACAACCCACGCGTCGGGCGCTCTCGTGCCGTTAGTCCACACGGGTTTCGCTCTCACCGGCGTCATGACCACGCTTCTCGGGCCGCTGCTTCCCTCCCTCGCCGCCCACTGGTCCCTGAACGACGCGCACTCCGGCGATCTTTTTCTCGCCCAGTTCATCGGCTCGTTCATCTTCGCGCTCATCTGCGGACACCTGATCCCACTGCGCGGCTTCCGTTTTTGTTTTGTCGGCGCGTTCGCATTGATTGCCCTGGGAACTTTTCTCCTGGGACGCGGGCCGTGGACGCTGGGCCTCGCGGCCGTTTTTCTCTATGGTTCCGGCCTCGGCCTCAGCATCAGCTCCACGAATTTGTGGATCGGCGAAACGAACCCGGACGCCCGCGCCGGCGCGCTCAGCCTGGTGAACTTCACCTGGACCATCGGAGCTCTCGCGTCGCCGTCGCTTGTCGCGCTGGGCGATCACCTCCATCGCATGAGCCTGGTGCTCGACGCGCTCGCCGCCGCAGCGGCCCTGCTTGCTCTGGCGCTCGCGGCATCGCGATTCGAGACGGCTACGTACTCCGGCGGGAAATCCCCTGCGCCTGTCGCCTTGGATCTATCTTTCAGCAAAAGTCTGAGCGATCGCTTCGCACCCGCATTCGCGCTGATCTTTTTTATGTATGTGGGGACGGAAAATTGCCTGTCGGGATGGGTTGCCACGTACGCGCATCGTCTGCAATCGCTTCACAACGATGCGTGGGCGCTGATGCCGTCGTGTTTTTGGGGCGGAATTCTTTTGGGGCGGCTGACTCTTCCCGCCCTTCTTCGCGGAGTTTCCGAGTTGCGATTGATGCGCTGCGGCCTCGCCCTCGGCGCCATCGGTTGCGGCGTCCTGCTCGCATCGCACAACATTCCCGGAGTGGCGGCAGGCTGCGCCATCGCTGGCCTGGCCCTCGCCGGAGTCTTCCCCATCGCTATGTCCTGGCTTTCGGAATATTGCGGCACCACCAACCTGCAATTCGCCGGCCTGATCCTGGCGATCGCCGGTCTTGGGGGAGGAGCGCTGCCCTGGCTGGTCGGTTACATTTCCAATCTGCTCGGCAGTCTGCGCGTCGGTTTGTTCACGCCCCTCGCTGCAATAATTTTGATCCTGATCGTCTGCGCGTTTCCAAAAGCGGTACTTCCCGCGTGCGTCACGAAAAACTAGCCGCGTTGCAGTTTCAAATCTCTGAACGTAGCTTCGAATCCCGGCCCTTCCGGCGCCGCGCACATGATTCCTACTTGCACCTCCGACCTCGGCGGAAAGAATCCTTCTCTCACCGTGGTGAAATTCTGGCCGTCCAACGAACACGAAATCGCCATCGAATATTTTCGGCGTGCTGCGCGCCACCATACCGGCGCCGTATCAGAAAGATCCGGCATCGTGGACCAATCCGAAAAGTCACGCGTCAAGACGACGCTCGCGTGCCTCCTTCCGTCAAAGAATTCCGTTCCGCACTTCATCCAGTTCTCCTCGCCGAAGCGCACCATCAATCCCGCCTGGTCGTATAAAGCCGCGTACTTTCCGCTGATGCAAGCCTGGAACGTGAAGTCCCCGTTCACCAGCATGTGGAAAAAGTGTCCGTTGTCGGTGATGTAGCCATAAGACGTCTTCCTCCAGAAATCCGTCTTTGCGCGGCTGCGCACGATCAACTTGTCTCTGTCTCGCTTTACCGATTCGGGCGGGTTCATCCAGGCCATCCGCGCGAAGAGTTCGCCGCTTGCCGGCGTGGGTGGCACAAACGGCATCGCGCAAGTGACTCGCTCACCCACAATCACAGCCCCAGCCAGCCCTAGAGACTGCTGCACGAAAACCCTCCGACTACATTGCATAAGAATCCCTCCCAACTCGTCCTACAGAAGGCGGCGCGACCCCAGGTTTAAGCAGTTTTTATTTGCGGCTCGTGCTCCACAGGAAAGTTTACCGAATTTGCGATGAAGCATTTCGCGTGCGCCTCCGCATGCAGTTCACGCGCCTTCGCCATATTGCTGCCAGTCGCCACCGTGACCTCCGGCCGCAGAGTCGCCCGCACAAATCGCCCCGACCCATCCGGCGTCTCCTCCATAAATCCTTCCGCATGGTCCATGTATTCGACCACCACGATTCCCGCCAATGCGCACAGATGGAGATACCAAAGCTTATGGCACGCGGATAGCGACGCAACCAGCAATTCTTCCGGGTTCCAACGCGCCGCATCTCCGCGAAACGCAGGATCGGAAGAACCCGGTATCGGAGGCTTCTGGCCTTCACCCAAAATCTCGTGCCGTCGCTCGTAATTCTTGTAGCCGGAAGTCCCGGTCCCGGTGTTGCCGGTCCATTTCACGGCCACGGCATACCGATGTGTTTTCGCCATGTCGCTCCTCCAATCCAGCAGGCCATCAAACCTAGCATAGAGTTGCGCGGATTCAGTTCAGTCTGCCAGCGAAACGCCTGTCCAAAATGGCAGCTCTCAATCGTCATCAATATGGCGGAGGTTATTCCCGCCGAAAACGGGAAACGGAGACTTCACATGCACTGGCAAGCGTTGCTGGCAATCGAAATGGGACTAACGGTCGGCGCAGTCTGGCTGGGACGCTACAGCTGGGTCTGCGGGATAGTAGCGTTTCTTAGACTTGCGACCCTCGTATTCGAATTTATTGCCGGGTGCCGGTGATATGGCAAACTGGCCGAGGCTAAAAAATCTTGGGGTCCCTGTCCAAATGGCCGAATCTCAACCGTCATTCTAGTAGCGGAACATGATGCGAACTGAAATCCACGACGGAGGCTCCAAATGAAATACATGCTGCTGGACTATGTTGGCGAAGCGGGCTGGCCCGCACTCACGAAGGAAGAGCAGGAACACTGGCTGGGCGCCTACCGCGCCTATATGGAAGCGATGTCGAAGGCGGGCGTGCTGAAAGACAGCAGGGGCCTGTACCCTACCTCCGCGGCCACCACCGTGCGCGTCGCGAACGGCAAACCGCAGGTGCTCGACGGCCCCTATGCCGATTCGAAAGAGCAGTTGGGCGGCTTCCATATCATCGAAGTTCCCGATCTCGATGCCGCCATCGCCTGGGCCACCCGCTCGCCCACCGCGCTGTACGGTGTCGTCGAAGTACGCCCCGTGCGCGAAGGCAATCTGCTGATCAACGACAACTCTCAATACATAAAAAAGTGAATCTCCGCGCACGCAGCAAGCATAGCGACGCGATCGCGGTGCGCTGAGCCAAATCGAATATCAAAAAGGGGAGAAAAGACATGCGCAGACTAGGCGTTTTCAATAATGTGTCGCTGGACGGCTACTTCGTGGACGCGAATGGCGATATGCGCTGGGCCCACCGCGAAAAACCAGATCCCGAATGGAACGCATTCGTCGCCAATAATGCCGGCAGTGACGGACAATTATTATTTGGGAGAATCACCTACGAACTCATGGCCAGCTTCTGGCCCACGCCAGAAGCGATGCAAAGTATGCCCGCCGTCGCCGAAGGTATGAACAAAATGCCGAAAATCGTATTTTCACGCACACTCGACAAAGTAACCTGGGCGAACACCAAGCTGTTGAAAGGCGACCTAGCCACGGAAGTCCGTAAAATGAAAAGCGAACCCGGACCGGAAATGGTAATCCTGGGCAGCGGCAGCATCGTCTCGCAATTAGCTCAGGAGCATCTGATCGACGAATTCCAGGTCGCGATTATCCCGATCGTTCTCGGCAAAGGCCGCACCATGTTCGACGGCAGCAAAGAAAAGCTTCCGCTGAAACTGACCAAATCGCGCGCCTTTGCCAACGGAAACGTAGTGTTGAATTACGAGCCGGCTGCGTGAGCGACCAGCATAATTTCGCAAAACCCCCGAACGCGGCGAACGTCAAAGAAACTGCGCTCCGAAGATGGTGCCGTGCGAGGAGCCGAGCCACGCATGATCCGCCGTTGCAACGATCACGATTTCGAGCAGATCTGGGCCATTATCAATGATGGCGCCCAGGAGTATAAAGGAATCATCCCCGCAGATCGCTGGACCGAACCCTACATGTCCAGCGACAAACTGCGGCGTGAAATCAGCGACGGCGTCACGTTCTGGGGCTATGACGAGTCCGGAGCGCTCGCGGGCGTGATGGGCATTCAAGACGTGCAGGACGTCACTCTCATCCGCCACGCCTATGTCCGCACCAGCAGCCAAAAACGTGGAATCGGCCGGCGCTTGCTTACACATTTGCTCGCGCTTTCAAATCGCCCGGTGCTGATCGGCACCTGGGCGACCGCGGTGTGGGCCATACACTTCTACGAAGCGAATGGCTTCGCAATGGTCAGCCCGCAGGAAAAAGACCGGCTACTCAGAAAATATTGGACGATACCCGATCGTCAGATCGAAACCTCCGTGGTTCTGGCGGATGCCAAGTGGCGGAAAATCCAAACGTAGCTTCTCGCGAAGCCCACGACTTAGACGGCCACGGGCGCAGCACCGCGGAAGCAGTCGCTCGCCGCAGCTACGGCAAGCTCGTCGCTTTTCTCTCTGCGCGCACGCGCGATGTGACCACGGCGGAAGACGCGCTCTCCGAAGCATTCGCGTCCGCGCTGGCGGACTGGCCGCGCAATGGCTGCCCGACAAATCCCGAGGCGTGGCTGCTCACCGTCGCCCGCCGAAAGGCGATTGACATGCACCGAGGATGGCACCGCCACGATCTTGCCACCGAAGACCTGCGCGTCATGGCCGAAGGCCTGGACGCCGCCGCAAGCTCCACGGAAATTCCCGATCAGCGGCTCGCGTTAATGTTTGCTTGCGCACACCCTGCGGTAGATGCCACGATTCGCGCCCCATTAATCCTGCAAGTAATTCTCGGCCTCGATGCAAAAGCGATCGCTTCCGCGTTCCTCATGTCGCCCGCGGCTATGGGCAAGCGGCTCGTTCGCGCGAAAGAAAAGATCCGACAAGCCGGCATTCCCTTCCACGTTCCCGAGCGCGAAGAACTCCCCAATCGTCTCGATACTGTCCTCGATGCGATTTACGCCGCCTTCGCTGAAGCCTGGACCGATCCGGCCAGCACCGATATCGTCCGCCGCGATCTCACTGAAGAATCATTCTTTCTAGCGCGGCTCGCCACCGAACTTCTTCCCGACGACCCTGAAGCGCAAGGCCTGCTCGCCTTGATGCTCCACGCGGAAGCCCGACGCGGCGCGCGTCGCAACGCGACAGGCGATTACGTTCCGCTAGCCGAGCAGAATTCGTCGCAATGGGATGCGCAAATGATCTTTGAAGCGGAGGAACTTTTGCGCCGCGCAAGCGCTCGCGGCTCCATCGGCCGCTATCAACTCGAAGCCGCGCTGCAATCAGCCCACGTCTATCGGTGCCGCACGGGCCAACCCAATTGGTCAGAAATATTGAAGCTATACGACGCGCTCCTCGCGCTCACCGCTTCGCCAGTGGTAGCAATCAATCGCGCGCTAGCGGTAGCGGAGCTGAAGGGCGCGAGCGCCGGCCTCGCCGCCATGCCAGATCCAGCCACCGACGCCCGTCTAGCAGAATACCAACCATACTGGGCCGCCCGCGCCGAACTTCTGGCCAAATCCGGCGCGCCAGAAAAAGCCCGCCAAGCCTACGAAATGGCCATAGGCCTGGAGCGCGACCCAGCCGTCCGCCGTTTCCTCCAGCAACGCCAATCCGCCTTGCCCGAATTTTCGACACCACGGAATAATATTTCATGACCATCCGCGACGGGAAAATGGCATGACAATACCTCACGAATACAGTAATTTTGAGTCATGGAAACCGTGCGCGTCGAGCTCCCTTCCGCCCTTTTGAAGGCGGCAAACCTGGAAGAGAATAGCAACCTCTCCCAGGAAGCCGCGCGCTTGCTCGCGCTCGAACTTTATCGCGAAGATAAGGTTTCTCTCGAGCGCGCCGCTGAGCTCTGTCAGACCCCGCTCGCGGCGTTTATGGATCTCGTCGCAATGCACGGTGTCCATCCGCTACGATACAGCTATGACGATCTCGAACAAGAACGCCGGTCCGCTGACCACCTCAGAACGTGATCGTCGTTGCTGATTCGTCGCCGCTGATTATTTTGGCGAAGGTGAACTGCTTCGATCACCTGAATCGGCTCTTTCCGCACCTTTACATCACACCAGAAGTGCAAAACGAGGTGGTTGTGTCTGGGGCCGCACTTCCAGGCGCAGCGGAAGTCGCCAAAGCGACCTGGATCGAAGTGAAGCGGCTCGAAAATCAGTCGGCGTTGCTAACGGCTAGAGAGAAGTATCCTCTGGGCATCGAAGAACTCAGCACGATTCTTCTCGGAAAAGACATGCAGGCAAATGAGGTGCTACTGGACGACTTCAACGCGCGAAGATTGGCTCGGTCTGAAGGCCTCTCCGTCCGTGGCAGCCTGGGCCTTCTCGAAACCTTCTACCTTCAGGGATACGTCACTGACCTACGCGGTGTCTTTCAATCGCTCAAAGCGCATAGTTATATTGACCAGCGACTGCTTGATCTTCGTCTCCGAACCTTGGGCCTTCCTCAACTATAAAACCACCAGGTTAAGCATTGGACGGGTGTGTCTCTCAACGCCGCTAATTTTTCGCCGCGCGTTCTTGCCTCGCCTCCTCCGCAATCGTCCGCCCCACGGCCGGAGCGATCATGCGCACCTGCGTCATCAATTGCACAAACTGATCCGGATAGAGCGACTGCGCTCCATCCGAAAGCGCTCGCTCCGGATCCTGATGCACCTCGATTAGCAATCCATCCGCGCCCGCCGCCACCGACGCGCGCGCCAGCGCCCCCACCTTGTCTCTGCGCCCCGTGCCATGCGAAGGATCAGCCACCACCGGCAAATGCGAAAGCTGCTTGATCACCGGAATCGCCGCGATGTCCATCGTATTGCGCATGTAAGTGTCAAACGTGCGGATGCCGCGCTCGCATAGCATCACGTTGTAATTCCCGCCCGCCATGATGTACTCCGCGCTCAGCAGAAGTTCCTCGATCGTCGCGGACATCCCGCGCTTGAGCAACACCGGCTTCTGAATTTCGCCTAACGCGCGCAGCAGAAAATAATTCTGCATGTTGCGCGCGCCGACTTGCAGCACGTCCACGTAAGGCAGCATCACGTCAATCTGCGAAGGGTCCATCACTTCGCTGATCACCAGCAGCCCGTTGCGATCTGCCGCGGCCCGCATCAGTTTCAGCCCATCCTCGCCCATCCCCTGAAACGAATATGGCGACGACCGCGGCTTGAATGCTCCGCCGCGCAGCAGCTTCGCGCCCGCGCGCGCCACGCGTTCGGCGATTTCGTCAATCTGCGCCGCCGATTCCACGGCACAGGGACCGGCCGCCGTAACAATCTCCGGTCCGCCGATCGTCACACCCTCGCCCAGTTCGATGACGGAACCCTCGGGACGAAAATTCCGCGACGCTAATTTGAACGGATGCGAGACGCGGATGATTTCCTCCACGCCGGGCGCGGATTGCAACGCTTCGAGTTCGCCTCGGTGCTTTTCGCTCTTGCCCACGACGCCGATCACGGTTCGCTCCTCTCCGCGGCTCAAATGCGCATTGAAGCCACATTCCTCGATGCGCTTCACAACGTGTTCGATTTGCTCTTCCGTTGCGTCTACCGCCATGTTGATGATCATGAGTTCCCCTCGATGGATTGAACCGTTTCAGTCCGTGCGATTTCTGCCGATTTGTACGACCCCAGCACCTTCAACTCCACCACCACTTTTTCCAATTCGCCCAGTGCTTCAGTGATTTCCCGGTCCCCGGCTGCCGCCTGCAGGTCCAGATAAAATCGGTATTGCCAGGGACGTCCGTGCACTGGCCTGCTTTCAATCTTCATCATGTTGATGTTTCGCCGCGCGAAGGGTTCAAGCGCGCGCAGTAGCGCCCCGGGAATATGCGCCAGTTGAAACACCAGCGAGATTTTGTCCGGCGTCGGTGCATCCTTCGCAGCGACCGCCGTCACATCGGTTCCCGCCGCCAGCAGAAAAAAACGCGTGTAATTTTCGCGGTCATCCTCAAGATGCTCCCGCAGAATCGCAGCGCCATAAATCTCCGCGGCCCGCTTGCTCGCAATCGCGCCCCGCGTCTTGTCACCCGCGCGCATGATCTCGCGCACGCTTCCGGCCGTATCCTCCGCCGCGATCCGCTTCAACGCCGCATGCGCCGTGAAAAATCGTTCACACTGCGCCAGCGCCACCGGATGCGACGCCACCGAAGCCAATTCCTCAAATCTCGCGCCAGGCAGTGCAATCAGGTTGTGCACAATCGGAATAATCACCTCGCCCGCGATGTGCAGCCCGCTCTCCACCAGCAGATCGAACGATCGGTGCACCGAACCCGCCAGGCTGTTCTCCATCGGCGCCAACACATAATCCGCGCGGCCATCACGAATCGCCGCAAATGTCGCGTCAAAAGTCACGCAAGGCACGAGCGCAACATCCGCGCCCAATAGTTTCAGCGCAGCTTCTTCGCTGAACGCCCCGCGCTCCCCCTGGAACGCGATCCGCGCGTTGGACGCACCCCTCATGCCGCCGCCTTCGCCGCTTTACCAGCCTTCCGCCGCCGTGTCGTTGTGCCCGCATCCGCGCGAGCTTTGCTGCTCTTGGGCAGCACGAGCTTCCCTAACCCATTCGCGACCTGGATCCGTATGGACTCATGCAAGATCAGCCGGTAAATATTCTCCACTGCCTCGCTATCGAGCGGCCCAGGATTCAAACTTTTCATCCGCGAGAGAATCTCCCGTTCACGCGCCGGCACGCGCAAAGCAATCCCGTTCGCGCCCTTCAATCGCCCCACCTCCAGCGCGAATCCGGCCCGCACGTTCAGCAAGTGCAGCAGAGTGGTATCAATCGCGTCAATTTTCGCCCGCCAATCGCCGATGTTGATTTGGCTCATCCCGCCCTCCCGATTTGCGCCCAAAAACAAAAAAGGCCGCGTTCCCCTTGAAGGTTCGCGGCCGGCGTTTAAGACTTTGTGCGGTTTTTAGCTGCTATTTCTTGCGTGTTCCGCGCGCGTCTCGCCGGCCCGCTCCTCCGTATAGGAGAAGCGGTAAGTAAAAGCGAAACGGTAATAAAACTTGCGAATCACGCGATTCCAATGCCTCTTGTCGCTGCCAACCCTCGGCAACGAGAGGCTACTATACGAAACCGCCGCCGGACCGTCAAGAAACTTCGCCGCCCGACGCTCATAAGCCGTTTTTATGCGAAAGCCAAGAATTACAAATTTGACTTATCTTCGCCCGGGGCGCCTACTGGCCCTTACAGCGTCTCCGTTTACGCTGTCGGGGTCGGGCCCTGACTGAGATTCGAGAAGGAAACGCAGCGAAATTTAAGGCACCGCGCATCCATGAAAAAAGTATTCAATATTCTAGTCGTAGTAATTATCGGGTGCGGGCCACCCGCCTAGCTCACTTCTAGGCGCTGCGCCCCGCACCGAATCAACGGTGACGGGGCTTTTTTGATTTATACGCCCTAAGGGAGACCCAAGGTCATCATGCAGAGTGACGTCATAAAAAAAGGCTTCGCGCGCGCCCCCGCCAGGGCCATGCTCAAAGCCACCGGCCTCACCGACGACGACCTTGCCCGTCCGCTCGTCGCCGTCGCCAACACCTGGACCGAAGTCACTCCCTGCAATTTTCATTTGCGCCAGCTCGCCGAACGCGTCAAGGCCGGCATTCGCGCCGCCGGCGGCACTCCCATCGAGTTTGACACCATCACCATTTCCGACGGCATCACCATGGGTACCGAAGGCATGAAAGCGTCGCTGGTTTCGCGCGAAGTGATCGCCGATTCCATCGAACTCTTCGTGCGCGCCCACGCCTTCGACGCCGTCGTCGCCATCTGCGGCTGCGATAAGACCATTCCCGGCACCGTCATGGCTCTCGCGCGCTTGAATATCCCTTCCCTGTCGCTCTACGGCGGCTCGATTCTCGCCGGACATTACAACGGCCGCGACGTCACCATTCTGGACGTTTTTGAAGCCGTCGGCGCATGTGCAGCCGGCAAAATGACCGTCAAGCAGCTCGGCGAACTCGAAGACAAAGCCTGTCCCGGCGCCGGCGCTTGCGGCGGCCAATTCACCGCCAACACCATGGCCACCGCAATCACTTTCCTCGGGATTTCTCCGATGGGCGCAAACGAAGTCCCGGCCACCGACCCGCGCAAGGGCAAAGTCGCCTTCGATTGCGGCAAGCTCGTGATGCGCCTGCTGAAAGAAGATATTCGCCCCAAACAAATCATCACGCGCGAATCGCTGCACAACGCGATCGCATCCGTCGCAGCTTCCGGCGGCTCCACCAACGCCGTTCTGCATCTCCTCGCCATCGCGTCCGATGCTGGTGTCCCGCTCACGCTGAAAGAATTCGACGAAATCTCCGCGAAGACTCCGCTGCTCGCCGACCTGAAACCCGGTGGCCGCTTCAACGCACCCGATATGTTCCGCGCCGGCGGCATGCGCGTCCTAGGCCAACGCCTCATGGAAGACGGCCGCCTGCACGACGGCATCACTGCCTCCGGCCGAAATCTGTTTGACGAGATCCGCGAAGCCAGCGAAACCTCCGGCCAGGAAGTCGTCCGCCCGCTGCTGAATCCGCTCAAGCCCAATGGCGGCCTCGCGATTTTGTACGGCTCGCTCGCGCCCGAAGGCTGCGTCGTAAAGCTGGCCGGCCACGAACGAGTGCTGCACAGTGGCCCCGCGCGCGTTTTCGATTCTGAAGAAGCCGCCTTCGAAGCCGTCCAAAGCCGCAAGATTCAACCAGGCGACGTAATCGTCATCCGTTACGAAGGTCCCAAAGGCGGCCCGGGCATGCGCGAAATGCTCGCTGTCACTGGCGCTCTCGTCGGTCAAGGCATTGACGAAGGAATCGCGCTCATCACCGACGGCCGCTTTAGCGGCGCGACGCACGGCCTGATGGTCGGCCACGTCGCTCCCGAAGCCGCCGCTGGCGGCCCCATCGCGCTGCTGTGTGATGGCGACATCATCACGCTCGATGTGCGCGCTCGCCGCCTCGACGTCAAAGCCAATCTCGAAGAGCGCCGCGCGCAATGGAAGCCGCCCGTCCCAAATTACACGACTGGCGTGATGGCCAAATACGCAAAGCTCGTTTCATCGGCATCGCAAGGCGCGGTAACCAGCGCCATTTAGAAATTGCATAGAAATTGTAGCCACAAGGAGAATCACTATGGCGAAAATGTTTTGGGAAAACGACGCAAATCCCCGCGCTCTCGAAGGCAAGCGCATCGCGGTACTCGGCTACGGCAGCCAGGGCCGCGCGCACGCCCTGAATCTTCGCGATAGCAAACTCGACGTCGTCGTCGGCCTCCGCCGCGGCGGTCCTTCCTGGAAGCAGGCCGAACAAGACGGCTGGGCGCTCACCGGCCCCTCGGAAGCTGTCGAAGGCGCGGACGTAATCGTCATGCTCGCGCCGGACATGGCCCAACCGGCTCTCTACCAAAACGAAGTCGCGCCCAACCTCAAAGATGGCGCGATGATCCTTTTCTCGCACGGATTCAATATCCACTACGGCCAAATTACTCCGCCGAAAAATGTAGACATAACGATGATCGCGCCCAAAGGTCCCGGCAACCTCGTCCGACGCACTTACGAAGAAGGCCGCGGCGTTCCGTGCCTGCTCGCAATTCACCAGGACGCGTCCGGCCACGCCTTCGATCGCACTCTCGCCTACGCCCGCGCCATCGGCGGTACGCGCGCCGGAGTAATCCAAACCACCTTCGCGGAAGAAACCGAAACCGATCTCTTCGGCGAGCAAGCCGTCCTCTGCGGCGGCGCCCGCGAACTGATTCAAGCCGGCTGGGAAACTCTCGTGCAAGCGGGATATCAGCCCGAAGCCGCCTACTTCGAATGCTTGCACGAACTAAAACTGATCGTGGACCTCATCTACGAAGGCGGCATCGCCAAAATGCATCAGTTCGTCAGTGAAACGGCCAAGTATGGAGACATCACTCGCGGCTCCCGCGTCATTGACTCGCACGTCCGCGAAAGCATGAAAAAAATCCTCGAAGAAATTCAGTCCGGCGCTTTCGCCAAGGAATGGATCCTGGAAAATCAGACCGGACGTCCGCAATACACCAAGCTCCTCGAAAAAGACAAGAATCACCCCATCGAAGCAGTCGGCAAGGAACTTCGCGCTCAAATGTCTTGGCTGAAGCCGGAAACGGCCACGGCCGCAAGGGGTCTCAAATGAAAGGCGCACAATTCTTGGTGAAAGCCCTCGAACGCGAGGGCGTCGAAATCATCTTCGGTTACCCCGGCGGCGCCATCATGCCGGTGTACGACGCGCTGCTCGATTCCAAAATTCGCCATATTCTCGTGCGCCATGAGCAGGCCGCCGCACTGGCCGCAGACGGCTACGCGCGCGCCACTGGCCGAGTGGGCGTTTGCATGGCCACGTCCGGACCCGGCGCCACCAATCTCGTCACTGGAATCGCCAATGCCTACATGGATTCGATTCCCATGGTCGCCATCACGGGGCAAGTCGCAACTTCACTCATGGGCACAGACGCGTTTCAGGAAGTGGACATCTTCGGTATCACTCTGCCGGTCGTGAAGCACAGCTTCTTGGTCAATTCCGCCGCGGAACTTCCGCGCATCGTCCACGAAGCGTTTCGCATCGCGCGGTCTGGCCGCCCCGGTCCTGTGCTGATTGACCTGCCGAAAGACATCGCCAACACCATCGCCGATTTCGAATTTCACGAAGTGAGCGACACCGCCGCCGCTCCCGACTTGCACGATCCGTCCATCGCGCGCGCCATCGAACTCATGCGCGAGAGCCGCTCCCCCGTCGTCTACGCCGGAGGCGGCATCGGCATGGCCGGCGCTCTCGCTGAATTCAGAAAATTCATTGACGCCACGCGCATTCCCGTCGTCGCCACGCTGAAAGGTCTCGGCGCCATTCCCACCACGCACGAGCTGGCTCTCGGCATGATGGGCATGCACGGCACCAAGGCCGCCAATCACGCCGTACAATCGTGCGATCTGCTGATTTGCGTCGGCGCCCGCTTCGATGATCGCGCCACCGGACGCCTCAATGCTTTCGCGCCACACGCGAAAGTCATTCACATGGACGTGGACCCAGCCGAGGTCAGCAAGCTCCGCCGCGCCGACGTTCCGCTCATCGGCGACCTGCGCCAGACTCTGGCCGCGCTCGCTTGCCCGCTCGATATCGAGCCTTGGCGCCGCGAATGTCTGGCCGCGAAAGAAACCCATGCGTGGGATTACGACGCGCCCGGCTCCGAAGTCTACGCGCCCGGTTTTCTGAAGACTCTTTCCGACCGCGCCGGCAAACACTGCATCGTTGCCTGCGACGTTGGCCAGCACCAGATGTGGGTCGCCCAGCATTTTCATTTCAATAATCCCGCGCAGCATCTCAGCAGCGGAGGCCTCGGCACCATGGGCTTCGGCCTGCCCGCGGCCATCGGCGCGCAATTCGCGTTTCCCGATGCCTGCGTCATCAACGTCTCCGGCGACGGCTCCATCATGATGAACCTGCAGGAACTCGCGACGCTCCGCCGTTACGACTTGCCCGTGAAAATCGTGCTCTTTGATAATCGCGCGCTCGGCATGGTCCGCCAGTGGCAGGAACTTTTCCACGACAAGCGCTACAGCGAGGTGGATCTATCCGATAATCCTGATTTCGTCCGCGTCGCCGAATCCATGGGCATTCCCTCGTTCCGCGTCGAAGATCGCCGCGACGTGAGTTCCGCAATTGACCGCCTGCTAGCCGAACCCGGCCCAGTCCTCGCGCACGTGCTCATTCACCAGGAAGCAAACGTCTGGCCCATCGTCGGCCCCGGCAAATCAAATTCCGAAATGCTCGATGAGGTCGCACGGTGACGACTTTCACCCTGCAATTGCGCGTGAAGCAAAGTGAAGGGGCGCTCGTGCGCGTCCTGGGCGTCACGCGCAGGCGCCGCTTCGATTTGCTGCACCTCACCGCCAATGCCACCGAGGACGGCAACTTCCTCGACATTAAAATGACCGTGAAAGCCGATCGCGCCGAACACACGCTCGTCCGCCAAATCGAAAAGCTGGAAGACGTTTCGCAAGTAGAAATTCTAGGCCCCACAAAATCCGAACACGCCAGAGCCATATAAACAGATCGCGCAGCGCGATATTTCTAGCCACTAGCCACTAATCACTAGCCACTGCAGTTATCGCCAAAACCGTGTCCCGCAAAGACCAGCCATCACATGTCGCCCGTGCTCACGAAACTCGCACTTTTGAATTAAACTAGCGCCGTGCCAGACGCCACCGACGAAGTTCCCTTCCTCCGCGTAGCCATCCTCGGGACCGGCCTCATCGGCGGCTCCTTCGGCCTCGGCGTGCGCAGAGAATTCCCGCATATCGAAATAATCGGTTTTGATCGTCCGGAAGTGCTGGCCGCGGCGTGCGCGCTCGAAGCCGTGGAGGAGACTGCGAAAGATATTTCCAAAGCGATTCGCGGCGCCGACCTCGTTTACATCGCGCTGCCCATCGGCGCAACAATTGACGCGCTCCCCGCGATCGCAGCAGCAGCAAAGGCCAACGCTCTCGTAACGGATTCCGGCAGCACTAAAGCCGCAATCTGCCGCGCCGCCGAGCGAGCCTTCAAGAAAAGCGCGCGCTTCCTCGGCGGCCACCCCATGTCCGGGAAGGAAACGAGTGGCATCGAACAAGCCGACGCCGGTTTATTTCACAACACGCGCTACGCGCTCATCGGCACGCCCGACGATCCCGACCCGCGTGTTCAGGGATTCGCAGCGCTCCTGCGCGCAATAAGCGCAGAGCCAGTTTGGTGCGACGCCGAAACTCACGATTGGGCGGTAAGCATCGTCTCGCATTTGCCGCAACTCGTAGCCATCGCGCTAGCACAAGTAGTACACGACGAAACTGACGAAACGGGCCTGCCTGTATCTCTCTCCGGCCCGGGCCTGCAAGACATGTTGCGCCTGGCCGGCAGTCCCTACGCCCTCTGGCGCGACATCGCCCTCACCAACACCGAAAATATCTCCCGCGCCCTAAGCCGCCTCGAACAAGCCATCGAGCACTTGCGCACCAACCTAACCTCAAAAGAACTGGAGCAAGAATTCAAATCCGCCAACGATCTCTACAAACTTCTAAAAAAAACAACGTAGGCTCGATCGAGAAATCGCCGCGAACAATGTGGAGTGCGGCGGCGCGGCGCCGGCGTGCCGGATGAACGCCTACTCCCAAACTGTCCAGGCGAGGCTTGCCTCGCCCAAGAAAACGTATGCCCCAAGCCCTACTCCTCCCGCGTCCCCGCCGCCACCAACCTCTTCTCCCGCACGTAAAATTCTTTGCCTCTCCAATGAATCCTCTGCGGAAAAAAACTAACCACCCAAACCACAAACGCAAACAGATCGCGCAAAGGAAGCAATTCCATCTTCCCCCGCAACAATCCGTCGCCCATCCCCCAAACTCCAATAATCCACGCCGAAGCCCCGCGCAAAACCAAATATCCCAGCATCAACGCAACAGCCCAAGCCGCCGAAGGCGCAAACACCGCCGCCAGCAAAGCCAAAGGCAACCCCTGCGTAAATATCAATCCCAAATGCCCCGCCGGCCGCGAGTAACGAATACTCAAATTCCAGCGTAATTGGTGCCGGAACGCGTCGCCCAAAGTCTGCGCCGGATAAACAATCCCAACAGGAAAAGTGCTCAGCTCCACGCGATGTCCGCCCGCCGCAATGCGGTTCCCCAATTCATAATCGTCCGAAAAATGATCCACCAAAGACTCGAACCCGCCAATTTCCGCCAGCCGCGTCTTGGTCGTCGCCATCGTCGCGCCCAAAGTAAAATTCACGTCGCCCAATAGCCACGCCACCAGCACGCCCGCCGTAAAATCCGTACTGTTGCCAATCGCCTCCAGGTTCGCCGCCAGCGATCCGTCAGTGAGCCCGCGATAAAGGCAAGTCACCGCCCCAACCTTCGGATCGCGAAAAGGCGTCGCAATCGCGCGCAAATAACCGGGCCCCACGCGCACGTCGCTGTCGCTCACCACCACAATCTCGTGAGCCGCCGCCCGCGTCATGCGGCAAAGCTTGTTCACTTTGTCGCTCACGCCCAAAGGCTCCGAGCCTACGATCAACTTGATCGTCCGTTCGGGAAAATTGCGCGCCAGTTCCGCGATCACCGGAATCGCCGGGTCCCGATCGTCGCTCACGCAAAATAAAATCTCGTAATCGGGATAATCCTGCAGGCAAAAACTCGCGTAGTTCTCGTACGTCTCGCGATCCAATCCGTAAATCGGCTTCAGTATGCTAAGAGGAGGAGTGAAATCGGAAGGAACCGCATCCCGCTCCCGGCGCGCGCCAAAAAATCGCAACGCCGCAATAATCGCCACCACGTAATACGCGAACGATGCGAGCGCCAAAACCACCAGCGCGTCGCGTATCACCGTCCACCACATCGCGCGTTAGCCTTTGCCCTGCCACACCAGAGCCACGCCCACGCACACCAGCAAAACGCCCACCCAACGCAGCTGCGTGATCCGCTCGCCCAGAAACACGCGGCTGCCGTAAGCACCCGCCGCATAACTCAGCGCCGTCGCCGGCACCACGAAGCTCACGTTCGCCATCGAAAGCACCGCCAACATCGCGAAAAAACTCACCATCATCAGCATCAGTCCCATCCACATCCAACCGATGCGCGCGGCGCGCCCGAAAACGCGCAACAACTCCCGTGGATAAAAGCTCGTCACTTCGCCGGCGGCCTTCATCGCGCGCGTGATGCACAATTCGCCCGCGGTGCTGCAACACACCACGAAAAGCAGCAACACCGCGACGCGCAGCATCATACGCGCTCCGTCGTTCGCGGCGGAGTATTTCCCACCAGCAGCACTCCCGCGCAAATGATCAAAATCCCCGCCCATCGCGTGGTGCTCACGATCTCACCCAGGAAAAAATGTCCTAGGAGCGCCACAAACACGTACGAAATCGAAGAAGCCGGCTGCACAAAGCTGAAATCCGCCCAGGAAAGCACCAAGGTGTAAGCGATAAAAAACGCGATGAGCAGCCCGATCCCCAGCCAAACCGTTCCGGAAGTAAACGCCCGCGCAAGAAAATGCAAGGTGTCCGCCGGCGCCCACGCTCCCGCCGCTCCCACGGATTTCATGCCTTTGCCCAGAAACACGTCGCCCAACGGGCCGAACGTGACCATGATTAAAAGAAGAATGTAGGTTTTGACGTGCAGGCCTTCCGAAGCCGTCATGCGCCCTGTGATTCGCCGGCCACTCCGACCGATGGCGGTACCTGCACCATCGCTTTTTTCTGAACGCCTTTCTTGGCCACTTTGCGGCGGTCGTGGCGCAGCTTCATGAAGGACACCGCTTCGTGGAACAGGCGCTTGCGCTCGTGCGAATCCCACAACGCATCGCGCACGATGCGCCAAGCCACGCGCGGACGGAAATAATATTCGTCGTAGAAGCGGTTGACGGACTCCACCATGTATTCGCGCGAAAGATCCGGATATTCCAGGTGCGGCAACTGATGCCCCAGGTCGTCCGTAATGGCTTCGCCCGCCAGGAACCCTTCCTTCATCCCCTGATCGTAAAGCGCCGTCCCGGGATACGCGTGCGCCATGGAAACTTGAATCGTCTCGCAATCCAGTTCTTTCGCGTATTCGATGGTCTTCTCGATGGTCTGCTTGGTCTCGCCCGGCAGTCCGATGATGAAGTCGCCGTGCACGTGAATTCCCACTTTCTTGCAATTCTGCACGAACGTGCGCCCCATCTCGATCGTCGCGCCCTTCTTGATATTCTTCAGAATTTGCGGGTCGCCCGATTCGAAGCCCACGATCAGCAAACGCGCCCCGGCATCCGCCATCGCCTTCAGCGTCTCGTAATCGCTATGCACGCGCGCCGTGCAGGACCACTGGAATCCCACCGGCTTGAACTCCTTGCACAACGCCAGCACGCGATCCTTGCGAATATTGAATGTATCGTCGTCGAAGAAAAATTCCTTCGCCTGCGGGAACATCTTGTGCGCCTGCTTGAATTCCCGCGCCACGCTTTCCACCGAGCGCACCCGCCAAGCGTGCCCCGAAAGCGTTTGCGGCCACAAACAGAAAGTGCAAAGCGCCGGGCATCCGCGCGCCGTGTAAAAAGAAACATAAGGATTCAGCAGGAACGGCACATTATATTTCTCGATGGTCAGGTTGTTCTGATACACATCCGTCGCAAACGGCAACGCATCCAACTCCGCCGTCTGCAGCATCGGCCGCGGTTGATTGTGCACCACCTTCCCGTCCTTGATATAGCTCACGCTCAAAATGTCCGCGAGCGGCTTCCCCTGCGCGTATTCCACCACCGAATGGTCGAACTCGCCGCGCACCACGAAATCGATGTCCGGACTGGCCAGCAGACTTTCCGCCGGCTTGATCTGCACCTGCGGCCCCACAAACGCGATCTTGATCCCGGGCTTTTTCTCTTTCATCGCCCGCGCCATGCGCAAATCGCTGAAAAAGCCCACAGTGGACGTAAACAAAACGACGAACTCGTAGTCTTGCGCAATCTGAATGACTTCCTGGGGAGTGACACCGTGCGGAGGCGCATCCAGCAAGCGGCTGCCTTCCAGCATTCCGGCGGGATATGTCAGCCAGACGGGGTACCAGTAGGACTCAATCTCGCGTGTCGCGGGCCAGCGGGACCCCGCGCCGCCATCAAACTTCTCAAAACTCGGCGGATTTAAAAATAAAGTCTTCATTACAGACGCCATGTACTATTACCCCCTCAGAACTGCCAATAAGACGTAAAAATCCCCACAAAGATGCAGCATTTATTTTAACCGATTTCGCCACTCAGCCCAAGCCATGCTTTCCGCCCGCCGTTGCTACTGGAACACCTTCGCCAGCTGGCCCGTTGCCTGCAATAGACTTAGCTGCCCCTGCTGCCGCGCAAAGTCCGCATCCAGAAACGCCACCCACTTGTCGCTTTCGTCCAGCCGAACCTGCTCCACGTCCCGCAAGGTCGCGCGACCCTGATCGAATTTCGCCTGCATCATCTCAACGGTTTCCTGCGCCAGCTTCAAATCCAGCCGCGCCACCTCGCGCGTCGCATCCAGCTCGCGCACATTACGTGCCTTCTGCTGCACGTCCGACCGCACCGCCTGCCGCTTGTTCCCGAGCGCAAGCTCGGATTCCTGCAACTGGCTCTTGGCCAGCGCCACCGTAGCCCGCGTCTTTGACGCGAATATGGGGACGGTAATCTGCACGCCAATGCTCACGTTGTTGCGCTCGAATTTTTGGTAAAACTCATCGTAGTTATTGAACTTGCTCAAAATAGCGTATTGCCCCACCACGCTAAACGTCGGCCAGTAACTCAGCTTCGCGCCGCGAAAGACATCTTGGCGCGCTTGGCGGTCATTTTCCGCTTCCTGAATCCCGCGATCGCTCTGCATCGCCAGATTCGCCAGTTCCGTGTCCGGCAAATCGGTCGAAAACGATGGCTCGCCTGTTTCCACTTCTACCGCCTGCGTGTCCGGTGTCCCGGTCAAATCGCGTATCTGCAGCGTCAAAGTTTCGTCGCGCCCTTCGAGCTTGATGATCCGCTCCTGCACGCGCGCTGCGGTCAATTCGCTCCGTGTCACTTCAATCGGCAGCTCCTGGTTCGCCTGCACGCGCTCGCGCGTCACCTCCAGCACTTTCTCCGCGCTGGCCTGTTCGCTACGCAATAACTCGAGCGAATGCCGCACCTTGGCCAACTCCAGATAGGACGTAGCCGTCCGCACGATTACGTCGTCGCGCATGCGATCAACTTCCAGCTTCATGCTCTTCGCGTGTTCTTCTGCCGACTTCTGCTGCGCCTTCAATATCGGATCGAAAATCGCCTGGTTGTAATTCAACTGGAAGACAGCAGGAGCCGAACCGTTGAGCGACGGGAACCCGGAAGTGTAAGCCGCACCCGAACCCGTATAGAGGTTAGGCAAGAAGGCGGCGCGGTTCAGGCCCGCCGCATCCACCGCCACCTTATATTGCACGCGCGCCAGAGCCAAGTCGCGGCTGTTCTGCAGCGCTAGCGCCACTGCTTCGCGCATAGACAGTTTCCGCTCGTCCTGCGCGCGCGCCGTCGAGGTAGCCAGCGCCATCACGAGCATCGCCGCAACAAATCCCAACCCGCATTTCCCGCTCGCCGTTTTATTCATAGCGCAAAGACTCCGTCGGATGCAGCCGCGCCGCCCGGTTCGCCGGCAAAAAACCAAACAACAATCCCGTCGAACACGATACCAAAAACGCCAGCACCACCGAGATCCACGATACCGGAATGTGCACTCCCGTCACCTCCGGGAACAAGCTGATCAGAAAGTTCAGTACCGCCGGAATCGCCACCGCAATCGCAATCCCCAGCAACGCTCCCGTTCCGCTGATCAAGAAAGCTTCCATCAGAAATTGATACAAAATCGCGTCGCGCGGCGCTCCGATTGCCTTGCGAATTCCGATCTCGCGCGTGCGCTCCGTCACGGTCACCAGCATGATGTTCATGATTCCAATCCCGCTGATCGTCAGCGCGATCATCGCAATCACAATCAGAATCACCGTCAGCGCCATCGCGATTTTTCGTGCCGAATCCAGCAACGAGCCCAGATTCTCCACGCGATACTGCGCGCCCGGCCGGTGCCTGCTCTTCAAAAACTGCGCCACTTCCGTCGTCAGCTCCGGCACTTCTTCCGGACGGTCCGCCTGCACGTAGAAAGTCCGCAGGTAATCTTCTCCGGTGTAATACTTGATCAATCCGATCGGCACGATCACCGAATCCCGCGTGATTTCCGTCTCGCCAAATGTCGCCGTGCGCTCGCGAAAAACTCCAATCACCGTGAAGTAAAGTTCTCCGACACGAATTTCCTTGCCCACCGGATCCGCGTCCGGAAAAACCGATTTCGCCAGGTCCTGCGTCAGCAAACATACTTTGCTGTGCGAAATCATGTCGTCTTGATCGAAATAGCGCCCGCGCGTCACCACCAGTTTGCGAATTTCCTCGAACCCATCCGTCACGCCCACCAGGCTCACCGGACGGCTCACCGCATTCACCACCACGGTCATCGGCACGTCGTGCGTCCCGGCCGCCTCGGCCACGTGCGGCAACGCGGCCTTCAGCGCTTGCATGTCCTCCAAAGTGACTTCGTCCGCTAGCGTGGTATGCGTATCACCGCTATGAAGCAGCTCGCCGTAAATTAAGTTTGAGCCTACCCCTTCGATTTGCTGGATGATGTAACGCTTCCCCGCCAGCGCCACCGTCACCACCAGCACGATGCACGCGCTCCCGATGATCACCCCCAGCATCGTCAGCATCGCGCGCACTTTATTAGCGCGCAATGCCTGCAACGCGAGGCTCCACGTCTCGGTCCATAGAATGGGACTGCTCTTCGGAGCTGCTATCGGAGGAGGCACCACAGAATCGGATGCGTTTCGCGGCTTAGGAGTTTCGAGCGTTTCTTTCACGGACCTTAGTGCGAAGACTTTTCCAAATGCTCCAGCCGCGTCTTGGCATCCTTATCTTCAGGATCGAGCTGCAACGCCGCCCGGTATTGTTCCGCCGCATCGCTGCGCTTTCCCTGCGCTTCATACAATCGGCCCAGCCATCCGCGCGCAGCCGCATGCGACGGCCAGTCGCTGCGATCCGGCGTGCTCGCGAGATAAGCCTTCAAATTTCTCTCCGCATCCGCGAGATTCGTATTCGAAAGCACCAGCGCCACGCCCCGCGCATATCCCAGCCGGGGATCGTTCGGGCTAACCAGCGCCGCAGCCTGAATCGCCGTCTGCATATCCGCCGGTTTATTCTGATGCTGGAAAAAAGAAATCACTTCGAAGTAAGGATCTATCTTTGCAGGCTTCGCGGCCAGCACCGCGCGATATTCCTGCTCCGCTAACTCCGGCTTTTTCTGCCCGTCCAGATCGTAGACCGCCCGCGCCAAATGCCCCTCGATCGGATCGAGCGCCGCAATCGCTTCCACCTGCGCCTTCGCCTCGTCCTTGTTTCCGCCGACCACCCACGGCGCCTGCAAGCAGTACTCCTCCAGGTCGCGTCGCGCCGCGATATTCGAAGGATTCAATTCCACCGCCGCTTCGAATTCCTTCTTCACTTTTCGTGCGTACGTAAAACTCCGGTCGCGGTCCGCTTTGCCACCGTAAATCCGGCCCAGCCATTGGTGATAAACGGAATTTTTCGCGTCAATCGCCACCGATTTTTCTGCCGCCGTGATCGCGTTATCATAATCGCGAATCTCGTAGTAGCTTCGCCCCAGCCAGTAATATGCCTCTCCGCTATTCGGATTTTGTTGCACCGCCGCTTGCAGTGTCGCTATTGCGGCCGAATAATTCCCCGCGTTGAATTGCCTCTGCGCGTTTTGAATCTGCGCCGAAGCGTCCACAGCCGCGGAAAACGCGCCTGTCCGCGCCGCCGCGTCCGCAGTAAGCGGAGCCGCCCAAATCAATCCGACTCCCGCAATGGCCGCCAGCAAAATCCCTGCCGTGCGCGTGCGCAAACCCGGCATTCTCATTTCGCCTCCAGAACTCGTACTTTCATTCCATCCTTCAAATCCAGATCGGTCGGCAGGGCCACTTTGTCGCCTGACATCAATCCCGAGACCACCGCATAATTGCTGTCGCTCGCAATGCCAACCTGAATGTTTCGCCGGTGAATTTCATCACCGCCATAAACGAAAACATAATGTTGCCCCTTGTCGTCGGCCACCGCGGCGCGCGGCACCACCAGCGCTCCATGCTCCTGGTGAACCAGAATCCGCACTTCCACGTTCACGTTCGGCAGCAACTCGATCTTGTCGTTGTCAATCGAACACAACACTTCGCCCACGCTGCGCGCCCCGCGCGCCACCACCTGCTTGGGCAATTGCGCGATCTTTCCCGTCCACGTCCGCGCAGGCATGGCGTCCCATTTCACTTGCACATCCTGATTCGGCTTCAGCGCTCCCAGATCCGGCTCATCCACGAAAGCTCGCACGCGCACCTGCCGTAGATCCGCCATTTCCGCCAGCACGTCTCCCAATTTCACGAAATCGCCCGTACGCACCGGCAAAGAATAAAGCGTGCCATCCATCGGCGCGGTCACTGTCGCAGACCGCACCTTCTCCTCGAGCGACGCCACCTGATCCCGCGCCTGTTGCGCGCGCAAACCCGCGCTCTGCGCCGTCACCGCCGCTCGTTGCGCCAGCGCCGCCTTTTTTTCCTGCAAGGTCTGCAGGTTTGCGCGCGCCGTCGTTAACGCAGCCTGGTTCTGCGCCACCTCATCTTGCGTGGCGGCCTGCTTCGCCACCAATTGCTGCAGCGCCTGTTGCGTTCTCTCCAGATTCGCCACTTGCGTTTCGGCGTTCTGCAGGTTTCCCTGCAACTGCGCCACTTCATCCGGCGGCCCGCCCGCCTTCGCATTCCGCAAATCCGTCTCCGCCGCCAGTAAATCCGCCCGTGCCTGCGAAAGCTGCGCCCGTATGTCTGAGTCATCCAGCCTTAAAATCAGTTGCCCGCGATGCACCGCCTGCCCTTCAACGGCCTTCACCTCCGCCACAAACGCCGGAAACTGCGCGTGCGCCACCGTCGGCGAAATCGGTTCCACTTTTCCATTGCTGGTGATCGTCGAACTCAAATCCCCGCTCGTAATACTCACCACGCGCACCGCGGCCGCCGGCTCGCGCAAGGCCAACACCGCCACGACCACCACCGCCAAAATTGCGGCGATGCCCCAAATCAACCACTTTTGTCTGCGATTTTCCGCCATGTATTGCCGCGCACACCCTCGCCGCAGCGTTTCCCCCGAAGCCACAAAATTGTAGCAGACCCCTCCGCAGCTTGCCTAAGCAAACGCCTCCGAGCGCCCTGAGTCCGCGTCTTTCCCGATGCTATAATTTCGCGGCGAGATGCCACTCGTATTCATCATCGCGCGCGATTGGCAATTACGCGCCGGCCTCCGTGCTGAACTCCGCGAACGCGGCATTGATGCACTAGGAATGGACTCCGCCGAAGACGCTGGCCGCTCCTTCGCCGAAGGTCAAATGCCCGCCGTGGTCGTCCTCGAAGCGACCGCTGAATTCGCCACCGACGCCGCAATTCAGTCGTTACTGAAGCGCGTCCCAACCATCCTCATCGCCTCGCGCACCGAAACCGTCTCGCTCCCACCGGCCGCCGCCGTCTTCTACCGCCCCGTCTCCATCGGCGAAATCACAAACCGCGTCCTAGAACTCCTCAAAACGGGCCACGCCGCCTGATCGCCTCTGGGTCATCGCGAAACCTCGGCCGAAAACCGAGACGGTAGGGGCACGGCATGTCGGAGATCCGCCGCAGGAGGACCGTGCCCGCGCAGTTAGTGCTTGGCGAAATTGGCGGATACAGAACGATGGTGTTGTAGGGGCACGGCATGCCGTGCCTGCTTCTTGCCCACCCTCTCAAACCCAAATCCGTTCGGCGCCCTTCATGCTAAAATCCACCCATGCCCGAACCGCAACACGCCAACCACTCCGCCCACGCCGCCGAAACCAAACCCGGCGCAAAACCGCCAGCTAAGATCCACCGGGTCTGCATCGGCTGCAACAACATGTTCGAAGTAACCATGGAAAATTACGAAGCCAAGCACTGCTCCGTCTGCCACAAAGGCTAGCTGCACTCCCGCCTCATCGCCAGAAAAGCCCGAACCGAAACCAATTCCCTAGCGTCTAAGCAGCGAGACGGAGCAAGCAGCAGAAAAAAGCCCCTCGGCCTCGCGGACCGCAACCAAGCGCGACGCCGAAGCTACCGCGCGTGCCAGCGCCTCACCTGCGCCGCCACTCCGCAAATGCTAGAATTTACGCATCGATGAGCGCTGATTCCCTTATTCACGTTCACGAACTCTGCAAGTGCTTCCGCACTTTCAATCGCCGCGAAGGCGTTTGGGGCTCGATCCAGAATCTTTTCGTCCGCGATTACCGCACCGTCTCCGCCGTGGATCGCGTCGGCTTCTCAATCGAACGCGGCGAAATGGTTGGCTACATCGGCCCCAACGGCGCCGGAAAATCCACCACCATCAAGATGCTCACCGGCATCCTGGTCCCCACCAGCGGCGAAATCCGCATCAACGGTTATGTCCCCTACCGCCAGCGCCGCCAGTACGTAAAAACCATCGGCGTCGTTTTCGGCCAGCGCACCCAACTCTGGTGGGACATCGCCGTAATCGAATCCTTCAAGCTCCTCCGCCGCATCTACGACGTCTCGCAGCGCGATTTCGACGCGCGCATGGAACACTTCGACGCCATTCTCAACATCCGCGATTATCTGCACACGCCAGTCCGCAAACTCTCTCTCGGCGAACGCATGCGCTGCGATCTTGCCGCCGCGCTCCTGCACAATCCTCCGCTTCTCTTTCTCGACGAGCCCACCATCGGCCTCGACGTCGTCGCCAAAGACCACATCCGCCATTTTCTGCGCGCCATCAACCGCGAATTTCGCACGACGGTACTGCTCACCACCCACGACCTCGACGACATCGAAGAACTCTGCCGCCGCATCATGATCATTGATCACGGCAAAGTCCTCTACGACGGCCATCTCGCCCAACTAAAACAGCAACTCCTCCGCACCAAGCAAATCAAATTCGCCCTGAAAGATCGCGCGCAAGCTGCCGGCCTCGAAGCGTTCTCCCGCGACGGCCTCGAAGTAGACCAAGTAGACGAACTCACCTACCGCATCCGCTTCGATCGCGTGAAAGTCTCTACCTCCGACTTGATCCGCCAAATCCTCGCCGCAGTAGAAGTCCGCGACCTCCTGATCGAAGACGAGCCCATCGAAGAAATCATCAAACGCATCTACGCCGGCGAAGCCCACCTCGAGGTCGCGGTATGAACCTGACCAAAGGAAATCGGAGCTTGGCCTCAACTGCGGAGATCTGAGTAGGACCGATCCGGCGTTTCTTGGTGCATCTCGAGAATATTTGTCTGTCAGCGCCCCTAGCCCGACATTGAGAACGCCGACGAAAGCAAACTTCAGTTCTTGACAATTCCCGTCGGCTGGGATTCGGACGCACTTTTCGAGCGTAGGAAATTTAGCGACCAATGGTCGCTTGACCTGCAAGGTCCGACGGAATGAGCACTTGGGTCCAATCCCTGGTCCCTACGCCGAATTCTCCCGCGTCGGCTTCGTCAATATCCTCGCCTTCCGCTTGCGCTATTTCACCGGCATCATCACCTACTTCCTCAACGTCACCGTCTACTACTTCATCTGGAGCGCCGTTTACAGCGGCGGCCCTCCATCGCCGGCTACAACCTCGGCCAGATGATCACTTACGTCAGCGTCGGCTGGATGATCCGCTCCTTCTACTGGAACACCATTGACCAGGAAATGGCCTACGAAGTGATCGAAGGCAAAATCGCCATGGACCTGATCAAGCCCGTCTCCGTGCAATGGATGTGGATTTCGCGCGCCATCGGCGAATCCGCCTTCCGCCTGGGTCTGCTCACGCTACCGACAGCCGTCGTCGTCGCTCTGGTGTTCCCGGTCCAACGCCCCTCGTCCCGCGAAAATTTCGCGCTGTTTCTCGTCGCCGTGCTTGGCAGTTTCTTCCTGATGGCCGCAATCAATTTCATGATCGGCACCTGCGCGATCCCGCTGAAATCCATCCTCGCGCTAATCCGCGCAAAATACTGGCTAATCGAACTCCTCTCCGGCCTGCTCATCCCCATGTCATTTTTCCCGGACAAAGTTCAACGCTTCCTCTCGTGGCTCCCCTTCGAGCACATCGCCTACACGCCGCTGCAAATCTACCTGGGCAAACTCGATCGCCACTCCGCCCTTCGCGCGCTAGGCATCCAATGGCTCTGGGTAATAGCGCTGCTGTTCCTCGCGCACCTATGGTGGGAACGCGCCGCAAAAAAAATCACAATCCACGGCGGGTCAGTAGGCCCGCGCTAACGTGCTAATCGAGAACAGATGACCTCATTTCCAACCAGCACACCGATCGAAGAAAAACGCGGCCTCTCCGGCCTCCCAGCCGCGATCCATCGCCACTTCCTCCTCTTCTTCGACTACTTCTCGCAATACGCCAAAGTCCGCGTCAGCTATCGCGGCGATTTCTTCATCAGCCTCGGCACCAGCTTCGCCGCCACCATTTTCGCGCTCTGCTTCGTCGTCGTCCTGTTCCAAAAAGTCCCGCAACTCGCCGGCTGGCGCTTCGAAGAAGTCCTCTTCCTCTACGGCTTCTCGCTAATCCCCTACGGCATCTTCAACGTCGTCAGCCTCAACCTCTACGACTTCGGCAACAATTTCATCATCGAAGGAAAATTCGACCGCGTCCTGCTCCGCCCCATCTCCTCGCTCTTCCAAGTCCTCTTCGAGACCTTCCGCATCGAATCTTTTCAGGAAATCGCCACCGGCATTTTCTGCATGTGGTACGCCACCAGCCATCTCGGTTGCACTGGACGCCCGCAAAATTCGCGATGCTCTTTTTCTTCGGCGCCTGCGCCGGCATCATCTATATATCCGTCTTCCTGATCCTCAGCACTGTCTCCTTCTGGTTCGAAGACCGCATCGGCGTCCATCCTCCCATCTGGAACGTAATCGCCTTCGGCCGCTACCCGCTCTCGATCTACAGCGGCGTAGTCCAATTCTTCCTCTGCTGGATAGTCCCCTTCGGCCTGGCCTCGTTCTACCCCAGCGTGCGCATGCTAGGCCGCACAGTGCACCCCGAATACGCCCCGCTAGTCCCAGTAGTAGCCGTAATCTTCCTAACCCTAGCCATCTCCTCTGGAATTTCGGCACCCGCCACTACTCCTCCACCGGCTCCTAAAGACTTTGACTTTGTACCGGCGCCCTTCAGGGCGCCATCGCTGTCGCGGCAAAAAAAATCACGGCTCCGCGCACTGAAACACTTCCCCACCCAATCTCGTAACACTCATATAGACCCAAATGAAACGCGCCGCCTACATCGCGCTCATCATCCTCGCCCTGCTACCAATCGCAGCCGCCATCATCGGCAACACCATCGGCCCCGGCATCCTGCATCCCGCCAACCTGAATCCCCAGCGCGAAGCCGAAACAAACCAAATGCTAGCCCGCACCGCCGCGCACAAATCCGATTTCACCGTCCGCGCCAACGACGGCACCGAACTCCGCGGCTGGAAAATCGTACCCCCATCGCCAAACAACGACTGGGTCCTCCTCTTCCACGGCGTCTCCGACAATCGCACAGGCATCCTAGGCCACGCCGAATTCCTCCTCCGCCATAATTACAGCATAGTAATGATGGATTCCCGCGCCCACGGAGAAAGCGGCGGCGATATAGCCACATATGGCTGGAAGGAACGCCACGACACGGTCGCAATCACCGACGCACTCTACAAATCCGAAAATGTCCGAAACCTATACGCATTAGGCGTCTCCATGGGCGCAGCCATCGCGCTACAATCCGCCGCCGTCGAACCGCGCATCGCAGCAGTAGCAGCCGAAGACCCGTTCGCAAGTCTCCGCGAAGTCAGCTACGACTACGCCGGCCTCGACCTCAGTCCTCTGTTCGGCAAAACTCTCTTCCGCCCCGCAACATTTTTCGCATTAAGAGCCCTCGCTAAAGCAGGAGGCTTCGACCCCGATCAAGTCTCCCCGGAAATAGCCGTCACGCAACGCCAGTTCCCCATCCTTCTAATCTGCGGCACAAACGATCACCGCATCCCCTGCCGTCACGCCCAATTGATTTACAACGCCGCAATCGGCCCAAAAGAAATGTGGATCGTGCAAGGCGCAGGCCACGCGATGGCCCTGGGTCAAGCCCCCGCCGAATACGAAACCCGCGTAATCACTTTCTTCGAAAAATATCCAACA
>CAWIAM010000024.1:0-49881 GCA_963834215.1 uncultured Acidobacteriota bacterium | reverse complement strand
TAGGTGCGGCACATCTTTTATCGAGGAGTCGCAAAGATCAGCTTGCGACACAACTTGCCGGCCACCCTTACACAACCTTCAAAACCAAAATCACGCGGTCATCCTCATGCGTTCCCCCGCGCGAAAATAAATCCACATCCGTCAACACCTTCTGCACAATCTCCTGCGCCGGCAATTGCCGCTCCCGCGCCACCAACTCCACCAAACGCTGCGTCCCGTATTCCTCTTCCGAAGAATTATTGGCTTCCGTAATCCCATCCGTGCAAAAAACCACCACGTCACCGCGATGCAATTTCACGTGCCCGCGCTGGTAACGCACGCCGGCAAAAAGCCCCACCACCATCCCGCCTTCGGTCAAATATTCCACTTCGCCATTCACCCGCACCACCGCCGGCTGCACGTGCCCCGCATTCACATAATGTAAAGTCCGATGCGGCTGGTCCAGCAACCCCACAAACATGGTCATGAACTTCTGCCCGCGCGTATCCGCCAGCATCATGTCGTTCAGCGATTCGACCAATCGCTCCAGCGAATGCAAATGCGCCAGCAGCGCGTGCAAGGTCGCCTGCAGGTTCGCCATCACCATCGCCGAACCCACGCCCTTGCCTTCCACGTCCGCCACCACCGTCAAAATCGTATCCGGCGCCAGCGGAATGAAATCATAGTAATCTCCACCCACTTCCAGCGATGGCCGGTGCGACACTCCGATATCGAATCCCTCGAGCGTCGGCGGACGCTCCGGCAGCAATCCCAGCTGAATGCTGCGCGCCAGCGCCAGATCGCGCTCCATCCGCTGCTTGTGCAATAAATCGCGATGGAGTTGCGCGTTTTCCAGCGCCAACGCCACATGATCGGAAATCGCGCGCAGCAGATTTTCGTCCGCGCTCGTGAATGCTCCGGTCTTCTTGTTCAACAATTGCAGCACGCCAATCGTCTCGCCGCTCTTGCTGCGAATCGGCAAACACAGCAGCGACTTCGTCCGAAATCCCAGCCGCAAATCCACTTCCGATTCAAATCGCGGATCCGCGTAAGCATCCGGCAGATTCACGGTTTCGCCGTGCGCCGCCACCCAACCCGCAATTCCGCGGCTGATCGGCAAGCGAATCTCATGCTGATCGAGCCCCAATCCCACCAGCGACCAGATCTCGTCCCGCTCGCTATCCACCAGAAAAACCGTCCCGCGCTCGGCTCCTGTGTGCCGCGTAGTCAGCTGCAAAATAATGTTCAGCAACTCCGCCAAATCCAGCGTCGAATTCAGCCGCTTCGTAGCTTCCACAATCGTCGAAAGCTCGATTACCGCGTGCCGCCGCTCGCTGCTTTCCAGCGCCACTTCCGCATAGCGCCGGAAAAGCTCCAGCCATCCCCGCGTCTTCGAATCCAACTCGCCTTTCGGACGCGCTTCCAGCACTCCCACCGGATTCACTCCGCGACCCAGCACCCACGTGGATTTCTCGCCGTTCGCGTGCGGATTTTTCCCGTGCAGGATTCGTTCGATGTGTACCGGGTCTGGCGCCGGAAGCTCGCCGCTTTCTTGCCACACGATCGGCGCTCCGTTCACCACGCGCCACAGCCGCGCCCCCTCCAGCCGTCCTGGCGCGGCCAGCACGCACACCATCTGCGCCGCAAGTTCCCCCGGCTCGGTTTCCGGATTGAGCGTCGCCACCACCTGCTCGAGTGTTTCGAGCGGCATGCCGGCGCGCGTGCGCGATGCTGCCTTCCGCTTCATCCCTTGTTGCCCTTGTATTCGATCGAAAGAATCGTAATGTCGTCCGACTGTGCCGCGCCTTCCGTGAACGCGCGCATCCCTTCGCGAATCGCATCGCCCAGCTGCGTCACCGTCTCTCCGTTGAATTCCTCGATGATCTTGCGCAAACGCGCCTCTTCGAACAATTCATTCTGCGTATTGCACGCTTCCGAGACTCCGTCCGTATAGATCACCAGAAAATCGCCCGGCTCCAATTGCACTCGCGCGCTCTGATATTCCGCTTCCTGAAACATCCCCACCGGAAAATTCGCGGAGCCCAATCCTTCCAGCCCGCCCGTCTTGCGCTTCAGCAGCGGCGGCACGTGGCCCGCATTCACGTATTCAAACCGCCCCATCTTGTCCAGAATCCCGTAGAAAACCGTCGCGTAGCGGTCTTCTCCGCTGCGCTCGCACAAATACTGGTTCACGCGCGAAAAAACTCCCGGCAGCGAAATATCCATCGCCGCCGTCGTGAAAAACACGCCCTGCAGCAAAGTAGCCAGCAATGCCGCCGAAATTCCCTTCCCCGATACGTCGCCCACGAAAAATCCGTGCCGCCCGCCGCCCAGCCCGATCACGTCGAAGCAATCGCCGCCCACCGAATGGCAAGACAAAGTCGAGCCCGCCACCGCCACGTCCGGCAAATTCGGCAGCGCCTTCGGCAAAAGCTGCTTCTGAATCTGGCTGGCAATTTCGATTTCGTGGTCCAGCCGCTGTTTCGCGCGCGACGAAGCAAAAAGCCGCGCATTCTCCACCACCGTCGCCGCCTCGCGCGCCAGCGTGCGCAATACTTCGCGGTCCAAATCCGAAAACGCGCTCGAAGGCACGTGGCTATCCAAATACAACACGCCGAGCAATTCGCCTTGCCGCGTCGAAATCGTCGCATCCAATGTCTCGATCACCGGCAGCTTGTCCACCGGTATCGCAATCACGGTATGCAATTCCAGCCGCGCCACGCTTTCCTGCTGGCTCATTCCGCCGTCTTCGCCCGTATCGCTGACAATCAATTCCCGGCGCGATTGCGCCACGCGCTTCACCACCGATTGCGACACCTGCAATTGGTCTGGGCGCAAAGTCCCGCGCTGCGCATCCCGCGCCACAATCATCTGCAATTCCTGCTGTTCGTTCGCCAGCAACAGCACGCCGCGCTCGGTGCGCGTCACCTGGATCGCCGCATCCACCACCGCCGTCAGCACATCCTCCAGCGAAAGCCCCGTGCCCAGCGTTCGCGCCACTTCCAGCAGCACGCCCAGGTGGTACAACTCGCGCGACCCTGCATGTTGCGGCGCGGGCGCCTCCACGCGCTCCACCAATTCCTCGATCGTCGCGCCTTCGCCCAAAAACAGCAGCTTGTAGGAATCCGCCATGCCGAAGTCCACGCGGTCCTTCGGCTGCAGTTCGTGCTTCAGCGTCTTCTCGCCGTTGACGAACGTCCCGTGCCGGCTGCCCATATCCTCCAGCACGTACGTCGCCATTCACCGCGAGAATCTGCGCCTGCTGCCGGCTGATGCGGCTATCGCGTAATGTAAGTTCGTTCCCCGCCTGCCGCCCGATGCGGAAAGGGGTGGTGGTGATGGAGACTTCGCGGCGTACGCCGTTCGGTTCAATTACGACGAGTCGTGGAGCGCGTGGCATCGGTTATAGTTTTGGTCCCGGCAGATAGCGAAGCGCAATCTCGCCCAGGAGCGGCTTCGCTGGCACCGCACATGGTAGGTAAACTCGCGCCCGAAGTAAATAGCGGCCCTGCTTTAACTCCTCGTTTCGCCGTGCTCTGGTTGCCCTCGCCAATCCTCCCGTGTAAAATTCGCCCGGGGCTGCTGAACGTCACTTTCTTGTACATCTCGTGGCGCGTTTTTCGCCACGCATCCGGTTCCACCGGTCATTACCGCCCAAAATACTCTAGGAGACTGAATGAACAGTTCGATCCATCGAGCCTTTATCGCCTTGGCACTGATTGCTTCGCTTGCGTTGCCGCTGCCCGCCGGCACCAAAGAGTGCGACCGGGTGGACAACGCCGGCTACGTAATGAAAGAAATCATGGATATCCCCGATGATATCCCGCAAACGGTTATTGATAAGGCCTACTGCGTCGTGGTGCTTCCCTCCGTACTCAAACTCGCTTTCGTTTTCGGTGCCAGCTATGGCCGCGGCGTCATGACTTGCCGCAGTGGCCCGGATTTCCGCGGCCCCTGGGGCGCTCCCACCATGATGGCGCTCGAAGGCGGGAGCTTCGGCCTGCAGCTCGGCGGTCAAGCCACCGATTTCGTTCTGCTTCTCATGAACGAACGCGCCGCGGACAGCATCCTCACCAGCAAAGTAAAATTGGGCGGTGACGCTTCCGCCGCCGCCGGTCCAGTTGGCCGCAACACCTCCGCCGAAACCGACATCACCTTCCGCGCTCAGGTCCTCTCTTACTCGCGCGCCCGCGGCCTGTTCGCCGGAATCTCGCTGGCCGGCTCCACTCTTCGCCCGGACAACAGCGCCAACACCGGTCTCTACGGCAAAGCCATTGACGCGAAGGACGTAGTCCTCCGCGGCAAAGTCTCGCCGCCCGACTGCGCCAAACTCCTGATCGCCACGCTAAACGAACGCTCGCCGAAAAATCTCTCCGGTGATTAGTGAAGCGCCCGGCAAATTCGTTGCAATGATCTAGAGGCACAATCGTGTGAAGGTCCGAACGATCAAATCTCTTATCAATGCCGCTCGCGTGCTCGGCGTTGCTCCTCGCGATCGCTCCGACCAATTTCGGTCAAACCTCCCACGCCCAATCCACCTCCGCCAACGTCACCTCCTACCAAATTGACGTTGACGCCGCCAAACAATGGCTCGACACAAAAATCAACCTGCGCTCCGGCGAAAAACTCCGCTTCACCGCGACGGGCACCATCACCTATCCCGCCGATAAAAAACATCCCGACGGCCGCACCTTCGGCCCCGATGGCCTCGCGCGCAGCTTCGGAGACCTGATCCACGAATACGCCGTCCCCGACGCCGGCCACGGCTCGCTCGTCGGCCGCCTCGGCGATAGCGACGCCGCGCAGCCCTTCGCCATCGGCGCGAGCTCCGATTACGAAGCCCCCGTCGCCGGCCGCCTCTATCTAGGAATCAATCAAAGTTTGAAAGACGCCACCGGCGCCAAAGGTAACTTCCAGGTGAAAATTGCGGTAATAAATCCAGGACTAAGCACCGCCGCCGCAATCGCCATCGGCGGCCCGCCCGAAACGCCGATTCCCATCATCACTGCCGCGCTCCTCCAGGAAATTCCGCGCCGCGTCTCGGACCCGCAAGGCAATCCCGGCGACATGGTCAACATCCTCATCGTCGGCACAAAAGATCAAGTCCTGAAAGTTTTCAGCGCGGCAGGCTGGGTCCACGTGGATAGTTCGGTGCAGGATACGGTTCTCAACGCCATCACCGACTCGCTCGAAAAAAAAGATTACCTCACGATGCCGATGAGCACTCTGTTTCTATTTCATCGCGCGCAAGATTACGGCTTCGCGCACGCCGAACCGGTACGCGTGGCAATGTCGCGCAATCACCTGCGCGTCTGGAAATCGCCCTATGAAGTCGAAGGCCGCCCGCTCTGGTGCGTCGCCGCCACTCACGATATCGGCTTCGAACGCGATGAACGCAACAAGAGTATCACGAGCGTCACGCACAAAATCGATCCCGCGATTGACGGCGAACGCGAATACGTCAACGACACCCTCTCCAGCACCGGCCTAGTAATCCAACGCACCCACGTAACTCCGCCCAACGCCCTAACCGAAGCCAAAACCGCCACAGGCGGCACCTTCCACTCCGACGGCCGCATCCTGGTGCTGGTCCTGAAAGAGACTCCAACCACAACCGCGAAGTAACGCCAGCGCCTCCGTCTTTCTCTGCGTCCTCTGCGCCTCTGCGCCTCTGCGTTAAATTTTTTGAACTTGCTGCCACCTCTGCCGTTCTCGGTGCCCTCCGGTTTTCCTCTATGCCCTCTGTGTTAAATCTTTTGAAGTCGCCGTTGACCTTGATCTTGCCGTTGCGACGCTCACCCAGCCCGCCGTTTTCGCCCCACCGTTCCCCGCGACGCCTCGCGTATCAAAGCCTCGCAAGCCTCCAAGCAAACTCGCCGCAATTGCCGCGCCACATCCTCATGCACTCCCTCGGCCAATAAAAGCAACGACGTCCCATGCACCAACGCCACCAAAGCCAAACTCAATTCCGTGTGATCCTCAGCCTCTCCCCCCAATCGCTCCGCCAGCCGCTGCTTCATCAACGCCACCGAAGGCATCGGCTCCTTGCGCCCCAGCCGCGCCGCCCAACCGTCCGTCAGCAACTGGTACTCGTTCCCGTGCCGCGAGGTAAACTCGAGCGCCCGCCGGCAAACATCCACGGCCGAATCCGCCGCCCGAATCGCCCCATACAAATTCTGCCGCGCCCGTGTGCGCAACAGTTCCAGCAAATCGTGCTTGTCGCGAAAGCGCTCGTACAAAGTCGGCGTCGTCGTGCCCGCCGCCTTCGCCACCGCGCGCATCGTCAACGCGTGTTCGCCTCGCTCGCTCCACAATTTATACGCGGCATCCAGTATTCGGCCTTCCAATCCAGCTTCGGCTTTGCGCGGCATCGCTGTGTCCCTCCCGGGACATCCCCTGCCCTGCATAATAATCTTGACAGCGTTAAAGTAACAGCGTATAAATAATCTAGGCCCCCATTCTACCTGCTTGTCCTGCTGGATCAATCATTCAGTTCGGGATAGCGCTTTAGGAGTTGCGTAGAATTATGATCCATTTTCAGTACTCGGTAACCACTCGCGCCTGCAAGAACGTCGCCTGGGACGTTTTCTCCAACTGGAAACGCTGGAATCAGTTCGCCAATATCTACGGACAGCTGCGTTGGCGCGAAGGCGGTCCCTGGGAACCCGGAAGCTGCATGGAAATTGAAGTTCTTCGCCCCGTCAATACCGTCATCAACCACGTCATCACTCACTGCGTCCCCGCGGAAAAAGTCGGCTGGATTGACCACGCCATGGGCATCGTCATCGGCCAATGGGTCACCTTCGAGCGCCAGAATGGCAATGGCACCCGCGTCCACACCTGGGGCGAAATCGTCCGGCCCAGCCTGAAGATCGCCGGACGCACCGTCGAACATCTCGTCACTAGCTTCACCGAAACCTGGTACGAAAATTTTCGCCTCGCCTGCGACGAGCTTGCCGGTTCCAACCCGTGCGCCACGGAAGCCCGCGAACAAATATTCTGAGACTCTGGCGTCTCGCGGCACAACTCATCATCAGCGCAGCGCATCTCACACTCTGCAAATCGTCTTGCGTGCCGATTCAGCCTGCGATCTGTATGGGCCAGACCGCATGCGCAGCCGTTACGTGTTCACTTTTGGCACTCAACAGGGACGAATTTTAAGCACGCCGTTCATATTATTCTCACGTCGATTTCTATCGCCGTGGTACTCTCGCACTTAATCAAACAGCTTCAATATTTTTTCGCCATGATAGGTGCTTTACGGAGTCATCGCCAGGCAATGCGGAAGCTTTGTGTGAACTCTGCCTCCGCCGCGGTCGATCTCGTTCGCACGTTCTTGGAATTTGCACTGCAGTATCTGTGGATCGTGCGTGATCTTGGGGATCGAGGGGGACGATGCGGGCAGCGGCGGGCGACGAATTTCGCGACTTACTGACTCTAGTACGGCAAAGCGGCCTATTAGCCAAGCAACCGGCCTATTACCTCCGTAAAATAATTATTAACCTGGTCCTTTTCGTCGGCGCGTTCCTGCTGATCAAATGGTTTCAGAACCCGTGGCTCGAACTCTGCAACTCCGCTATCCTCGCCTTCGTCTTCGCCCAACTCGGCTTCATCGTCCACGACGCCGGCCACCAGGAAATTTTCAGCAAGCCCTCATGGAACGAAGCCCTCGGCCTGCTGCATTCAAATCTCCTGCTGGGCTTCAGCAATAGCTGGTGGCTGCACAAACACAATAGCCATCATTGCTCGCCCAACCACGTCACCGCGGATCCGGACGTGGATATTCTTCCCTTCGCGTTTTCCGAAGGACAGGCGGCCACCAAACACGGCCTCGCGCGCCTCTCCGTGAAATACCAGCACTTCTCATTTTTTCCGTTGTCGCTGCTCGAATCGTTCTTCTTGAAATACGATAGCGTGCGCTTCCTCGCGCGCCACAAAGTCGCGCACCCGATAATCGAAGTCAGCTTCCTCGTCCTTCATACGATTTGGTTCTTCGGCCTGCTCACGTACCTTCTTGGTTTTTCTCATGCTGTGTTGTTTGTTCTAGCGCAGCAGGCGTTCCTCGGCCTCTATCTCACGTTGATCTTCGCTCCCAATCATCAAGGCATGCCTCTCCAGGAAGGCAGCACCGCCGTAAATTTCCTCCGCGAACAAGTCCTCACCAGCCGCAACATCAAAAAACATCCCGGCGTGGACTACTGCATGGGCGGCCTCTCCTGCCAGATCGAACATCACCTCTTCCCCACCATGCCCTCCAACAAACTTCGCCAAGCCCAAAAAGTAGTCAAATCCTACTGCCGCCAGCGCGGCGTCCCCTACCACGAAACCTCCCTAGTCCAGTCCTATCGCGAGATCTATCAAAATCTAAAAGACGTCAGCCTCCTAGTAACCAAAGAAGCCGAACCCAACGCCAGTAGCGCCGACTGACGAATCCTAATTCCGGAAAAGACTTGAGCCGCGCCACCGTGCTAGGCCGAGGATAAGTTGTGACCTACCTATTGCTCACACTATCCGAATTTCCGCGCGTATGGCCGGCATTGAACTACTTAGCCAGAAGCGCATTACTCAAACCTCGCAGCCCTCCTGCACACTCATGACCACGAGAGTGGCATCGTCCCGCTGTGGCTGCCCATCCGCGAACGCTGACACTTCATCCAGGATGCCGTCAATAATTCGCTCTGGGGATTCCTGGCTGCAAGAGCGCAACAATTTCTCAAGCCTCTGTTCTCCCCATTGATCGCTGCGAGCGTTCTCAACCTCCGTGATTCCATCCGTGTATGCCACCAACACATCGCCGATCTCGAACTGAAATATCGTCGTTGCGAGTTCTGAGTCCGGCGAAATTCCCACTGGCTGGCCTCCGGAATTCAAGTGGTACATCTCGCATGAATCATTCCGCGGCCGGACGACCATCGGTGCGTTGTGGCCCGCATTCACGTATTTCAGCACTCGCGTGGCCGGTTCGTACTCTGCATAAAAAAGTGTTGCGAAGGAATCTTCCGGGTAACATTCATAAACCAGCCGATTCACATGGCCAATAAGCGTGGAAAGATCCAGATGCGGATGCAAGACTTGCGCCCTAAGGGAAGCTTGGAGACTGGCCATGAGCAGCGCCGCACCGATCCCCTTTCCGCAAACATCCCCAATCGCGATTCCCCATCGTCCTCCCGGCAGGGAGAGGAGGTCGTAATAGTCGCCGCCAATCCCGTGCGCGGGTTGGTAGAAGGTCTCGCAGGATATGCAAGGGATTGACAGGCTCCGTGGCGGAAAAAATGCCTGTTGAATTTCCTTTGCGCCCGCCAAATCCTTGCGAATCGCCCTATGAATTCCTGAATCCGATTCGGATTTTCTGAGAAACTCCAGAAACGTCTCCACGTGATTTCGCATCATGAGCGCGGCTTCTCTCCCTCGTCCTTTGTCGAGAGCGTCGAGAATCCGCTGGTGTGATTCCACTACCTCGGGAAGATCTTTTGAGATCTTTCGAATCACCACTGGAATCCGCAGGTCAAACCCCAGGGTTTCCCACACGCGTAGCAGCGACTGGTTGCCCGAGGCCCTTAGGATGCTTCGATGGAATCTTACGTCGTGTTCAGCATACGCATCGAGATTGCCTTCGCGAATCGCCGCGCGCATGGCATCCAGATCGTTCTGCAGGCCGGCCGTGTTTCCTTTCAGGTTCGTCGCCGCAATTCGCCCGGCGATTTCTTCGAGCGCGGCGCGTATCTCAAAGGCCTCCTGCATCTCTTTCGCGTTGGGCGAATGGATGATTGCGGAGCGCTCCCCCGAAAGCGTCACCATCCCGAGTATCTGGAATTCGGCAAGGACTTTCAAAACTGAGTCCTCGTCAATTTTGTACTCCTCGGCAATTTCGCGAAGTTGCACGGATTGTTCCGGCCGGTAGCGGCCGCTCAATAGTTCTTTAGCCAGTCGCGCACGCCCCTTCCCATTTGACGAGGCCTTACAAGCCTCTCCCGTAATCGTTCCCCAGTGTCCTTGATTCCACCATGCCATTCTGCTTACTCCTTTATATTTTGGTTCCCGGTCCGGCTGCGGGCACCAGCGCAAAGACGCCTGGTCCACATTTCACGACCAAGAACAATTGATGGGGCGGCAACAAGGCAGTTCCACGCAGACCTCGGCCAATCGAAGCTCGCCCTCGATCGCACCGTACCAGCCCGTGAAAATCTCTGTGTGAAGTCGCCGTGGAGATTTTGTGGAGTATTTGTCTGTAGAGACAAGCTCCTGAAAAACAAGGTGTTAGCATGACAGCCCCGTAGCGCTCTCGGCATCGAGTCTCCCCGCAAACCCGCCGAAATCTGGACAGACTGCGGTAATATACCGGGGGCGAACGCGCGCTCTGAAGCCTCCTTACGCCTTGAACGGGACTGCCTTCGGTTATGAAGACCTTCCAGTCATTCCGCCTCGACCCTACGAATCATTGCCTTTGGAATGGTGAAGAGCGTGTGCGCATCCCTCCGAAAGCGTTCGACGTCCTCCGTTATCTGGTCGAAAATCCCCAACGCCTCGTCACGCAGGACGAGCTCCTGGAGGCCCTCTGGCCCGACACCTACGTAAACCCCGAGGTCCTCAGAAAGTACATCCTGGATGTCCGCAAAATATTAGGAGACCGTCCCGACCGGCCTGAGTTCATCGAAACCCTGCCGAAGCGGGGCTACCGCTTTGTCGCCGCCGTGAGTGACGACTGTGCAGTTGAGCCGGAATCCCGAGGTGCCGACGCAGTCCCTGCCGTACCGACGGTGCGTACCGGAAAGGACTCCGCGGCTTCGGCTACTACGACAAACGCACATACCCTAAGGTGGCGGATGCTGGCAGGCGTTGCAATGGTGGCCGTCGCGTTGGGTTTGTGCGCGTGGGTTTATTTTTCGCGACGGGCGCTGGGCCTGACCGAGAAAGACAGCGTCGTCCTCGCAGATTTCGTCAATAGCACAGATGATCCGATTTTCGACGACACGCTGAAGACGGCTCTCAATATTTCTTTGCGGCAATCGCCTTTCCTGAATGTTCTCCCCGACAGTGAAGTGGCAACGACGCTGGAATTAATGACGCGTCCGGCGGGAAAGAAACTGACGCCCGAAGTAGCGCGGGAGCTCTGTCAACGCGCGGGCAGCAAAGCTTACATTGCCGGGGCGATCGGGAGTCTGGGCAGCGAATATGTGGTGGGTTTGAAAGCCGTGAGCTGCCGGAGTGGCGACACGCTAGCCGCGGAGCAGGTGACAGCGGCGTCGAAGGAGAAGGTGCTGGACACGTTGGGCGGGGCGGCAACCAAACTGCGCAGCCAACTGGGCGAATCGCTGGCTACAGTGCAGAAACTCGATGTTCCTCTCGAGCAAGCTACCACGTCTTCGCTCGAAGCACTGCAGGCGTACAGCCTTGGGAGAAACGCCCGTAATGAGAAAGGTTCGGCCCCAGCCCTGCCTTACTTTCAACGCGCTATCCAGCTTGATCCGAATTTTGCCCTGGGCTACTGGGCACTGGGCAGCGACTACTTCGATCTCGGCGAGACAAACCGGGCCAGCGAATATACCACCAAGGCATTCCGGTTGCGCGAACATGCTAGCGAGCGGGAACGGCTGAATATCGCCGCCGAGTACTACCGGGAGGTAACCGGCGAACTGGATAAAGCGGTCGAGACATATCAGGAAGTAATCGAGAGCTACCCGCGGGACCACCGGGCCTATGGCAATTGGGGCCTGGTGTGCAGCGAACAGGGGAAGTATGAAAAAGCCGCGGAAGTTACTCGGCAAGCTCTGCGCCTCGCACCAGATCGGCTAGCTTCGTACGCCGATCTCGCCAACTTCGCACTTGCCTTGCAACGTTTCGACGAAGCCCGGCAGAGCATTCACGAGGCACAGAGGCGAAAACTGGATAGTTTCGTTTTGCATAATGCTCTCTACGCTCTTGCTTTTTTCGGGGCGAACTCCGGCGCGATGATGGAACAGCAAAGGTGGTTTGTGGGCAAGCCCGAAGAGAACTTCGGACTGGCGCTCGCATCCGATACCGAGGCATATGCAGGTAATGTGCGCAAGGCTCGGGAACTCACCAAACGTGCTGTAGCCTCCGCCATTCGGGCTGACAGCAAGGAAACTGGGGCGATATGGCAAGCGAATGCTGCTCTGCAACAAGCGGCTTACGGTTATACCGCAGAAGCGCGGCAGTCATCGGCAGAGGCTTTGAAACTGTTCCCTGCGAGTCAGGGCGTCGAAAGTGAAGCAGCGCTTGCGTTTGCCATGGCCGGAGATACGGCGCGAGCCGAGTCCTTAGCTCAAGATTTAGGGAAACGCTTCGCGCTGGACACGCAGATAGTGTCGCTTTGGATGCCGGCGATTCAAGGACAACTAGAGCTGAACAAAAAGAACCCGAGTGCCGCGCTGAATACCCTGCAAGCTGCTTCAGCCATCGAGTTGGGTCAAATTAATTTCGTCGCTAATATTTCCTGCCTCTATCCCACGTATGTGCGCGGAGAAGCGTACTTGGCCGCCGAACAAGGCGGCGCTGCCGCCGCCGAGTTTCAGAAGATTCTCGACCACAACGGAATCGTCTGGAATTGCTGGACGGGCGCGCTAGCGCGTCTGGGTGTCGCTCGCGCAAACGCACTAGAAGCAAAAACGTCGCAAGGCGCGGATGCCGATGCCGCCCGCGTCCGCGCCCTAGCCGCCTACAAAGATTTCCTAGCGCTCTGGAAAGACGCCGATCCCGGCATCCCCATCCTAATCGCCGCCAAATCCGAATACGCCAAGCTGCAATAAACTGCCGGTGCGGAACTGTTTTCGTTGACCCGGCGGCTGGGCCAGCCTTTGAACTTGTGGGTGTCGCATCCCTTTGCGCCGTTCGCAAAGGGCGCGTGGCATAACGCTAAACCCTATCCTTCCGGCGCCGGGTTCAATGTAGAGCCATGCGGCTCGCGCCGCTTCACTCATCTGTTACATCTTAGTTCTGGTAATCAGACGGTAAATGTGCTAACGTGAGTCGGGGAAGTTTTCCGCCCCACTGAGGAAGCGGCATGCGGGGCGCCACACTGGCAACGGGAAGAGCACAGCGAGAATCGAGGACGAGTGTTGCCGGGACCTCCAGGGCGCGTCCCACGAATCGCGCTGGACACCGTCCGGCAGTCCCAAAAGCTCCAGTGAAACGTGGACTACAATGCTACATTCCTGCTCTAATCGACAACGATCATCGATCACCACGCCCCACTCACAACAAAATCAATCGCCAACCCCGCCGATTAGAATTCGCTATATCTCCTACAAAACAAACACCCGCACCCCAAATCAATCGCCAACAAAATGGCACCTCGCGTTCGCGCATTCCAACGCCAACCCGCGACACGCTCGCGCGTCACCATGCGCCACTAGTGACCGTTGGCCGGCGGCACCTGCTAGCCACTAGCCACTCATCACTAGCCACTGCCTTTTTCACCACCCAGCGCCTTTCTAATCGTCACACCCCGCGATTAGAAAACGCTATATCTCGTAGAAAACAAACACTCGGCACACTTTCTAATCGTCATTTTTTACAGGTTTCCGTAAGCCACCAACGCCGAACCGCAGACGCGCATCGCCCGCCGCACAGCGTTTCTAATCGACAATCGCAGATATTAGAAATCACGAAAAAAACAACAAAAACGCCATTTTCAGTCGTTCTAATCGACACAAAAATGCGTTTTTTGCATCCCGGATGGGGTCGCGGGACACGGGTCGCGATTCACAGCAGTTGCCTCAATCAAACTCCCGACGCGGCGCACTCTGTTCCGCGCCCACTCGTCCCACCTCAATATCCGCCTGCGCGTAATTCTCCCCCCGCACCGGCGCCCCAGCCAACCCGCGCAACATCCCCAGTTGCCCCACGTGCGTCAACGCATCCGCAATCGCGCCCTGAAACATTTTTTGCGGCGTGCACCCGATCGTCTCATTCGCAGCCAAATAATCATCGAGTTCCTGCAACGCTGCGAAGAACCGCGCGCTCCCTTCCTCCCACGAAACCACCGCGGAATTGTGCCACGCCGGCTTTCCCTTCGCCTGCGTCAACGCCCAATGCAGCAAATCGCCCAGATGCGCAAGGATTTGCCCCGGCGTCCGCGTCCTCTCCCCCACGCGAAACTCCGCAAAACCCGGTGGCGCCCCGCGCAAAGTCTTCCCGCCGCGATACGCCAAAGTAGCCAGCACATGCCGCAGCCATTGATGATCGGGACCAGCAACATTCTCCGTAATCGTAGGTCTCATAATCACGCGATTGTAAGCCAACTCCTCCCGCGCAGCATAGCTACTGCCCCGGTCACCGCGCGTTCAACGATAGACCGCACCGCACCCGCGAATCTATACTTGCAGCAATGCCATCGGCCACGGAACTTCTCGGCGCGCTCCGCCGTTACTGGGGCTACGACTCATTTCGTCCCATGCAAGAACGCATCGTGCGCAGCCTGCTCGGCGGCCAGGACACCTGCGTGGTCATGCCCACAGGCGGCGGCAAATCGCTCTGCTACCAACTCCCCGCCGCGCTGCTCGCCGATCGCACCGTCATCGTAGTCTCGCCGTTGATCGCCTTGATGCAGGATCAAGTCGCGCAATTAACCCAAATGGGCATCCCCGCCGCGTTACTGAACAGCACGATCCCCGCCGCCGAGCAGTCCGCCATCGTAACCCAGGCCATCCAAGGACATTACCGCCTGCTCTATCTCTCCCCCGAACGCCTCGCACGCGCCGACACCATCGAATGGCTGCAACGCGTCCCCGTTTCTTTCTTCGCGATTGACGAAGCCCACTGCATCTCCGAATGGGGCCACGAATTTCGCCCCGAATACCGCCAGCTCAGCTCGCTTCGCAAACACTTCCCTGACCGCACTATCGCAGCCTTCACCGCGAGCGCCACCGAGCAAGTGCGGCACGACATCGTTGACCAACTCGCCCTGCGCCAGCCGCACAAATATATCGCCAGCTTCCACCGGCCGAATCTGCGTTACGTCGTAAAAGAATCTGACGCCCGCACCCAAGCCGCGCTTCTCGTGAAAGCGCTGCGGACGTATGCCGGAGAAAACGTAATCGTCTACGCGCCCACCATCGCGCGCGTCGAAGAGACCGTCCTCCTACTCGCCGAAGCGGGAATCAAGGCCATCGGCTACCACGGCAAAATGGACAATGCCACGCGCCGCCGCAATCAGGAAAAATGGATGTCCGACGAAGTTCCCGTGCTGGTCGGCACCATCGCTTTCGGGCTGGGGATTAACAAAGCCGCGGTCCGCGCCGTAATCCATCTCTCGCTGCCGAAATCCATCGAGCAGTATTACCAGGAAGCAGGGCGTGCGGGACGCGACGGTCTTCCCGCGGATTGTGTGCTGCTGTGGCGAAAGAAAGACGCCGGATTACTCGCGCACTTCATCGAACAGGTCAGCGATCCGGCCGAGCGCGAACGCGGCTGGCAGCGTTATCGCATCATCCGCAGCTTCGTTGAATCAAAGGGCTGCCGCCATCGCCAAATCTGCGTGCATTTCGGCGAGAGCCCGAAGTGGCAATCCTGCGGCGCTTGCGATGTGTGCGGATGCGAAATCAAGTGGCTCGCGGAACCGATATCGGCGGCACGACCCAAGCGCCGCGAAAAACTCGCCGCCACGGCGAGGGCGTCGGCAGCAGCGGCCGCCGCGGCTGCGGCATCCATCACATTCACACGCGGCCCGCGATCGGCCACCGAAAACGCAGCGGAATTCACGCCGGCGCAGACCGCCGGCACTCCGAGTTCGGACTGGTGGGGTGCAAAACGCAACACCGATCAGCGTAACGCTGCAGTGGAAAATAACAGTGCCTCTCGCTCCGACGATATCTCTCGCCCCAGCGATATCGATCGCCGGCAAACGCTGTTCAATGCCGACCAAACCGCAGCGAACGGCGTTGACCCGGAACTACGCGCCTACATGCGCGAGTGGCGCCGCCAGACGTCGAAAGAAATGAATATCGCGGCATTCATCATCATGCACGACACGTCGCTCGATTCCCTCTGCCGCATCCATCCGCGCTCCCTAGCCCAACTGCGCACAGTATCCGGCTTCGGCGAACGCAAAACGGAACTATACGGCCAGCAAATCCTCGAAGCGCTAACCCAATTCCGCAATGGTGCCCGCGCAACGGAGGATTGATGCAAAATTATAGATACGCGGTAGGGGCGCTGCTTGTCGAAGATCCGCCGCAGGAGGACTGCGCTCCAGCTTGGCAAGTTGTCCAGATCAACCGAGCAGCGGCCCGCCATCAATTCAATCGTGGGATTTATCAGGTGGGAAAGACGCCGCCGTCCGTCCCGCAAAAATCGCTGCATTTCGCGAATCCGTCGCGGCGGGCTTCAGCGAAGCTCCGGCCTTCCCAAACGTAATTGCCTCGCGGACTTTCGCGAGCGGCGCGGTATCAATGAAAACAACCTTGTCGCCCTCGCGGTCGATTCCCAATTGCTGCCACAACGCCGGGAGGTCCACATTGTAAGGCTGATCCTTCATTTTGTCGTACAAATTCTCGAGTACCGGAACGCCCGTCGCCTGGTCGCCGGTCTTCAGCGCCTTCTCGATCGGCCAGTCGTAACGTATGTCTCCGCCCGCATCGAGGATCCCGCGCAGTGCATCTTCCAATCCTTTCTTGTTTCCCGTTTCGCGGTGAATCTCCACGTCCGCCAGGAGACAGAAAAGCGCTCCACCCCAATACGTCCGTCCCCAAGTGTGCGTATTATCCAACCCCTCGTCTCCCGACGCCGGCAAACCCTGGTGCATGTCGCGAACTACTTCAAACCACATCTGATTCGCGTCAAAGTGCTTCGCCCGCACTCGTGCGATCGGTTCGACGTAAGTCGCAATCCCCTCTTCGATCCAATGATGATTGCCGGCCATCGAAGGAAACGACAAATGCACCATCTCGTGCGTCAGCATCCAGTCGTTCGCGAGATTCGCAAACTCCGTCTGGCTGCCTACGTGAATCACCGTGTACCCGCCGTCTTCCCTGCCAAACGTCCGTCCACCGTGCACACCCCGACCATCTGTCGGGACAATCCGCAGCAGCAAATGTGGAACAGGAAAACGTCCGTAATATCCCGCGACCGATTCAGCGGCCCAATGCACCCAGGTCATCAACTCTTCTTTGGAAACCTGCAGCTCGCCCTTCTCGATAACCACGTCAATGCGCGAATTGCCGATCAGGATGGTGGAGGTCATTTCGTCAGCCGCGTGGGTACGAACGCCAACAAAAACTGCGAGGAGCATTGCCAGAGCAGCCCCACCGATCTTAATCGTCAATGAGAGCCTGCTCGGAATCGCGTGCATGAGACCCATTACTATGATGCCGGTGCCGGTCCTGCGTTGCCTTCTCTGCGTACTCAGCGGCCCGGCGTGTCTTTTCGAAGCCGGTGCCGCAGCAATGTGTCCAGCGACCATTCGCCGGGACCAATGATCAGGATCAGCAGCGCCACAAACCAGAAAATAAAAGGATCGGCGTTCGCGAATTTATTGGGATTGGAGAAAAACGCCAGGAAAGACTCTCGATCCGACGTCCAGTACGCCGTGGTCATATCAATAAAAACTCCCAGCGCGGCGATTCGCGACAGCAGTCCCACCGCCAGCAGAATCCCGGCAACAAATTCGAAACTGGAGACGAACGCGGCAGTGAAACCCGGCACGGGCAAACCCAGACTCGCAAAAAATTCAGTCACATGCGGCAGGTTGTGCAGCTTGCCCCAGCCGTTTTGCGAAAGCTGCCATCCCCAATACACGCGCACCACCAGCAGAAATGGCGATTGCAAGCTCGCTAGGACGCGCAGGAATCCATCGTAGAGGCGCAGAATCTGATTTTGGACAGTGCTCATGTATTGCGGCGCTCACTTGCCTTCCGCGCCTATCGGGCGGTGGCTTTTTTATTTTCGGGGGATTTTTCCAGGCGGCTGAACCAGCCGAGCGCCGACCAGGTGCGAAACCAGCTCTCAACGTTTGCGGCACGCTCTTCCGTGGACAACGGGCTTCGGCGCAGGCCGGCGCCGACCGCAATGTTCAAAGATTTTCCACCGTGAAGTTGCGACAAGATCTCGAACTCTTCGGGCGCCAGCCGCCGGAAATAAACGTCCTCATCGAGTCGGTGCACTGCCAGAAATATTGGACTTGGTTTCAATTTTGCCACCGCTGCGACGCGCTTTCGCTTATGCCGCTCGCTGAACGCGTTGCTGGCGACATCCAGATTTTCCGCATCCTTCCGCACTTCCAGCAGCAAATCGTCCACCGGATAGCGCAGATCGAGCAGGCTTATGTACGGCTGCAATCGCAGACGCAACTTCGCGGGGTTCGCGCCCGCGAGTTCTTCTGGCTTAAGCGGCGATTCCCTCTTGCCGTCAAAGGCCTCGATATCGGCCCATTCCAGCCGGGCCATATCCACCGCCAGATTCTGGCGCTCGCCAGCCCAGCCCGGATGCTTGCGCAACCAAGTTTCCAGCCGCGAACCCAAGTTGCGCAGCGTGAAAGATTGCGAAGGACAATCCGTCAGGTACGCCTTAGCCATCGCATCGAAGCGGCGCCCGCCCAGCGTGGCGCGCAATCCCGGAAAATCCTCGGCAAATCCCGAAAGTATGCGGAACCAATATTGCCGGTTATAGATTTCGAGGCGTTCGAAGGAAGTCAGCCGATCATTGGGTTTGATAATCTGCGAAGCGACGGCGCGCATCGAGCGGCCGTTCGGCGCCAATGTGCGCATGCGCTCAGAAATCGTCAGCGGAGTCATCACCGCGCGCGCCATCTGTCGTTGAATGCTCAGCAACTTCATACTGCCGCCGCCAAGGATGCGCTCGCGAGAAAGCGGTTGGCCTTCAGCGCCTCGTCGTGCACTTCGTCAAAAGAAGGAATGCTGTCGTCCCACTCCAGCAACGTCGCCGTGTGGCCGATACGCTCGATTGCACGCGCGTAGAGCTTCCACACCGGGTCAATCACTGGATGGTCGTGCGTATCGAGAATATACTTGCGATATTTTGAATGCCCGGCGATGTGAATCTGCGCCACGCGCTCTGCCGGAACACTATTGACGTAGGCGAAGGGATCGAAGCTGTGATTCTGCGACGAAACGTAAATGTTATTCACGTCCAGCAGGATTCCGCAGTCCGCGCGCTCCACCACTTCATTCAGAAATTCCCATTCCGTCATTTCGGAAACGTGAAATTCGGCGTAGCTGCTGACGTTCTCCACGACCACTGGAACTTCCAGGAAATCTCGCACTTCGCGAATTTTCTGAGCGGTGATTCGCGCCGCTTCGAACGTATAGGGCATCGGAAGCAGGTCGTGGGTGTAACGACCATCCACACTGCCCCAGCACAAGTGATCGGAGAGCCAGGGAGTCTTGGTGCGCTGCACCAAATCCTTCAGCCGCCGCAGGTGCTCGCGATTCGGCTTTTCCGCCGAGCCGAAGTACATCGAGACGCCGTGCTGCACCACTTTGTACTGATCCAGAATTTGATCCAGGATGCGCAGCGGGCGTCCGCCGTCAATCATGAAATTTTCGGATATGATTTCAAACCAATCCACCACGGGCTTGCGGGTAAGGATGTGATGATAATGGGGGGCGCGCAAACCTATCCCAATTCCGTAATCCGTGTGGCTGTTAAACCGGTTGGCTGGCATTCCTGGCTCCGCTTCGTCGTGAAAAAGGTGTTGAGGGCCGGTATTTCTGCATACGGCCCTCCCCACCAGATACTTCGTCTTGCAGTGAACTGACGCTTGGCAGCGTCTTACTTCGGCATCTTCGAGCCGTCGGTCGCGCAGCCGCCCTTGCCCTTGCAAGAGTTCTTGCCTTTGCAGCCGTTGTCGCTCGATTTACATCCACCCTTGCCCTTGCAGGAGTTCTGACCCTTGCAAGCATGCTTTTCCTTCACCTTAGAATCGGCCGGCTTCTGATCTTGATCCGACTGTGCCGCGAAGTGCGTGCCGGAGAGAAGATTGGACGCCTGAACCGTGACGCCGGTCCCTGCGAGCAAGCCTGCAAGCGCTGCCCCAGCGACGAGAGCTTTCTTTGACTTTGTCATGTTCCCGAATTACCTCCTGTAGGATTTGGACTTCAACCGCACCTTCTTCTACTACGCTCGCCCCGAGGGTAATGGATTGGAACGGGTTGGATTGTTAGTCTGGGACTGGGTTGGTTCCAAGCCCGGTAAGTAACCCGGGTAGTTCAGGGCAGAAGCATAACTCCAGGAAGATGAAGTGACAACTATTTGTTGGCCCGGGGACCGTGCGGGCAAGTGTCATGAATAGAGGCACTTCGCCCCGCTAAAGCAGCGTGCGCGCGGGCCGCGCTTCGACGCGGCAAATGATCGTTTCGCAGGTCCGGCATAGGTCTAATTGATTCAATCCTCACTATTTCGCGCTTGGCCGACAATCGCAACTCCAAATGAGACACATCCATCGCTCAAATGAGACAGATTCCTTTTTTGGATTGACGCATCACATTAAGTCGAGTAGGTTGGAGTCACGATGTTAAGTGCTTGCCAGATGAACTGCTGTCCATGCGCATGTTGCGCGTGTTGTATGGCGCACATCTCTGGCGAGAGGAGTCTCGGGACTTAAGTCGCAATCCAACTTTAGGTTTCCAAGCCCACCGCCAGATGACCTGGTTGGTGGGTTTTTTGTTTTTAGGCGTCAAAAATTATGACCGAGATCAAAGAAACGAAAGCACAGCGGGTCGAACGGCTGAAGCGAGCCAAGAATGCCTGGGAATGTCTCGACGAGATTCGGGAGTTCGCGCGGCAGGGCCATGACTCGATACCTCCCGAATGGCTCGGTACATATTTTCGTTCATGGGGCATTTACACTCAGGGTGACGGCAACGGAGTGATTGGCGGCGCTGGTGGAGAAGGAAAAGCGACGCGCTACTTCATGGTGCGTATTCGCGTTCCCAACGGTATCTTCCGCAGTTCGCAGGTGCGCGCCGTGGCGGATATCGCTGAGCGGCACGCGCGCGGCGTCGCGGATATTACCGTCCGGCAAAATATTCAGCTGCATTGGGTGACGATTGAAGCGCTGCCGGAAATTCTCGACCGTCTCCACTCCGTGGGGCTTACGACCACGGGAGCGTGCGGCGATGTGGTGCGCAACATCACCGGCTGCCCTCTGGCGGGACTCGACGCCGATGAAATCTGCGACGCGTCGCGCATCGCACTCGAACTGACCCGCCAGCTTGGCGGAAATTCCCAGTTCTATAATCTGCCACGCAAATTCAAGGTTTCGATCACGGGCTGCCATCTGTGGTGCTCGTATCCCGAAATTAACGACGTGGCGCTGACGGCGACGACGCGCCGGCGAAACGGGAAAATTGACACGGGCTTTTCGCTGCGCGTGGCTGGTGGCCTTTCCACGGAACCACACTTGGCCGTGCGCTTGAACGCTTTCGTGTTGCCTCATCAAGCGGCGCAAGTCGTCCGAGGCGTCGCTGAGATTTTCCGTGAGAGCGAAGTCCTTCGCCAAAGCCGCGAGCGGGCGCGCTTGAAGTTTCTTTTCCTGAATCACGGGTGGACGGCGGAATCGTTCCTCAGCGAACTGCACCAGCGCATCGGATTTACGCTGGACCCCGCGGAGCCCGAACAAATCCCCGAAGACGCCTATCGCGACCATGTGGGTGTGCACGCCCAGAAACAGCCAGGATATTCCTACGTCGGAGCATCCGTGCTGCGCGGGAGAATCAGCGCCGATCAATTGAAATCCACCGCGGAACTTGCCGATCATTTTGCGGATGGCGAAATCCGCACGACCATCATGCAAAACCTGGTCCTAGTCAACGTGCGCAATGAAAATGCCGCGACCGTTGCCCGAGGACTGGAAGCCGCAGGGTTGCCGGTGGCGGCGTCCGTGTTTGCGCGCGGCACGATCGCTTGCACCGGATCGGAATTTTGCAAATTGGCTCTCACGGAGACTAAGGGATTCGCGCGCTGGCTCGTCGAGGCGCTCGAGGACCGCATTCCCGGCTTCGATCAACAGTTGAAGCTGCACGTCGCCGGATGCCCCAATAGCTGCGGCCAGCATTGGATCGCGGACATCGGCCTGGAGGGCAAGAAAATCAAAGTCGACGGACGCATGGTGGACGCTTACTACTTTTGCGTCGGAGGCGCCGTCGGACGCTTTGCCGCGATCGCCCGGCCGATCGGCTACCGTTGCGCGGCGACGGAAGTGCCCGATGCCATTGAACGCTTGCTGAAGACTTTCGACGAGGAGCGCGCTCCGCGAGAAAATCTGCGGCAATTTTTCGCGCGCCATTCGAACGACGAAATCCGCGCTTTACTTGCCGGCGAGTGGGCTGAGCCAGTCGAGCGCGATGCGGTGGCCGGTCCCGTGCCGCACGGAGTTGAGGGCTAGCGCATGTCCTTGTTTCCCATGTTCGTGAAGCTTCGCGACCGGCTCTGCATCGTCGTAGGTGGCGGCCACATCGCGGAAGCGAAGATACCGGGATTGCTTGCGGCGGAGGCGAAAATCCGGATTATCGCTCCCGAAGTGACGGAATCGCTGACAACGCGTGCACGCGAAGGGCAGATCGAATGGTTGCGCAAGACGTTCGAGCCAGCGGACCTCGCAGGTGCTTACCTCGTGGTCGCGGCCACTTCAGCTATCGAAGTGAATCACGAAGTCTTTCGCGAAGCTGAGGCGCGGGGGATTCTCTGCAATGCCGTGGACGATCCGGACTACTGCCATTTCTATTATCCGTCGGTGGTACGCCGTGGCGCGCTGCAGATCGCTATCTCGACCGAAGGATTGAGCCCTGCGCTTGCGCAGCGTCTGCGCCGCGAGCTCGAGGCGCAGTTCGGGCCTGAATACGAGCCGTGGGTCAATTGGCTGGGAGCGGCGCGGAAATTCCTTCGCGCACAAAAAGACGATCCGGAAGAGACCCGGCAACTGCTGCATCAGTTGGCCAGCCCGGAAATGTTCAATAAATTCTTGAGCGAAACTGGGCGCACGAGCGGCAACGGGAGCAACCGATGAGCGGGAAAGTGTATCTGGTCGGCGGCGGACCGGGTGATCCCGAACTGCTCACCGTGAAAGCGGTGAAGATTCTGGGCCGCGCGAATATTGTGCTGCATGATGCGCTGGTCAGCCGTGAAGTGCTTGCGCTGATCGCCCCATCGGCAGAATTGATTGACGTTGGGAAACGAGCAGGGCGGAAATTGCTCACCCAGGAGGAGATCAATTCGCTTCTGGTGTCCTATGCCGAGTCGCACGAAATTGTGGTGCGGCTGAAAGGTGGCGACCCGCTCATTTTCGGCCGCGCGGGCGAGGAAATGGCGGCCCTGCGCGAAGCCGGAATCGAATTTGAAATCGTTCCGGGTATTACCGCCGGACTCGGTGCCGCTGCAGCGGCGGGAATTTCGCTTACCGACCGGCGCTTTGCGTCGCAAGTCTTATTCACCACGATGCAGCGTGACACGCCGAATCGAGCTATTCAATGGGCGGGAATTTCCAGCACTACGACGCTGGTAATTTATATGCCGGGCCCCGATTATGGACACGTAGCGGAGCAACTGCGCGACGCTGGTTGGCCGTTGGACATGCCGTGCGCGATCATCTCGCATGCGAGCGGTTCGGATCAGACGATTCGCTCAACCTACTTGGTGGAGCTTGCCGCCCAAACCACTCTCCCCGCACCTGCCATCATTGTGGTTGGACGCGTCGCGATGCAGGCCGCCCAAGAAATGAGCGATGAATTCGGCCGCGACGTCCCATTCGCGGATTCATCGCCAAAAACCCTTGTGATTTAAGTATTTCACAAGTGCGTCGCTCGCCGCCGGGCACCCGCGAGCATCATTCATAAATAACAGTTCTGGAATGGTCACGCCTGAACTATAATCCGCCAGATTTCTTTGGGACACGCTCCCTACTCCCTTTTGGGTTTCCATCGAATTCTGAAGTCAGCAATTCGCCCGCTCGCCGCGCGGTATTGTGACGACGCAAACGGGTCGGTTGCACGACCACTACCGGCGGAAGCGTTTCTTAGGAGGCGGACATGCGATGCATAGAGCGGCTGGCTGTTCTCAGCGCCGCGGTGCTTTTGTTGGCAGCGCCTGGCCGTGCCGATGACAAGAACCCGCAGCCAGGCGATCACTCCGCGAATCCAGCTGCGAACGCATCGCCCACAAATTCGGCCGCGAAACCTACAGACGGATCCGCTTCTCAACCGGCGGCGACGCCCGAGTCTTCCGACATCATACAGGGACCAGCTGGTGCGGCGACCACGGCTACGCCGAGTCCAGCGACGGCCCCTCCCGCTCCTCTGCCGCAGGCTTCGGATCAACCGGATTATAGCGAACCCAAGTTCACGCCTATGCCCGCGCTCGATGGCAACCCCGGATTATTCACCCTGGAAACCGGCGAGACTCTGCCCAAACACGGTATTTCGGGGGCAGTAGCGCTTAATAAATTTTCACGGATGCCCGGAGACGTCACTTCGCTCCAGTTAGTTCCTTCCGCCGCCTACGGCGTTACTAACTGGTTTTCACTTTTTTTTCAGATGGATGCGATGGATCATCTCCACATCGGCTCACCGAGCCTTTTGAGTCTTGCACCCGTCAACGCCGCTAATCCCCAATACTTGAACACGATCTACCCATCGATAATTCCCTCGACAGGTTTCCCGCCCGCGTACGTCGAGGACATCCCTTTCGCGTCGCACAATGGCAGCGGAACGGGTGAGATTGACCTTGGTTTCAAGCTTGGGCTGCTCTCGGAGCGCCGCGGAAAGCCGCTCAGCCTTTCCATTCGCAACGATTTCTTTATTCCCACTAAGACAGGCCTGAGCGCTCTCCTCAACAATCAGGTTCAGTACGGGAAGTTCAATTACGGAATTGGCGTGGAAGCCAGCAAGACGATTATGCATCGCAGTATGACCGCCACAGCGAACTGGTCGTATCGTTTCACTCGCGATTCCAGTTTCAACACGACCGTCGGCGGCACGCCTGAGACTGTGGTGCTGAATCTCGCGGACCAAATGCAGGTGGGTGGCGGGTTCATAGTCTTTCCCGACAAGCGTTTCCAAATCATGACGGAATACGACGCCACGATTTACATCGGCAAGGGAATTCAGAACACTACGTTTGGCGCGCGCGATCCGGTCGACAACATTACCGGTATTCGCATCTATGGCTTCAAGGGCGCTGCGATGGACCTGGGCTACCGCTATGACCTCGATCTCACCAACCATCGCGACCGCAACGGTTTTGTGATCAAACTAGCTGCCGCCAGCTGGCCCGGAAAGCCGTTGCCTCCGGACAATCTCACGTCTTCGTGCTCGGTTGACAAAACTTCCGTGATCGAAGGCTCGAGCGAATACGTCACGGCTAACACACGGGCCACGGACAGGAACGGCCACCCTTTGACGTACGTCTGGACGGCGACGGGCGGCAAGATTAGTGGCGTGGGACCGTATGTTCGCTGGGACTACGCCGGAGTCGCTCCAGGAACTTACACTCTCACCTCACGGGTTGATGATGGTGCGGGGCTGACCTCCAACTGCTCGGCAACCGTGACCGTGCAGCCCAAGCAATAGCCGCTTGTGTGATAGCAGCGGCAGACGAAGCTGCTGCGTCGTGATGCGAATTTTCCGCATTTGACACTTCGACCGTTCCAAACTTGCAATACTCAGTAGCAATTAGACTTATACGACTCCGTACTTTTACGAGCTTGTTAACCTTCCCGTTTTGATTCTACACTCCGCGCCACATTGACACCTTAAATGGCTCTAGTTCCAGCACTCCGGAATTGTTCCCATTTGGTGCTCGCTTTGCAGTTAGGTTTGGAAAGACGAACTAAAAGGGGAACAAATACCATGGCCAGCAGCACGGCTCTTACGACGACACATCCCATTTCGGCGACGGTTCTGATCGTGGACGACGAGGACGCGACACGGAATTTGTGCAATGACGTGGTCACCGACTCGGGACTGCGTACACGGACGGCGTCCACCACCGAACAGGCGCTGGAAATCCTGGAACAAATGCCGGTGGACATCCTTATCACCGACCTGCGCGTGCCGCAAATCGGCGGCTTGGAGTTGTTGAAGCGCGTTCGTGAAGCGTATCCGCAGACGGCGGTTCTGGTATTGACGCAGTACGGCACTATCGAAAGCGCCGTGGAGGCGACTCGCCTGGGTGCCGCGGACTACATCACCAAGCCGTTCCACATACCGGAATTGCGCGGAAAGCTTGACCGCATGGTGCGGGTGCTCAACGTCGATCAGGAAAATCGCGTCCTGCGCGAAACGCTACGAACGCGCCCCGGATTTGCGGGCTTGATCGGCGTTTCGCTCAAGATGCAGCGCGTCTACAGGCTGATTGAGAAGGTCAGCCAGCACAATTATCCGGTATTGATCCTGGGCGAAAGCGGCACGGGCAAAGAGCTCGTGGCGCGCTCCGTGCATTTTTCCGGAGTCCGCCGCAACAAACCTTTCATTCCGGTGGACTGCTCATCGCTCGTTCCCACTCTGATCGAAGCCGAGTTATTCGGCTACGTGAAAGGCGCCTTTACCGGAGCCATGCACACGAAGCAAGGCCTGATGGAGATTGCGGATAACGGCACGCTTTTCCTCGATGAAATCGGCGATCTGCCCTTCGATATGCAAGCCAAGCTTTTGCGCGCGTTGCAGGAAAAGGAGGTCCGACCGGTGGGTTCCACCGAACGCGTGCCGCTTTCCGCCCGCATCATCGCCGCCACCAATCGCGATCTGGACGCATCCGTACGGCAAGGAACCTTTCGCCAGGATCTTTTCTTCCGGCTGAACGTAGTACAAATCAAGATTCCCCCGCTACGCGAGCGGAAGACCGACATTCCGATTCTAGTCAATTCGTTTCTCGAAAAATTTAATGAAGCGAACGGAAAGACTCGCACGATTTCCGAAGACGCTATCGCACGACTGATGGCGTATGACTGGCCCGGCAACGTGCGTGAACTCGAAAATGCCATCGAGCGTGCCGTCGCGCTCGGCTCCGGACCGCTGTTGCACGTCGGCGACCTTCCCACGAATCTGCAGTACGGGACTGGCGACAGGCTGCCACAGAACGACGAACTCCTGCCACTCGAAGAACTCGAACGACGTGCGATTCTCCGCGCACTGCGCGAGGCTGGCGGTGACAAGCTGGCAGCAGCTCGGATGCTGGGGATCGGCAAGACGACGTTATATCGCAAGTTGAAGCAATACGAATCCCAGGCGCAGCCAGCCTAGCGGACCGTCGATCCCTCATTTCCCCGCCCACGGCCAGGCAGCCACTCGGTCTCAATTCTCCAGCGCTACAAGTACCTTTAGGGGAACACCTGTTTCGAACCGGGAAATGGTGGTCGTGTGTTCGCCTGCCTGCTCTCCACCGTGTTGATAGCGAACGAGTTGGACCCGCTCTTACTTGGTCAGACTAGTGCAATGGAACGCTGCGTGCTCCATTCACAAGTTCATGCGGAGGCCTCAAATGAAGATTCTGCGACGCGCACTGACGCACGTCGTACCGGAAACCCTATCCCTTCTTGCAACCTCCCAAGCTGCCCGTCGCGAAAAACGAGCGCGACGATGACGCATCTCACGGATCGTGCGTCGCGTTCGAGACAGAATCCACAAATAACGAGTTCTTCGGTGAACTCGCAGAAGAATCCGCAAAGCGTTGGCCTGGAGAAAGCCCAGCCGGGCGCTGACGCCGCATTCGACGCGGTGTTTAACTCCAGTTGCGAGGGGCTCTTGGTGTTGAATCCCTCAGGAAGCGTACAGCAGGCTAACCCTCGCGCCTGCGAGATGCTGCGTTGTAAACGTGGCGCGTCGGCGGCGACGGCGCTCGTGGAGTATCTGGCGCAACCGCAGCCGCAGGAATTTTCGGACTGGCTTGCGTCACTTGGCGACGCAAACGCTCCCTCGAGCACGGATGGAATACTTTCCAGCGGTTTGCCGGTCCGAATCAGCTTTCGCGCTGCCCTGCCCGGGTCGGGCAATTTGCTGCTTTGCGTGCAGGAGGGCTCCCTAGTCCAGCGTGCCGAGGGAAAGTGGCGTCAGGTGGAAGCCGAACTGACCACCACCCTGGACTCAGTCCAGGCAGGGGCCATCTTGTTGAACCCCACGGGCTGTATCCGTTTCATAAACGCGCGCTTCAGCCAGTATTTTGGAATGGATCACAGACAGGTTCAGTCGCTGGAAACCGTCGAGAATCTGCAAGCTCTGATCGCGCCGCGATTCCGCACTCCCGAGAATTTCGCGGCCCCCTGGCTGGCGTTTGCCGCCGGACACTGTGATCCGGGGCATGACGAACTGGAAATGACGCGCCCGGCTCGCCGCGTTTTGGAGCGTTTTGCGCGTCCCGTGCTAGATAAGGAAGGCCGCGCCATTGGCTGGCTGGAGCTTTACAGCGACGTAACGGGAGAGCGCCAAATCCAGGCTAAATTGCTGCAGACGGAAAAAATGGCAGCGGTCGGCCAGCTGGTGTCTGGCATTGCGCACGAATTGAACAATCCCCTCACCGCCATCATGGGCTATGGGCAATTGCTGCTCGGTCACGGGCTGTCTCCATCGCAGTTTTCCGAAGCCAACAAGATATTTCAGGAGGCTGGACGGGCACGCCGCATCGTCAAGAACCTCTTGTACTTCGCGCGAGAAAATCAACCCGAGCGCACGCGCGTGGACCTGAACGAAATCGTGGAGCGCACTTTGGCGCTGCGCAGCTACGAACTGAAAGTTGAGAATATCCTGGTGGAATGCGATCTGGCGGCGGACTTGCCCGAAACGATGGCGGACCCTTACCAGTTGCAGCAAGTAGTGCTGAACCTGCTCGTAAACGCTGAGCAGGCGTTGCTTCAAGATCGCGGCCAAGGTCGCGTGAGAATTCGCACGCGGGCGGCCGGAGAAAATCGCATTGCTTTGGAAGTATCCGACGACGGACCCGGAGTTCCGCGCGAAATTGCTTCGCGCATCTTCGATCCTTTTTTTACAACTAAACCGTCGGGCGTGGGGACGGGACTGGGTCTTTCGATCGTGTATGGCATCGTCAAACAGCACGATGGAGAAGTGCTGCTCGACAATCAGACCGGTGCAGGAGCCAAGTTCATCGTTGAGCTGCCGGTAATCGCGGTTCCCGCCGGCCAACGCACCGCTGCTATTCCAGAAACTCAAAACATAGCAATTCCTGCATCGAAGGGGCGAATTCTCGTCGTCGAAGACGAGCCCACCGTAGCGCAGCTGATCGTGGACGTTCTGCGCGAAGAGGGCCATCAAGCAGAGGCAGTGCTCGACAGTCAGGAAGGATTGACTCGCATTTCGCGCGCGCGCTACGACCTGGTCATCTGCGATCTGCGTATGCCACGCGTGGATGGCCCAACTTTCTATGATGCACTCGTGCGTGCTGGCAGCTCGGCGCAAGATCGCATTATGTTCGTCACTGGAGATACACTTTCTCCCCGCACTCTGCAATTCCTCGAAAAAAGCGGCCTGCCGTATCTATCCAAACCTTTTCTTGTCGAGGAACTGAAGCTCGCCGTGAGCCGGCGCCTCGAACGCAGCCGCCACGCCGCACAATCCGCCGGCACCGCCGGTGCCCATAAGAGCCGCGCCACGGGCCGGAGATCCTGAACGCCATGCCTACGAGAGTTCAAGAAAGAAAAGTTGCTTCTACTTGTCAGACGCTCATCGGAATGGGCGATGCCGGACTTGCCGCCCGCTTGTCGCACGAAATCGAGCGAGGCAGCCCCGAAGGTTCCGTGCAGGTCGCACGCAATCTGCCACAACTGGTGGACTTGATGGAGAAACACTCGCCGCGCGTCATTCTTATGGATGATGATTTGGTGCACGGTGCGCCACTGATGGAACTGCTGCGCCAACTCACGGAAACTGTTTCGGTCGTGCTACTCGCAGCGCCAGAGCGTCAGGCGGAAGTGATTCGCTTGGTTGCTGAGGGTGACTTGGAATTCGTGGCCCGCGTGGAAGGTTTCATTCCGCTGGCGGCCAGTCTCGTCGAGCGACGCTTGCGCTGGGCCGCGCGTTCTGACTCCGCGTTAGGAGCGACCGGGGCCGGCATGCCGGAAGACGTGGCGGAGATTTTTCGTCATGACATCAATAATCCGCTCACGGGAATTCTGGGCAACGCCGAACTGCTGCTTTCGCACGGCGCCCACTTGCCCGCGATGGACATGCAACGGCTGCAAACCGTCGTGGATCTCGCCGTGCGGCTGCGCGAAACAATTCGCCGCCTCAGCGACGCTTGGGACAATCGCGCGCAGTCCGCGCGCGCCGGCTAATCGCCCGGATCGCGAACCTCTGTCGGCGGCAGCATCAATGCAGATGCCGGACCCAACGTGTTCGCTTGCCGCAATCGAGGAAGCTACTTCGCACCCTTCAGATAACGATCGAACCAATCAATCGTCCGGCGAATCGCGTCAATCTGGTTTTCTCGTTTCGCGAACCCGTGACCCTCGTTCGAGTAATAATCAGCGTCCACGGTTTTCCCAGCATCCTGGAGCGTTTTCACTACTTGCTCGGCTTCTTCTTTCGGCACACGTATATCATTGTCGCCCTGCAATACGAGCAGCGGTGCCTTGGCGTTCTTGATGAACGTGAGCGGAGAATCGGCGTCGTAAATCGCGCGATCCTTTTCGGGATCCCCCAGCAAGGATTTCTCGTATTGCTGCAGGAAAGGGTCCTCGTGCTGCAGCATGGTGAGCCAGTTGATGATGCCGTATTCCTCGACCGCCGCGGCCCACACGTCGGGCGTTTTGCCGATGGCCATCAGGGTCATGTAGCCACCGTAGGAACCGCCGGTGATGCCGATTTTCTTGGGATCGACGTAGCCGGTGGCTTCCAGGAATTTCGCGCCGTAGACCTCATCCTGTAAATCGCCGCCGCCCAGATCCTTCACGTTGGCTTTCTGAAAGTCCATGCCGTAACCCGTGGAGCCGCGCACGTTGGGCGCGATGCAGATGTATCCGCGGGTCACAAGAGCGATCACCGTGCGGTTGAAATAATCGGTGGTTTGCCCGGTAGGACCGCCGTGCGGCAACACAATCGCTGGATTCAACCCATCGCGCTTCAGGTTGAACGGGACCCAGGCGAAAGCGCTGATGATTTTGCCGTCGAAGCTGCGGTAATGCACCAACTGCGACGGAGGGATTTTCGCCGCGGTCAGACTGGCGATCGCGGAATACGTCAACTGGTGCGGCTCGCTTTTTGCGATGTCGTAAACCCACAGATCGGCAGGCTGCGTGGAACTCTGATGTTCCACGAGTAGCCGCCCTCCCAGGCGCGCAAAAGGCGCCGGATTGCCCGAGTAGCTGTTTAATCCGGGCGCGAGGTTGATCTTGCTTCCGTGGCGCGTGGCGCTGTCAGCGAGATACGCGTCCACGCGGCCGTCTTCGTTCACCGTATAGGTAAATTGTTTCCCGTCCGGCGAATAGTCTCCTGCGCTCGCTTCCCACTTCAGGTCAGTCACCCAGGTAAACTTTTTGGTGGCGACATCAACTTCTGCGACGTTCAAATAGCCACCCGGGCGGTCCGCGGAGACGAGCAGCGTCCGGCCATCGGGCGAAATCGAGGACACGATGGTGCGGCGGTCTCCCTGGTGCGGCGTCAGATTTTCCTTCACGCCGCTGGCGACGTCGATGCGATAGACGTCCGCGTCTGTGAATCCAGCACTGAAGCGTGTCGAGTAGATATATTTACCGTCGGGACTCCACATGCCCGCGTTCCACAGATGGTCCTGGGTCTTTTCATTGGTCAGGTTACGCACCGCGTGCGTGGACCAGTCCATGACGGCGACGTCCGTCGCCGGGGACGTCTTCGGCTTGTATTGAATCGCCAGCAATTTCCCATCGGGCGACCACTCCGGGCTGGTTTCGGAGATTTCAGGCGTGTTGGTCAGGTTCACTACTTCGCCGCCGTTGCTGGGAATCGCGAAGAGATCGTAAATTTCAGCGCCGCCATGATCCGATTGAAAAACGATCCATTTGCCGTCAGGCGACCAAGCTGCGCCGGATTGGCGATCGTCGGACTGGCTTAGCTGGATCGGCCAGCCGCCGGCAGCGCTTACTTTCCAGAGATTGTTGCGCCCCGTCAGGTTGGTGGTGAAGACGACTTCTTTACCGTCGGGCGACCAGGCGCCGCCGCCGATCGAGCGTGTGAAGAAAAGATCGTCCACTGGAATCGGCGCAGCACCTAGAGCGGGCAGCGACGCGATTGTTTTGGGGTCGGTGATCTCGCGCGTATCGGGGGAATCCGAAGCAAACACAGTGATCGCGCACACCACAACGAATGCCAAACGGCTGAATTTCACAAGCGTCTCCTGCACAAGAGAAACGCGCCATCATAGGCCGCGACTGCGGAAGCAGTCAATGTGAGCTTCGCAGGGAAAAACAGCGGGGGGGAATCCTTATCGGGCAATTTTTATTGAGCGTTTTTCGCTTTGCCGAAATGCGTGACTTTGCTGTCCACTACGACTGCGAGGTAACGGCCACCATCGAGAAACTGCATGACGCGTTTGCCAGAGCGCGCGAGCTGCGCCCAGCGCGATTTCGTTTTGGGATTCTGCTCGATTCCGCGAAGCGGGCGTCCCTCGAAATTGAAATCAACCTGCCACAAGCGGTTCGTGGAAGTGCGCGCAGCGGGATACTTCACGCCATCAATTTCGGCCGTGCCGGCGCGTTCCACCAGGATCTGGCGCCAGACCGAGACAAGGGTTTCTTCGAGCGTCATTGCGAGGCGATTGTAAACCAGGCCAGCGAGACCGGACAGCCAGAGCAACTGTTTCTAAAAGAATTTAGGTGAGGAAGTCAAAACTGGTACTTCAGCGGCTGAAGACGCACTCATTTGTTATTCTTGCGCCGTAGCTAAGGCTACGGCCTACAAAGCTTCTTGCGCGGGAACAGCGGTCCAAATAGAAAAACAGCCGGGAAGCTAGGCTGAGGGACCCGAGCCTCCCGGCTTTCTCACCCATCTCCGCAGGGTCTGGGTAAGAAACTTTTAAGCGGCAGATTCGCCGCTGCGCATGAACTCGTAACGTTCGATGGCTGCTGCTACTCCCACTTCACCCGAATTTTCGGGGCTAGTCCGCAGCACGCGGCCAAGACAGCGCACACGGACCGGACCTGCTTGAGTGAGTTCGTGGGGCAAGGTCATTACGATTTCGACCGGTGCACCGCTCCTCAGCCCCTTGGGCAAGTGAAAATAAAGACCACGGGAACTGACTTCCCGCGATTCAGTTGCAGCTTCACCAACGACGCTTTCGTCCGTCCAGCGGACCGTCAGCGGAAGTCGCATGAGGAAACGCCGCGTTGCACGTCGCTCTTTTAGAGCCACAGGACACTACCTCCCTAAGTACGCGCTTAGATTAGGGTGGGTGCTCCGCAGAACCAATAGAGCTAAAGCCTCAATTACGTAGGTCTATTTTGGTACACGAGTACTATACGTAGCTCTGCGGAGAATGCTGAAAACAGGCAGCTTACAGGAATGCTACGAATCCTTTTCTTCAGCGTGCGGCTTGCGGAAGGCGCGAAGCGTGTCCGCCAAAGTGAGAATGCCCTCGAGCTTGCCCAAGTTGGCGCGATTGACCACTGGGAGCAAAGGCCAATCGCCGATCTCTTGCAGCGCTTCCTCGAGCGTTTGATCGCGGAAAAGATACGGTAGAGGGCCCTTGGATTTCACATGAATCGCAGTTGTAGTGGGAGAAGCGTCGGGAGCGCGACGCATCAATTCTTCGCGATCAAGCAGCCACCACTCGCCAGGCTTCACGCGAAGCAACAGCGCCGCTTCTGGATTTGCTTCCGCCCGGCGCGACAGCTCGGCGAGCTGATCGGCAGGCTCGCAGATGATGACGCCGTCGGTGCGCATCGCGTCTTCCACCGCGAACGCCATCATCTCGCGGCGCTCTTCAATCGAAGGTAGCACCAGGCCTTCCTGACGGGCCAGCAGGTCGAATAGCGGAACTTTCTGATACGAACGCGAGATGACGTAGGCGATCATCGTGGAAATGATGACCGGCAGAATCGCCGTGTAATTTCCAGATAGTTCGATCACCATGAAGACGGAAGTGATGGGCGTGCGCAGGAATCCCGCGAAAAGCGTGCCAATTCCCACGAGCGCGAAGGTGCCGACGGTTCCGGCAACAATCGGGAAAAAATGATGCTCGACCGTCCCGATAGCTCCGCCCAACATCGCTCCGATAAATAGAGTGGGTGCGAAAGTGCCGCCGGGCGTGCCGCTCAAGAACGAAAAGCCCGTCGCGAGCATTTTCAGCGCGGCTAGCAGCAAGAGCAGCTTCCACGTGAATTGTCCGTGCATGGCCTGGTCCACGATGGCGTACCCTGCACCCATCACCTGCGGCAACCGGATGCCGATAAGCCCGATCAGCAACCCGGCGGCGGCCGGTTGGAAGTACTCAGTCCAACTCGGGAGAGCTTGAAGTTTCGGGCGCGCATAAACGATCAATTTCAGGAGCAACAAGGACGCGCCGCCGCCGGCAACACCCAGAACGGCGTATGCAAGCATTTCCGCCGGACCGGCCACGCGAAACGGCGGCACGCGAAAGAGCGACTCCGGTCCGAGGAACGCGCGCATGGTCACCACGCTGGACACCGCAGCCAGCACGATCGCGCCGAGCGCACCTGCGCTCCAGGTTCCGATCACCTCTTCGACAACGAAGAGCACGGCCGAAATGGGCGCGTTAAAGGCCGCAGCCAAGCCCGCCGCAGCACCGACCGGAGCAATGAGGCGCAGCTTTTCAGTGGATAAGCGAAGACTCCGGCCGATCAACGAAGCGATTCCCGCGCCCATTTGCAGTGAAGGATCCTCGGGCCCCAAGGATTGCCCGCTGCCGATTGCGATGGCGCACGTCACAAACTTTCCGATGACCGTCACGAACGGCACGTAGCCATTGGAAATGTAAACCGCCGCTTTGGTGTGATTCACTCCGCTGCCGCGAACACCCGGGAAAACGTGGATCACCAGCACCGCTACGACGATGCCCGCGAGCGTCGGCGCAAGAACCACTCGCGGAAACGACGGGTACAAGGACGGCCCCAAAAGGGCGATTTGCGTCCAATCAATCGCCAGACGGAAACAAACCACGGCAAGGCCCGAGAAAATTCCGATCAGCACCGCTAGCAGGAGAAATAGCCTGTCCTCCCGCATGATGAATACCTGGGAGGTCCAGGCTTCCCAGCGAGTGCGGAATTTGCTGCGCGCCGGGTACGGGCTGCCCACAGACGCGGCGTCCGGGGGCGTCGCTGGGACCGTAACAGTGGCTTGCGCAGGGCTTTCGCTCAACGGTTCACCACGGAAGTGCTGCGTCCGAGCAGCCAAAGCGCGCGTTGGTCGCCTTGCGGCTCGCCACAGGATTTTGCGGCAGCGTTTTCCACGCCGAATACGAATTCCATCGACGCATCTAGGCGTTCCGGAAAATGTTCGAGGTTGCTCTCACTCCAATCGGATTGGGTCCGCTGCAACTGCGCGGAAAGTATCTGAAGATCGGTGCGCGGCGGCGTTTCCACCAAAGATTCTCCGTTTTGGCGCGCGCAATTCTGCAATCGTGTCTGAGCCAGTGTGAGAGCCGTTGCCGCGCGCTGCGCTTTGGCCTTGGCGGAAAGGCCCGCTACGAACGGATCCACCGCCAGGATGCGCCGCGACATCTCGTAAGCACCGGCAAGATCGGGAGCCTCACGGCGTTCGCCGGGCAACCGGTTAAGATATTGCAAGGCTTCGGTATATTGCTTGAGCTCGAAGGCCGCTTTGGCGGCGCCCGCCAGCGCTTCTTCATCGTTACGGTCAGCCGCAAGCAAATCGCGATAGAGCTCCTGGGCGCGGGTCCACTGTTGGGTGCGCAGCAGCAACGGGCCCACGATTTTCAGGCGCTGCACGTCGCCTGGTGGAGTGTTTTCCGCCAGCGCGATCACTTCAGGCGTGGCTTGCTTCATAAGGCCGTGGTCCAGCAGGAATTCGCAGAGCTCCCGGCGAATCTGCCAGCGCGTGGCGATAGGATCGGCATCCCACTCGCCATAAATTGCGCCCTGATAGTAGCGCTCCGCGTCCGCGACCTGACCATTCTGCGCGGCGATGCGCGCGAGTTCCAGATTCACCTCTCCCCTGCCGGGTGATTCAGAAAGAAGATTCAGGAGGTAGGCGCGAGCTTCGTTGCCACGTCCTGTGGCGGCCAGCGCCGTGGCCAAGGAAAACTGAAACCGGGTATTGGTGGGATTGTAAACGAGCGCGTTGCGATAGTCGGTCAGCGCCGCGGTGGTGTTCCCCGCTTGCATGTCCTGTTGGCCCTGCGCAAACCACCGATCCGCGAGCGTGTGGACTTGCTTGTGATACACGCGCGACAAAAACGCGGTGATCACGACCAGCAGGAGCAGCGACAGCACGCAAAGAAGAAAGACGAGTTCGCGCGAGTAAATTCGCGGGGAGACTTCCGGTAAACTGGCCTCGGTCGTAGCGCTCATGCCGAATTTCGCAGGCTAAAGAATACTCTAGAAGGTTTCGTTGCGGAAAGAACCGGATGAAAAAAAATCGCGGAGGCTGCTACGAATTATGTCTGATCAATGAGGCGGTGATGGATGGCGTAGAGGGCGAGTTCCAGGCGGTCGGAAACTCCGAGTTTATCGAAGATATTGTGCAGGTGGTTTTTCACCGTTTGTTCGCTGATGAAGAGTTTTTCGCCGATTTCGCGATTGCGGAAGCCTTGCGCGACAAGCTGAACGATTTCTTTTTCGCGGTCGCTCAGCAACGGCTTTTCGCGCCGCTGGCCGGACTCCGCGGATTTCTTGAAGGCGTCAATAACCTCCGCGGTCATGCGATTATCGAGCCAGATTTCACCGTCGGAAACCTTGCGGATACTTTTTACCAACAGGTCGCTAGCGGATTGCTTTAGCACCACGCCGCGAGCGCCCAGGCGCATAGCACGAACCACGTCCCGGTCGTCTTCGGCGGCAGTTAGCACGATCACACGGGTGGGCAACGAATCGAAATTGACCTCTTCGAGCACACCCAGGCCATCCTTTTCCGGCATGCGAAGATCCAGCAAAAGGATATCCGGCTTCAGCTTCGAGAGCATTTTTACGCATTCCGTGCCGTTGGAAGCCTCGCCGACAATCTGAATTTCGTCGGCAGCCTCCAATAGCTTGCGGAGGCCATCCCTGAAAATGGCGTGGTCGTCCGCGACCAGGATGCGAATCACCTGTTTAGCTTTCGTCATTTCAATTCAGTGGGATTTCTACCGTCAGACGCGCCCCATGCCCGGGATTCGATTCCACCGTCAGCGTCCCGCCCACGCCCCGTGTTCTTTCTTTGATCGAAATTGGCCCGAGTCGCAGCCGATCCAACTCTTCGCTGCTGTATCGCCCTGAAAAGCTGAATCCACGCCCGTTATCGTCAACAACGAGCGATACTTTCGCCTCATCTTGCCCTAGTTTTACCACGACGTGACTGGCCTTCGCATGCTTTTTTATGTTGTTGAGCGATTCACGATATATCTGGAACAGTTCCCTGCACAAACGATCGGGCAACCGCAAATTGCGATCTTCGATGAACAAATCCACTGCCAGGCCCGAATCATTGCGGAAGCGCTCGGCGAAACCCAGCATCAGTTCGCGCATGTCCGCGCTTTCAACCCGCAACGGCCGAAGGTCTGTAACCATCCTACGCAATTCTTCGCTTTCCTGCTGAATCGTTTTTTGCAAAGTTTCCAACTCTTGACCTGCCTGCTCCGGGGTCCAAGGGAACTTGTGGCGCAGGACGTCCAATTGGATATTCAGACTGAGCAGGGTTTGCAGGATGCCGTCATGGAGGTCGCGGGAGATGCGGCTGCGCTCCGATTCGACCGCGCGCGCGCGCAGATGCCGCATCAGAAAGACGTTCTCTAGTGGTGGCCCGACGTGCCGGACAATTTGCTCAAGCCACCGCAGGTCACCGGTAGTGAATTTTCGATGCGATTCCTGCGGATTGATCAGCAGGACTCGGCCCGCGGGCCGTCCGCCGGCGTCAATCGTCACAGCAAGCATGGTGCGTACGCCGAATTCGTCGCGGGTGGAATCGGGCGGGGCGTGCAGTTCGCGGTAGGGCTGGCCGCTCCGGCGATCCCAGCCAAAGCCGTTGCCTGTGCCGTTTCCGTTCCGGTACTCCCAACAAAGCGAGACTTCGAAGGCGTCCGTGAGAAACGTGTCGGAACGGCTGAGCGGCAGAGTTTCCGGGCCACCGGGCTCGTGTTGATTCGGGTGAATTTTCCAGACGAAGAGGCGCTCGAGTTCTTCGTCGCGAATGGCAAGGCAGGCTTGTTCGCATTGAAATGCCAGTGCGATTTCGCCGAGGGTCTGGCGGACTGATTCGGTTAATCCGCGATCAAATTGCAGGAGGCGAGTGATTTTCTCGAGGAATTGGCGGCGCTCAAGATGCTCGCGTTCTCGGGCTCCCAAGAATCCCATGCCCAAACCGGAAATTGCTGTGCCGAGTCCGATCGAAAGCCAGTGCCCCACGCCGTGCCAGCCAAAGGAATCGCTCGCTGCCAGACGCAGGATCATGCCGATGGCGGCGACGCTCACAAAGAGCAGCATCGCGCGAGAGCTGCCTTGCGTGGCCAAGGCGAAAACCACGAATAGAAAGAGAAACCACCATGCGGAAATTGACGGCGTGAGGAAAAGAAATACCGCGAGCGCCACGAAGTCCGCCACCAGGGGAATGTTGAAATTCATTTCGCTCGAGAGGCGTTCATAGAGCCAGATCGCCAGTGCAACCAGCAGATAAACCGCGAGGAAGATCGCGGCTGCCGTGCGAGAGGATGCCTGCGACATTTCGAGCAGGTCCACCAGTGCAAGAGCCACGAGAATGGCTCGAGCCAGGGTGACCTGGCGGTCCAAGTACAGGCGTTCGGCGCTATCGAGAGGCATTGTGGCGGGAGCGACTGCCTTTAAAAGTCTAGCAAGCGGAGGGCGCGGTGCAACCGCGTGTCCTCTTCTGGTTATCGTCGTGATGGAACTGGCCGAAGGTCAAAATCACCACAGATGAACACCGATGAACACAGATAAAGCAACGGATTGGAAAGGCAGTTCGCCGGCAACGCGGCGCGTGTTCATCTGTGTTGCTTTGCAGCGCGGTGTTATCCACAGGGCCGCGTTATCCACAGCCGGGTACCATGGCCGGGGATTGACAGCAGGTGCATAATCGCTTGTACCGATTGGCACCGTTTGGGGGTTCGTCGGCTTGGCGCAGCGCTATACGCGAGGTGAAGTTGGGCGCATTCTGGGGCTAGAGCCGAGCCGTCTTCGTTACTGGGAGCGATTGCGGCTGGTGCGCCCGCAGGCGCGGTGGGGCGAGCGCTTTTACAGTTTTGGCGACCTGGTTGCCCTACGATCCATCCAGAATCTGACAAATAATCGCGTTCCGGCGCGCCGTGTGCGACGCGCCATCGCGTTAATCGAAAAACAATTCGGCGAACGCGGACGGCCCGTGCAAGAACTGCGCCTGATGAAACTCGGCAGTGATGTTCACGTGGTGCCGCCGGGATCCGAAACGCCGTTTAATCCGTTCCTACGGCAGTGGGCTTTCCCATTGGACGTGCCGGCGCAACCGGCGAAATTGCACGCGATGACGGGACCCACGCCCGAGGATTTTTTTCAATCAGCGCTGGATTGCGAAGCTCGCAGCGAGACGCTGCCCGAAGCGATCGAAAATTACCAGCGCGTGGTGGAACTCGCGCCGAACTGGATCGAAGCGCACATTAATCTCGGCGTCGCTTACTATCAATTAGGGCAGCTATCCGACGCGCGCGACGCTTTCCTTACTGCTGTGCAGATTGATCCGCTGAACGGAATCTCCCGCTACAACCTTGGCTGCACTCTGGAAGAATTGGGCGAGCTCGACTTGGCGATTGACCATTTGCGGCGCGCGGCACGAGCCATGCCTTCTCATCCCGACGTGCATTTCAATCTTGCGCTGGCTTACGAGAAGCGCGGCGAACATCGTGCGGCACACGAGCATTGGGTGCTCTATTTGCGCTACGCGCCGAGTGGGCCGTGGGCGGAGCAAGCTCGCGCGCGTTTGCGCCAACCCTCCGGCAAGCGCAAACGCACCGCGCCGATTCCCTTTCGCCGGCCGAATTGAAGTCCGCTCCATTCTTGAAAGGATTCCCAATGTCATTGCGATGGCTGGCCTGCGCAGGCGTTATTCTGTGGGTGCTAATGATGACGCTGCCTTCGAAATCTCAGCAAACGAACACATCGGCGGGCGCCTCGCAGAGCGCGCCGGCGCCGAAATTCGCTGTGCTGAGCGATCAATTCATGAAGCAATCGCTGGTGCTTTCCCCAACCGGCGCGTCGGCGGCGGGTTATCACGTGCACCACGACCCCACGACGGGCAAGGACATCGAGCTCGACGCATTATTGGACGATATGAGCCTGGAATCAATCGCAAAACAGCGCGCTTTCTACGCCGCGTGGCGTGAACGCTTTCATACCGAGACGCCGCCTTCGGCTTTGGAGGCGGAAGACGCCGCCGATTGGCAGCTCATTGACGATCAGATCGGTCTTAATCTGCTCGAGTTCGACAAGATTCAGAGCTACCGGCACAACCCGACGGTGGTGGTGGAACTAATCGGGAACGCGCTATTTCTTCCGCTCACGCAAACCTACGCGCCCCACGACTTGCGCGTCGGCCACGTCCTCTCGCGCGTGCGGCAGATTCCCAAACTATTGAATCAAGTGAAGCCGTATCTCACGGATGCCGATCCGGTTTGGGTCAGCACGGCCGTAGATGAAAATGCCGGCAATGTTGATCTGATCGAAACGACGCTGGCCCAGGAGATCCCGGCGGGTTCACCCTTGAAGACGCAGTACGATCAAGTTGCACCGCCTGCGATTGCCGCCTTGAATGATTTTTCGCATTGGCTGCAGAACGATTTGGCGAAACGTCCTTCAAAGCTGACATGGCGGCTGGGCAAGAACCTCTACGATCAAAAGTTCAAGCTGGTGATGGAAACTCCGGTGACTCCTGAAGAGGTGCTGGCAGACGCGGAGCGCGATATGAAATCAGTGCGCGCCGAAATGTTGCAAATCGCGCTGCCGTTGCACGGACAAATGTACCCTAAGCACAACGATCACCCCGAGCTGAGCGTTCATGACCGCGAAAACCTGATCATCGGCGAAGTGTTGCAGAAAATATCGGACCAGCACCCGCGCCGCGACCAATTGCAGCAAACGATCGAAGCCGATCTCGCGGGCATCACGCAATTCATCCGCGAGAAAAAGATCGTGTCGCTCGGCACGCGTGACAATCTGAAAGTGATACCGACTCCGCCCTTTGAGCGCGGCATTTATTCCGTAGCGGGATTCCACAGTGCGCCGCCGCTGGAGCCGCAGGCGGAAGCCGAATATTGGGTGACTCCGATTGACCCGAAAATGCCCGACGCCAAGGCCGAATCGAAGCTGCGCGAATACAATGATTTCACTTTGCAGTGGCTGAGCATTCACGAAGCGCTGCCAGGGCATTACGTCCAGTTCGAGCATCTCAACAACATTCAACCGGAACGGCGGCGACTGCTGCGTTCGCTGTACTCGAATGGTGCATACGTCGAGGGCTGGGCTGAATACATCGCGCAGGTGATGATGGACGAGGGGTTCCTGAACAACGATCCACGCTTCCGCATGGTGATGCGCAAAATTCGCCTGCGCGTGATTTCCAACGCGATCCTGGACGTCAAAATGCACACCATGGACATGACCGACCAGCAGGCGCTGGATCTAATGACCAAGGATTCGTTTCAAACGCAGGCCGAAGCAGAAGGAAAATTGCAGCGTGTGAAACTGAGTTCGACGCAGCTACCCACCTACTACGTCGGCATACGCGAGTGGTTCGCGTTGCGGCAGAAATATCAAGCGGCGGCAGGAAAGAATTTCGACCTGCTCAAATTTCACGACCTGGTTCTCGATGAAGGACCCCTGCCAGTGCCGGTGGTCGAGAAACTCGTGATGCCGACCGCGAAACCCTAGAGAGGGCGCGAACCGAGCAGCCTCAGAACGAAAACCCTGCTTGGAGATAAATCTGGCGGTTGGCTGAGCCGGTCGAAAACGGTCCGAGGGCCAGAGCGTTCGGGACACCGAAAAATCTGCTGTTGAACGAGGCATCGCCGGTTAAGGTCGGCGGCGGATTCAGGACTGCGCTGGGGTTTGCCGCATTCACATCGTTGAATACGTTACGCGCGTTAACGCTCAAAGTGATGCTATAGCGCCGCGACTGTGCGGTGCCAGTAGAAAATCCCCCACCGCCAAACGGGTTCGCCCCACCTCCGCCCCCTCGCCCACCACCGCCCCCTCCGCGACGTCCGCCGCCACCGGAAGGACCGCCGCCACTCGGGCCCGTATTTTCCGGGCCGAAGCTGAATGTCTTCGCCAGACGTAGGTTGAGCGTGAAGTGGTTCGGTCCCGTGAAATCGTTAATCGGAATAGGAATCGCATTCACTCCCGGTACCGTATTGTAGGTGGCGAACCCAGGAACTGTCACAATCGGACCACCCGCTGTCGCGCTTGAAAGTGCGGGCCGTTGGTTCAATTGCGAGCTGCCGATCAAATCCTGGCTCAACGTGACGTTGTATGGCGAGCCCGAACTGGCAATCATGAACGGGCTGAGCCGCAAGCCCCACGGCAGGCCGATCGAGCCGCCCAGAAAGAACCGGTTGCGTGCGTCGAACGAAGCGCGGCCGTAATCCTGCATGATGTTGAACGGATTCGACGGAAAACTGTTCGCGCCGGAGGTGTCGCTTTTCGCGTAGTTCAGCACGTAGTAAGCGAACAGTGTGACCTTGGCACCGGCCATGACGCGGCTCTGCACGAACAGCTGATTTTGGCGGAAGATTGCATTCGATTGATATTCATAGATATTTTCGTTCGCGATGGGGCGCACCGCTGCGGCAGGATCTAAATAATAAGGGTAAAAGTCGTTCGCATTCGTCGGCGCGTTGATATTGTTGGTTAGAAATTGATCGTTGCCCACCGAGTTGAGGTACGAAACGCTCAGATTCGTGACTTTGTTGATTTGGCGTTCGAGGCTGACGGCTGTTTGAGCGATGTACGGCGCATGAAGGTTCGGATTCGGCTTATACATCGTGAGCAGCGACGTCGGCGTCGGAGTAAGGAGCGGAGGCGTTGAAGGATTGGGGTTGAAAAAGTCCGGACTGGGAACCACATATTCCGCGAGGTTCACGCCGCTCAAGCGATCCTGTTCCAGCACGTAGGAGGTGAGGAAGCGATCGTAAAAAATTCCGAAGCCAGCTCGCAATACGGTTTTGGGAGCAGTCTTTCCTCCGCCACCAATTCCCCAGGCGAATCCCAGGCGTGGAGCCCAATCGGCATGGTTGCTGATGTTGTCTTGAGACTCAAAACGCAGCCCGTAGCTGAGAGTGATGTTGGGGCGGACGCGCCAATCGTCCTGGATGTACAGGCCCACGTCTACCTGCGAAACGCGCACGAATGGGTTGGCTGCCAGAGTTGTGTTTGCGGGATTCGCGGTCACGGTGAATTGGTTCGCTGATGGCACGCCTTGCAACGTGTTTGTGTAGGCCTGAATGGAAGGGAATACATACGTCCCGTTGAAGCCACCGGTTGAACTATTGCCATCGGTGTAGCCGCGCAGGCGCGCGCCAAATTTCAGGAAATGTTTGGTGAACTGAATCGAAGTGTAATTCTGAAATTCGTACTGATTGGTGTTGTCGTTGACCAGTCCGCCGCTATAGCCGCCTCCAGTGAAAGCCAACGGAACCATGATGCTGGGCGCGGTGCTGTCCGGCGTCTGGGTGGTTTCATCGCGGAGGTACTGAAAGCGCGTCTCGTTGACCACCTTTGTGCCAAAAATCTGAGTGTCGCCGATTTGGACGGTTTGCTCGGTCTCTAACGAATTGTAGCCCTGCGAAGGCAGGCTGAATCCGCTGATGCCGTCATTGGTTTCATCGTTGCGGTAATATTGGTAGCGCACGGTGAGCGTGTTGTTTTTCGTGACCGCGTAATCAAGGCGCGGTCCGATGTTGTAGCGCGTCTTGGGGTTGGGTACCGCGGCGCTGAACGGCTCGACCGCGAACGTGGTAGGGTCGACGATTTGCGCGTTGACGATGCCCAAGTCGTGAATGTCGCGAATATCCTCGGTCAAAAAGAGCGAAGCTTTCTTGCTGAGCGGCCCCCCGATGTTTCCGCTGTACTGCACGGAATAATAGCTGGGATACCCGGTGCCGGCTGCTTCCTGAGAGTTGAAAAAGGGATTTTGGGAGTTGAACGCCGAATCGTTGGCGTTTACTGAAAAACCGCCGTGCCATTTGTCCGTGCCGGGCTTGGTAAAGATTTCGATACGGCCGTAACCGACCTTGTCATATTCCGCGGAAAACGGATTTTGATTTATGCGGATTTCGCGGATCGCGGATTTTGGCGGAAGCTGGCCGGCAGTAAACCCATCAATATAAAACTGCCCGCCGTTCGGTCCCGCGGATGGTCCCGCCAAGGCCGTCAAATCCGTCTGTAGTTCGTCGGGATCATCGGGCAGCGCGTCAAGCGCCGCGCCGTTGAGCACAATCGCACCCGCGTTGTTCGTGGGACTGACATCCACGGCGCCCGCTTGTTCGGTCACCGTCACCTGTTGCTGTTCTTCTTCGATGATCAAGGAGATGTTGAGTTGCAGGACCTGGCCGGCCGCGACTTGTACGGCTTCGTTCTTGTAAAGCGCGAACCCTTTAGAGATCACTTCGACCGTGTACTTCCCCGGTGCGAGCCCCTTCAACTCGAAGACGCCGTCCCGATTCGTAGTGGCGGCCAGGGATTTTCCATCTGGAGTGGTCACAATGACGGATGCGCTTACTACTGCTGCTGCGGACGGATCAGTGACTTGGCCGCGAATCGTTCCCACGGCATTCTGGGCAGCCGACACGCCGGCGAGCATGAGGCCGAGAAAAGCGATTATGGCTATGCGAATAGCGAGTAGTAAGCCCCGGGTTCTCATCCAATCTCCTGAGTGGTTTTAGCGTTCGGTTTGTGAAGCGCGAATTATTGAGTGCCACCTGCGGCGTCACCGGTCGGTGCGCCCAGACTCCACGGCGAGAGAGTCATCGCTTGGCTCGCATTGCCGGCAGGTGCGGCGGCCAGAATCGGTTCCACTCCTCCCAGTAAAGTGATGGCTGTGACATCTCCTGAATCGGTTCCTTGCGTGGAAACAACCATTATGGCATCGCCCTTTTGAAAGTCGCCGAGCGTGGCCGCGGGCAGCCGGTTCACGATTTGTTGGAAGTCGGCGCGTCCGCCGCCCATGCCGCCCGCGCGCTGGCCGCCGTTCGTACCTCCCTCGGTGCCTCCCGCGGCGCCTTCGTGTGTTTGTGCCGCCGACGAACTTGCCCCACCTCCCGGCGCACCCGCTCCAGCGCCTTTCAGGCGGATAGCAATAAACTGCGCCATCCTCTCAGGTAGCTTGCGGAGCTGGGATTGATCCGTGATTTTCACGACGACCGGCTTTTTCGTGATCAGGTCCGTTACGATAATGGTGTTGGCGCTGGGATCCACTGAAGTAATAATTCCCGCAATATTCCGGAAAGTTCCCGAAACAATTTCATCCGCTTGAAATTCGCTGCCATCCGCGCTCTTGGTACCGCGTGCGCGAAGCTGATCTCCCGGCTTGATTTGATCGAGCGGAGCGGGCCTGGCCTCGTCGAATTTCACTGAATCCGGCGCATACCGGCGCAAGATGGTGTTTTTCGTGGTGTGGACTGCGACTGTCTTCGCTGTGGGCCCGGCACCCGTTGAAATCGTGATGGTGCCGGTGGCCGGATCAACAGCGCTCACGAGGCCGCCATTCCCTTGTTTCTGCCAATCCTCGCTCTCTTGCGTTTTCTTCGCCGCGACGTCCGTGGCCTTCATGGCAATGATGCCCGCGGCCATGGCGGATTTCCCGTCGGGCGACGGCCGGCTGCGGACTAGGATGCGGTCACCGGGTTGCAAGTCCGCCAGATGGATTGCAACGGCTGATTTCAAATCTTTTTGTCCGGGAGCAACCTGCACGATTTTCGTCGTGTCTTGCACGGTCACGGTAACTTCCGCACCGGCATCCGACGTAAGAGTGAGTGTGTTGCCGTTGATCGCTTTCACAGTGCCCACCTGCTGAGTAATCGGACTTTGCGCCTGCGTTTGCGCCGCAGCCGTGGGCGCAGGTGCCGATCGAGCAGACGTCGTCTGCGCGGCAATCACGGCCAGCGCGGTGCCAACAATTGAATTAACAATGCGTCGCTTCTTGAAATGCATCGAACGCTCCCGAAATTCCGCCGATCCCCCCAGGATTCTTCGAACACTACACAACGATTGTAGCCGCACTTTCCGGGCGGGCGGCAAGGAGGATTAACTCCGTCGCAAATTAGACGTAGCGAGAGGGTGAAAACGTTTCCTACTCTTTGTGCCGCATGTCCCGCGAGTCGCGGTCGTGGCTTTCTCCCCGGCCGTGATGGATGCGGTTGCTAGTCGCAGCGGATGGTGTAGACTAGTGAAATCCGTCTGTGGTGAGCGTAGCTCAGCTGGTAGAGCATCGGTCTGTGGCACCGAGGGTCGTGGGTTCAAATCCCATCGCTCACCCCAACTCCCTCAATGTTTATGCGGTTGTTTTCACTTCGTGGATTTTACGCGGTCACTAACGGTCACTAAAACGTCGGTGATTTCTTTCCTGTGATAAGATTGCCACGAGGCGAACACGTGAGTATCACAACGCGATCGTTCTATCCCGAGGACCCTACAAAGGCTGGCCATGCAGTGACAGGCACCCAGGTCACGATTCACGCCACAGACGACGGCCGCTGTGTGATCGGTGATTCAATTGTAAAGTGGGATGAAGCAGCCGGGAAGAATACATACGAGGCAGCGTTCGTGCACTACGAGCACCGCGCTTACACGCAAGAGCAGGCCGTCGAGGTCTTCGAAGGCAAGATCGCCAAGTTGCTGGCTGACGGGTCGTCTATCAACCCGTTCTAGATATCGAGCATTTTATTTGGACAGGGGAGCAGGTCATAGAAGTTGTCAAGCATCCAAAACGCTGACGATTCACGTCACATGAGCACACCGATCGGATTCACGCCGCCCGAACCACCACGAAAATGGAAATTTGACTTGGGCGGCCATGCCGGAACCATTGAAGAGACGATCACAGCCAATAAAATATATCTCTACGACTGGATTTCCGACAATGGCACTGCGAACCTTGGAATTCTGCAGAGCGAAACACGGCAGTCTAATGAAGATGTCGAAGCGAAAGCCCTGAGGCGGGCGGGCTGACGCTAGGTCGGCGGTTCGACTACTCCGCCCAGGCCTACCAGCTGTTTACATTCGCTCACTTGAATGTGAAGATGAGGGCGTGATGGTTGCACATCACGCCCTCTGTCTTACCTACCTGTCGAACGGTCTGCGATGAAACCGCTGTGAACCCATCGTCGGTGGGCACATGGTCGTGAATGACCACAAGGCCCTCGACGATCTCCTTTCACAACAGCCACGCAACCGTCCGCATATACTTCGAACTTCACATTAGTAAGGCCCATTCGGGCCTCCAATGCTCGGGGCTCAACGTCGTAGAAGACCATCCGTCCGGCAAGCACTCGCCCAACTCCTGACCCAGGACGCTAGCCGGCGAGCTGGCTCTCTACCATCCCCCGGCCGCGCGCAGCATCCCGAGCGTCACCCACGGGAACTGACCGGCCCGTACGCGCAGCCCGACGTTGTCATCGGGTCTGATCACCTCGACGATCGTGATCACGCGGCCGATCTGGTAGTCGTCGCCGAACTCCCTTTTCGATCGCGTCCATCTCGTCGGCCACTTCCTGCATCAGCGCAGCCCGACGGTCGGGCTGCGGCGAGTCAGGAGCCTGGCCACCGGCGTCCGCCATCAACGGACCTCCAATCGAAAACGTAGGGAGCGGGTGCAAGATGATGCGAGCCGGCAGCCGCCGCCCGCACGCTCGCAGCTCGCGCGCGGTGGTGTCCGGAACGCCGGGTAGAGCGCACGACGTTCTGAATCTCGACGCGGCCGGGGGCGACCCGTGATTGACCATGCTGGCCGCCCCGCCGTGGCGATGAGCGCCCGGCTACTCCGGGAGCGCGGGCGGCGTAGATCGCCTCGATGTGGTCCGCCAGTGCGTCGGCCGAGTCGTAGCCACGGACAACCTCGGACGCGAGTGGCTGCCCGCCTTGTCGAAGACGTCAACCCCGCCCGGGTCATCGGCGGCGGGGCACATGTCTTACCCTGTATCCCTCGCGCCCTCGACGATCTCGACGTTCTCCATAGCTCCGCGACCATACCCGCTTGTCATCGCAATGTCAGCGAACGTAGCCGGACGGCGCTCACCGGGCGCACGGCGGTGCGCCGCAAGTGCCTAAACCCCCATATTTACGGACTATCTGCCACCCGCCGCCACGAGCCGGCATGCCCGCTATATTCCGTGAAGTAATGGCGGCCGAGCGGCTCAGGAATAGGCCCTGCGGAGGTCGATACGGGGATATCGTGCAGTCGATCGGCAACACGCCGCTGATCGAGCTGCCGCATCTGTCGCCGAAGCCCGGCGTGCGGATCTGGGCGAAGCTCGAGTCGCGCAACCCGACCGGCTCGGTCAAGGACCGCGTCGCGAAGGCGCTGATCGAGGACGCCGAGGAGAAAGGGCGCGATCGCGCCCGGGCAGACGATCCTCGAACCGACATCGGGCAACACGGGCATCTCGCTGGCAATGATCTGCTCGCTGAAGGGCTACAAGCTGAAGGTCGTGATGCCGGAGAACGTCACCCCCGAGCGCACGCAGCTGCTGAAGATGTATGGCGCGGAGATCCTCTACTCCGAGGGCTCGCTCGGCTCCAACGGCGCCGTCGAAAAGGCCCTGCAGATGGCCGGCGGAGGACTCCTCGGTCTACATGCCCTACCAATACGGCAACCAAGCCAACCCGAACGCCCACTACAACGGCACGGCGCTGGAGATCATCGAAGAGCTCGACGAGGTCAGCGCTTTCGTCGCTGGTCTCGGCACCGGCGGCACGCTGATGGGCAACGGGCGGCGGCTGAAGGAGACCTTCGGGGATGCCGTGAAGATCGTCGCCGCGGAGCCGATGCAGGGCGAGCCGGTGCAGGGATTGCGCTCGCTCGACGACGGCTTCATCCCGCCGATCCTCGATCTCTCGCTACTCGACCGCAAGATCTTTGTCACCAATCGCGACGCCATCGTGTGGACGCGCAAGCTGCTGGACCAGGAGGGCCTGTTCGCGGGGTTTCCAGTGGGGCGATTGCGAGCATCGCCGTGCGGATCGCGGGCGAACTGGACGAGGGCAACGTCGTATTCGTGGTTGCCGACGACGGCTGGAAGTACCTGTCGAGCGGCATCTACACGCTGCCGGTGGACGAGATCGAGAACTTTGATTCCACCGTCTGGTGGTGTAGCTGGGTGCGCATCGCCCAGGACCCTGTCTGGATGAGCTGATCGCGCACGCCCTGGAGGATCCAAAGAACGAGGTCTGCGGGGTCGTTGCCGTCGAAGGAGACCAATCGCAATCGGAGATCGGCTGACCGCCTCGGGCGGTTGACGTGCATCGAGCGGTCAACGTGCACGCGAGCCCGCTGAAGTTCGAGATCGATCCGGCGGAACTGCTCGAGCTCTACAACTCGATCGAGGCGGCGGGATGACGTTGGGCGCTATCTATCACTGCATGTGCGCAGCGCGCCCTATCCATCTCAGACCGACATTGGCTTCGCGGCAAGTTGGCCCGGGGTCGAGTGGATCATCGTCGGCTCGCCGACCCGGCGGTGCCGCAGGTGCTCGTATCTGATCGACGGCGCGCGCGTCTCTGAGGTGGGCGTGCAGGAGGCCACGTCGTGAGCGGCGACGCGCTCGTGTGCCCGCGCTGCGCGCGCTCCTACGGCGAGCGCGAGCGCT
>CAWIAM010000023.1:0-35215 GCA_963834215.1 uncultured Acidobacteriota bacterium | reverse complement strand
CAGATATTCAGCTTGGTCGTATTTGTTGTAGTGCTGTTGGTTGTTGACTGGCGCATGGCGGTGGGAGCCGCCGTTTTGGTTCCTCTAGTGGTCTGGCCCGTCGGGAAATCGACGCGCCGCATTCGCCGCTCGACGGAAAAAAGCCGCTCGCGCCTAGCGGATCTCAGTCAAATCCTGCAGGAAACGATCAGCGGAAACCGCGTGGTGAAAGCCTTCGGGATGGAAGGGTTCGAAATCCGGAAATTCGGCGATGCCGCGCGAAATCTGTTGCGTGAAAATATGCGCTGGATCCGCGCGATGGCCGCTACGGGGCCGATCATGGACGTGCTGGGCGCGGTGGTGGTGTCTATGATTCTTTTCTTCGCGCGCGGTGAAATCAAAGCGGAGCGCATGACGATCGGCTCGTTCGGCGCCTTCACATTCGCTCTTTTTAAGGCCTACGAGCCGATCAAGCGTCTGGGCGGAATTTATCAACTGTTTGTGCAAGCTTGGGAACTTCGGCGCAGGTTTTCAGGCTTCTCGATTTGCCGGAGGAAAAGCTGGATGCCGCCGGGCGCCAAAGCGCTGCCGCGCTTTTCGAATAGCGTGGAGTTTGATGATGCAACGTTCGTTTACGAAGACGGCGAATCCGCGACTTGAAAAATATCAGCCTGAAAGTGCCGGCGGGCGCCGTGGTCGCTATCGTCGGATCGAGCGGCGCCGGCAAGACTACGCTGGTAAATCTGCTGCCGCGGTTTTTTGCAGCGACCTCGGGCGTCGTCCGCATTGACGGATACGATGTGCGAGGCTGACGTTACGATCGCTGCGTGAGCAGATGGCAATCGTCACGCAGGAAACCATCCTATTCAACGACACGATCTGGAACAACCTCTGCTACGGCCAACCCAACATGCCGAACGAAAAGGTGGTTGCAGCGGCGAAAGCGGCGATGGCCCACGATTTCATCACGCAAATGCCGAAGGGTTACCAAACGCTGATCGGCGACCGCGGCCAGCGGCTTTCCGGCGGCCAGCGCCAGCGCCTCGCGATTGCGCGCGCTTTGTTGAAAGACGCGCCGATTTTAATTCTCGACGAAGCCACGTCCGAGCTCGACTCCGAATCCGAAATGCTGGTGCAAAGCGCCCTGAACAATCTGATGACCGGCCGCACGGTTTTTGTGATCGCGCACCGGCTCTCCACAATTCGCCGCGCCGACTTGATTGCCGTGCTGGAAGCAGGCACAATTCGCGAGCGCGGTACTCATGAGGAGTTGCTGGAGCGCCGCGGATTGTACGCGCGTTTGTACAATATGCAGTTTCAGGATGCGGAGCCGGCGTCGCGTACCGCCGAATCCGTGTAAACGTATGTCCAGCACAGGATCAAAATCCATCGCCGTGAATGCCGCGAAGTCCACGCGCCGCGAGCTTGAAGTCCATGACCGGCTACGCGCAAGCGCGCGCCGTAGAAAACGGCTGGAGCTTGCGCGTTACGATTCGCGCGGTGAATCACCGCTTCCTCGATTTGCATCTGCGCATTCCAGAGGGATTCGAGCCGCTCGAGCCGCGCATTCGCCAGCTTTTGCGCGAGCGCGTGCGCCGCGGCCATCTGGATGTGACTTTGTACTACGAGCTGGCTGGGCCCGCGGCGGTGGGAGTGAACCACGAAGTAGCGGCGGCATATCTGAAAGCGGTGAATTCGCTGCGCCAGGAATTCGGCATCGCTACCGAGCCGGACCTGGCATCAATTCTTCGATTACCAGGCGTAATCGGGCCGCCGGCCGCTTCGCTCGAAGAAGAACTCGAGCGCCTGGAAAGAGTGGTGATGCACTGCTTGAGCGAAGCGCTGGTGAAGCTCGACGCGATGCGCGAAGAAGAGGCCGGCCATCTTCGCGAAGAAATGTCCGCGCGTTTGCGCGGGATTGCGGCGCTCGCGGCGAAAGTGGATGTGTTAGCTGAAAACGCGCGTCCTGCGTTTGCGCGCCGCTTGCAGGTGCGTTTGCAGGAACTGCTCGGCGAAGCGCAGCTGGATCCCACGCGCCTCGCTCAGGAAGCTTCCATCGCCGCCGAGCGCAGCGATGTGACCGAGGAACTGGCGCGATTGCGCAGTCACGTGCAACAATTCGAATCGCTGCTGGCGGGCGCGGCGGACGTCGGCAAGAAGCTCGATTTCCTGCTGCAGGAAATGCAGCGGGAATCCAATACGCTGCTTTCGAAATCGCCGGGGAACGACGGAGAAGGCCTGGAAATCACGCGCCTGGGCCTGGAAATCAAATCCGAGATCGAGAAATTGCGGGAACAGGTGCAGAACATCGAATGAGCCAAGCGGAACCGTTGGTGCTGATCGTCTCCGGCCCCTCGGGTTCCGGAAAATCCACGCTGGTGGAAAAAATTCTGGAGGTCCCCGGCACCCTGCTATCTGTTTCGTGCACTACGCGCGCGCCGCGCGGGACGGAGAGCGACGGCAAGTGGTACAATTTTGTTTCCGAGGCCGAATTCCAGCAGATGGTCGAGCGCGGCGAATTCCTGGAATATGCCCAGGTGTTCGGCAAGAATTGGTACGGCACGCCGCGCAAATGGCTGGAAGCGGCGCAGGCGCAGAAAAAAGACTTGGTTCTGGAAATTGACGTCCAGGGCGCTTTGCAGGTGAAGCAGAAGCTTCCGGGCGCGGTTGCGGTGTTTGTGCTGCCGCCGTCGCGCGCGGAATTGGAACGCCGGATCCGGGCACGGGGGCAGGATTCGGAAGATGAGATTCACCGGCGGCTGGAACGCGCGCGCCAGGAAATGCTGAACTACAGCAGCTACGATTTTGCGGTGATCAACGACGACTTGGAACGCGCGGGCAGGGAAGTGCAGGCCATCGCTCTGGGTTCGCGTTGCCGGGTGGCGCGTAATGAAGAACGAATTCGCGAAATCTTGAAGTCTTTTGGAGGCTGATCTTCACATGGCCGTTCTCAAGGATGCACCAGAAAGCCAGTTTGCCTATGTGGTGGTGGTCGCGCGGCGCGCGCGGCAATTATTAATCGGGGGGCGGCCCATGGTGGATAATCCCCGCTCGCGCAAGACCACGCGCATCGCCGAGGAAGAATTGCAGAAGGGCCTGCTGGAATACGACGCGCCGCACCTCAACGAGGACGCCGAAGATAAGGAAGAGAAGCGGCGAAAGTCCTAGGCCCGCGGTGACGCGATGAAAATAGCGCTCGGTGTGACCGGTGGAGTGGCGGCCTACAAGGCCGCGGAACTGGTGCGCCGCCTGCAACAGGAAAAATTGGACGTGCAAGTGGTGATGACGCGCGCGGCGCAGGAATTCATCACGCCGCTCACTTTTGCAGCGCTTACCGGACAGAAAGTCATCACCGATCTTTTCAGCGCCGGCGGCGCCGCGCCCGCGAATGTGGAAAGCGCCATCGAACACATCGCCGTAGCGCAGCGGATTGACCTCTTGCTTGTTGCTCCCGCCACTGCCGATATTCTGGGAAAATTTGCGCACGGCATCGCGGAGGATTTTCTTTCGACGCTGTATCTCGCCACCAAAGCGCCCGTGGTGGTGGCGCCGGCTATGAACGTAAACATGTGGGATCACCCGGCGACGCAGGAAAATGTCGCGGCTCTGCGCGCGCGCGGCGTGCACGTCGTGGATCCCGATGAAGGCTACCTGGCTTGCGGCATGACGGGCGCGGGGCGCCTGGCTGCCACGGAGACAATCGCCAAAAAAGTTTGCGAAGTTCTGGGATTGCGCCGCGATTTCGCGGGTCAGACGGTTTTGGTAAGCGCCGGTCCCACTTGCGAGGACATTGACCCGGTGCGGTTTCTCACCAATCGCTCTTCCGGCAAGATGGGCTATGCGCTGGCGGAAGCGGCGCACCGGCGCGGCGCGCATGTGATTCTGGTGAGCGGCCCCACCGAGCTAAAAATTCCGGAAGGCGTGGATTGGGTTCCGGTGCGCGCCACCGAGCAGATGCATCGCACGGTGGTGGAACGCGCGCGCGAAGCCAATGTTGCGATTATGGCCGCTGCTGTTTCCGATTACCGTCCGGCTGCGGCGCAGGATTCCAAAATCAAGCGCGGGTCAGGCGGATTCACGCTAGAGCTCGAACCAACGCCGGACATTCTCGCCGAGCTTGGCCGCGAAAAGGGCAATCGCGTGCTCGTCGGATTTGCCGCGGAGACGAACAGCGTCGCCGAAAACGCTCGCGGCAAACTCGCGCGCAAGGGCGCGGACATGATTGTGGCGAACGACGTGACGCAAGAAGGCGCGGGCTTCGACACCGACACGAATATCGTCACGCTGTATCTGCGCGACGGCCGCGAAGTTCCGCTGCCCAAGATGAGCAAGCTCGACGTGGCCAATCGCATCCTCGATCAAGTGCTGGAAATTCAGAAACAATCCAAGTAAGTTCTCAAGCGGAGGATTCGATGGATCCGGCTAAGCGTGCAAGTGTGGGCACTCGCGTGGAAGAGCAGGTGAGGGACTGGCTGCGCTACGGCGAGGAGCTGGGGCTGGGGCCGTACTATCGGGATCGCGCGCCGTTGCACGAACGGCAGGCGCCCGAGGGCGTATCTATCGAAGCTGAAGCAGCTGAATCGGCTCCCGTCGCGATGGCCGCTGCAGCGGCTGGCGCTACGCGTCGCGCTCCGGACGCAACGCGTTCCGCTGCGGCCGTGCCCACGGCTAAGTCTGCAGCGTCCGCGAAGCCCACAACAGCGCCGGCGTCAGCCGCCGCTATCGTCGCTCCCGCGTCGCTGCCATCGCTATTTGAATCCATCGACCGCATCGCGGACGACACGCTGCCGCGCATCCGCGAGGACATCGGCGATTGCACGCGCTGCAAATTCCACAAGGCACGCACGAACATCGTCTACGGCGTGGGCAATCCGAAAGCCGAGCTCGTGTTCGTCGGCGAAGGCCCCGGCCACGATGAGGACATCAAGGGCGAGCCGTTTGTCGGGCGCGCCGGAAAATTATTGACGCAGATGATCGAAGCGATGAACCTGCGCCGCGAAGACGTTTACATCGCGAACGTGGTGAAATGCCGCCCGCCGGAAAATCGCCTGCCGGAAAAAGATGAAATCGCGACGTGCTCGCCGTATCTGTTGCGCCAGCTCGACGTGATCAAGCCGAAAGTGGTCTGCGCGCTGGGCAGTTGCGCGGCGCAAACGCTACTGCAAACCACGCAGGGCATTTCGAAATTCCGCGGCGAGTGGTTCGATTTCCGCGGCGCGAAATTGATCGCCACCTATCATCCCGCCTATCTGCTGCGCAATCCGCCCGCGAAAAGCGAAGTGTGGAAAGACCTGCAAAAAGTGATGGCGGTTCTCGGCCTGCAGCCCAGGAAACGATAGCGTTTCCGCGCCATGAATGTTTCGCTCGCCATCCTCCTGGGATTGACCGGCGCCTTTTCCTGGGGCGCGGCGGATTTTGCGGCGCGCTTTGCGTCGCGGCGCGTGGGCGCCTACCGCACGCTGTTCTTCATGCAGTTCTTTGGTTTCCTGGCGCTGAGCGCGTACCTGAAATGGACGATCGGTTTTTCGGGCGTCGCGCCGGGCTGGCGTCCCTGGGCGATGGCTATCGCGGCGGGTATTTTGAACATGGTGGCGTCGCTGGCGCTTTATCATTCGTTCGAGGTCGGCACGATGAGCATCGTGGGGCCGGTTTCGTCGAGCTATCCCGCGCTTACCGTGGCGCTCTCGCTGCTGAGCGGCGAACGCATTCACGCACTGCGCGCGGCGGGGCTGGCCGTGACGCTGGTGGGTGTGATTCTGGCTGCGACGTCGTTTGCGCCGCAAGCCAAGAGCGCGACGGCGACGGCAGTGGCGCCAGCGAGTTCGGCGACTGCGGCCGGCGGAGAAGCCGCGCACGCACATTTATCGAAGGGCGTGGGCTGGGCGATTTTCGCGGCCCTGGGATTCGGCGTGATGTTCTGGTTCCTGGGCTTTCACGTGGTGCCGCTGGTGGGCAGCGCCGTGTCCGTGTGGGTGATGCGGCTTGACGGCGCTCGTTTCGCTCGCCGTGGTTGCCGCTCCCGTTGGACAGTCGATCCGGCTTCCGCGCGGCGGGGTGTGGTGGCTGCTGCTCGCCGTCGGAGTGCTGGATACGGCGGCGTTCGTCGCGAATAACGCGGGGCTGAGCACGGGGCAGGTTTCAGTCGTTAGCGTGCTGGCGTCGCTCTATGGCGCGGTCACCGTCCTGCTCTCTTGGATTTTTTTGCGCGAGCGACTGGAGCGCAGCCAGTGGCTCGGCATCGTCCTAATCTTCGCGGGCGTCGTGATGGTCAGTTTGTAGAACGGGCAGCTCTGGCTCGTGCTTGCCTGGCGCCGACGCATTTACGCCGCCGCAGCGTGCCGTCGGCGAACAATTCTCCTACGCTGTTACACTATCCTTCGGAATCCATGACTCAACGCTACCTGGAAGTCGCGCTGCCTGTGCCGCTGCGCTCGGCGTTCACTTACGCCGTGCCGGATTCGTTCAATGGCGAAGAACTGGTCGGGCGCCGCGTGCTGGTTCCGTTTCGCAATCGCCCGATGGTAGGCGTGGGACTCGCGCTCGCGCAACAAGCCCCCGAAACGAAGCGCATCAAGGAAATTGCCGAGCTGCTCGATCCTTTGCCCGCGCTGCCGCCGAAACTGATCGAACTGGGCCACTGGATCAGCCGCTACTACCTCGCGCCCATCGGCGAGACGTTTCGCGCGATGCTGCCGCCGGAAATCGAGCTGCGTCACGATCGTGAATATTGGCTTACAGACGCCGGACGCGCCTACCTGCAAGCTCTCTCCGCCGAAAAAGAAATCACGGACGTAGAGAAGGCCGAGCTGGACTTTTTGCGGGCGTTTGATTTGGACGCGCTCAGGCGCGAAAGATCATCCTCTGCGTTCCGCGCGCGTCCGGCGCTTGGCCGGCGGTGAAGCAGCCGCTGAGAGATTTGTGCGCCGCGGTTATCTGGCCGCGCGCGAAGTGGCGCGACGCCGCAAAACTCGCGTGCAAAAAATCGTCGCGTGGAGGACAGACGCGCCGAATCGGCCTGTCGGCGAGCCCGAAAAACGAGTTCGCGAAGTTCTCACGGATGCACGAGTACCGCTTCCGCTCGAACTGCTGCTCGAAAAAGCCAGCGTGACTGCGCTCGTCATTAAACGGCTCGAAAACGCCGGCATGCTGCTGACGTGGGAAGAGCCGCTCATCCCCGGCGAAGATGCATGGGAAACGGATTTCACGCCGCCAGCGAATGTGTTGAATGCCGAACAGAAACAGGTGCTCGCAGAGATCTGGCGCTGGATCGTGGCGGACAAATTCGAAGCAGCGCTTTTGCACGGAGTGACCGGCAGCGGCAAGACGGAAGTTTATATGGGCGCGATCGAAGCCACGCTGTCACGCGGCAAAAATGCGATCGTCCTGGTGCCGGAAATCGCGCTTACGCTCTGGCTGGGGCGCCTGGTGCGCGCGCGCTTCGGCGCGACGGTTGCGACCCTGCACAGCGGCTTGCCGGACGTTGAGCGCGCGCGCGAATGGTGGCGCGTGCGGCGCGGAGAAGCGCGCGTGGTGGTGGGCACGCGCTCGGCAGTTTTTGCGCCGCTGGAAAATCTGGGCCTGCTGATCGTGGATGAGGAACAGGAGAGCAGCTACAAGCAGGAAGAAACGCCGCGCTATCACGGCCGCGATACGGCGGTTTATCGCGCGCGGCTGGAAGGAGCCGTCGCGCTGCTGGGTTCCGCGACGCCGTCGCTCGAGACCTATCACAACGCTCGCGGCGGAAAATATCAATTGCTGGAGCTGACCGCGCGCGTCGCCAATCGGCCGCTCGCGGAAGTGCGCGTGGTGGACTTGCGCGAGGAATTTCGCCGCGCGCACAAGGCTGCGCCCGTTTCGGAATCGCTAAGCGCGGCCATCGCCTTGCGGCTCGAAGAAAAAACGCAGGCCATGATCCTCATCAATCGCCGCGGATACTCGTGGTCCAGCTTGTGCCGCAGCTGCGGCGCGTTCGTCCAATGCGAAAATTGCAGCATCGCGCTGACGTATCACAAAAGCCGCCAGCGCCTGGAATGCCACTACTGCGGATATTCGATTCGTCCGCCGAAGCAGTGCCCGAAATGCCGCGCCGAATATATGTATTTCGTCGGCGACGGCGCCGAGCGCGTGGAAGAATATCTGCACGAGCATTTTCCGAACGCGCGCATTGCACGCCTGGACCGCGACACGGTGCGCACCAAACGCGAATACCAGCAAGTGCTGGGCGCGTTCGCGAGCGGGGAATTGGATGTGCTAGTGGGTACGCAGATGGTCGCGAAAGGCCACGATTTTCAGCGCGTCACGCTAGTGGGCGTGGTAGCGGCGGACCTGGCGCTCAGCCTGCCGGATTTTCGAGCCGCCGAACGGACTTTCCAGTTGCTCACGCAAGTCGCGGGCCGTGCAGGGCGTGGCGACCTTTCCGGCGAAGTCCTGGTGGAGACGCATTATCCCGGAGCACTACGCAATCCAGCTCGCGGCGAAGCAGGATTACGTCTCGTTCTACGAGAAGGAAGCGCACTTCCGGCGGATGCTGCATTACCCGCCGTTCACGGCGCTGGCCAGCATTCTGGTGCGCGACCGCAAAATCGAAAACGCGATTCGCTGGTCGCGCGCGCTCGCCGCTTATTTCGCGCCCTTCGAAGAGCGCGGAGTAAAAGTTCTAGGCCCGGCTGCGGCGCCGCTCGCGCGCCTGCGTAAAGAATACCGTTATCAATTCCTGCTGAAATCGCCGCAGCGCTCCGCGCTTTCGCAAGCGCTGAGCGGCGCGCTCGATTTCTGTGCAAAGAAAGAAATCCCGGAAACCGGCGTGATTGTGGATGTGGATCCCGCGAGTCTGTTCTAGCTTAATCGGCAAGGAAGCGTCCAAGTTCGAGCGGCGCTCACCAGGGATTGTTCGTAGGCATAAGCGTCAGGCACAGTACGAACATCACCAGCGCAAGCACGGCGAGCAATTTCCGCGAAGCATCGAGTGGCTGCCAGCGGTCGTATAGAGGTGGATGCCGCAGACGCAGGGCCAGCACCAGCAGCACGATTCCCCAGAAAGCCCAGCCATACCAGTAGCGCACTCCTAGAGCCACTAGGCCCAGCGCAACCGCCAGCGAGATGCGCTGATGACGCTCCGGCGTCAAGCTATAGATGATGTGCCCGCCGTCGAGCTGCCACACCGGAAGCAAATTCAGCGCTGTCGCCAGCAGCCCGAACCAAGCCGCACGCGCAACGGGATGCAGCAGCAGGGAATACGGATCCGCGCCGGGATGAAAAATCGCGGAGAAAAATCGCATCAGCGGCGGCACTCCGAAAATGATGCCGGAATCATCCTGTGCGCCGGGAACAACTCGCGACATGGCGATACCGTATGCGAGCGCCGGCACCGCGACGATGAAGCCCAAGATCGGCCCGGAAATTCCGATATCGAATAGCGCGCGACGCGTGGTGATCGGCGCACGAATTTTGATCACCGCGCCAAACGTGCCGAAAAGAAATGGCGACGGCAAAAAGAAAGGGTAGCTGCAATCAATCCCGTAATACTTACACGCGAGATAATGGCCCATTTCATGGGCCATCAAAAATCCCAGCAGCGTTGCCGCAAAAGGAATACCCAGCAGGAGCAAGTGCGGATGCTGAACCACCAGCAATGGCAGAGTGAGGAGACTTTCGTCGGCGACAGCTCGCGCCGAGTCATTGGCGTAAGAGATGGCAAACATCGCTCCGGCAGCCAGCGTGGTCGCCACAGTGAGGATAAATAAGATCAGCGCGGGCCAATAAGAAGGGCGGCGAACTGTAACTCGGGGCGGCGGCAGGTCAATGACTTCGGCGTATCGTCGGTCGAGTACTTCCAGTGGAAGGCGGCCATCACCATCGCCGTTGCCGGAGCCATTACGCATGAGTTTTGGATGCACGGCGCGAAAAAACGGGTTCCGCGCCAGTCGCGGTGGCGAGGAGCGCCATCTCGATCAGGGCTTGGGAGTTGGAGCGGCTGCAGGCAGCGCCTGCAATTCCTTGCCGGGCTTGAAACGGACAGCTTTGCCAGGTGGGATGCTAACCTGCTGTCCAGTGCGAGGGTTGCGGCCGATGCCGGTCTTGCGGGGCTTTACGTTGAAAACGCCGAAGCGGCGGAGCTCGATGCGTTCGCCGCGGCCCAGCGCGTTCTTCATCGCCTCGAAGACGGTTTCCACTGCCTGTTCGGCTTTTGTGCGCGTAATATTCGTTTTCTGTACGATAGCATTTACGATGTCGAGCTTGATCACACGTGCCTCCACTGACCGGAAACCTATGCTAGACAGGGGTTTGCAGGTTGTCAAGCGCTGTGCGGTGTATTACACTGCCCGGCTCCCGTGGGGCGGGGAGAGCCCGGCAAGCTCGCGAATCCGCGGCACAATCGGCGAGAGGTTAGTAAAGACAGCACAAGTGGTATGACCAGGAGGAAATGATGTCGGTGAAGTCTGACAAGTGGATTAGCAAGATGGCGCGCGAACACCGCATGATCGAACCGTTCGAAGATCACCAGGTGCGCGAGGGCGTCATCAGCTACGGCGTTTCGTCCTATGGCTACGACATGCGCGTCGCGGACGAGTTCCGCATTTTCACCAACGTGAATTCCTCGATCGTGGATCCCAAACACTTTGACCCGAAATCGTTCGTGGAATTCAAGGGCGACATTTGCATCGTGCCGCCCAATTCCTTTGCGCTAGGCCGCTCGGTGGAATATTTCCGGATTCCGCGAAGCTGCCTGACGATCTGCGTCGGCAAATCCACCTACGCGCGCTGCGGAATCATCGTGAACGTCACACCCTTCGAACCAGAGTGGGAAGGCTTTGTGACGCTAGAGATCAGCAATACCACGCCACTGCCCGCGCGCATTTACGCGAACGAAGGATTGTGCCAGGTGATTTTCTTCGAATCTGACGAGCAGTGCGAAATCTCGTACAAAGATAAGAAGGGCAAATACCAATCACAGCAGGGAATTGTCCTGCCGAAGATTTAGCTGGGGCAGCATCGACCAGTTGCATACTTTTGCGGAAAACGACCCGAAAGTCATTCCGAAGGCGAATTAGGCCCGAGGAATCTGCTTTTTCTTAAGATTCGATCGAAAAGCAGATCCCTGCCTGCGGCAGGCAGGCCTCGTTGCGCTCGGGATGACTTCGACTTCGGTTTTGGCGTAAGGAGTTCGCCCTGGGCGAACTTTGCCGTTAGGATTTTCCGCCGACGATCGGCGAAACCTTTCCCCACTTTCCCGTGAAGACGAACGAATCGAGCGGCTTGCGTTCGCGCGCTGCTACCTCGCGTTCTCGCAGTTGATCGGGAAGATTTTCTGGCTCGCCGGGATAGCCGATCGCAATGCCCGCAACTGGCTCGTAGCCCTCCGGGATCTCGAAAAGTTCGCGCGCTTTGTCAGGCAGAATTCCCGCCATTTGGTGCACGGCCAGACCGAGCGCGTGCGCCTGCAATGCCAAATTCGCCGCCGCTTGCCCCACATCATGCAATGCGTGACGGTTGGGCTCGCCATTGTGATCGAATTTCTGCTTGGCCACGCTCAAAGCGAGCGCGGGCGCTCCTTTGGCCCATCCCTGGTTGAACTCGACGAAGGAATCGAGAACCTTCTTGTAGTTCGCGGCGTCGTCCTTGGTTGCCACGATGAAATACCACGGCTGCCCGTTGTAGGACGATGCGGCCCAGCGCGCGGCCTCGAACAGAGCGCGCAATTTTTCCGGCTCCACGGGCCGGTTCGCGAACGACCGCGGACTCCAGCGCTCGCTGATCAAAGGGTGAATCGGAACACTCGTTTCGGCTGTCTTTTTCAGTACGCTCATGATTTCTCCTTTTGGTGGGCCGCTATAAATTGTCATGCTCGTGCAAAAAGCAAAGAGTGCAGCTCCGGTGCGACCCCGTCGCAAGCACAATGCGAATCGTCAACAGTGCGCTCGGAGATTTTAGAATTCCCTTAACTCTTCTTCGCCAGCGCGGCGTCTGCTGAATATGCGCCGGCACCGTTCACCGCGAGCACCAAAAGCCCGCCCATGATCGCGGCGTTCTTTAGAAAGTTGACCATCTGGGTCTGCTGCGCCGCGCCTTGCACCGCCCAGAAATTGTGAAAATAGAACGTCACGGGTATCAAGTACAGGAAGAGGACCCAAGCCACGATTCGCGTCTTGAACCCGGCTAGAACCGCCAATCCGCAGGCGAGCTCCACAACTGCCGCCAACGCAATCGCCACACCGGGCGCGGGCAAATGCGTGGCGGTTGCATATCCGACTATCTGCGAATAGGCCGCTACTTTAAACACTCCGCTGATAAGAAACATCACGCTTAGCAAAATGCGGCCCGAGAGAGTGATAAGGCTGTCCGAAGATGTCATTCGATCGTCTCCTTTTGAGTTTCGATTTTACGCAAGGTCAAACAGCAGGACCTCGGATGCTTCCTTGGCCTTTACCTGAATTTCGTCTTCCTTGGAAATTGCCGAGCCGTCGCCGGCCTTCAATTCCCGGCCGTTGACGGTGACGCCGCCGCGCGCCACCTGCAGCCAGGCGTACCGATCGGCTTTGAGATCGTGCGTGGTTTGCTCGCCCTCACCCAGCCGCGCGATATAAAGATTCGCGTCCTGGTGAATCGTCACTGGAGCATTCGGTCCCGCGACGTGCAGGAACGCGCCGCGCAAATCTTTGTCTGGGAACGTGAGTTGCTCGTATTCGGGTTTCCGATTCTTGCGATCCGGCATGATCCAGATCTGCAGGAGGTGCGTCGGGTCGTTCGGCGAAGGGTTGAACTCGCTATGCATTACGCCAGAGCCGGCAGTCATGTGCTGCAATTCGCCGGGACGGATCACTGCACCGGTTCCCAGGCTGTCGCGATGTTCCAGAGCGCCTTCGAGAATCCAGGTGAGTATCTCCATGTCCCGGTGCGGATGCATTCCAAATCCTTGGCCCGGGTGCGATGGTGTCCTCATTCAATACGCGCAAAGAACGGAATTGCGTGTGTTGCGGGTCGTAATACTGGTCGAACGAAAATGTGAAGTGCGTGTCCAGCCAGTTGAGTTTGTTGTGCCCGCGTTCTTCACTTGGTCTGATCTGAATCATCGTGGGTCTCCTTCTTGAGCCTTTCGGCGCACAATTCCTCGGCGCCGCGTCCCAGCTTGCGGGCGATGCGGCGCAATTCCTCTTGCTCCGCCGGAGTCAATTCGCTCATCACCTGCGCGATCATTTTGGCGTGCTCCGGAAATATCCGGGTAATCAGCCGCCTTCCTTTAGGCGTCAGCTGAATTTGAATCATTCGACGGTCTTTTTCCTGACGTACGCGTTTCACCCATCCCTGCTTCTGCAGATTGTCCACGACCAGCGTCATATTTCCGCCGCTGCGCAGAAGTTTCTCGGCGAGTGTGTGCTGGCACATCGGACCCAGATGTAGCAAGGCTTCCAGGACCGCAAATTGGCCGGTGGTTACACCCTCGGACTCCAGATGTAGAGTGAGCTTCGAAACCACTGAATCCGACGCTCGCACGAGATTGATGTACGCATTGAGCGCACGCACGATGCCTTCGCAGCCTTCGAAATGGGTTGGCATTCTAAGCTTTACTTTAAGCTCAAATGATTCGAGCTTGAAGCATTCGATGCGGCAGGCTCCGGCAGGATTCAGGCAGGCCGCTGGAAGGCTCAGGGCTTTTGCGTCGGCCGCATAAGTATCTCGCTGATAAAGCTTTGCGGCGCCTGCGTGACGATCATCTCAACGGCGTGGGCTATGTCGTCTGCTTGCAATAGTTTACTCACATCCTTGCCGGCGTGCGGGGAAAAGTCGGTGGCCACCGATCCTGGGCAGATTGCGCTGACTCGGATGCCATACTGACGCAAATCCTCCGCCATGCACTCCGTCAGGCCCAGCAGGCCCCACTTCGAGGCGCAGTAAATGCCGCCCCCGCGGAAGGCGTTCTTTCCGGCGAGCGAGGCGATGTTGATGATGTGCCCGCTGCGCCGCTCGATCATTCCGGGCGCAACCGCTTTGCTCATCAGGAACACGGACTTCAAATTGGTGTCTAATACCGAGTCCCAGTTGTGCTCGGTGGCCTCGTGGGTGGGCCCAAAGTAGCCGATTCCGGCGTTATTCACGAGGATGTCCACGGATCCGAGGTTTTTCACGGTAGCGGCGACGTAAGAGGCGATCTCGTCAGTGCAAGTGACGTTGACGGGAGCCGCGAAGAGCGCGGGCGCTGACTGTCGCAAATCGTTTGCGGCGGCTTCCAGCCTTTGCGGGTCACGCGCGCAGATGCTGAGTTTCGCGCCCATGTTTGCCAGGCGTCGGGCGATCGCCAGTCCGATGCCGCGGCTCGCGCCCGTGACGATTGCGACTTTCCCTGCGAGGGCTTTTGAATTCGACATTTGCGAAACTCCCGCGAGGCGACAATTTTCTTCCAACCATCATCTTACCATTCAGGTGCGAACATCCACGGAGCGGTCCAAATCAAGATTTTGTCCGTCAGGCTGAATTCACCTTGCACGCATGGGTCGCTTTCCCTATAATCCCGTGGATTTCGTTTACTCCGTTGTTCTGCAGGGTTTGTGGTCCCAGGGCATGGCCGCCAATCCATTGTTAAACTAGTTCAGGAGGCAGCGAACAGATGATGCGAAAGTGCTATCTCATAAAGGGAATCTTACTACTCGCGCTTTTACATTTTGGTCTGCAGGCGCCGCCGGCCTCCGCACGGCCCCAGCAGCAGGAGGCGAAGCCTACTTATACGATTCCGGAATATAACGCTTTCCAGGCGGCCCGCGCGGAAACCAATCCGCAAAATCGCATCAAGCTGCTCGATGATTTTGTCGCCAAGTTCCCGAACTCCACGTTGATGATTTATGTGGATCAGCTCTACCTCAGCACCTATAACGAACTGAAGGACTATCCGAAAGTTATCGAGACGGCCGACAAAATCATCGCCATGGGCGACAAGGTGGATGCGGCCACGCGTCTGCAAGCCCTGCAAACGCGAGTTCAGGCGTTTCTATCCACATTCAATCCGAAAGCGCCGGACGCGCACGATCAGCTTACCAAGGAGCGCGACTCCGCTCGCGAAGGCGCAGATCTGCTGATGAAGTATCCCAAGCCCGCCAATTCGACGATGACCGATGCGCAATTTGCCGACCAGAAAAAGCCGGGCTTGGCCTTCTTCTATGCCTCGGCGGCGTTCGCTGATCTGCAGCTCAAAGATTTTCCGGCCGCGGTGGACGATTTTAAGAAGGCGCTGACGAACAATCCCAACGATGCGGTTAGCTATTATCGCCTGGGCTTGGCTTACCTCGGAATGAACCCGCCGCAATCAATCGACGGCTTCTGGTCTCTTGCAAGAGCGATCAACCTGAAAGTTCCGGATGCGGACAAGATCAAGGATTATCTGCGCAAGGCGATCCTGGCTTATGAGCAGCCCGGATGCGATAGCGCCGTAGATGCGCAGGTCAACGAACTGCTCACGCTCGCCGGCACCACAGGTGATCGTCCGGCGACGTATACGATTCCCGCCGCGGCGGACCTGCAAAAAATCGCGCAGGGCAGCACGATTCTGACGGTGATCAATGATCTAAGCGCGGGCGGCGACAAAGCGAAAATGACGTGGCTGGCCATCTGCAACGCGCAATTCCCAGGCGTCGTCGGCAAGATTATCGAAGTGAAACAGGGCGAGGGCTTTGTGGATTTCATGGTATTCACTGGCGCGACGGAAGACGAAGTGGATAAAGCCACCACACCCAACATGGACGTGAAGGTCTGGATCACGGCTCCGCCGCCAGGAACGCCTGGCGCGGCCCAGGACACGCCGCAGCCGGACGTGGTTCGCTTGCAGAAAGACGACGGAATTCGCTTCTCTGGAGCGATCGTGAGCTATGATCCGAATCCGTTCCTGCTGCACTGGGATCAGGTGAAGGTGGATCCGGCGGCCATTCCGGAAAAGGCCGAGTCTGGAAAGCATCACAAGGTTCCGCCGAAACAGTAATCGCGATCGAATCTGCAGGGAATGACGGCCGGTCCAGAAATGGGCCGGCCTTTTTTTCGTGGCGCGCGATTACTGCGAGTCGCGCGAAAAAATCGCTAGGCGCGACGGTGCCTGTGCTGGTCCAGTTTGTACTCGTCCACCTTGCGGCTCAATGTGTTGCGGTGAATTCCCAGGGCTTTGGCGGCGCGCGATTGATTGCCGTCCAATCGTTCCAGAACGCGCTTGATGAATTTCTTCTCAAACTCCGTGACGGCTTCTTCCAGCAGGATTCCGCGCTCGACCATCATTCCCACCAGAGATTCCAATTGATCTTTCACGCTTGCACGCTCCGCACGCAATGATGGGGCCGGAGAATGGGGCCTTTAATGTCGGGTATCGCGGACCCCGCACGCGGACGTGGCTCACCCGCGAGCAGCGCCCGGGCTAGTCGAGTGCGTGGCCTGTAACGCGTTGATAGGCGTCCCGGTATTTGCTTTGCGTGGCCGTCACGACGTCTGCGGGCAGCGCGGGAGCCGGAGGCTGCTTGTTCCATCCGATCTTTTCCAGATAATCGCGCACGAATTGCTTATCGAAAGAAGGCTGGGTGCGGCCCGGAACGTATTCATCGGCCGGCCAAAATCGGGACGAGTCCGGCGTGAGCGCCTCGTCAATCCAGATCAGCTCGTTGCCGATCAGCCCAAATTCGAATTTCGTGTCGGCGATGATGATGCCGCGCGCAGCGGCATGTTCGGACGCGCGCTGGTAGATCGTCAAGCTGACGCCGCGCAACTTCTCCGCGAGCGGCCGGCCCACGCGCGCCACGGTTTCGTCGAAGGAAATGTTTTCGTCGTGGCCGGTAGTGGCTTTCGTGGACGGCGTGAAAATCGGTTCCGGCAGCTTATCGGATTCGCGCAATCCCGCGGGCAGCGGAATGCCGCAAATCGCGCCGGTCTTCTGATAGTCCTTCCACCCGGAACCGGAAATGTATCCGCGCACAACGCACTCGATCGGCGCAGGCTCGGTCTTGCGTACCAACATGGCGCGGCCATCCAGCGACGCAGCGTATTGCGCGAGTTCGCCACCGAAATCTTTCGCCGCAATCACATGATTGGGAATGATGCCGGCCAGCTTGTCAAACCAGAACAAAGAGATCTGCGTGAGAACCTTTCCCTTATCGGGAATGGGCGTCGGAAGCACGACATCGAATGCCGAAAGGCGGTCCGTCGCTACGATGAGCAGTTGATCGCCCAACTCGTAGATGTCGCGCACTTTGCCGCGTCCCCGAAGTTTGAGTCCGGGAAAATTCGTTTCTGAAATCACTGGAGTCATTTGCGGAGATGCCAAGGGTTTTTACCTCGTTGCTAAGAGGCGGGTATTCTAGCGCAGCGCGATAAGTTGTCAACCGTTAAGACAGGGCTGCATGGAAATTTTTCACAGGCGTGAATGCTTCGAAAAAATCTTGCGACGCGCTACGCGGCGTTGGAAGCAGCTTTAGGGGCGGCCATCGCGGTGGTCTCTTCCCATTTTACCGACACGAGTTTCGAAACGCCGGGCTCTTGCATCGTGACGCCGTAGAGCACCGAGCCCATCTCCATGGTTTTGCGATTGTGGGTGACTACGATGAATTGCGTTTGCCCGCACATGTCCGCGAGCATTTTGTTGAAGCGCCCGACGTTCGCTTCATCGAGCGGCGCATCCACTTCATCCAGTATGCAGAACGGGCTCGGCTGATATTTGAAGACGGCGATCAGTAGGGCTAGAGCCGTCAGCGCTTTTTCGCCGCCCGAAAGCAGCAAAATATTTTGCAGGCGCTTGCCTGGCGGCTGCGCCACGATGTCAATCCCAGCTTCGCCGGAGCTGTCCGGCTCGCCCAGGCGCATCTCGCCGTGTCCGCCGCCGAAAAGCGACTGGAAGGCGATGGCGAAGTGGGCGTTGATGAAATTGAAAGCTTCTTCGAATTTCTGCCGCGAAACTTGATCGAGTTCGGTGATCGTGAGCTGCGTATTCTGAATCGAGGTTACCAGATCGTCGCGCTCGCGCCGCAGGAACGTGTCGCGCTCCTCGCACTCCTTGAATTCCTCGAGCGCCATCATGTTCACGGGACCCATGGCTTCGACGCGCGCTTTCATTTCGTTGTAGTTCGTTTCGGCGGCGACGAGGTCTTCGCCCAGCAGCAGTTGTGCTTGCTGCGCCATCAACTCCTCCGGCTGCGCATTCAATTCCGCCACGCACGTCTGCCGCAGGTAATCGCGATCTGCGTCGTTGCGCGCTTTCTCGATTTGCCGCTGGTTGCGCTCGGCGCGAAGCTCATCGAGCGATTGGCGCTTGCCCCGTACCGTTTCATCCAATTGCGTTGCGCGCGTGCGAGCCTGTTCCCATTCGGCCTCGAGCGCTGCTTTCAGCTCGTCGAGGCGTGACTTTTCTTTGCGCAGCTCTGCGACCTGCAAACCCAGCTGCTCGCAGGAGGTTTCCAGCTCGGACTTTTCCTGCCGCATCATTTCTTGCTGCTGGCTCAGCGCCGCAACGCGCTCACCGGCCAGCGCCATTTCCTCGATCAAGCGTTCTTGAGCCGATTCCGCGGTGGTCAGCCGCTCGGACATCGTCGCCAATTCTTCCCGTCGCGCCGCGGCTTGCTCTTGCAAGGTTTGCAGGTCCTGCCGCATGCGCGTCAGGTGTTCGGTTACTTGCGTGCTTTCGATTTCCGCTGCTTCACGCGATTGCGAAGCTTCCGCGTGCTTGCGACGAGCCTCCGCCGCACGGCTGCGCGCGGATTCGGCGTCTGCGCGCAAACGCGCAATCTCTTCGCGCTCTGCGGCAAATTGCTGCTCGATGCGCCGCAGTTCGGAGCGCGCCTGATCGCGCTGATGCGTCGCAGCCACCAATGATTTTTCCGCTTCCATCTGCCGCGCGATGGCCGAAGCAACTTGCGCCTTCGCCTTCCGCGATGGCGCTTTCCAGACGACTCATTTCGGCTTGCTGCTCGTTTACCTCGTGCTCCAGGCGTAGCGCTTCCGCTTCATGCTGGCGTAGCTCGCGCTTCAGTGCCAGCGGTCCCGCTTCTCCCGGCTCGCCCGCCAGAGACCATGCGTCCGTGATAGCAGGTGCCTTCCGGCGTCAAAAAATAGCTATGCGGATTCTCGTTCGCCATCTGCTCGGCCAGCGCTGCGGATTCCACCACGTAAGCCGTGCGCAACTTCGTCAGGAAATGCTTCGCGGCGGGACCGAGCGGTTCGCGGAAGTCCACCAGGCGATCCAGCCGGCCCAGCACTCCCTCGGGCATCGGCAGCGAAGCGTCCGCTTCCGGCGACGGCAGATTCAATTTATTGAGCGAGTCCACGAAAAACGTGGCGCGTCCGCCCATTTCGTCGCGCAGCAGGGAAATTCCCGCGCGCGCGTGATCGAACGATTCCACCACCACGTATTCCAGCTCGTCGCGCAAGAACTGCTCGATCGCGCCTTCGTATTTTTCCTGCACTTCGGCGTAATCCGCGAGCAATCCGACCGCGTGGAATCCGCTCGCCGCGGATTCCGAATTCGCCTCGCGCGCCACATTGAAAAGCTTCTGCACCGCGTCGGCTGTGTAAGCACGCTCGCTCAAAATCTGCTCGATAGAAGCGCGCCGCGCACGTTCCGCGGAAAGCCCTTCGCGCATCACTTCGAGCCGCTGGCTGGTTTCCTGCTGACTGCGGCGCAATTCAACGAGCCGCGCCTGCGCATCGCGCACCGCCGCACCCAGTTCCTGCGCGCTGCTTTCCGACAGCAGAAAGGTCTGCTCGGCCGCCGCGACTTTGTCGTTCAACGCGCTGCATTCCGTTTCGATCGCCTGCATCGCTGCCGCGCGCTGCTCTTCCGCTGCCGTGTGCCGCGCCGCCGCTTCCTCGGCTTGCAAGGATTCCGCCAGCTCGCGCGCGGATTCCTCCACCAGCCGCCCGGCGAGTTGCCGCAATTCTTCCATGCGCGCTTCCATCTGGATCTGTTCCGCGGCCGTCGTTGAAGATCGCTCCGTGGTTTCGCGCAGCAGCGTTTCGAGGTCGCTGGTCTGTTCGCGCAAGGTCGTCACCGCTTCGCGATGCGCCGCCATGCGCGCGCTCAAATCGCTCACCTGCCGCTCCGCAACTTCCGTTTCCACCGCCAGCCGCATCGCCCGCGATTCGATCTGCGCGGTTTGCTCGCGATTGAATGTAATCCGGTTTTCCGCGCGATCGAGATCCAGCACGGTCTGTCCCAGCAAATTCTGGATTTGCCGCAGTTCGCCGTCGAGCTCGTAGCTGCGATTGCTCAAGCGTTCCTGCTCGCTTTCCAGTTCATGCACGGAACTCGCTTCGCGCGCTTCCGCCGTGTCCATTTCACGTAACAGATTTTCCAGCCGCGCCGCTTCAATATCCAGGTGCTCGGCCTTGCTCGCCAGCACGCTGCGCAGCAATTCGCGCATCTGTTCGCGAAGCTCGGCGTAACGCCGCGCTTTGGACGCCTGACGCTTCAGCGAAGCCAGCTGCTTTTCCACTTCCACGAGAATGTCGTGCACGCGCGACAAATTGACCTTGGACGCTTCGAGCTTCGCTTCCGCCAGTCGCCGCTTGGTCTTGTACATCGTGATTCCAGCGGCTTCTTCGATGATCGCGCGGCGATCCATCGGCTTCGAATTCAGAATTTGCCCGATGCGGCCCTGCTCGATGATGGCGTAGCTATCGGGACCCAGTCCCATGCCCATGAAGAGTTCTTGCACATCGCGCAGGCGCGCCACGCGCCCGTTGATCAAGTATTCGCTCTGTCCCGAACGGTACAGGCGGCGGCCCACCACAACTTCTCCTGGCTTCAAGGCGACCGCCGGTTTTTCAGCGCCGCGTTTTTTCCACGGCTTGTCCTTCCCAGCCTCAGCGGGTTCCGCAGCGGCGTTCTCTTCGGGGGCGGCTTCATCCGCAACCAGCTCAACGAAACCATCCACCACTTTTGTTTCGGGCTCCGGCGGATTCTCCACAATCATCGGCCCGGCCGTCTCAACGGGCGCCGCATTCTCTTCCGGCGCGTCCATCACCTGCGCGACGGCATTCGCGAGATCCGGATCCACGAGCGTCAACGTAACTTCCGACAACCCCATCGGAGGGCGTTTCGCCGTGCCGTTGAAAATGCAGTCGGACATGCGCTCGGCGCGCAGCATTTTGTGGCTTTGCTCGCCCAGCACCCAGGAGATCGCGTCCACCACGTTTGATTTACCGCAGCCGTTGGGACCCACGATACATGTGATCCCCGTGCCGCTGAACGTGATAGGGGTCTTCTCGCAGAAAGACTTAAAGCCCAATAACTCGACCTTACGCAGTTTCAGCACCAGTTTCCTCGCACAGTTCGCTCCCTCGGCTTCGCAGCGCGAAGAAGCTTCAATTTATCGATCGTTCGTCGGAGGTGTTTCGAGACAAAAACGCTGGAGGGTCGACTCAATGGCCCTTCCGCCTGGCGCTTACCGGGACGGCGGTTACGGGAATAAAAAGTAGCATGGCGTGGCAGCCGTGTAAAGCAGGCATTTGCTCCGTTTGCACATTCTGTAGCGGCGGCGGGCCGCCACGGCCCACGCGGCAGTACGCGGCTTCCGTCGGCGCGGAAGCTGCCTGCAACGCAGCCGCAGCAGCGAAGGCCGCAACAAGTGCTCTGACTGCGACTCCAGTAACTGATTCTTGCAGATTGACTTAACAACTCCCGCGGCCTAGGATGACGCGAAGTGGAGGCATGATTGCAGCAGGACGCCACCCAGAGCTCCGGCAGCATTTTGTCCGCGATTGCCATTTTGGCCCTAATCCTCTTCCTTTCAGTCGAAGGATTGCGTCCCCCTGCGCCTAAACCCGTCAACGCCAGCCCCGCGGAATTTTCCGCAGGCCGAGCACAGGGGATCCTCTACCGACTCGTAGGGGACGGTATTCCGCACCCGACCGGCAGCCCGCAAAATGACGTCGTGCGCGGTCGGGTCATGGACGAATTCACCAAGCTCGGTTACCAGCCCACTGTGCAGCAAGGCTTTGCCTGTGACGAGTACGGCGGCTGCGCCACCGTCAACAATGTCGTCGCGCGCCTCGACGGCAGTGAACCCGGCGAATCCGTTCTAGCGGCCGCGCATTACGATTCTGTCGCGGCCGGTCCCGGCGCGTTTGACGACGGCGCCGGAGTAGCCACGGTTCTCGAATGTGCCCGCGCGCTCAAGTCGCTGCCACAACCGAAACATTCGATTATTTTTCTTGCGGACGACGGAGAAGAAGCCGGCCTGCTAGGCGCGCGCGTTTTTGTCGGCCAGCATCCGTGGGCCAAAGAAGTTCGCGTGGCGGTGAATGTGGAGAGCCGCGGAACCACCGGCCCCAGCTTGATGTTTGAAACGGGCGACGCGAATGAGTGGGCGCTGCGCGCCTATGCGTCGCGGGCGAGGCGTCCGGCAACCAGTTCGATCTTTTACGAAGGGTACAAACGAATTCCCAACGACACGGACTTCTCGGTCTTCAAAGCAGCCGGATATCAGGGCGTGAACTTCGCGAATATCGGCGACGTGGTGCACTACCACACGCCGCTCGATAATTTCGCAAACGCTGATACCTCCACCCTGCAGCATCAAGGAGAGAACGCCCTCAGTTCGCTGGAAGCATTCGCCAACCGCGATATCTCCAATCCGCCGCGCACCTCAGCCGTCTATTTCGATGTGTTTGGCCGCTGGGTTTTCTGGTGGCCGGCCGCGTGGACGCTGAAAATCGCTATTTTTTCCACCCTATTCCTGTTCCTGGAAATCGGGTGGCTGATTTACAAGAAGCGGCTGAGCGGTCTGGAATTTCTCTGGGGTTTGTTAGCGTGGTTTGTGGCCATGCTGGCCGTCGGGGTTTTGGCGCTCGCGCTCAGCTATATCTTGCGTCGTGCAGGCGCCACTGCAAGCCAGTGGGTGGCGCATCCTAATCCGGGACAAATTTCGTTTTGGTCGCTGGCAATTGTGGTTGTCACATTGATCTCGATCCGATTCGCGAGCCGCGCTGGATTTTTGGGGCTTTGGGCAGGAGCGTGGGCGTGGTGGGCCATCTTTGGCATCGCGATCGCTTCGCGCTATGCGGCCGTCGGCTATATCTTGCAAGCCGCTACTTGCGCCGCGGTGCTCGCGGGATTGCTGCTCGTGTTTCGCCCGCAGAACTCTTCGCGCGCGGCGACTTTAGCGGCGGTGGTGCCTCTGGCTGTAGGCGCTACACTCGGATTTGTACCCGCGTTGCTGCTCTATCAGACCTTTGGCAACCCGGCGCTACCCGGAATCGCGCTGCTCGTTGGACTGCTGTGCACTCCCATCGCTCCGCTTTGCGGCGAACGCCATCGCCCGCGTGGACTCTCCGTGGTCGCGCTGCCCGCGCTCGCCGCTGCCGCCACCGTGATCGCCGCATTCGCGGCCATTGTTGCCCCCGTTTTTTCGGCGAAGTCACCGGAGCACGTGAACCTGGACTACATTCAGGAAGCGGACTCCGGCCGATCGCAATGGGTCGTGTATCCGGCTTCGGGCCGGTTGCCCGAGTCTCTCGGCCTCGCCACAAATTTTCGCCGGCAGGAGACTGGTCCATATCCATGGATTGCTGAGCCCTCATTCGTCGTCAGCGCGCCGCACCTGGATCTGCCTCCACCCACATTCACGATCTTGGAGCTTTCCGCTGCAACTGGAAAGCGCATCTACCGCGCGTTGCTCCGTTCCGAGCGCGGCGCGCCCGAAGCGGGAGTGCTTTTTCCGCCGGATTCGGGGATCGAATCTGTCAGCGCGGAGAACGAAGCATTACCACCAGAATCGGAAAAATTCCGCAGGCGAGTGAATAGCTGGTTCGTCTTTCATTTTTCCGCAATGCCTGCGAAGGGAGTCGAACTGAGTTTCACGCTCCCCGCGGGGAAGGCCGTGGAAGTGTATGCCCTGGACTCGACGTACTCGCTTCCGCTCGAGGGGCTTTTTCTGCTGAAGGCTCGTCCGCTTACCGCCGTGCCGTACGGCAGCGGCGATCGGACGGTCATTAGCCGCCGCGTGGAGCTGCTTCCCTGATTAACGTGCAGATCGGCTTCGACCGGTGCTACTTTTTCGCTTTCGCGATCACCAACCTGCCTTGCGCATCTTCGTCGAGTTGAATCACGTTCGCGTCTTTCGCCTTGCTTCTGCGCTCTTGCTCCTGGCGTGCGGCTTCGGCAACTGTTAGCGGCCGCAGCGCCGCCTGAAGTTTCGCCTCCGCGAGCACGTCTTTGAAGTTAGTAAAGGTGGACGGCACGAATTCGCCGGGGTTCTTCGAATTCATGTTCACGCCCGCATCCAGATTCGGGTGGCTCGGTCCCGATCGGAGTCGCTGCGTGATGGGCATTCAATGCGGCGCCTTGACCAATCGAACTGCCCGTATTGATGCTCCCGCCAGTGAACTGCGCGTGAGCCGTGCCCGCGAAAATCAAAACGATCGCCAGAGCGAATAACGTTCTCATAAGCATCCCCATTTCTGCAGCGCTTCCGAATCCCGGCAGCGCCCCCTCAGCCTGCCTGTAGACTAACTGAGCACATTCTTTTGAAAATGGTACTTTTGGCCTATCGGTACTACGCACGCTCTCTGGGCCCGCGAATGGTACCGGTTGCCGAACCCGGAAGGATTTGCCCGGAACTCCTTGCTCTTGTTGGCTTTTGGTCAGCGGCCTGGAAGGCCGCTGTTTGCCGCCAGCCAGCGCCTCAGCTACAATCACCGTTTTGGATTGCGGCGCAGATGACTGACATACGCTTGCACAACACGCTCTCGAATCGCCTGGAGGCCCTGCAACCGCTCCATAAGGGCGAAGTCCGCATCTACACCTGCGGGCCCACCGTCTACGACTACGCCCATATCGGGAATTTCCGCACCTTCGTGTTTCAAGACATCCTCCGTCGTTTCCTGCATTCCCGGGGCCTTTCCGTCCTGCAAGTGATGAACCTCACAGACGTGGACGACCGCATCATCCAGAATGCGGCCGCCGCCAACGAATCCATCCGCGATTACACCGAGAAATACATTCAGGCGTTTCTCGACGATATGAAAGCGCTGGACCTGGAGATGCCCGAGGAAATCGTGCGCGCCACCGATCACGTCGAAGATATGGTTGACCTGATCGTGCGCCTGCAGGAAAAGGGCATCACCTACGCGAGCGAAGGCTCGATTTACTACCGCATCTCGAAATTTCCGTCCTACGGCAAGCTCTCGAAAATAGATCTGACGGGGATGAAATCCGGCGCGCGCGTGGATAACGACCGCTACGAAAAGGACGACGCGCGCGATTTCGCGCTATGGAAGGCTCCCAAACCCGGCGAACATTTCTGGGAAACGCGCATCGGCCCCGGCCGTCCGGGCTGGCACATCGAATGTTCCGCGATGGCCATGAAGTATCTCGGCGAGACGCTAGACATCCACACCGGCGGCATAGACCTGGCGTTTCCGCATCACGAAAACGAAATCGCCGAAAGCGAGGCCGCCACTGGGCATCCGTTCGCCAATCTCTGGCTGCACGCCGAGCACCTGATCATTGACGGCGAGAAAATGTCGAAGTCGCTCGGAAACTTCTTCACCCTGCGCGATCTTTTCGCGAAAGGCGCAAAGCCTTCGTCCGTCCGTTACCTGCTGCTCTCGGTGCCGTATCGCCGCCAGCTCAATTTCACCGCGGACAGCCTGAAACAAGCCGAGAATTCCGTCGAACGGCTCCGCAATTTCGTGGCGCGCCTGAAGAACGAACAATTTTCCGGCGGCACGAATCCAAAAATGGAAGAGCGCGCGCGCCAAGCCCTGGCTGATTTTGACGCCGGCCTTGCGGACGATCTGAATACTGCCGTCGCGCTGGCCTCGATCTTCGACCTCGTGCGCGACGTGAACACAGCGATGGACCGCGGCGAGTTCCTGCAGCAGGACGCGCCGCCCATGGTCGCTGCGATGGAGAAATTCGACGCGATCCTGGCTGTGCTCAAGATGACGATGAAGAGAAGCTTCGTTTGCTCGGCTTCTGCGATGCAAAACCGCGTCTGACCGCCGAAGAAGTGGAGGCCCTGATCGCCGAGCGCAACGCGGCCAAAAAGCGCCGCGACTTCAAACGCTCCGACGAAATCCGGCAGAAGCTTGCGGATTCTGGTATCATTGTCGAAGATACGCGTGACGGCAGTGTCCGTTGGAAATACAAATGACCATCTCCGCAAAACACGATCTCTCGCTGCATAGCCAGCCCTCTCACGAGCGCCCGAATCTCTACGGCGTTGACTAAGTAAGCTCCTCCAACTTTGCGTTTTCAGCATGCACCCGGCGGAAACCGGTGTGCGCGCTGAGCCCAAATTTAATTTCCGGAGGATGCTATGCAAGCTGTTGACACGAAATTGAAAAGACAGTGGATGCTCGAACGCCGCGAAGTTGCCGCATCTCGTTACCTGCACTTGCCCGGCCCCCAAGCCGAAGCAGCTTGTTGACAGAGATCATCACGTTGTTTCTCCTTCTTACACGCGGGATTATCCGCTTGTGGCAAAGACCGGCCGCGGCGCGATGGTCGAAGACGTGGACGGCAACATTTTTCTCGATTTCGCCGCCGGCATCGCTGTCGTTTCCACCGGCCATTGCCATCCCGAAGTTGTCGCCGCCATCCAAAAACAGGCCGCGGAACTGATTCACATGTCCGGCACGGATTTCTACTATCCCAGCTGGTTGAGCTGGCGGAAAAATTCGCTCGCATTGCGCCCGGCAAGGAAGCCAAGCGCGTTTACTTCGGCAATTCGGGCGCCGAGGCTATCGAAGCGGCCATCAAGCTCGTGAAATTTCACACCAAGCGCGACAAGCTCATTGCGTTTCACGGCGCCTTCCATGGACGCACGATGGGCGCGCTCTCGCTGACCGCCAGCCGCGCGGTGCAGCGCAAGGGATTTCGGCACGCTCCTATCGGGCGTGTTCCACATGCCTTTTCCAGACACCTATCGCGGCACGTACGGCAATTCGTCCGCGAACAGCCGTCCGCCGATGCCTCGCGTATCTCGAAAACGAACTGTTTCGCCGCCGCGTGGATCCCGATGAAGTCGCGGGCATCTTCATCGAGCCGATTCAGGGCGAGGGCGGCTACTTGCCGGCACCAGCGGAATTCCTGCAAGGCCTGCAGCGCATTTGCCGCAAGCACGGCATCCTGCTGGTCGCCGACGAAGTGCAATCCGGCATGGGGCGCACCGGGAAGTGGTGGGCTTCGGATCACGCGGGCATCGAGCCGGATATCATTTGCACGGCGAAAGGCATCGCTTCCGGCATGCCGCTCAGTGCCATCATCGCGCGCGCGAGCGTCATGAATTGGACGCCGGGCGCGCACGCTTCCACCTTCGGCGGCAATCCCGGTTTGCATCGCGGCTTCGCTCGCGACGATTGGCTTGCTCGAAGCGCGAGTACATCGCCAACGCCGCGCGCGATGGGTGAATTCATCATGCGCCAGACCGCCGATTGGCGCGAACGGCACAAGATCGTCGGCGAAGTGCGCGGCAAGGGCCTGATGATCGGCATCGAGTTGGTGCGCGATCAGAAAACCAAGGAAAAGCGCGCCGGCGATCTGCGCAATCGCATCGTGCAGATGGCGTTCCACAAGGGATTGCTGGTTCTGGGATCGGGCGAACACTCGCTCCAGGCTGTGCCCGCCATTGCTGGTTGACGAAGAGCAAGCCAGTTTCGCCTTGCAGCACGCTCGATGGCATTATCAGCGAAGTCGAACGCTCGCTGTAACCGGCCGCCCAAATTCGATTTGGCAGTTGTAGCGGCGCCCGCTGCGGCGGACGCCATCGATGTCACGGCAACGGCGCTAGCGGTCTGAAGACCGCGCTACAAAACTTCAGGCTTCGCAAATAGCACAGGCTTGCAGCCGCGGGCCTGTGCTATTTTCTTTGGCGCGCACAGCTGATTCGCGCGCTCGAATTGTGCGAATCCTGTTGCAAACATATTCCCGCAGGAGGCGATTTGCCACGCATTCTGGACGTCGGTTGCGGCCCTGCGAAATATCCTGGCTCGATCGGCCTGGATATGAACCCTGCAACCGCCGCCGACGTGATCTGCCATCTGGATCGTGGCGGCCTGCCGTTTCGCGATAATTCGTTCGATCATCTGCGCGCCGAGCACGTCATTGAACATGTCGCGGACATCATCGCCACCATGGAAGAATTTCATCGCGTCACCAAACCAGGCGGCACTATTTTTATCGTCACGCCGCATTACACGGACTTCAGCTCTTTCTGCGATCCCACCCATCGCTGGCACTTGAATACCGGCTCGTTCCGTTATTTTTATCCCGGCGGGACGCACGGCCGCGATATGTGGTACACCAAGGTGAGAATGCGGCAGAAGAAACTGGACGTGAAGCTCCTGAAGCTTTGGCGCGCTTTCGGTTTTCAATTTCTGGTGAATCGCAGCCGATTGTTTCGCCAATTCTGGGAGCACTATCTGAGTTTCGTGATTCGCGGCAAGCTGATGGAATTCACGTTAGAGGTCATCAAGTAAATCGTCGCTCATGTTCGCGCGACTAATTCTTCTCAATCGTTGATTTTGGCGCGCGCAAGGGGCTAAGCACGCCTCCCGCTGCTAGTGCGCAATCCGACTGGTGCAACTTTCCGCAAAGCAGCGAGCCCGCCGGACCGGAGTGCGCGGCGAAACTTACGCGTATTGGTATCTACGCCGTCATGGGTACACTCTGATTGCGCGCAATTTCACGACGCCCGGAATCAAAGGCGAGATTGACATGGTCGGCTACGACGGCTCTGTGCTGGCCTTCGTCGAAGTGAAAACCCGCACCATCCCCGACGCTGCCGCTACGGCTTCTCCGCAAACAATCCAGCGCACTCCCGAAGACGCGGTGAACTGGGAAAAACGCCGCAACCTTTCGCGCATGGCGCGGCAATTTCTGCGTGCCCGTCATATCGAAAGCGCCGATTGCCGGTTCGACGTTCTGGCTATCGAAACGCGCCCGGGCGCCAAGCCTCTGGTGCGCCTGCACAAGGCCGCTTCAACGCCGAGCGCAACTAAATCCCGCGCGCGCCGCCAGCGTGTGAAAAAGTCATGAGCCCGGCCGATTCGTGCGTTTCACCAATCCGTCATCGTAGTAGAATAAAAGCAGCGAAAAACGCCGAAATTGCCGCTCTCAGTGCCCTAGCGTAGGGCAATTTTTCAGGCCGAGGAGGAAACGTTTGCCGGAGCTTCGCAAGGATCCAATAACGGGCCGCTGGGTCATCATTTCCACCGATCGCAGCAAGCGGCCCATGGATTTTGTGCGCGAAAGCGTGCAGATCAAAGGCTCGCCGAATTGTCCCTTCTGCCCTGGCAACGAAGGCAAGACGCCGCCGGAAATTCTCGCTTACGGCCGCAATGGCAGCGGCAAAGACACGCCCGGCTGGACCGTCCGCGTGGTTCCCAATAAGTTTCCGGCGCTGGGCATCGAAGGCGGCCTCGACCGCGAAGGTGAAGGCCTTTTCGACCGCATGAACGGGATCGGCGCGCACGAAGTGATCATCGAGACTCCCGATCACAAGAACACGCTCGCCACCATAAATGAAAAAGGAGTCGAAGAAGTTTTCTGGGCCTATCGCGATCGCATGCTAGACCTGAAAAACGATCGCCGCTTCCGTTACATCCTGCTTTTCAAAAATCACGGCGAGCCGGCTGGCGCCTCGCTCGAACATACCCACTCGCAATTGATCGCGCTGCCGATCGTTCCCAAGCGCGTGCGCGAAGAAGTGGACAGCTCCAAGCGCTACTACGACGAAAAAGAGCGCTGCATTTTCTGCGACATGATCCGCCAGGAAATCGAGACGAAAACGCGCATGATCCTGGAAAACGAACATTTCATCGCGCTCGCACCGTACGCTCCGCGGTTCCCGTTTGAAACGTGGATTCTTCCGCGGCAGCACAGCTCGGCGTTTGAAAATATGCCCGCGCCGTATTACGCGAGCCTGGCGCGTGTGCTGCGTGATTTCCTGGGGCGCCTCGATTCCGCGCTGGCGTTTCCTTCGTACAATTACGTTATCCACACCTCGCCCATCGGCGAGGAAATCAACGACCACTATCATTGGCACATCGAAATGATGCCCAAGCTGACGAAAGTGGCGGGCTTCGAGTGGGGAACCGGCTTCTACATCAATCCCACGCCGCCCGAAGAAGCGGCGCGTTTCCTGCGCGAGGCGAAGTAGAGAGCTGACGCACGTCGGCGCTCGTCACTCACGCCTTCAAATACCACGGGACGTTCACCAGAATAATCCGCTGATTTCCCTTCAATAGCAGCAGCGCCTTCAGCAATTCCGACCGGTTATTTTCCAGAAAATAGTGCCACCAATGGCTTTCGATCATTTCCGGAATCACCACCGCAATTCGGCGGCCCGGATGTTCCTGTTGCACCTTCAGCACGTGATCCACAATCGGCGTAATGACGAAACGGTAGGGCGATTCCAGTAAGGTCAGCTTCACGTCTGCGAATCCTGCCGCTTTTGCCGGACCTTCCACGAGCTCAGCCCACTTTCCTTTCAGTTCGTTGTCTTCTCCTTCGGCGCACACGTGAACCGCCTGCACGTCCGGAGAAATCGTCAGCGCCACCTGCAGCCCTTTCTGCGTCAGGTGTCCCCATTGCTGGACGGGTATAATCACGAGCGGTGGCCGCAGCCCGCCCAATTCCAGCGGGTGGGGGCACTCCAATTCTTTCTGCACGCGCTCGAAATAGCGGTGCACGGCCATCATCAGCACCAACAGCGCCGGGATCAACAGCGCTGTCATCCACGCGCCGTCAATGAATTTCGCCACCAGCACCACCAGCACGGTGATCCCTGTAGCGATCGCGCCCAGCCCGTTCACCAACATGTATCTTCGGAAGCCCGGGCCTCTTACGCGGCGCCAGTGCGCCACCATTCCGGCTTGCGATAGCGTGAACGCCAGGAATGCTCCCACGGCATAGAGCGGAATCAGACGGTTGGTTACGCCGCCGAAAATCGTCATCAGCAGCGCCGCGAGAATTGCCAGTACGTAAACGCCCTGCGAATACACCAGGCGCCTTCCTCGCAATCGGAAAGCATCGGGCAGGTAGCCGTTCAGCGCGATGGCGCGGCACAGTCGCGGAAAATCCGCGAACGCCGTATTCGCGGACAAGCACAGCACCACCAGCACGGATCCAATCGTGATGTAGTAAAAAGGCCCGCGCCCGGCCACTGCGGCGACGATCATGGAAAGCACGCTTTGGTAGCCGGTCTGGCCCGGATCGGTAGCGGCAATGTGATACGCCCGAACCAGATACGCAATCCCGCCCAGCATCAGAATCAATAGCGCGATAATCGCGGTCAACGTGCGCTGCGCCGTTTGCACTTTCGGCTCGCGAAACGCGCGCACGCCGTTGCTCACCGCCTCCACTCCCGTCATGGCTGTGCAGCCGCTCGAAAACGATTGCAGCAGGAGCCATGCGCCCGCAGCGGCCATCACCGGATGCGCGGCCGCGGCCGGCGGCGGCATCTGCACGGCAACCGGATGTCCCCCGGCGAGCACCGACTTGAACACGCCCCAGCCGATCGTCGCCAGCAGGCTGCCGATAAAGATGTATGTGGGAACCATGAAGAAAATTCCGGCCTGCCGCACCCCGCGCAGATTTATGATCGTGATCAAGATCAAAATCACCAAGCATAGAAGCAACGTATGAGGCAGAAGTTGTGGCCATGCCGAAACCAGCGCGCCTACGCCGGCCGAGATACCCACCGCGACCGTCAGGATGTAATCAATCATCAGCGCTGCGGCCGCCAGCAGCCCTGCAAACGTGCCGAGGTTGTCCGAGGCGACGGTATAAGAACCGCCTCCTCCGGGATATGCCGCAATCGTTTGCCGGTAAGAAAAATAGACGATCGCGAGCAGCACGATGATGCTGGCGCTGATGGGAACGATGTAGGCGATTCCGGCCGCGCCCAACGGAATCAGCAGCGTGAGTGCCGCTTCCGGTCCGTAAGCCGCCGAACTGAGCGCATCAAGGCCGAAGATCGGGATGCCAGTCCCGGTTCCCAATTCTTCAGCGCGTTCGTCCCAGGTAGGAAGCGGCTTGCCGAACAAGATGTCCCGAATCGTCACGGGTCCCGCGTCTCCTTACTCGGCAGGCGGCAGGCGAGCACCGACCCAAGCCCAGGGAATGGGCGGACAGCTTAGTTCGTCCGGGTTTCAAAAGAAACGGAAAATTTTTTGCGCGTCGGTACAGCGGTTCCTTCAGCTGGTTGAAGGAAATCAAGTATGGATTAGAGTGCCGGTAAGGGCTAAACTTCCGCCATTCGTCGGCCGGAAAAGGAGAAACCACCCATGGCAGCCCAGGAAACCAAGAAATGCGCGCATCCAGTTTGTTCGTGTCAGGTCACTTCGGAGAAGTATTGCAGCCCGCAGTGTGAAGCGATGGAAGAAACCTCGGATGTGGATTGCAAATGCCCGCACTCGGTCTGCAAGGGTAGAACGGAATACGCGGCCCACGCCTAGTAGAGTGCGACGCGCGGAACTGCATCACGCCCGAAACCTTCCTGCGGTCCGGGTGTCTTCCCGCGTTTAGCTGGCCCGCCGGTAGAATCGCCCGTCGCAATCTTCGCAGCGAAAGGGCCGCAGCAACACTGCCCGAAACACCAGATCAACCACTCCGTGACGGTGGGAACGATGGACGTACCTGCTTCCACAGCGAGGGCACAGGTTGCGCACTCGTAGGGCCTGAGGATTTGTGGAAATCAGTTCTTTCATACCGCACCGGCAAATTCGATCACGCCATGCGACGAATAGCGTGGTACGCGACTAGCAGCAGAACGGACCGCATCCATATACTCAATACTCACCAAGCGGATACGTGGCGCGGACTATACGTCCGGAGAACTACTGAGGGCCATACAGCGAAGTATGTAGTACCTAGCTCAAGTCGCTGTACGCGCTGGGAGACCGCCAACTCTCTGAAAACAAACTGCTTGCCTTGACGCCCGCATTGTCGCCGAAGCTCAGCGGCAATATCTACTTAACGACTAGCGTCAGGAAGTTCTGCATCGTTTGCGTCTGTCCGTTGAATGTGGTCGTTAATGTGAGGCTGTACGTCCCCGGCGGCGTAGCTCCATCCGGTCCTTTCGGCAGGCCACCGCAGGCGGCCGTGCCCAACGCGACGAGCATCAACACCGCAAACGTCAGCGCCACGCGCCGATTCCGTTGCATCGCCCAGGCAATTCCGCCGAGCGCGAGCGACAACAAGCAGCAGCGCGATTCCGCCCGCAGGCCAACTCCCCGGCAGCCCCGGCGCGAAGCCGGTATTCGTCGCGCCCTGGCAATACGTCTGAATCCCAAACGCAACCTCGATCGGTTTTCCCGTCAACGTAATCGAGCTGGGAATTACGTTGCACGTAATCGTCGGCGAAGAAGGCGTGCAGTCGAGTTGCACCGTGCCAGTCACTCCCGGCGCCCCGGTAATTTGCAATCCGAAAAATGCCGTACCTCCGGGCGTGGCCGTTCCGATGGTCGAACCTCCCGGAGGAATCGTGATTATCACGGGCGAATTGTTGCCGGTGCCGTTCAACGAAACCAGTTGCGGGCTGGTGGTCGCGCTGTCCGCAATGCTGAGAGTAGCGGAAAGTTCTCCGGTGCTCGTCGGCGTGAATGTCACCCCGATCGTGCAACTGGAATTCGCCGCCAAAGTTCCGGTGGGATTGCAAGCGTTCGTGCCGCTCACGAGCGCAAAGCTGCTGCTGTTCTCGCCGGTAATCGAGAAGCTCGTGAAATTAACGGGCCCGGTCCCCGATTTCGTCACCGTCACGTTCTGCGCCGGGCTCGTCGAACTCACCGTTTGCGAAGCAAACGTCAAACTGCTGGGCGTCACCGTCACGGTCGCTGGCCCATTCGTCGCGGTTCCCGTCAGCATCACTGTCTGCGGACTTCCTGTCGCACTATCCGACACATTCAAAGTAGCCGTACGCGTTCCCGCCGCCTGAGGCGTGAACAACACATTAATTGTGCAACTGGATTTAGCTGCCAGCGTGCCGGTCGGGCTGCACATACTTTCGGAAGTTGGCAACGGAACCGAGAAGTCTTCCGCGTCGGGTCCCGAGGTTGAGAATCCAGTGAAATTCACGGTCGTTGTGCCACTGTTCGAGACGGTCACACTGAGCGGCGCGCTGGTAGTCAGCACCATCTGCGAACTAAACGTCAAACTCGGCGGCGCCACCGTCACTGCCGACATGACCTGCGCGGGAATGGACTGCGCCACGACCACGTGCGGATGCACGGAAGGCGTCGGGTCCGATGCCGGTCCGGTCGCATCCAGGAAAATCGCTTCGTATGGCGAAACCATGTACCCGGATAAGTTGCCCTGTGTGGCGCTGGTCGTCGTGAAATGCCCGGACGGGTTCACCGCGTACGTGAAACTTCCCAGCGACTGGTCGAAGAAAAGATCGCCGCCGGGGTGCGTTTCGTCATCCAGGGGAGTGAAGCTGCTCGAGGCTCCAATCATGGCGATGCCCGAAAATTCGCTCTCGGTGGCCGACAATGCCTCCTGCGGTCCAAAAAATAAATTGTCGTTCGCAAACGGCGTGGCGGAGAACGGCGCACCGGTTTGCGGCTGGATCGGCCCGAACTCAACGGAGCTGTCCGTCCCCATCACAAACCCGGTGTCCGGTTTTGTCAGATAGATGATCAGGTTGGTGTTGATGGTGCCCGGGCTCATCGTTGCTCGCCCATTCGTCGCGACCGACAATACGGCCGTCTGCGCCCGGCCGATCGTCACGGTGCCTTGATCGTTCGTGTCCAGCGTAATATTCACGGTGGGCGAGGTTCCCGGTGTTACCGTCAAAAGTGCAACATTCGCCGACGTTCCAGCTGTGCCGCCGCCCGTCACGCTCAGTACGTCCGGCCCGGCCAGCGAAGCATTCGAGAACGATCCAGGGCTGGACTGCTTCACCGCCGTTCCAGCCAGCAGGACGTTGGTGGCACGCGCATCCAGCGTCATGTGCGCAACTTCGTTCGCCGAAATTTGGTACACCACGACGCTGGATGGCGTTTTGTTCACGGTCAGCGTAAGCAGGCTGCGCCCGTTGCTGTCTGGAGTTGTGTAGGACCCTGTGATCGTTGTAATGCTTCCCGTCGTGCCGTTGAGGTTCGTATCGGCGCTGCCCGACGTGACGCTATTAGCGGCATCGAGCGTGGTCAAACCCAGTTCCGCCACGCGATTGCCCGCGGGATCCTGGCCGGTATTGTCGTAAACATAGGTTCCCGCAAATGCAGCGTTGTTGAACGCAGTTGGGTCTTGCAGCCGCAGTGATCCGGCTGCAATCTC
>CAWIAM010000022.1:0-7398 GCA_963834215.1 uncultured Acidobacteriota bacterium | reverse complement strand
ACATGGTTGCTCACCAGGCTCGCCTTGAAGGGCTCACTGAGTGTGCCCAACTGTACAGCCGTGCTAGCAGGCCATACCTGCGGTGTCTTCCGCCCATTTTCATGAATGAGCGTTGACCACTCCCGTTCACCGATTTTCTGCTTGACATGTTTGAGTTGAAAGGCACAGAGTTACCCCAGATTCCCCAAAATCTCCGTTTCTCAGCGTTTTCTCTTATGGCTTCTCGACAGACGTTTTCGGGCCCCCGGACCGTCACTCACTCGCCGGCACATTCGTTGTGTGTGTGCCGCCAGCATGTGGAAGGAGTATAACGATGAACGAACTGGACTCTGTTTCAAAAAAACTTGAACACAGAAAGCTGGGCCGGCGCAATCTCATTCGCGGAGCGGTGGGTGCGGTTGCGGGGATCGGTCTCTTTCGCCCGCAGCCGGCCTTTGCCGATAACAATGATCATGACCGCACCGATCACCTCGGTTGCGCCTTAGTCAATCCAATTCCTGGGGGTGTCGTCCCGTTCAAACCCTTTGGAGTCTTCATACACCATAACCCGCTAAATCCTGCCACCCCTCTACCCAATATCAGCGATCCGTCGCAGATCAGTGACTTCGACGGGCTCGTGGGTCTCACGCACATTCGCGGCGGCGGGACCGGAACTAACGGCGGCACGGTGACGCCTCTGGCGTTCCAAGCGGACATGGGCTTCGCTCAAGGCAAGTTCATCGGTGCGGACGGTCGCCGCCATGAGGGCACGTACGCTTTTGTTTGACTTGACTTGTACACCGGTCCGGCTGGATCGGCCAACCTCCCCGAACAAATCCACGATTTCAACGTACATATCGACTCGAACGACGTCTTCTGGATGGTTCCAGTGGCGGACGATGCCGTCGAGGTAGACTTCAGCCAAGGGCGAGCACGCCTGCAAGTGAATGGGCTGAGGGTCTTCGATGACCATGACCTTGCCAACTCGGTGACCCAAGGGCTGGGACTGAACGGCGACCCGGACTACCCCTATCCCCCCATCGCGCCTGTCGCCCCCGTCCGCGCGATCGTTTCGTTCGACGTGGAATGGAACGGTATCGTTTCGATGGCGCCAATTCACAACAGTTCGCAAGGGTTCATGGGTTCGTTCCTTAGCACGGGAGCCACGATTAATTGGTCTGCGGACCAACCGGGCTTCCACTTCGAGTCAGAGACGCCCAACCCGGCGCGGAACCTGGTTTCTGTGCTCGGACAAGAGCAAAACGGTGTCTTCTTCACGTAGCTAGATCGCTGCGCAAACGCGCTCAATCTTGGCGCAATCTCGAATCTTGGCGGTACAATTCGACCGCGAACATGATCATGGGAATCAGCTGAGTATCCCTGTGCGCTCAACATCTGTTAGCCGCATAACCAGGAACTCGGTTCTGTACGTGGGACGTTCTCGTGCGGATTACTGCTGATTAATGCTGTTCCCACAGCACTCGGCTCCAGCAGCGGCAGGCTAAGTCGCGCAACCGAACACCTCGCCACGGCAAAATCGACTTCTCCGGTAAATGCGGTGCATTCGATAGGTCGAAGCAACACCATCTGATGTAAATCTGCTCGGTAAAGGTGGTGTTGGCATGAGACCAGGGATGCGGTTTGGGCTTTCTGCAATCGAGAAGCGTGACGTTTGGAGCCGCTGGAAGGCGGGACAGTCGCTGCATGAGATTGGGCGCGCTGTTGACAAGCCACACAGCTGCATTCGCGCCGTGTTGTTACCTCGCGGAGGGATTCCTCCCGCTGCTCGTCGCCGCTCGCGATTGGCGCTCACCTTCGCGGAGCGAGAGGACATCTCCCGAGGGATCGCTTCTGGTTCCTCGATTCGTGAGATAGCACGAGGTCTGGACCGAGCGGCCTCCTCCGTGTGCCGCGAGGTCGCTCGCCATGGCGGCCGTCCTGCCTATCGTGCCCAGGATGCCGATCACCAAGCTTGGGTTTCGGCCTTGCGGCCGAAGAAGTGTCTGCTGGGTGTCAACCGCAAGTTGCGGAACCTCGTTGCGAGTAAACTGATCCTGGACTGGTCGCCCGAGCAGATTTCCGGGTGGCTGAAGAACCAGTATCCCAACGACGAGAGCCTGCGCGTGTCCCACGAAACGATTTACCGTAGCCTGTTCATTCAGGCTCGGGGCGCATTGAAAAAAGAGCTGATGGACCATCTGCGGTCGAAGCGGCGCATGCGCCGCTCGCGTCATTCCAGCGAGCATGGACAGTCCCGCGGGCAGATCGTCGATGCCATCTCGATCCGCCAAAGGCCTGCGGAAGTGGCAGACCGAGCGATTCCTGGTCATTGGGAAGGTGATCTGCTGGCCGGTGGAAAGAACAGTTATATTGCGACTCTGGTGGAACGTCATTCGCGCTTTGCCATGCTGATCAAGGTGCCGAGCAAAGAAACGGAAGCTGTGGTTGCTGCTTTAACGCAACATGTTCGCAAACTCCCTGCTTCGCTAAAACGTTCGCTGACCTGGGATCGCGGACTGGAGATGGCCAAGCACAAAGAGTTTACGGTAGCCACGAATGTGCAAGTCTACTTCTGCGATCCACAAAGTCCCTGGCAACGCGGCACCAACGAAAACACCAATCTGCTCCTGCGGCAATACTTTCCGCGAGGCACCGACCTGTCTGGTTTTTCGCAAGCGCAGCTCGACCATGTCTCGCTGCGCTTGAATCAACGACCCAGAAAAACATTGGGATTCGAAACTCCCGCGAGTAAACTTCGCCAGTGTTGCGTCGACCATCTGAGCCGGCAGCGTTAATCAGGAGTTGACCGGCAACTTGCGCACAATCGCCCGCAACATGGCGAACTTGCTTCGGTCTCCTCTACTGCGTCACGATCGGCGCGACGACCGCTATTTTCATGATAGGAGGCGGATTCCACCTGCCCGTGAGCGCATCGGACTGCGGAGCGTACAGTCGCATGGTCAGATTGAAAGGTCCCTTCGGTGCGGGAAGCCAGTTGGCTTCGTTGGTCTTGCCCGGACTGTCGTTCTGAAAATAGAGGTCGAGCGAGCCGTCCGCGTTGTACTTGAATGGCATCCAACTACTCACGGCAAAACGATTGAGAACATTTCCAACTTGGAATCCTTCGGAATCGTAAAGCGTGATTGACCAAAATGCGTTCGCGGGCGGCGTTGCGCCCTTGTCGAAGTGAATCGTGTACCGGTTCGCTCCGTCCAGCGGCTTGCCAGTTTCGTCCGCAAGGTTTAGCGGATAGATCGCATCTTCCGGCAGATTTGCGCCAAGTCCGGCTTGGGTAATGATGGCGCGCTTCAGATAGTAATTGCCATAGACCCCCATGGTATCTGTATTCATGGACCAGTAGTTCACCACCCGGGCGAGTGTGGAAATCTTCCATGCCATAAGTTTCTGCGCGTCCCCGGGGGCGCTTTCGAGAGCCTTCTTCACTATGGGATTCTGTTCGTCTAGGTCGAAACTCTTTCCCGGCTCAATGCCGATGCGTTTCATCTGCGCGATGATCGGCTCATCCGTGATATGGGGTGGGTGCAGCTTCATAAGTTCGGCCGCGTAGGCGAAATACTTGTCAGCTGGCATCGTGTCCGCCTGTATTTTCGGCGGCGTCTTCATGTCAATGGTCGGGTCGATCTTCACCTCGACAGGCTTGGGCGTTTTGCCCCACTCGGAGAGCGGCGTGACCTTGTAGCCCGCCTGAATCTTGTGAACCGCGTCGTAATCCTGCGGGCCGTCCGTCCTGGTGCGTCCGATGATCCAGACATACGAGGTCGGCGCGGCGATGCGTGTGAAGCCGTCCGGGACCTTCCCGTTCCAGCTCGGCGGAGTGACGAGGAAATTGGCTGCTTGCGTTCCCGTCGTGCGCCAGCCGGGTGAAGCGAATACGTCCGTCCACATATCGAGCATCGGAAGAAGGTAGTACCGCCCCTCCAGTGTCAGGTGCGGAAACAATCATCGGCTCTTTGGTGAGGTCGAGCCACGCGATGGAATACAGCGTGTCGAAGTTGACCCGCACAACAATTTTCAAATCAGCGGGCGGATACGCAGGCACGTTGACGAACATATTCATCGGCCCTTTGGCGAACTCTTTGCCAGGCTCGACGTTCGTGGATTGCTTTCGGGTAATGTCCACCGAGATGAGGGGATAGAAGTAGAGGTACGCGTCCACGCCTATTGCATGCGCTTCGTCCTCCGTTAAGGCGGGCGCTTGAACAACCGCCCCGGACTGGGCCATGGTGGGCGCGGCCCACAGAGTCAACGCAAGGCAGATCGTCACAAGCACCGAGGCGGTGCGCTTCAGTTTCATTTGCATGAACTCTCCTTTTCGGTCTTCGGCACGTGGATTCATGGAAATCATCGTCCGTGCACTCTATATGGGCGCGTCCCCACTACAATTGTCAAAAGTGACAGTTCCAGAGAGGATACGGCGCGAGGAAGGCCAACTCCCGATAAGTCGCGTTACCGGAGACGCCCGAGAACCGCAGCGCTCATCAGGCACTGGTCAGGGCTGCCATACGTGCGGATCACGGTGCGACGGATGCTTCGGCGTCCAGCCAGTACGTATTGCGCGACCTGAGTTGCAGCTCCGGTCTATCCTTTAGAGTTAATTGCAGCCTATGAAGCCCTGCGCTTGGCGATACCGGACGGAAGCTCAGCACGTAATAATTTGGCACATCATTCGAGACGGCGAGCAAGCTCCGCTTCAGCGTCGCTGCGTTCGTAAACTCGAAGTATTCGCCTCCGGTCAATTGCGCCACAGACTCGGGCACGTTGCGCTTCAGTCCGTCTTTCGCGCTAATAAACGCCATCCGCACTAATCGCAACGGCGGAAGCAGATCGCTCGCGCAGTCCAGCGCCTGGACGCGGCGATTTCCGTGCGCGTCCGGATCGGCGCCGGGATCCTGGCTCATACAGCCGTCCGCTCCGTACGGCTCGTTCCCATAAGGTGTTCCTCCGGGCCGTGGCACCTTCGATGCCTCGTGCTTTACTGCGGCTTTCGTCGTGGAAAACGCGAAACTATAAATCGCGGTGTTCGTATCGCTGACCGAGCGCACGGCATCGTCCAGGCTCGTTTCGCTGCCACGGTCGGCCGTCTCGGTGACAAGCAGCACCGCATGACGGTAGCGCGGCGGCACATCGCGCAAAAGATCGATGCCGAAATTGAGCGCGTCAAGAATGGACGCCCCTTGATCACCTTCCTTCAGGTTGGCAATCGTTTTGGCCGCGACGTCGGTATCGTCGGTAAAATCCTGTGCGATTCGAGGTTTGCTGTCAAAGCTGACCACGGCGACAAGATGCCGCACGTCGCCGATAACGGCGTCGAGCTCCGCGCCAAGATTGCCGTAGTCGTGCAGATGCCACGCGCCCTCCCCGCCCGTCTCCACAATCACGACCAGCGCCAGCGGCTGCGAGTCGGTATCGGTCTCCAATCGCAAAGTCTGCGGCACGCCATTATCAGTAAGGATGAAATCGCCGGCGGTGAGCGAGAAGACAGTCTCGCCGGATTTGGTTTTAACCAACGCGGGAACGAGCACCACAGTCGAGCTGGTGCGAATTCGATTTCCAGCCTGCGCAGAATCGTTCGTTTGTTGTTTGCTCGCGGGGCCGGGAGAAGAGCTTCCGTTTTGGCTTTGCGCGTGGGCGGATGGTCCGGCGGTGAGCAGAAGCAACATCACGCCGGCGCACACATATTTGGGCAATCGCCCCATAGCAGCATGTGATTCAACGCTGATTGCGCTGGTTGTCTATCGTCTGAAGTAACGCCCGGCTAACTTCGGGCAAGTCGCGTAACGGGACAAAGTGCTTCGCGGAGATTCCACTTTTTCGATAAATGCGTTTATCCGGCACTACGGTTGGGTGGGCTTCGCGACGATTCTCGACGCCATATGCGGGGGCGAACCTCTCCAGTCGGTCACATAGCCGTTGCTTATTGCTATCCCATCTAAGCGGTTGCCGTGTGCCATGACCCACGCGTGTGGACCGAAACTCGCATGAACACCGGCCCCGGCCGACTGAAGAGTTGTCACGATTCGCCGCCATCGGCTAGCTGTGAGAGTTCGCGATGAGAAAACGACATAACCGCTTGGGTCCGTCCGCTTTTGCTCGGTATGCTCTTCTGCTTCAGCGGAGTAGTTTTGGTAACTGAGGGTGACTGTCATTCCGTCTAAGGGTTGACCGCTCGGGTTGATAACCCAGACTTCCCAGTACGGGGATTCAGCTGATGTGACGGGCCAAGCGAGAAATACGATTACAGCGAACACCGAAATGATTAAGAAGGGGGCGCTACGCTTGCGAAGCGTGGAGCGCACTCCGCGCTCTATTAGAGTCACTCGGGGACTCCTACCTGCACACGCACAGCTCGATACTAGCTCAACAGACGTGCTTTATATCCTGATTGGTCGCATAACCGGAGGTGTTTGTTCTATTACCCAATGGTCCGCGCCGTTAGGTCACCAGAGTTTCTTTTTCTTTGGTCCCCACACCATTGAGAAGTTCTCAGGTACGAAGCCGGGTGGAACCGCTTTGGTGTTTGCGAATCGGTAGAGTGCTGCGCAAAAGATGCCTTGTACCGAGGCGTTTGTTACACCGAGCGCAACGAAATAGAGCAACAAGAGCGCAGTGGCGGCGTAGACTTCCGCTTTACCGCCGGCTATCGCTATCGCAAACCACATTCCGAATCCCGCCAGACCCAACAACACGAAAATAAATCCCATGCTGAATTGACTGACCAGTTCTTCGCCCCATGTCTCGCGGAACATGCGTGCTGAACGCTTCAACGCGTCTACAGGCCCGAGGTCTTCGAATGCAAGGACGGGTGCGACGAAATAGCTCGCGAGCGCCCATGCCGCTCCGAGCAGCTTCGTGATCAAACGGCCGATCAGGCCCAAGCGGCTTTCCAGCATTCCGAGGATCACTCCGACGGTCGCCGCAAAGAATGCCCATTGCACAACCTTACCCTTGCGCTCCCAGGCCTTGGCGACGCCGCCGCGCAGCGTCGCGGGGCGGCCTGCGAGGCGCTCCGACACGGCGCTGATCAGCGCGACATTGAAGAATACGATTACGACATAGTTCACCACGTAGAAGACAAAAATCGCGCCCCAAATCAAAACCCAATTTAGCCAGGACGAACTCTCCCAGTTTGTATGAAACACGACCAGAAAGGCTGAGAGTCCACCAACGCCCAAGACCAAACCTGACGCGAGCACACAGGAAATAGCCGATGCGAACGGCAGCAACATCAGCTGCTTGTCCGACTTGAGGATCGCGAAGCTTTGCTTCATCAGATCCCAGCCTAGCCTAATCCGTCCCATCGGAATCTCCTTTAGTCGCGTAACCGGAGAAGTTGGTTCCACAACTTACTTGTCGCCGCAACCACCTATGCACGTAGGTTTCAAAGGCCGCGATGTGACT
>CAWIAM010000021.1:0-57359 GCA_963834215.1 uncultured Acidobacteriota bacterium | reverse complement strand
TGGATGATCACTCATGCAGCAGGCCGACACCGCGCGTGGAGTAAATTCGCCTTTCCACATTGCGCTACTCTCGAGCAAAAAATTTGCGGTTTACTACGCCATGCGAGACTTGAAACTCGCATAACATAGTGCCAGCTTCCTTCAGTTGTCAAAGAACTTCAATCCTATCAGCAGCTTCCGATGGGATTGCCTCCCCGCCCGGGGGAGCGCTGCACCAGTTTGGAGCCGACACAGCGGGAATACTGTACAAACAATAAAAAACCCGGCGTCGAGCGCCGGGCGGATCCGCCGAACCTGCGGGCCATGTTTCGCGGCCTCTAGGGCGGACGTGCTCGAAGCTCGATTTATTTCTACCCGGTGTTTGTAACCAAACTCACCTCTGGATGAGAAGGCAGAAACCGGTCAGCCAGCACACAAACCGCCTTTGCAGGCTTGTGCCGACATCAGGAGAGTATAGCAACTTTCCAAATTTCGTCAAGTATTTATGATTTATTTTTCGGGTGTTCTTCTGTGGATTTCACTGCGTTCTGTGGAAATCGAACCGGCGCGGGAGCAAGCTGGGCACAAGTCCGCTGTCCGCCGGTTCGTTTACTTGTTGTGTTTGAAGAATTCGACTTGGCGCAAGCGCTTTTCTGCTTCTTCACGCGTTTTGTATGGGCCGCCGAGGTTCTTTCCTTTTTTCTCCGACACTACTTTGTATCCGCCTTTTACTTTTTTTATCATGCGCTACCCTCCTGCGGCGATTCTCCGCCAACGCGCGGTGAGGTCAATACACTCGCTGCTGTATGTGTGCTCGCCAAGTGAGACTTTCTGAGTTAATTTGCATGCGACCAGGGGGCTCGCTATGAGTACAGAGACGCCGCAACGCCACGGCCGAGTTACTTTGATCACTGGCGGGACGGATGGACTGGGCCGGGCGGCGGCAGTGATGCTGGCGGAACGCGGCTATCGCGTATTCGCCGGCGGTCGCAACGCCGAACGCATTGCTGCGTTGCAGAAGTTCGCAGGGGAGCGCAAATTGCCTCTCGAAGCAATCGCGATGGACGTGTGCGACGATTCGTCGGTGGATGCGGCGATCGGGAACATCGAGCGCACTGCGGGTCCGGTGGAGGTCCTGGTTAACAATGCGGGAATCGTGATCGCCGCCGTGATGGAAGAGATCACGTTGGCCGATTTGCGGAAGCAATTCGAGACTAATTATTTCGGACTGGTGCGGGTGACGCAGCGCGTGCTTCCAGGAATGCGCAGTGCGCTGCGCGGACGCATCGTCAACATGAGTTCGATCGCCGGAAAAATGACGATGCCGCTCTTCGGGCCGTACAGTTCGAGCAAACACGCCGTGGAAGCGGCGAGCGATGCCTTGCGCCTGGAGCTTTATCCATTTGGAATTCATGTGGCGTTGATCGAGCCTGGTTACATTCCCACGAGCATCGATCGTAACGCGGCCGAACTATCGTCCACGTATGCGAAAAATGCGGAACGCAGTCCCTTTGCCCCGGTTTACCGGAAATTTTTAAGCGCCTGGGAAAAGACTACGACTACGTCCCGGTACACGCCGGAGGATTGCGCCCGCGTGATCGTCCGCGCGATTGAAGATACGCCGCCGCGAGCGCGCTATCCCGTCACGCGGGGCGCGAAACTTGGGATCCTGATGCGCCGTTTGCTACCGGACGGCGTATTGGACCGTCAATCCCGGAGGATGTTTGGACTGAATGAATTTCGCGCGACGCTTTCGCAGGGATCGAAGAAATGAACGATTGCAAATGGTGGATTCGGCGGGGGATTCGCGGCGTCAGCGTCACTTGCATGCTTCTGATGCTCGCGTCAACGTCGGTGCAGGCGCAAACGGCGATTCCCGGCAAGGCCAACGCGAATTAAGCGGCGTGCGGATAGCCGCTGCGTCAGGCAGCAGTTTGCTCCTGGCAGATACCGGCCACGACTAAACCAAGGATGACCAGTTGGATTCCTCCAGCAATCATCCATTTGATCGCGAGCTGATACGGCACGATGTACACCACGTATTCGGTGAGCGAGTAGGGAACCACGGTCATGAACGTCATGACAATGCCATATCGGATTCCCTGCACTAACCAGGGCTTGCTCTCGCGTCCGCGAGTATAAATGTAGGCGAACATCGCCGCGAAAAAGAACTGGCCGATGGCCATAATCCAGAAGTGACGCATGATGCCCGAAATGCTGCGATGGCTGTCCGGAATCGCCGCGTAGTCGCCCGCCAGCCAAACGCCGTTGATGAGATAGTTCGTGAACATCAGCACGATGTAAGCCGCCACAATTGCCAATACGAGTTTCTTCATGGCCGTGTTTGCCTCCTATCGCCAAATTTTAGGCCTGGAATAAACCGAGATGGGAAACGAGCTGAGCGCGATGAGCTGCGCTCCAACGAGCGCAGCGTAGCACTGCGGCGCGCGAATCAATAGTAGATTTTTGCGGGTGGACGAGTTTTAAGGGTTGGTAACCTGGATCGAGACGCTGGCCTCGCGCAGCGGGACATACTTTACTTCCCACGCTGCATGGACCGGGCTTTCGGCGTAAGCGTCGGCGGCGGCGCGGTCGCGAAATTCGATCGCGTACGCGGCGTTGAAGTCGCGTGGTTGCATGCGTTCGCCTTTGATCCAAATATTCTTGATGCCGGGAATTTTCGTGGCCATTTCCTTGATGCCTTCGATGGCGGCTTGCTTATCGGCATCCGTAGCCGTGGGATTCCATTTCAATTCCACCACGTGCAAGATCGTTTTCGGCTGGCCGAAACGGTTTTGTCCAGCCACGTAGCCGCTGGCGAACAAGGCCAGCGCGAAAAGTGCGCCGCCGATAATCTTTGCCGGAGTCGTCAGGTGAATTTGCATTTAGCTTCTCCCATTTAGTTGGACGAATGAACTCTTCGAGTGTAAGCGAGGGTGCAAGAAGCGCGCAACACTCGGACGCAACCACGAGCGTCACGGGGCGCGCGCGATTTGCATGTTGACCCGCTGGTTTGGCCTTGGTTACGATGCGCAGCAACATCCTGGGTTTCGCGGTCCCAGCGCGGCGGCGAGGAGGGGCGATGTACTGTTCAAAATGCGGGGCCAATGTTCCGGATGGTGCAGTCTTCTGCAGTGCTTGCGGGCAAACTACGGGTGGAGTCGCAGCGGGCCAACCAGGCGCGGTCGTTTCGACGCCGCCAGCGGCGGCAGTTCCGGGCTACGTGCCGGCAGCGCAGGCGGGCTGGCAAGCGCCGGTTGCGCGTACCTGCAGTGGCTTACGCTGGTTTTTGGTTGCGCTTGGTCGCGGTCATCATTGACTTTATCGTGCTTGGGTTTGTCGGCTGGATTGTCTTGCTGCCATTTGCGGCATCCATGGGAATGGGCATGCGTGGTATTTTTATGGGACATCCTCCCTCGAGGCCCGAAGATCTTTTTCCGATGATTGGGTTGATTTTCCGGATGTGGGCGGTGAGGACCGTATTGCACTGGCTGTACTTTTCGCTTTTTGAAAGTTCCGGCTGGCAAGCCACGCTGGGAAAGAAAGCGTTGGGCCTGGAAGTGACGGACCTAGCCGGACGGCGCATCAGCTTCGGCCGCGCGACGGGCCGGTTTTTCGGGAAGTATATTTCCGCGATCATTTTGTTCATTGGGTTCATCATGGCTGGGTTTACGGAAAAGAAGCAGGCGTTGCACGATATTCTGGCTGGAACGCTGGTAATTCGTAAGCTGTAGGCAAGAAAGTTCGGCGATTTTCGGCGCAAACAGGAGCGATATGTTCTGCTCGAAATGCGGGGCGCAAGTGGCGGAAGGAACCGCGTTTTGCGGAGCGTGCGGACAGCCCACGGGCGGTGTGCCGCAGGTCGCGGCTACGCCGACGGTTGCAGTAGGCGGCGCCGGTGGAAGCACCGTCGCGGTGTATGGCAACTCCGGCTCGGCGAGCCCATACACGCCCGCTGCGGTGCCCGTGCCGCTGCCTTCGCCGTACGCGGGATTCTGGCTGCGGTTCCTCGCATACTTAATTGACGGCGTGGTGATTGGCATTGTGTTCGGAATATTCGCTTTGATCGTCGTCGCGATTGTAGGGATCGGCTATTTTCGGACAATGTTTGAAGGAATGAATGGCGAAGACGCCACATTCCCTGCGGCATTCGTGTCCTTAATGCTTCTCGCGGTGGTCGTCTCGTTGGTGTCCAACTGGCTCTACTTCGCTTGGATGGAGAGTTCGGAATATCAGGGAACGCTGGGAAAAATGGCGCTGGGATTGATGGTGACCGATCTGCAGGGACGCCGGGTCACGTTTGGGCGCGCCAGCGGTAGATTTTTTGCCAAAATTATCACCGGATTGGTTCCGCTGGCCATCGGCTACATCATGGCTGGATTCACGGAAAAGAAGCAGGCGCTGCACGACATGATTGCGAGCTGCCTGGTCCTCAGAAAAACCTGAAGCTGCGTTCGACTAGACGCCCCAGCCGTAGCGCTCCGAGTGCACCAACGCGTCGTGCAATTCCGCGCGAATGTGTTCGACGAATTCCGAGCTGCGCAGCACGCGCGCGCCCGTCTCCGTGATGTCGATCGTGCGATAGCCGTGATCGAGGACGCGGTCGATGGCGCCTTCGATCCACTGCGCTTCGAGGTCGAGTCCAAACGATTCGCGCAGGAGCAGCACGGCGGAGAAAATTGCACCGAGCGGGCAGGCTACATCCTTACCCGCGAGGGATGGCGCCGAGCCGTGGATCGGTTCGTAAAGTGCAGGTAGGCCCTCGGCGCCGCGGCTCATCGAAGGGATCAATCCGATCGAACCGGCCAGCGCGGCGGCTTCGTCGCTGAGAATGTCGCCGAAGAGATTTCCGGTGAGAATCACGTCAAATTGCATGGGACGAAGTAACAGCTGCATCGCGGCGTTGTCCACGTAGAGATGTTCGAGGGTAACGTCCGGATAATTGCGCGAGACGCGTTCGACGGTTTGGCGCCACAGTGCGGAGGTGGCCAACACGTTGGCTTTATCCACGCTGGTGACGCGGCGGCTGCGCGTGGTGGCGCGCTCGAAGGCGTATCTGGCAATGCGTTCGATTTCCGCGGCGGAGTATTCGGCCACATCGCGCGCACGAGCATCGCTGCCCTGCCCCTGAATTTCGTGCGCGCCGAAATAAATGTCGCCGGCCAGTTCGCGGACGATTTCGAAATCGCAATCGTTGATGCGTTCGCGCCGCAGCGGAGACATGCCGCGCAGCGCAGGACGCAAATGAATCGGCCGCAAGTTGATATAGAGGCCGAGTGCCTTGCGCAAACCGAGCAAGCCGGCTTCCGGCCGCTTTTCCAGAGGCAGCGCATCCCATTGCGGTCCGCCAATCGCACCTAGCAAAATTGCGTCGGCTGCACGGCATCCGGCGAGCGTTTCGGCGGGAAGGGGCGTGCCAAAACGGTCGATCGCTACGCCACCGAATGCGAACTCGCGGAATTCAAATTTGTGTTCGAATGATTTCCCGCAATCTTGCAGAACTTGCACCGCGGCGCGCGTAACTTCCGGGCCGATTCCATCGCCCGGCAGCACCGCGATCGTTTTCCTGACCCCACCCATGGCTCTTCTCCCGTTGGATTCTCAATTCCCTCGTCAGCGAGTCGCAGCTGCACTCGCGGCCGGTCCCGCAGGCGCGTGCCCCTGGCCGCGCCGGACCTTGTGAATGATCGAAAGCAGATCGCGATCCGTTACTTGCTTGGCGGCATCCGCGCGAGCCGTAGCCATCGCGTAGCATTCGGCGAGTTCGGCATCCGTCGTCGTGTAGCCAAGCTCTTCCAGGCGAGCGCGCAGTGCATTGCGTCCTGAATGCTTTCCGAGGACGAGACGGCGAGACGGAACACCCACTTTTTCTGGCAGAATAATTTCGTAGGTCAGCGGGTTTTTCAAAATGCCGTCCTGGTGGATGCCGGCCTCATGCGCGAAGGCGTTCGCTCCAACCACGGCTTTGTTCGGTGGCACGTTGATGCTGGTGATCGAAGACAACATGCGGCTGGTGGCATAGATCTTTTCGAGTGAGATGCGCGTACCCACCGAATAGTGGCCCTTGCGCACATGCAGCGCTACGGCGACTTCCTCGAGCGAGGCGTTTCCGGCGCGCTCTCCAATGCCGTTGATGGTGCATTCCACTTGCCGTGCGCCGGCGGCGATGGCGGCGAGCGAATTGGCGACGGCGAGACCCAGATCGTTGTGGCAGTGTGCGCTGTAAATGATATTCGGATAGCCCGCGAGATGCTTGCGCGCGTGACGGAACATGTCCCCGTATTCTTCCGGCGTGGTGTAGCCGACGGTATCCGGCATATTAATGATGGTGGCGCCGTTCGCAGCGGCGGCTTCGATAACTTCGAGCAGAAAATCCAGATCGGTGCGGCTGGCATCTTCCGCGGAGAATTCCACCTCTTCGCAGTTCTCGACTCCGTAGCGAACCATCGTCGCGATCTGTTCCAGCGCCTCGCTGCGCGAAATGCGCAGTTTGTGCTTCAGATGGAGGTCCGAGCTAGCGAGGAAAATGTGCAGGCGAGGTTTTGCGGCGGGTTCGATGGCACGGAGCGCCGCATCCACGTCTTCCTGACGCGCTCGCGCCAGAGCTGCCACGCGGCAGCTTTTGATTTCACCGGCTACGGAGCGAACGGCGTCCAAGTCCCCGGGCGAAGCGATGGGAAAACCTGCTTCGATCACGTCCACGCCAAGATCTTCGAGCTGGTGCGCCAATTGGAGCTTTTCTTCACGGTTCATCGAGAATCCGGGGGACTGCTCCCCATCGCGCAGCGTGGTGTCGAATATGTGGACGTGCTCCATGAAGGCTCCTTTGAGCAATACCAGTGTTTCGCGGCGGCGGCAAGGAGTCCAATTTATAATTCTTGCATGTACGATAAATCTCTCTTATACAATTATATACAGGGAGTTTCGGCCCGGAGGTGACGACCGTGGATTTGGCGGCTTTGCAGGTGTTTCAGATGGTGGCGAACGAGCGGAGCTATTCGCGGGCAGCGGAAAAGCTGTTTCGGACGCAGCCGGCGGTGAGCATCGCCATGCGCAAGCTGGAGGATTGGGTCGGGCAGCCCTTGTTTGTGCGTGGCTCGGGCGCGCGGACGCTGACGGACGCGGGCGTACTGCTGCTGGAATACGCCGAGCGGATGTTGGGCATGCGCGAAGAAATTCGTAAGGGTCTGCGCGAGTTGCGCGGTCTGGAGCGCGGCCAGGTATCGCTCGGGGTAAACGAAAGCTCGATCCACGCGTTGCTTCCGGCGCTCGACCGTTACCGGCGGCTGCATCCCGGGGTGCAGATTCGCGTGCATCGCGTGTTTTCGCGCGACGTGCCGCGGGAGCTGCTGAACCACCAGCTTGATATTGGGGTGATTTCCTATGTGCCGGAGGAGCGCGAGTTAACCACGGCGGAGTTCTACCGAGACGCTTTGGTCCTGGTAGTGTGGCCGGGGCACCGGCTGGCCAAGACTCGCGACGTGGACGTCACCGCGTTGGGCGAAGAAACGTTTGTGGCGCATATCGTGGAATCGCCGTACCGCCAGCGCGTGGTGCAGATGTTTGCGAAGCATAAGACGCCGCTGCGCATGGACGTGGAGCTGCCTACGATCGAAAGCATCAAGCGTTTTGTGGAAATGAAGAAGGGCGTGGCGATTGTGCCGCGGATGTGCGTGGAAGGTGAGCTGGCACGCGGCGATTTGCGCGAGTTGACGATTCGGCAGATGCGCATCGAAAGGAAACTCTACCTTGTATATAGGCAGGACCGGCCGCTGACGGGCGCGGCGCAGGCGTTAGTGGACATTATTCTTTCGCGAAAGAAGTCGCCGGCGCGCAAGAAAGGCGTTCAAGCGGAAAACTAGCGTTTGGCGGCAAGCTCGTCGAGCGCGGCGCTGACGCGCGAAAGGCCTTCGCGCACGACTTCAGTTTGCCCGCCAACGCCGATGCGGAAATGCTCGGGCGCGCCGAAGAAGCGGCCCGGAACGACGCTGGTGTCGTATTTGTCGCGCAGCAACTGGCAGAATGCGTCGGCGTGGCCGCTGATGAGCTGCGGAAAGGCGATCGTGCCGGCGTCGGGCCAGATGGCCAGCAGATCGTTGCGCGAATTAAAAAATTCCTTCAGCAAGGCGCGATTGGTATCGAGCATTTTTTTGGCGCGTGCTGCGATCTGCGGCAAATGCTCGAAAGCCAGCACGCTGAGCAATTCCGTGGGATGCGGCGGCATCACGCCAAAGAGGTCGTTGAGGCGCCACATGCGCTCGGCAAGCGGTTTTGCGGCGTATATCCAGCCGCAGCGCAATCCCGACAGGCCGTAGGCTTTCGTCAAGCTGCTGGTGACGACGAAATTGGGGCCGAGCAGGTAGGCGCTTTGCCACGGCGTATCGAAACTTGCCTCCAGATAGACTTCGTCCACCAAGACGTGCGCGCCGATGCTGCGCGCGATTTCTCCTACCATGCGCAGCTTGGCGTCCGGAGAACGAACTCCAGTAGGATTGTGCAGATTGGTGACTACGATCAGACGCGTGCGCGGAGAAATGTTGCGTTCGACTTCGCGCGGATCAAGTTGGAAACCCGCTTCGAATTTTCGCGGGAAGCGCCGGACTTTTGCTCCGAGATACTCCGCAGCGGAAACGATGGCCTCGTAGGAAGGCTCTTCGATCAAAACTTCGTCACCTGGCTCGAGCAGCGCGGCCATGGCCAGGTGATTGGCCATGGAAGTCCCTTGCGATTGCACGATGCTTTCCAGCGGGACGCCGGATTTTTCGGAAAGCTTTGCGAGTAGAGGCGCGAAGCCGTAGCCGTCTGACCCTGATACTTCGAAATTTTCGATGCGCGGATGAAGATCGGCGAGCGGCAACGCGAGCACGTCGCTCCCCGCCAGATTGTAACGAGCTTTGGAGCGCAGCTTCGCCCATTCAATATAGCTAGAACGAATTTCGCGCCGTTGCGGACTCATTGTTTGATTATGTTGAAGCGGAGCCGGGCGGGCGCTTAGCGCGCCAGCGGAAAATGAAATAGACGGGAACCCCAGCGAAAAGGATACACAGAGCGGCGCCCGCGTTGCGCGGATATTTGTAAATAGTGTTCAGAACCACTAACGCGGCGACGGTGACGAAGACGCCCGTTGTCCAGGGATGGCCCGGAACGCGATATCCGCCAGGGGTTTCAGGTTCGGCGGCGTGCTGGTTTGTGGCGACTCCGTGCACGTCACGCCAGCGAAAGACGAAAAGGCAGCTGGCCGAAAGGCCGAAGAAGAGCCAGTCCATGACCACGACGTAGCTGAGAATTTGTTCGTATGTGCCCAGCAGCACGGCAGCGCTGGTTATGGCGCCTTGCAGCGCGATCGCGGCGATCGGCGCGCGGCTGCGCTGATCGAGGCGTGCGAAAATCCTGGGCAGGACGCCGTCTTGCGCCATCGCAAACGCGACGCGCGGATTCACTAACATCGCTTGGCTCAAAAAACCCAGTGTGGAGATTGCGATAGTGACGGCGATGAGCAGCCCGCCCAGCGAACCGAGGGCGCGGTGCATCACTTCGGATGCGGGCGTAGAAGTTGCGGCGAGCCCTGCGGGAGAGAGCGCTTCCACATATATGAAATTGGCGGCGACGTAGAGCGCAATCACACCGGCTACCCCGAGCAGCAGTGCGCGCGGCAAATTCTTGCGCGGCTCGCGAATTTCGCTGGCGATGTAATTTGACGTCTGGAATCCGCCGTAAGCGAAAAGCACCGGAATCATCGCGGCGCCGAACACGCTCAATAGGTCGAACGAAACCGGACGATCGAGCAACGGCCGCCACGCTGGATGCACCGCTGCTGCAGGGTCCCAGAAGATCAGCCACGCGCCGCAGGCGACGATCATGGCAATCGCCAGAATTCGCAGCACCATAAACAAGCTTTGCACGCCGCTCCCAGCGCGCACGCCGAGGCAATTGATGACGGTCAGGATCACCACAACCGTGACCGCGGCAAATTTTTCCGGAATCACGCCGTGCGAGAACGCGCGAGTGTACTCCGCGAACGTCACTGCTACGGCCGCCGTGCCCCCCGCATTGATTACGAGCAGGCTGACCCAGCCGTAGAGAAAACCGAGCAGCGGATGGAATGCTTCGCGAATGTAAACGTATTGGCCGCCGACTTGCGGCATGCGCGCAGCGAGTTCGGCGTAGATGAAGGCGCCCAGTAGGGCGATCACGCCGCCTGCGACCCAAGCGCTCAGAATCAACGCGGGGGTGTGGACCAGATCGGCGACGACATAGGGATTGATGAAAATCCCGGAGCCGACAATACCGCCCATTACCACCATGGTTGCGTCGAATAGGCCTAGCTGTGCGGCGAGAGCTGGACGGGCTGCAGGCGGCGGGGTCGCTGTTTCGGTTTCGCGGGTTTGGGTGCGATTCGGCACGGGTGATGCGCACGCGTGGAGTGCGGCCACGCTGAGATTTGCATACAGCGGGCCGCAGGCGGCGCGAATCTATCATTCTTGCGCAGACTCGCCAAGCGCGCGGCGAAAACGCTTGCGAGCGGGGACGCAAGAGCGCATATCTTTAATTGGGGGTGGGTGTGGGCTTGGGAGATTTTTTCGCCGGACTTCTTCGGGCGGCGCAGCGGCCGATTTGGACGCGACGGGCACCAGCACATCGCCGGGTCCTGGCACGATCAACGCCGTGCGCAACGCTTACCGATCACGATGCCCGTACTGGTGTATGGCCGAGTCGGTGAAGCGTCGTTTTTCGAGCCGACCGAAACCATTAACGTGAGCGCACGCGGTGGGTTGGTTCCAATTTCGGCAAGCGTGGCACGGCAGCAGGAATTGATCCTCACCAACATGCAAACGGAAGAAGATCTGCTTTGTCGCGTGGCGCGGTTGATTCGCTCGGAACGCGGCCAGATGCTCGCGGGACTGGAATTCGTGCAGGCTGCTCCAAGCTTTTGGCGCGCGGCGCCCTCGACGAATGATTGAACTTTCAATTCGCCGGTCGGGTTGCGCGGTAAGGGCCGGCCCGATTTTTCCTCCAGCACATTGTTCCGGTTATACAGGTGCGTCGTTATTGACTTCCGTCTTAGCCAGGCGAATCAAATCCAAGGATTAGTGTCCGTTTCCGCTACGGTGTCTTTCGGAAACGCTCAGCGAGCGCCATAGGCCACGGGTATCTCGTCTTGTAAGGTACTGATTATAATGTCGATACCTGGCGGCTGCTTGTGGGTCCGCATCTGCTTCATTTATCATCACCGACCGAGAGGAGGACACCCTCATGGGCAGGCTTTGGCAGGACGTTCGATATGCCATCCGTATGCTGACGAAGTCGCCGATGCTCACGGTGATCGTGGTCCTCACACTGTCGCTGGGCATTGGGGCCAACACCGCGATCTTCGGAATCGTGAATGGATTTTTCCTACGTCCTCTCCCGGTGAAATCGCCTGAACAGATCATGATGCTGGCCGGACGGATGCAAGGGGACACGCTCGGAATCTTCACGCTTTCCTATCCGCAGTTGGTGGATTTAAGGAAACAGGCGAATGTATTTTCCGACATTCTCGCCTCGCAGATAGATATCGCCGGGCTGAGCGTCGACGGCAAAGCCAATCAATTCGTGTACTGCTACGTCACCGGAAATTACTTCTCCGGCCTCGGTGTGCAGCCCGCGCTGGGCCGCTTGTTACTTCCGTCGGAAGGAGAAGCGGGAGGCCGGGATCCTTATATTGTGCTCGGGTATTCCTACTGGCAAAAGACGTTTGGTGGCGACGCGAGCGTGGTGGGCAAGCAAGCGCTGATTGACGGGCAAGACGCCACGATCATCGGAGTGACGCCGAAGGGATTCCACGGAGCGGACTTTGGGATGGATATGGAGGGCTATGTCCCGCTCAATATGATGCCGCCCTCTGATGCGGCGAAATTCTGGAACAATCGCAACGCGCGGACGCTGAACGTGCTGGCGAGATTGAGCCCGAACGTGAGTCTGAGCCAAGCCCAGAGTGCCGTGAATGTGGTGGCGAAGCGTCTGGAGGAAACTTATCCGGCGACAGACAAGGGCGTAACGGTTCGGGTGATTCCAGAGAGATTGTCGCGGCCAGAGCCATTTTCCAGCAACGTCGTTCCGTTGGTAGCCGGCATATTTTTGGCGCTGGCCGCGCTGGTGCTGCTGCTGGCGTGCATGAACGTCGCAAATATCCTGCTGGTGCGCGCGACGATGCGCCAACGCGAGATGGCAATTCGCGCGGCGCTCGGAGCCGGTCGCGGGCGGCTGATGCGACAGCTGCTGACTGAAAGTCTGGTGCTCGCTTTGCTGGGCGGAGCGGGCGGACTGCTTATCGGCGAGTGGGCCAACGGGACAATTGCCGCGCTTCTGCCGGATCTAAAACTTCCGGTGCAGTTGAGTTTCGGTTTTGACTGGCGTGTTTTTGCCTACGCGCTCGGCGCCGCTCTCTTCACCGGCCTTGTGGTGGGTTTGTGGCCGGCATGGCGCGCAGGACGCGCTGATCTGAACAGCGTGCTGCATGGCGCAGGAAGAAGCGACGCGGCGGGAGTGGGCCGCCATCGCATACGCAGCGCTTTGGTGGTAGCTCAAGTGGCCGGTTCGCTGGTGCTTTTGATCGTCGCGGGCTTGTTTGTAAGGAGCCTGCTGCGCGTGCAACAGACTTACATGGGATTTGATCCCAATCACGTGCTGAATGTTGTGCTGGATCCGAAAGAAGTTGGATATGACGAAGTGCGCACGAAGACTTTTTATCGGGACCTTGCGGACAAGGTTCGGGCGCTTCCCGGAGTGCAAGATGTGAGCCTGGCGTATTGCGTTCCGATGGGCACCGTGAACGACGCGACGCCGATTTACATCGAAGGACACCCTCTGCCTATCGGGCAGCAACCGCCCGTGGTGGCGGATAACCGCGTGGATGAGCGCTATTTCGATACGATGCGAGTGCCGCTGCTGCGCGGGCGCGGATTCCACCAGAGCGACGATGGAAAGGCGCCGCTCGTCGCGATCGTGAACGAGTCAATGGCGCAGGCGTTTTGGCCCAACGAAGATCCGCTTGGCAAACGCTTCAGCCTGAAGAGCGCGAACGGACCGTTCATCCAAATCGTGGGATTGGCAAAGGACGGGAAGTATCTGTTCATGGGTTGGAACCACGAGAGATATTTTTATCTTCCGATGGCGCAGCATTTCACTTCGTACCGGACTTTGCAGCTGCGCTCGTCGGTGCCGCCGGAAAGCCTGATAACCGAGGTGCAGAACACAGTGCGGTCGGTGGATCCGAACATGCCGATTATGGTGGCGCAGACGATGAAGGAATCGCTCGCTGGACCGCAGGGATCCTGGATCTTTCGGGTTGGCGCGATACTGGCGCTGGCCATGGGGATTCTGGGGCTGACGCTCGCAGTGGTCGGCGTGTACGGGGTTGTTTCCTTCGCCGCGAGCCAACGTACTCATGAGATTGGAATCCGCATGGCGCTCGGTGCCGGGCGGCGGGACATCCTGCGGCTGGTTTTGGGGCAGGGATTGACGCTGGTGGTCGCCGGCGTGCTTTCTGGGATGCTAGTGGCGTGGGCGTTGACGCGCTCGATGGCTACGCTGCTGATCGGAGTGAGCCCCACCGATGCACTGACGTTTGTGACGGCTACTGTGGTGCTTGCTGGAATCGGAGTCTGGGCGTGTTATGCGCCGGCGCGCCGGGCGATGCAATTGGACCCGATGGTGGCGCTAAGGTACGAATAGCGCGGATTACGGTGAACTCCGTGCCGCAGGGCGCCGACTTGAAGCTTGACGGCATTCCCGCGGGAACTACGCCCAAAATCGTGCAAGTTGCTCCGGGGAAACACGTGCTGTCGTTCAGCAAAGAGGGTTTCAATTCCGGGACTTTTCCATTGGAGACCACTCCCGACGATGTTTCCGGTGGGAGCGTAAGTTACGAGCTGGGAACTGCCGCGCACGATACTGTCGAACTGCGGGATGGCTCGGTCTTGAGCGGAGACGTAGAGTCGATGTCTGCCACGGAAGTCCTGATCCGCATCGGAGAGACTGTTCAGCATGTGGCCCGCAATCAAGTGAAGCGGATTGCCCTGATCCAGCGTGAACAGCCGGCGAATTAAATCCGCCGAGAGCGCGATCCACTCGGTTAGTAGGTTCCATGTCGAAATGTCCCTGATGCTAATGAAAGTTTGATCGGAGCGAGCGCTTCGACCTCCATGGCTAACAGTAAAAAGTCCATGGATGTGGTTCGACCCAAAACGTGGCTTGCTTGGAGCAGCGGCAAAGATAGCGCTTGGGCGCTGCACACTGTTCGCGCTGGCCGCGATCCGGATTGCGCATTCGACGTGGTGGCTTTGCTCACCACCGTAAATCGCACGTACGAACGTGTTGCCATGCACGGGGTGCGCGAAAGTTTGCTTGAAATGCAAGCGGCGGCGGCCGGCTTGCCGTTGGTGAAGGTTCCGATCCCGTCCCCGTGTTCGAATGAAGTTTACGAACAAGCGATGAGCGAGGCGATGGCGCAGGCGAGGGCCGAGGGCGTGCGTCACGTGATTTTCGGCGATCTTTTCCTCGAGGACATTCGAGCGTATCGCGAACGCCAGCTCGCGCTTTGCGACATGACGCCCGTGTTTCCGCTATGGGGCCGCGATACGCGCAAACTCGCCGAAGATATGCTTGCTGGCGGTTTGTCCGCGTACTTGACATGCGTTGACCCGCGCAAGTTGGACCGCGCGTTCGCGGGACGCCGGTTCGACCGGGAGCTTCTCTCGGCTCTTCCTTGCGAAGTTGATCCGTGCGGTGAAAACGGAGAGTTCCACACGTTCGCGTGCGCGGGGCCGATGTTCCGAGAGGAAATACCGGTCGCTTCGGGAGAAATTGTGGAGCGAGATGGATTTGTTTTCGCCGATCTTTTGCCAAGGACTGCGGCGCCGGCTGCGGCAAGCTGAAACCCGGTGGCGCTAGGGCATATTGTCGCTGACGCTGGGCATCGGCGCGAACGCAGCCCTCCATGGTGGCGCAGCGACGCAATGAAATCGGGATACGCACGGCGCTTGGCGCGCAACAACGCGACGTGATTAGTCGCATCTGCCGAGATCATGCTGGTAAAGACGGTCCGGCGCCGGGGCTTGGAATCCATCGTATCCATATTCCTCGCGATTTTGGACTGGTAACCAGATGATAAATATGTTAACGTCCGTTGGGGCGACTTTTCTCCCCACCGGGGGCGCAACATGTTGGCGGGCTGGCCACGCGGCAAGCGAGGTGGACAAGCCGCAGGAGTGTGGTCAAGACGCGTTGTCCGTCGTTCAGGTGCCACCCCTCACTCGTGAACGCCTTTCTAACCGCAACAAGACCTCATTCAAAAACGCCCACAACTTTAACAAAACAAACGACGAAGATATTTCTAATCGCAACACGATGTGGTTCTTTTTCTCCTGTAATATTCCTGGTCGCTACCTGGGAGCCGGCATGTCCCGACCAAAAACTTTAATATTGATCGTGTTGTCCGCTATCTTTCTCTGTGGCGCGGCGGGTGTTGCACAGTCCCTTTCTCCCGCCGACCGGACCGCTCAGTACCTGGAATCCGTGCGTGAGAATCCCGCGGCCTTGATGGATTTTCTTGATCGCATGCCGAAGGGCGGGGACTTGCATCATCACCTTACTGGGGCGGTCTACGCAGAAAGCTATATTGATTACGCGGTGGAAGACGGGCTGTGCGTTGATCGCGTCGCTGCTACGCTGACGCCCCCGCCGTGCGATCCTGCGCAAGGGCACGTTCCTGCCGCGCAGGCCCTGACCGATTTTCCGTTGCGCAACCACGTGATTGATACCTGGTCCATCCGGAATTTTGTGCCTAGTCCAGACGATCGCGACGTGCGGCATCATTTTTTCGCGGCATTTGGAAAATTCGATCCGGTGACGAATGGGCATTGGGGCGAGATGTTCTCCGAAGTCGTTCATCGGGCGGGCGCGCAACACGAGATCTATCTAGAGACAATGCTCACGCCGGATCAAGGCGAAGCGATGAAGCTGGGGCGCGAGATCGGTTGGAACGACGATTTTTCGTTGATGCGCCAGCGGCTACTGGCGGGCGGCATGGCCCAGGTGGTCGCGGATGGCCGCAAGAATCTCGACGTTGGCGAAAACAAAATGCGGGAGATTCTAAAGTGCGGCACGGCCACGCCTGATGCAGGATGCGGCGTTACTTTGCGTTTTCAGAATCAGGTGCTGCGTGCATTTCCAAAAGAAGAAGTTTTTGCGCAGATGGTCGCTGGGTTCGAGATCGCGAGCGTCGACCCGCGCGTCGTCGCGATCAACCTGGTGCAATCGCAGGATGAGTACCGCGCGCTGCACGATTTCGATTTGCACATGCGCATGCTCGATTATCTTCACGGCGTATATCCTCGCGTGCACATTTCCTTGCATGCTGGCGAGCTGACCCCGGGCGAAGTGAAACCGGAAGAATTGCTCGCGTCGCACATTCGCCAATCTATTGAAGTAGGACATGCCGAGCGGATCGGTCACGGGCTGGACGTTGTGTATGAGAATGATGTTCCCAGGCTGCTAGCGGAAATGAAAGCGCGGCACATTTTGGTGGAAGATTGCGTTTATAGCCATGAAGTGGTGCGTGGGATGACTGGCGCGGATAACGTGCTGCCGATTTATCTGCGCGCTGGAGTGCCGGTGGCGATTGCTACGGACGATGAGGGGATTGTGCGTTCTGAGTTGACGTGGTATTTCAAACGCGCGGTCGTGGGCTATCACGTGGATTACCCTACGTTGAAACGTATGGTGCGCGACAGTTTGGACCATGCGTTCGTGCCGGGAGCGAGTTTGTGGACTGCGCCGGAGAGTTTCACGATGGTTGGGGCTTGCGCGAACGACCGGCTGGAGCCCGAGCCTGCATCCGTGGGCTGCGGCGAGTTGCTTGCCAGAAGCGAACGCGCGCGGCTCGAATGGAAAGAGGAAGTGGAATTTGCGCGTTTCGAGGCTGGATTCTAGAGCGCTGTGTCGAAAAGACCTGCATTGCTCCCGTGGGGTGTGGCGCCGTCCCCTCGCGTAATGCCAAAAAATCGCCCCGACTTCGAGGACGAGGCACGCCTCGCTCGAGAGAAAGCGGCGGCACGCCGCCGCACTGCATGTTGATTGTGCCGCCGGAGCGACGGGCGACCCTACTATTCGTAGCGGAGAGCGATCATCGGGTCCACGCACATGGCGCGGCGCGCGGGGACGTAGCACGCGACTAGCGTGACGGCTAAAAGCAGCATCGATACGCCGGCGAAAATCACGGGATTGGTCATGAGGCGGTTCGCGTCTTTGTAGGGAAAGGGCTCGAGGAGGACGTGGTCAATAACGCTGAAGATGGCGGCGGAGGCGCCGATGCCGAGGGCTAAAGTGAGAATTGCAACCACGGTAAAGCCGGGACTCTTCCTGAGCATGCGCCCGGCATAGGAGAAATCCTGCCAGAGTGTTCCCACGGGTACACCTCCAGCCCTGGCTGAATGTACGCAAATGCGTTGCTGTAAGTTCCCGGCCTAGTCGCGCTCGTGCCACAGCATGCCGCTGGGGGCGCCGGCGGAATCGGAGTCATTGCTGGTTTTGTCCCACTGCTCGCGCGAGAGGGGCTGAATCGGTTCGACTTTTTTCTTCTTCAGTGAGGAATTCACGGCGCTGAGGTCTTTGGCGACGAAAGCGTCGAATTCCTTGGAAACATCGTCGAGATCGTGCGTTAGTGAATCGATGCGCGCCAATTGATAGGCGGCGGGACGGCCTTCGTAGTTGTTCAGATCGCCATATAGCTCGGTGGTGTGTTCGCGGATGCGCTCTTCTCCGGTGATTGCGCCGCCTTCGGTGGTGGCAACAATCTTCTTGCGCATCTCTTCGCATTTTGCGGCGAGCGATTCGAGCTGCTTGCGCAGAGGATCGTTTGCTGGAAGCTTCGCGGCCCGCGCGGCGAGTTCGTCGCGCACACCGTTGATGCGTTCCACGTCGAAGGTCATATCGCCGAGAAGGTTGTAGACGCGCATGATCGCGTCGAAATTTTCCTTGCGGTCCGCGAGTGTGAATTTCGCGCGTGCGTCCAGGTTGACGACGAGCGGCGTGGTGTAGGTCTCGGTGCCGCGCGTCATTTTCACAGTGTAGGTGCCGGGCAAAACGCGCGGGCCCGTGGCGGCTTCGAATGCCGCGGTAGCTGCCGGCGGGACGTGCGGAGCTTTCAGGCGCATGGACCATTCCACGCGGCTGAGTCCTCGGCGGCTGTTCGCCGGAACGGTGTCCACGAATTTTCCCTGCGCGTCGAGGATCTCAATTTTCATTTTGCCGTAGATGTGGCGCTTCTTCTGGAAGTAATAAATCAAAGCGCCGTCGGGTGGATTCGGCCCGCTGAAGGCGGCGCTGCCATCCGGCCAGCCGCCATTGGCATTCAAGCGTTGCTGAACGGGCTTGCCGGGAACAAAGGCGGCATCTTGCGCCATGACTTCGGGAGTGAGTTTACGCAGAGGAGTAATGTCATCAACAATCCAGATGCCGCGGCCGTGCGTCGCGACGACGAGTGAAGATTCGCGCGGTTGAATGGCGATGTCGCGGACGGGGACGTCTGGAAATTCGTTGCCCTTGTACTGCGCCCACTGCTGGCCGCCATCGGGCGAAACCCACAATCCGAATTCGGTGCCGAGAAAAAGCAAGTTCGGCGATTCAGTATCTTCTTTAATGACGTGCGCAAAACCGCGCACGCCGCTATCTTTCGCGACGATCGAAGTCCACGTCTTGCCATAATCAATCGTTTTGTAGGCGTGCGGGTCCATATCGCCAAAGGTGTGGCGGTCGAAGGTGACATAGGCGGTGGCGGGATCGAAGCGGCTGGCCTCCACCCATGATACCCAGGAAGATTTCGGCAGGTCGGGAACGTTTCCGACGACGTTGGTCCAGGTTTTGCCGCCGTCGCGCGTGAGCTGCACATTGCCATCGTCTGTACCGACCCAGATGGTTTGACCATCGCGCGGAGATTCGCTGATGGAATAGATCGTGGTGTGCATCTCGGCGTAGGAGTTGTCCACGGTGACTCCGCCGGATTCTTCCTGCTTCTGCTTCTCCGGATCGTTCGTGGTGAGGTCGGGAGAAATGCGGTCCCAGGTCTGGCCGTGGTCGCGGGAGCGGAAAAGGAATTGCGCGCCAATATAGATGGTGCCCTTTTCATTGGGACTCATGTGAATCGGTGTGTTCCAGTTGAAACGCAGCTTCCCTTCTCCGTAGTTGGGCTGGGGCTTGATGCTACGCGAAGACAGGGTGACGCGATTCACGCGCGAAACATCGCCACCCTGGGCTTCCGCATAGACGTAATTGGGGTCGGCCGGATCGGAAAATACGAAGAAACCATCGCCTCCGTACAAATTTTCCCAGCGGTGATTGGTAATTCCGCCGGGATACGCGGAATCACCGATCCAGTCGCTATTGTCCTGCAGGCCGCCGAAGACGTGGAACGGATCGGAATCATCCAGGCTGACGTGATAGAACTGCGAAATCGGCAGGTTGCCCGCTTTCCACCAGGTGTTGCCGCTGTCATACGAGTACCAGACGCCGCCATCATCGCCGGCGATCAGGTGGTTAGTGTTGTCCGGGTTCACCCACACGTCGTGGAAATCGCCGTGAGCGCTTCCACCGATGGAGCTGAAACTTTTGCCTCCGTCGTCGCTCATGATTAGGGTGAGATCGGGCTTATAAACTTTGTTTTCGTTCTTGGGATCTACGATGAGATTCGCGAAGTAAAACGGACGCCAAACCATCCACTGGCTACGGTCGCGCTCTTGCCAGGTTTTTCCGCTGTCGTCGGATCGAAAAAGCGCGCTGCGTGTGGATTCGATGAGTGCGTAAACTACATTCGGTTTGGACGACGCAATGGTGACGGCGATGCGGCCCCACGGTTTAGGTGGCAAGCCTTTCCCGCTGTTTTCGTCGAGGTCGGTCCAGGTGACGCCGCCGTCCGTGGTCATGAAGAGGCCGCTGCCGCTGGGGGCGGTGGGGCCATCGCCGCCGGAGCGAAACGTCCAGCCCTTGCGCCGAAAATCCCACATGCCCGCAAAAATCACTTTTGAATCTGCGGAGCTCATGGACATCATCGAGCAACCTGTGGAGAGATTTGAGCCTTTCAGTATCTTGGTCCAGGTCTTGCCGCCGTCGGTAGTTTTGTACACGCCGCGGTCGTCGCTATCGCTCCAGAGTTTGCCGGGGACGCAGGCGTATACGGTGTTCCCATCCTTCGGATCAATCAGGATTTTGGAAATTCGCTCGGAGTCTTTCAGGCCCATGTTGGTCCAGTTTTCACCGCCGTCGGTGGATTTATAGATTCCGTCGCCGACGGAGACGCTGTTGCGCGTCCATGATTCGCCCGTGCCTACCCAGATGGTCTTCGGCGCTTGCGGGTCTATGGCGATGGCGCCGATGGATTGCGCCGTCTCTTTGTCGAAAACGGGTTTGAACGTGGTGCCGCCGTTGACGGATTTCCAGACGCCGCCGCTGGCCGCGCCGATGTAGACGGTGAGACGGCCGTCTTCTTTCACGGCGGAAAGAGCGGCCACGCGGCCACTCATTTCGGCGGAGCCGATATTGCGAGCGCCGAGGCCGGAGATCGTATCGGAGTCAAATTTCGGCGCGGATTTTGCGTCCTGAGCGCTGGACCCTCGGGGGAAGGCGAGAGTAGCGGCGAGCAGTAAAAAGCCGAAAAATCGTGGCAGGGATTTAGGCATCTTCGTCGAGAGATCCTTGTAAGCGATTTGGAGGACTGCCGCGGGCACAGCAAATTCGGATATGGCTTTTGCGTCTGCGCGGGAGTTCACAGCGCACCCCCGGGGGCCGCGGGTGCAGGTTTAGCGGCGGGCGCAGCAGGCATGGTGAAGAGCAAATCCGCGAGAGGAATATTGATCTCGATTTTGTCCACGGTGAATTTCACGCGATCGGCGGAGCCTTTTTGGCCCTGCTCGAACTCGAAGGCATAGTAGATTCCGTTGACTTGCTCGTAATCGCCGTAAAACATTTCGGTGTATTGCACGGTGCCGCGTATGTTGGATTGAGTTTCAATCTTTAGCTCCAGAAAGGAGTCCGCGTCGAGGTAATAAATGCGGACGTCACCATTTTTCAAGGTCAGCTTTACTTTGTAGCAGTCCGTGCCCTCCACGGAATCGTGGCCCATCAGTTCAGCGGTGTGACCTTTCTGCTTGTAATCCACGAGCGGGCCGTCGATGTCCGCGTCTTCCTGCAAACTCTTCAAATCGTCGGCGGAAAGGAGTTCGGCGTCACGGCGGCCCTGGAATGGATTCACTTGCCAGCCGATCTTTCCGTCGTAGCCCTGAACCTGGGCGAGCCCCTGGATGATGGTCTCTTCGCGGACTTTGTCCGGGCGTTTATTCTCCTGTAGGAAGCCGGCGCGGAACCCTCCGGCCGTGAATTTTCCGGTGGTGCGGATGGTATCCACGGACTTGAGTTTCTCCATGCCCCCGTGCGCCTGGATGTTCTTGGCAATCACCTCATCCACGGTCTGGGCCGAGCCGGCCGCCGGGAGAACACAGGCGAGCGCCAGCACCGCGAGCCCGGGCAGAAGGCTTCGAAGCGCGTACTTCCGATGCAGGTTTCGAGATGAATTTTTACGACGGTTCATGGTTGCCCTCGCAGGCGTTGTGGGATTACTCGTACGAATTCTTTAATTAAGGATGGCAGAAGGCGGTTCGCGTTCCTTCAGACGAACTTTAAGGGCCTTTGTTAGCACATTTTGGCGAGCAATTCGACGGGAATTGAAGGCGCCGCCTACTTCTCGCGCTCTGAATAGAAGGGGGATTTCGTGTGCGGTCGTGCGGGTCGAACGTTCGGAAAGGTCGAATCGCACTCCCAGACGTTTGCGATGGCACGGATTCGCAGCGGGAGTGGCCTGTGGTTGACACTGTGACTCGGCAAGGAAGGACGAACATCACGATGATAGTTTACCTGTGGAATTCTGCGCGCAGCCTGTCGAAAGCTCCGTGCTGCCGTGGTCGCCGCTCGGTCTAAAGTATTGAAATATAGAGCCTTACTCTACTAAAATGGCGAATCTGTCAAATCGGCCAGATATTCACAGCAGTGGTTTTTGATCCAACAAGATTGAGCTACCTTCGGGTTGGCCCCCGCTGTAGAATACGGTTTCCTGGCTCCACGTGACGTTAGTCCATCCCGAGGTGAGGTGCAATGATGACGGAAGTTACTGCCGAGCGGCGTTACGCGGGGGTGCGGTGTTACTCCTGCGGCGAAGCGATTCCGGTGCCCAAGAGAATCGCCAAGATGGCCACGGAGCTCGACGCTGAAGGCTCGGAAACCACCCGCGAGATCAATCCGGGGGTATTCAATCTTCGCTGCAAGGTATGCGAGAAGGAAAATTTCTACGGCGCGAAAGATGTGATGGAGATGGAAGGCGAGCCGCGGCTGACGAGACCGCGAGCTCGAGCGGCGGGGTCGCTCTTGCGGCCTTCGGTTAAGCTGGCACGAACGGCGAACGCGTAGGGCTGCCGTTTTTCTTCATCAGATGATTGGTTCAACCGTCTGTCGGGCGGCCCCACTGTGCCTGTTTGGAAGTAAATGACTCGCGCTGGGCGCGTCTGGCCGAGGTTGCTAGATGGGAACGATCAGGGATATCCAAAGCGGGTCGCCCTCGTAAGAGAGGGCAAAGAGGCATCCTTCGCTGGGCTCGGGCGTCTGCATTTCGTAATCCTCTCCGGCAATGACCGTAGGAACCGAAAGCACGCAGTGTTCCGCTAGCAACTGAACTTTCGCCTTGAAGTTTCCGGCCGTCATGTTGCAAAGCTCGCCCAGAGCGTCGGCCACCATGGCGGGATTCGAGGTCGCGCCGTCCCCCAACATGTGGGCTGCGAGCTTGGCAGCCGTTGCGCTGGAACAACGAATCGTGACCATCCCACAAAGCGCTCCGGCAAGCCCGACCATGGCGGTCTTCTCTCCGCGCGGGTTTTCGTCTGGCGTGAACGGAGAGGAAAGCTGAGCGCCGGCCATCATTTCGAAGACCTCGATCGTGGCGCATTCGAGAATGTTTCTCCAGCCTGTGTCGTAGGGAACCTGCGTTCGCGACCCGTGATCCATCATTGATGTCACTGTATTCCTCCAGTGGTGCCACTCCCAGTCTTTTGTTCGACCCAAGCCGGCAATTTACACGGAACCTCATCTGACGGCGTCCGCCACGAAGAATTCCGGTCATCTTGGGCGTCCCGCGAGGATGGAGTCCACCATCGCGTGCACTTCCACGCAATACGCATCCAACTCGAAAGTAAACCGCGCCATGTCCATTTGTGCCGCTGCGGGATAGCGTTGCGCGAGTGTTCGCCAGGCGGGTTCAGAACCAAAGTCGAATTCGCGAGCCTCATAGTAGCCATAGCCGAGGCCGCGGAGCCGGCAGAGTAAGTCGGCCAAATAAATAATCGCCGTAAGTTCGACGTCGTTGCCTTCAGCTGGAGGCGTGTGGTGAAATTCGACGACCGCCGAGATTGAGACTGGCAGTTTCCAGATATCCGCCAGAATGCGGCCACTTTCACAATGGCTGAAGCCCAGCACCTGTTGCTCGACCTCGCAGAGGGGCACTTCGGTGGTTTCGGCCGTGTGCAAGATCCCCGCGAATTCGGAGGGAAAGAGCAACGCGTTTACCAGGATACCGATGTCATGAAGTAAGCCCGCCAGGTACAGCTTGTCCTGGCATGCGACAGCGAGCCGCTGGCCCAGATGCTGGCTGATGAGCGCGGTGCCAAGTGCGTGGCGCCAGAATGTCGCCGGCGCCATACCCTGCTTGGCCCCGACAAACAATTGAGGAAGGCTGCAGGAATATACGATGTCGCGCACGCGACTAAGGCCTAGCGCCAATACGGCATCGTTCACGGATTGAATTTCGGAGTATCGGCGAAAGAGCGCGGAATTGGCCATGCGCAGGCATTGTGCAGCGAGCGCTTTATCATAAGAAATCAGCTCAACCACCCGGCGGATGTTGATTCTTGCAGGGTCCTGGGAAAAGTGTTCAGTCAGCGAGTTGAGCACCGAAGGCATCGCGGGCAGGTTCCCGAGCTCATTCACCTTTTTCGAAAGGATCTGGCTAGTGGCAGAGTTCATTGCGCGCCTCCCGCGACTTCGCCGCCGACGGGTTTCAAGTAGGCAGTGGCATTCGGGAAGTGCACGAGCCGGAACTGCTCGGAAATGCCGTAGAGCGATTCGGAGTGTCCAAGAAAGAAATGGCCGCCGGGAAGCAGGCCGCTGTGGAAATGCTCCACTGTCCTCTTTTTGGAAGTCGCGTCGAAATAGATCAGGACATTGCAGCAGAAAATGATGTCGAAGCCCTTCATGAAAAGGATCTTGGACTGGTCCTGGAGATTCAACCGGTCGAATTTGATGTTCGCGCGAATTTCGTCGCGAACTCTGAAGAGATCGCCTTGTGGCGTAAAGTATTTGTCGCGCAGCTGAGGCGTTATGTTACGCAGCGCGTAGTCTGAGTACAGGCCTTCGCGGCATTTTACGAGTGAATTATCGTTCAAGTCCGTGGCCGTGATTTCGAAGGTCCAGCCTTTGAGCTTTTGCGCGACCTGCTCGGACATGAGCAGCGCCAGAGTGTACGGTTCTTCTCCGGTGGAGCATCCAGCACTCCACATGCGAATTTTCTTGAAAGCCACTTTGGATTTCATGCCGACGAGCTTGGGAAGAATGATCTTGGTGACGGCGTCAATCTGGGGCTGATTGCGGAAGAAACACGTTTCTCCGATAGTGATTTCGTTGAGGAGGCTGCGCATTTCGGTATCACGAGTGGCGCGCGAATTCAGATGATCGAGATAGTCCGCGTACGAACCGGAGCCCAGCACTTTCATGCGGCGCTGACAGCGATTGGCGAGCAGATAGAATTTATTTTCGGGTTGAAAAATTCCCGAGGTGCGGTAGATAAGGTCGCGGATCTTCGCGAGCGCCGGATCACGGAGTTCTTCGGCCTTGGCAGTTTGCTCGCGGGCCGAAACGCTTTCGGTGGGCACAGGATTCAGCTCCCTTCAGTCGTATGCTCTTCGATCAGTTGGATAATCCCGGCGGGGTCCAGGATCAAACGGACTTCACCATCTCCGCTGATCGTCGCCCCGGAAAGCCCCTGGATGTGCCGCAAATGGCTGCTGATGGGCTTGATGACGGTTTCTTCCTGGCCGACCAATTGATCAACGACCAAGCCCACACGTTTTTCGCCAGCTGCCAAGACGACGACGCGCAACGATTGCTGCTCGGCGCGCGATTTCGCCGGAAGACCGACGGCCTGTTGCAGCCAGCAAACGGGAAGGACGCGGTCGCGCAGCCGCAGCATGTCTACGTGGTTAGCCCGATGAATGTCGCTGGCATTCACGCGAATGGTTTCGACCACGGCGCGCAGAGGCAGCGCGTAGGTTTCGCGGTCCACGGCCACCAGGAGCACCGGAAGGATGGCGAGGGTGAGCGGGAGTCGCAGCCGGACGCAAGAACCGCGTCCCAGTTCGCTTTCCAGCTCCACGGTGCCGTTCAGTTTTTTCATGTTGGAACGAACCACGTCCATGCCCACGCCGCGACCGGAAACGTCGCTCACTTGTTCGGCAGTGCTGAATCCCGGAAGAAAGATTAGATCCAGGACTTCGCTCGGAGTCATGGCGGCAAGTTGATCCTGGGTGACCAGGCCTTTTTCCAGCGCTTTCTTGGCTAGCCGCGTACCGTCCATTCCGGCACCGTCGTCGGCGATTTCGATGATAACGTTGTCGCCTTCTTGGCGAGCCTCGACGCGGACTGTGCCCCTGGGCGGTTTGCCACGCTCGATACGAGTCTGCGGCCGTTCGATGCCGTGATCGAGCGAGTTGCGCAGCAAATGGATCAGCGGGTCGGCGATTTCTTCGGCGACAGTTTTGTCCAGCTCGGTATCCTCGCCGCGAATGACCAGCTCGACTTGTTTGCCCAGGCTGCCGGCCAAGTCGCGAACCATGCGCGGAAAGCGGCGAAAGATCGCTTCCACGGAAACCATGCGAGCGCTCAGGCCGGCCGTTTGCAGTTCATCAGTAATGAAGCTAAGGCGCCCGGTGGATTGGAGGAGGGCTGACTCGAAATCATCCAGGGAAGCTTGACGTTCGGAAAAGGTCCGGCTGAGATGTTGCAAGCGGTTGCGCTCGAGCACCAGCTCGCCGACCAGATTGATGAGTTCGTCGAGCTTGGCGACGTCCACTCGGATGGTGCGAGCCATTTCGACGGCGCCCGCCGGACGCCGAGCTGATATTTCGCCGGGGGGTGCGGAAGCGACGGGAGCGGGCGGCCACGAATCCTTTTTTTGGACGATGCCGGCGCCTGCGGGCTTGGCAGGAAGGATTGCAGCGGCAGGCGGAGCCACTGGCATGGCCGGCGGCTTTTCAGAATCCTTGGAGATTGCGCTGCGCAGGTTGTGCAATAGATGCTCGATTTTGTAGGTGTGCTGTTCGCCGTTGTGCAGATCGCCGATCATTTCGCGAAGCTGGTCCAGAGCGGCGAGCAGCGCGTCCATGGTCGGCCGTGTGACCTTGCACTCTCCCTTGCGAAGAACGTTGAGAACGTCTTCGGCGTGGTGGGTCAATTCAACGATGTGCGTGAACCCGAGAAAACCGGAGGTGCCTTTCACGGTGTGAAAGGCGCGAAAGATGCTGTTTAGCAGTTCTTTGTCTTCCGGAACCGATTCGAGGACGACTAAATCTCGGTCAAGGCTCTGCAGCAACTCATCGCATTCGGTGAGGTAATCTTGCAGAAGTGAAGCGTCTTGCTGGAGATCTTGGGTCATTCGATTCTCGGTGCAGACTTTGCTTTGCGCGTGAACGCACTAAGTGCTGGAACACAGTCCTGCTTTCGCGAGGGGTCGCGTCACAATCTCAACTCAGCGCCGAGTGACGGCTAGAGATTCGTCCCGCTCGCCGGAAAATCCTGCAGATTCCGGGGTCACAAGCTCGGCCGTTTCCGCGTCGGTCATTACCCGTTCAACATCGAGAAGAATGAGCAGCCCGCCATCGAGCTTCACGACCCCGGCGATGAATTCCTGATGGGAGTTCCCAAGACGTGGAGCCGGCTCAATCTCGGCGGGAGAAATGCGCAGAACCTCAGAGACCGAATCCACTACGAAGCCTATGATGGCACCGCTCACCTCCGCGACCACGATGCGCGACTGCCGACTATGAGGTTGCGGATCAAGCCCAAACCTTTTGCGAAGAGTGATAACCGGAATCACTTTGCCCCGGAGATTGATCACTCCTTCAACAAAGGGCGGTGAATTGGGCACGCGGGTGAAGCCTTGCATGCGGATGATTTCCTGCACCTTCAAAATCGGCAGGCCGTATTCTTCCTCAGCCACATTGAAGCTGACCAGTTGAAGGAACTCCTCGCGGTGCTCCGGCTGCCTGGCGCTTTTTCCTAGGGCGGCTTCGAATGTGTGCATACCTTTCAGGCCCTCACCTCGAACGTTTGCACCTGTTAAACCTCTGCCATCTCATGGACGTACTGTTCTTGCTCGGGCTCCTGCAAAGGCGAATCGTGGTCCCCAGAGCGGGACTGGGCGCCGCGCTTTCTCGCGCCATTCGCATCTAGGCGAAACTTATTCACGATTGTCTGGAGGTTCGTCGCCAGTTTTGAAAGTTCGTGAACAGCCTTGGCGGATTCTTGGCTTCCAGCCGCGGTCTCCTGCGCAATTTTGGCGATTTGCTCGATGTTAACGTTGATCTCATCGCTGGCGCTAGACTGCTCAGTGGACGCCGAGGCGATCAGTAGGATCATGTCCCCAACCAATTCGGAGGTTTTGATGATTTCGTGAAGAGAGTTGCCGGCCTGAGTGGTGGATTCGACGCCGAGCTCGACCTGCTTGGTGCCAGCTTGCATGGCCTCGACCGCGCTGTGTGTTTCTGTCTGGATATTCTGAATCATCTGCGTGATTTCTTTAGTGGCTTTGCTGGTGCGTTCAGCAAGTTTGCGGACTTCGTCGGCAACGACGGCAAATCCACGACCCTGCTCTCCGGCGCGAGCGGCCTCGATGGCGGCGTTGAGAGCGAGGAGATTGGTCTGATCGGCGATGTCGTCAATGACGCCGATAATTTCGCCGATCTGGTTGCTGCTCTTGCCTAATTCCTGGACTCGCTTGGCAGTGTGGCCGACGGAATCAGCGATGGCGCGCATTTTCGCCAGAGTGTCCTCGACGATTTGGCCGCCGAGCCGGGCGGTATCGGCGGCTTTGCGGGAAGCTTCCGAAGCCTTAGTGGAGTTTTCGGCCACTTGCGCGACGGTGGACGACATTTGCAGCATTGCGGCGGCGACCTGATGAGTCTGGTCCTTCTGATTTTCAGCGCCTTGGGCTTGCTCAGCGGCCGTCGCCGAGAACTCTTCGCTCGCCGTCGCGATCCGTTCTGCGCTCGTCGAAACAGCACCAATCATGGTGCGCAGACTTTTCTGCATCTCATTGGTGGCACGGCCCAGATCGCCCAACTCGTCGCTGGAACTGATCGAGATTTCTTCGCCGGTGAGATCGCCATGAAGAATTCTCTGCATGGCGTGAACTACCAGTTCGATGGGCTTGGTGATACGACGGGTAATGGTCACGCTTACCACCCCGCCTACTATGACTCCGGCCATGACCGCGACCAGCAGGGTCCAGAGAGTGCGCCTATTGGTCGCTTCAGCAAGTTGTTTGCGATCCGCCATTCGAGAAACGTGTTCGGCGTCTTCTATCTGTAGCGTATCCTCCATCCTTGCGACTGCATTCTTGTAGGAATCCATGGCCGCGTTCGCATCGCTGACTTGCTTGATGTCGCCGGAATGAAGCTTGACGACTACATCCGCGAAGCCGTCTTCGTAAACCTTAAGAGTGCCTTTAATGACCTCCAGAGCATCCGTGTCTTCCGAGTCAACCGCTATTTTGTCCAGTGCGGCGATGCGCTCGTGAATTCTGTCATCGGTGGACTTCCATTTATCCAGCGCGTCGTCTTGATCGCTTTGGTTTCCAATATTCAAGACGACGTCTTTCTCGTAACGCCGCATGTCCAACGCGTTGATTCGGGCGCCAGCAAAGTGCTCTTCGAGTTCCGCATCCGTTTGCAGCATCAAGACCATCGCGCTGGAAATTTTGTGCGTCCTCCAATATCCGGCCCCGGCTACGGCAATCATAAGCAGAAGAACCAAGCCGAAGCCTGCGCCGATCTTTTTGCCCAAAGTCAATTTCATAGCGTTCTCCCGAGTGCGAACAGTGGCGCGCGGAGCTTGCTCGAGATGTTTCAAAATGGATTGCAACGCACTGGCCATTTTGAAATGTCTTCCTGCTCATTCGTTCCCTGCGATCCTCGTAAACGGGCGCAAGCAATTTGTGGTTCAACTTCGAGAGCGCACATACAACGCGACTCTCCGCTTTTAATGCATCGGCACGGCACACCAAATCTTGAGCGAGCCGCGTCTTTGTTCTCGCTGCGCACGGTGAGTTGGCGAAAAGCGAGATCGTAGGATCGTGTCTGACGGGTTGCAGCACAGGACATCGGATATCAAAATGGGACGCGAAAGGTAGATTCGCCGAGACTGTGGCGCGCTTCCGGCTGAGGACGACGGCAACAGCTAGTGAATTTCTAGGACGACGAGCGCTTTCGGAGCGAGATGCAATGCGAGGCGGCCGTTATGGATGGTGATTGATTCGGGCGCGGGCAATTGGGCGGCTCATTTGAGCGACTCAATTTGCGCCGGCGTGGGGAAGTCCGGACTGCCCATGGCGGCGTACGCATTCGTGAGTGATCCATGGTTTGCGTCCAGGCGATACACGGCGGCGATGTGATTCCCCGGGAGCGAATCGAATTGCAGATTCACGTCCTTGGGCTCTCCGCTGACTTCCGGCGGAGATAAATTCCACAGCGCGATTACAAGCGATCCATTCTTTTGGCGGGTGACTAAAATATCGTCGGCGCTTTCGGGAATTCGTGTGTCACCCAGACGATGAAGCATTTTGAACGCGTTGAAAGCGGGTTTGGGCAAGCTGTCTTCCGCGATGAGTCCATAGCCTCCGTAAAACGGACGCTTCACGACACCCTGTTCCTCGAACACGTCGGAAAATGTCCAGTAGCTCATCATGTCCGCCAGACCGTCGCATTGCCGTATGGTATCCGCCATCCACGGTCCCATATAAATTGAGTCGGTCACGTCGGTTTCGTTCATGTAGCTGGCGTTGTATTCGGTCCAGATGAGGGGTAAACGGGGCAGGGCCGAAGCCTGAATTTGATCGTGAACTTTCTTCACGGCGCGGCACACCATTTGCAAGCGAGGAATCTGTTCGTCGGTGCCGAAGACGTCCTTAGCTTTATCGTTGCCGTAGACGTGGCTGGAAACGAAATCCACCGGAACGTGATTTTCCGCCGTGTGCTGGATGAAAGAATCGGCCCAGGCGGCTTGCGCGGTGGCCGGGCCTCCAACGCGAAGGCGCGGGCTGACAGCTTTCAGCGAGCGGGCGGTGGCGTCGTACAGTTGATAGTAAGTTTGTTGCTTGGGATCGCCGGCCCAAAAATCCAGGTTGGGTTCGTTCCAAACTTCGAAGTACCACTGCGAGACTTCTTCAATTCCGTAGCGGGCGACAAGATGTTTCGCGAACTGCTCGATCAATTCACTCCAGAGGTTGTAGTTCTTAGGAGGCGATACATTCGGCTTATACCAAAATGCTTGCAGGTCGTTTGCGGCGGCGAGTTTTTTCGGCATGAAACTAAGTTCGACGAAGGGCCGCACGCCATTTTTCAGCAAGGCGTCGTAAATTTGATCTACGTAAGAGAAATTGTAGATTGGTTTGCCGGTGGCATCTTCGTCGTAGACGCCGACCTCGTCATGGAAGATGGCGTGAAAGCGGACATACCTGAAATCAGTCGCGCTTTTCACCGTTCGTAAATCCGCTTGGTAATTCTCGCGCAGGGCAAGGATGGCGCGTCCGGAGCCGAACATCTGTTCCCAAAAATGCGGGAACGGCTGACCCTTGGCGTGCAGGTCCACTTGTATCGTTTCAACGGACGCGGATTGTTGGGGAGCCGCGTGGGCGTAAAGCACCGAGAGAAGCAGCACGAGAGCGCAAGATAAAGGTACCAGCAGAGGACGCTGCGTCATCGGGTTGACCTCGCTGAACGATATGGGCCGCTAGCAAGTCACTTAACAAGTAGCGGTTGGCCGCGCGAGCGGATTGTTTGTTGATTTTGACTACTTCTATTGTGCTTACTAAATCGATTAAATTATGCGAGTTTCTTTTATCATCGCTGGCTGGCGCTGTCAATATACACGCCTAGCCGGGTGGCAGCCCGGAGCGACGCGCCGGAGGTCACGGATGCGCTGATGCAACTGCGAACGTCTGTGCGCCACTCACGACGAGAATCGGCAATTCTGGCGTGATAGCGCTGGCTATGAATGATTCCGCGCGCGTCATATACTTTTGGCTTCGAATGGGACTGGCCCGCATTTCAGCGAGCATTCTGAGGGATCTCCGTGAAGCGTTGGGTGAAAATTCTGTTGGCAGTTGCCGCTCTGGTGGTTTTGGTCGCCACGGCCATTCCGCTTTTCGTCAAGGCCAATACGTTTCGCCCCGTCATCGAAAAACAGTTGAGCGCGACGCTCGGCCGCGAAGTGAAATTCGGCGACCTTCGATTGTCGGTTTTCTCTGGCAGTTTGATCGCGCAAGACCTCAGCATCGCGGACGATCCCGCTTTTAGCGCCGCGCCGTTTGTGACGGCCAAGGAACTGCGCATTGGCGTCTCGCTGCGGCCGCTGATTTTCGCGCATGAACTGAACTTGCGGAGTTTTCAGATCGAGTCACCACAAATCAATTTTATTCGCGCGGCGAATGGCACCTGGAATTTTTCGAGCGTCGGACATGGTGCAGCAAACGGTGAGTCAGCAAGTGGCGCTGGGCCGGCCGCCACTTCAGGAACTCCGGAAGCTGCGGCACGAGGTCTTCCTGATCTTTCCATAGGGCTTATCGTTGTCGAAGATGGGCGCCTGACGATCGCTAGCCAGCCTGCGCACGATCAGCCGACGGTCTACGAGCACGTGAATCTCACCGCACACGATTTTTCGTTCGCCTCGCGGTTTCCTTTTGAAGTCGGCGCGGACTTGCCGGTCGGCGGCACCATTGGCCTCACCGGCCATCTCGGTCCCATTAATCGCGAGGATGCGGCGATCAGCCCAGCCGAAGCGCAAATTTTCGTAAAGGGACTGGATCCGGTCGCGTCGGGATTTCTCGATTCCGGCGCCGGCATTTCGCTTATCGCAGATATTGATGCGCATGCCGCCTCCGACGGACAGACGCTGACAGCCAGCGGCACTGCGCACCTCGAGAATTTGAAACTTCGCAAAGGTGCCACCGCCGCGCCGAAACCCTTCGACATTAGTTATAACGTCGTGCACCGGATGAAGGAAATCAGCGGGCAGATCAACGATGTCTCGGTGCAAATTGGCGACGCCGCAGTCCATGTGAGTGGCACCTACCAACCAGTGACGCCCGGCGCACTGGATCCGCTACTGAATTTGAAGCTCTCCGGGCAGAGTCTGCCGATTGACGAGCTGCAGTCGTTGATGACTGCTGCCGCTGTTCGCTTGCCGAACGGTTCGGTATTGAAGGGTGGGACGCTGTCGCTGAACCTAGCGATCAATGGACCGGTGAAAGCGCTGGTCATTTCTGGACCAATCGCACTCGACAATACGCGCCTCGTGGGTTTCGACATAGGTTCGAAAATTCACGGCATCGCGGCGTTGAGCGGGATGAAAACAGGTGACGCGACGGACTTTCAAAAGCTGCGCGTGACTGTGCGCGTCACGAACTCCGGCGTAGTGGCCGACAAGATCGTCGCCGTAATTCCGGCGATGGGCGAGCTCACCGGCAGCGGGACGGTCTCCGCCGACGATCAACTGGACTTTAATCTTATTGTGAAAGTTGCATCGGCAAACGGTGTGGGAAAAGTCGGCGTCGGGCTGCTGACCGCCCTGCACGGCTCAGGCGGTTCAGGAAAAGGTTCCGGGGTGCCGATGCGCGTGACCGGCACGCCCGACGAGCCTTACATTACCGCTGATGTTGGCGGCATCGTCACGAAAAGAGCCAAGTCTATCGCTTCCATTTTCGGCAAGAAGAAATAATTTCGCGCTGTGCCGCGGAAGCGTTTGCCCAGGCCGCACGCGCTCTAGCGCTGTGGCGGCTCGGCGGCGAGAGCGTGAACGATCCAGGGGATGATCACTTCCTTAAACATCACCGGATCGGGCCAGATTCCTTTTTGGCGTCCCAGATGGCCGCCGTGCGGATTGATCCAGGCGGTTTTGGGAACGTCTCCATTGCTCAGCAGGCGATAGATGTCGGAAATCGGCACCTGCGTATCAAGGACTCCGGCCATCACCAGCATGGGCGCGGTGGGTTTGCCGATCAGACCCTGCGTGACCAGCGACATCTTCGGAAAGATTTCCAGCAGCTCATCGAGATTGTTCACGTTGTCGAAGATGGACATCATCGCCGGCAATTGATCGAACAAATATTCGCGGTTGCCCTGCAGGCTGTTCAATACAAATTCTTTCTGGAACATGTCGTGAATCGGCGGCGATTGCACGCTGACCGCCTTCAGGCGGTCTTTGTCGAGGATCGCCATTTTGGTGCCCCAGTAGGCGCCCCAACTGACGCCGTGAAATTCCACTCTGCTTTTATCCACTTCGGGGAGGCTGTCCACATAATCAATCACGCGCGAGAGCATACGATCGGCAGTGGGGCTGGCTTTGATAGGCGCTTGTCCGGTGCCGGGGCCATCCACTGCGATGTAACCGACACCGAAAGGCAAGATGGCGGAGAAGCGATCGGCGAGATCTTCTTTGCGGCTGTCGAGGCCGTTGATCGCAATCACGATTGGGACAGGGCCGGTTCTGTTCTTAGGAAAGCGCAGGTAGCCGATGATCTCCTTGCCTTCGAAAGGGATGTGCACGATTTCCATCGGAGGGTCCCAGAATTTTGTGTGGGCACGAAACGCCACGAGCGCTTTTTCGTAGGCACGCTGCTTGCCGGGAGACGAGGGAACGGGCCAGCGACCGAATGAATAAATGTGCCAGGCGCGGATGTAATCGGCGTCGGCCTTGGCTGGATCGGTTTTTTCGAGCGACTCACCTTCGGCCATGTAGCGGTCGCCGACGGCGATGAAGGCGGCGGCCCATTCATCGCGATCGCGCGTCTTGATGTGCGCGAAAGCTTCCCGGAGGTCATTGGGATCAAGTCCGATGCAGGGATACTGGCCATTTTCGGCGCGCGAGATTGCTTCGGTCTTGATTTCTTCGATGGTACGTTCCGGGCGTAATTGTTGAGCGTGCATGGCCGGCGCTAGAGAGAAAAACGAAAACAACAAAGCTGCCACAAAAATTTTTGCGATGAGGAAAGTCTTCGTACATAGCATTCGACCGGGCCCCTTTCTGGATTCACAACTCTGCGTTTTTGCACTCGAACGAAAATTTTCGCCCTCGAAGATCGCCGCGGCGCGAGATGAGATCTGAGCGCTCTAGTGGTGCGCAATTTGAAGCGGAGCCAGCAACTCCGCTCGCTCCCGGTCGCGTACCGCTGCGAGATCATTTTAGAAGCTGAGCTTCAAACCCAACTGAATGGCACGGCTGCCCCCCGATCCGATCACCGGGTTCGATGCCGCTACGTCCGGCGTAGCGCAACCGCAACCGAAAGATCCTGTGGACGGGTCATTGTGCGCCCAGCCATTCTGTCCGCCGAACGGATTGGCGATGTTGGGGTGATTGAGAACGTTGAAAAACTCGGCGCGGAATTGAACGCCAAAACGTTCGCGGAACTTCCAAAGCTTGGCCACCGAGAAGTCCCAGTTGCGGAATCCCGTGTCGCGGAAAATGTTGCGGCCCATGGTGCCGAAGGTTCCCAAGGCAGGTGGCAGCATCATTGAGTTCTTGTTGGCGTAGCATCCGAAGGCGCCAAGCGCGGTGCTATTCAATCCCGTCGGATTGCCGCCATCTAGGCTGAGTGCCTGCGCAACGCAAGCCGGGTTGGACTGGTTGGGGAAAAACGGAATTCCGGTAGCGGACGATGTGAAATCGGAGGGGTTGCCGAAAAAATTCCAACGGTCATTGAGAGCGCCGCTGCCGCTGACGTCCGTGCCTGCGTCCATCGCTCCGTAGGGCTGAGGACTGTAGAGGCTGACGATCGAGTTCAACTCCCAACCTTTCAGCATCTGGAAGAATCCATCGGGCCCGGGTATCGCGTAGGTGATCACCAGCGTGCCGCGATGCCGGATATCAAAATCGCTGCTGGCATATTCGCGATTCGGATGCGTGCTATCGGAAGGCAAGCCCAGACCCGCGCCGAAGTCCCAGTTCGCGCCAACATCGTCGAGAGAATGCGAGTAGGTATAGCCGGCGACAAATGTGAAGTGGTGATAGTCGCGGCCGGTGAGAGTCGCCTGCAAGCCGTTGTAATTCGATTTGTAGCCGTTGCTCATCTGGTAGATATTCTGCAGAAACGGAAATGCAGTGTTGAAGGGCCGGGCGGCTTGCTCGGCGCCCGGGTCGCTTGCGCAGTTGTTAAAGGCGGGCGCGGAGGCCTGGCACGCGGAGATAGCGGCGGGCGTCCAGCCCGAACCTTCGGCGGCCTGGTTGAGGTCCAGGATATTGACGAGGTTCTCTCCGTGATTGCCTACGTAGGCGACTTCGAGCAGACAGATTGTTGGTGAAAGCGTGTTGAACGTTGAGCGTCCAGTTGTACACGTAAGGAGTTTTCAAATTTGGGTTGATGCCCAAAATGGAGCAAGGGCTGCCGGCATTACACGTCAACGAGGTGGTCGGGAAAACTGTTCCTGGACCATTCCAGTTCAGGCCACCCGGACCTGGGCTGAGGTTGACCGTGCCCACGTCAATAGTTCCAGTTCCCTGCGAACCACCGGGGCCGACGCCGTTTGCTCCCGTGGGGATGGTGCTGATGCCCAAGGAATTATTGAGTGCGAGGAAGGATTCCCAGTTGATGGTCTCGTAGATCATGCCGAAGCCAGCGCGGACCACGGTCTTTCCGTCCGCAAAGGGGTCCCACGCGAAACCCAGGCGGGGAGCGAAGTTGTTGTGGTCGCCATGATATGGCGCACTAATCTGCTGGCCGACTTGCTCGAGGCCGAGCGTCGGACTGAAATTGCCGAGCAGGTTGTGATCTTCCTTCACAACGGTGTTGAGTTCGTATCGCAATCCCAAGTTGAGAGTTAGGTGTTGTGTGGCTCGCCAGTCATCCTGTATGAAACCCGCATATCCCCAGTTGTGGATGTGGCGAGTGGGATCACCGACCAGCAAGCTGGCGGAATCGGGAAATCCGGCGAAGTAGGCTTCGAGAGACGTAGCGGTGGGAAACGGAAAGTCCGCGGAGTTAAATCCAAATTTGATTCTGCCCCGCGCCCCGCCATATGCGCCGCCTGAGAAAGCATCGCGGTGAATTTCGCCGCCGAACTTAACGGCATGCTTGCCGAAAATTCGCGAGATGTGGTCAACGAATTGAACGCGGGTGTCCGGCCCTTGAACCTTGGGCCAATTAAATCCGCCCAATTCCTGAGGGAAAATATAGAACGGCGCGATATTAATGCGCGGAAGTCCGCCGTAGAGCGGATTCGTTACGCCCGTGTCCAAGCCATAATCGGTGGCGGGTGTGTTGTGATCGGCGGTGAACGTGGGCTGATAGAGGCGGTTGTATCCAAAACGCGCCTCATTTACCCACTGCGAATTGGGAACATACGTCCAATTGACGCCAAAGACTTGGGCGCGCGTATGAATTTGAGTGAGCCATTTTGTCTGGAGTTCGCTGGCGTCGCTTACCGTTCCATCGTTGTTTCCGAAGAAATAGCGGCCGCTGATGGTGTGGTGATCGTTGAGATGATAGTCCACCTTGCCGATCGCGTTGTCCGAGCTGACGCTATTGGGGAGTCCGAAATTGATCGTCGTGGATCCTGCCGGATTGGTGCCCAGATTCGTGGGGAAGCCGGTGCCGTTGCAGGTTACCGGAGGCCCCAAGGTGCAGCCGCCAATCTGCAGGCTGGCGGGGCTGACGGGAATGCCGCCAGCTTGCAAGTCTTGAATCGCGTTGACCAAACTATTCGCGCAATCTCCCGAAGTGATGAAAGTGCAGCCGGAACCGCTAGCGGGCGTTGCCAAGCCGACCGTGGCAGGAGTTTGAATCGTCCCGACGTTGCCGACCGTGTAGCGCTGACCTTCGTACCCGCCGAAGAAAAATAATTTGTCCTTGATGATGGGGCCACCGACCGTGCCACCGAATTGCTCCAAGTTTCGGGGCTGCTTAGGCTGGTCGCTGGTGTTGAAGAAGTTGCGTGCATCGAGCGGTGTGTCGCGTCCGAAACCGAAACCCGTTCCGTGTAGTCCGTTGGTGCCGGATTTCAGGCCGACGTTGACGATGGCGCCGGGCTTCCAGCCGTATTCGGCCGGGGGATTTTCGATCAGGTTGAATTCCTGGATCGCGTCAATGGGAAGAATCGTGGCCGAATCGCCCGCGATTCCGGCGCCGTTAATGATGCTCTGGCCCGAGAAAGGCTCACTGTTGAAGAGTCCGTCTACGAGGTAGACGTTGTCTTCCGCTCGCAGGCCATCGGTGCTGGTGGTGGAGAATCCGCCTCCGGGATAGCGCACAACGCCGGGCCGCAATTGTAGGAGGTTTTCGTAATTGCGTCCATCGAGCGGCAAATCATTGATTTCTTGGTTGCTGAGGGTGCCGCCAAGCGTCGAAGTGGTCTCATTGAGCAGCGGAACTTCTTCGTTCACGACGATCGTTTGCGTGGCCTCACCGGGCTGGAGGACCACATCCACGCGCACGTCGGTGGCGACCTCGAGTTGCACGTTGGTCCGCTCGAAAGTTTTGAATCCGGGCCTCGTTACAGTGATCTTGTAGATACCTGGATCGAGGTTAGGTGCCAGATATTCGCCCGCGTCGTCTGTCACGAGGCTGCGCGAGACGCCGCGCTGCACGTCCGTGATCTCGACGGTTGCTCCGACAATTGCGGCGTCGCTCTGATCGCGCACCGCACCCAGGATTCTCCCAGACGAAGATTGCGCATGAGCCGGGGGTGACAGCACCAGCAGGCTCAGCGCAGATGTAAGGACCAGAACTGACCTCCGGCAAAACCGGTGCCAACGCACGCCTCCCAAACGAGAGTCCATCTCCATACACCCCCCTCACAAAGCAAGAAAGCCGCAAGGAACGCGACCGTGGTATGACAGCCCTACCACCTTACGATTTATGAAGTCAAGGTTTTTCTTATTGGAATGATTCGTGAATCAATGGTATGATGGCTAGACCAAATGCTTACTGACGCTCAATCGATCGTTTTCAGCCCCCGCGCATCGGCTTTTCTCGCTCTTTCGTGGTTCTCCGCGCCTACCATAGAATCTCTTACGTGTAACACTCGGATGACCCGGAGGGGCAACTAATGGCGATTGCGACGATCAACCCGGCCACGGGGGAAGTATTGAAAACTTTCGAGCCGATCTCGGATGCACAGCTCGAAGAGAAACTGCAGCGTGCTGTCAATACCTTTGGCGAGTTTCGCAAGACAAGCTTCGCGAGGCGCGGCGCGATGATGGTGAAAGCAGCAGAGATTTTGGAAGCCGACAAGGAAAAGTTGGGTCGGGTCATGACGACCGAGATGGGCAAGACGTACCGCTCGGCCGTGGACGAAGCCGCGAAGTGCGCATGGGTTTGCCGGTATTACGCGGAAAATGCTGAAAAATTTCTCGCCGACGAAGTTGCGGATGTCGCGGGAAGCAGAAGCTTCGTGCGTTACCAACCCGTGGGACCGATTCTGGCGGTGATGCCGTGGAATTATCCCTTTTGGCAAGTGTTTCGTTTTATCGGACCGTCGCTGATGGCGGGAAACGTCGGACTGCTGAAGCACGCTTCTAACGTGCCGCAATCGGCGCTGTTGATTGAGGATGTGCTGTTGCGCGCGGGATTTCCCGCAGGCGTGTTCCAGACGCTGCTGATTGGCGCAAGCAAGGTAGGGAAGATTCTGGCAGACCCGCGAGTAAAGGCTGCGACGCTGACTGGCAGCGAAGGAGCGGGCGTTCAGGTTGGCATTGCCGCCGCGACGGACATTAAGAAAGTGGTGCTCGAATTGGGCGGGAGCGATCCCTTCATCGTGATGAAGAGCGCGAATTTGGAACAGGCCGTGACGGTCGGCGTGAAGGCACGCGTGCTCAACAACGGCCAATCCTGTATCGCGGCGAAAAGATTTATTGTTGCGGAAGAGATTGCCGATGAATTCGAGAAGCTATTCGTAAAAAAGATGGAAGCGCTCAAAATTGGAGATCCTTTTGATGCGGGTACGGACGTGGGTCCGCTGGCAACTGCGGACGGACTGAAAGAACTCGATGCCGACGTGCAGAAAACAATTCAAGCAGGCGCGCGCTTGCTGACCGGCGGAAAGCGGTTGAACCAACCCGGAAATTATTATCTGCCGACGGTACTCGCGAACATCCCGGAAGGGTCGCCGGCCGCTTGCGGCGAACTGTTTGGCCCGGTGGCGTCGCTATTTCGCGCGAAGAATGCAGAAGATGCGATCCGCATTGCAAACGCCAGCCCGTTTGGGTTGGGGGCCAGCGCGTGGACGAATGACAGCGCGGAGCGCGAGACATTTATCAATGGTCTGGAATCCGGAATGGTGTTTATCAACCGCATGGTGGCTTCGGATCCGCGGTTGCCGTTTGGCGGCGTAAAGCGTTCGGGACATGGACGCGAATTGGCCGTTTTTGGAATTCGCGAGTTCATGAATATCAAGACCGTCTCTATCGAAGGCGCGTAAAGAACTGATATGCGGGTGCCGGTCTGACTACCAGAGCGATTGGTGTCAGAAGGTAGGGTGTTCATGTATAAGGTCGTTCGCAGTTCACGGCTCTACGAGCAGATCGTCCAGCAAATTGAAGATTCCATTCTGAAGGGTACGCTCAAATCTGGCGACCAGCTTCCTTCGGAACGTGAATTGGCGTTGAAATTTGGCGTGAGCCGCACGGCCGTTCGGGAAGCCGTGAAAGCGCTGCACGAAAAGGGCTTGGTGGAGGCCTATTCGGGGCGCGGGACGTTTATCACCAATGGCACGTCCGAGGCCGTGCGGCAGTCCATCAACTTGATGTTGCGGATCGACCAGTCGGATGGTTCGGAAAGCCTGGCCGAAGTCCGGCAGATTCTGGAACCGGAAATTGCGGCTCTAGCTGCCACGCGCATCCAGGCGCCACAAATCGCCCTGATGCGCGAAGCGTTTTCGGTGATGAACAGTGCGCTGAAGGATCCCGACGCCTACATCGAGGCGGATCTAGATTTCCATCTGGCGCTCGCCGAAGCCGCTGAGAACCCGTTGATTTTGTCGCTGCTCGATTCGATCGTGGGATTGTTGCGCGAGCAGCGCATCAAAATATTTTTTGAAGAAGGCGGTCCGGAGCGCGGGCAGTATCATCACGCGCGAATTTTGGCGGCGATCGAAAGGCGTGACGCGGAAGCTTCGCGCGCGGCCATGCGCGATCACTTGCAGCAAGTTCGCGAAGATTCTCGCGTGCAGAAGGGCCGCAGCACGATTTCAGAATCAGATTTGTAACGGGGCGGAGGCGCATGGCGAATCTAGGTTTTGTGGGATTGGGTGTGATGGGCAGCGAGATGGTGAGCCGCCTGTTGAGCAAGGGCCACACCGTTACGGGCTACAACCGCACGCGCACGAAAGCGGAACGGCTGATCCAAAAAGGGATGAAGTGGGGCGAGACGCCACGCGCGGTGTGCGCGGCTGCCGACGTAACTCTTTCCATGGTTACGAACGAGAAGGCTCTCGCGGCAGTGATGGAGGGACCCGACGGGATTTTGAGCGCCGTCGCTCCGGGCAAATATCTGGTGGACATGAGCACCGTGAGCCCGCATTTCAGCCGCTCGATAGCCGCGAAGGCGCGTGAAAAAGGCGGCGACATGATTGACGCGCCGGTCTCGGGCAGCGTCATCACACTTCAAGAAGGAAGGCTATCGGTGATGGTGGGCGGTCGGCGCGAAACGTTTGATCGCCTGAAACCGATCCTGGACGACATCGGGCCGAAAGTGACTTACGTCGGCGACAACGGCTTGGCGCTTTCGATGAAAATCGCGACAAACCTGAGCCTGGCGGTGCAAATGATGGCTTTCAGCGAAGGAGTATTGCTCGCGGAAAAAAGCGGAATCGCGCGTGAAGTGGCGGTGGATGTGCTCACGAATAGCGCCATCGCTTCGCCGATGATCAAGTACCGCGGCCCGTTTGTGCTGACGATGCCGGAAGAAGCGTGGTTCGACGTGAACATGATGCAAAAGGACATGCTGCTCGCTCTCGACATGGGCCGTGCGCTGGACATTCCTTTGCCGACGACGGCGGCCTCGAATGAGTTTCTTACCGCGGCTCGCGGGATGGGATTCGCGAAGAAGGATTTTGCGGTGGTGTTTGACGTGTTGGCCAGAATGTCCGGAGTGAGGAAATGACGACAGTCTCTGATCCAACGAAGGCGAGCGCCGGGGTTGGCGTGGAGAAGTGGCTGCGCATGTACCGCCAGATGATGGCGATTCGCCTCTTCGAGGAAAGCGTGAACGAACTGTACACGCGCGCGCTGATGCCGGGTCTCGCGCACCTTTACATCGGCGAAGAAGCCATCGCTGTCGGCGTTTGCGAAGCGCTGCGAAAAGACGACTACATCACCAGCACGCATCGCGGGCATGGACACTGCCTTGCGAAAGGCGCGTCGCCGGAATTGATGTTTGCGGAGCTGCTGGGGAAGGAAGCGGGATACTGCCGGGGTAAAGGAGGCTCGATGCACATCGCCGACCCCGCCACCGGTAATCTGGGCGCGAACGCGATCGTGGCGGGCAGCGTGGGGATTGCCACGGGAGCGGCGCTATCCGCGAAAATGCTGAAGACCGGGCAGGTCGCGGTTTGTTTTTTCGGTGAAGGCGCTCTGGGCCAGGGCGTGTTTTACGAATGCGAAAATCTCGCGCAGCTGTGGAAATTGCCCGTGATTTACGTCTGCGAAAACAACATGTACACCGAATATACGCACTTTTCGGAAACCACCGCGGGTGACATCCCGCTGCGTGGTGAGGCCTTCGGACTGCGCGCTGAAACCGTGGATGGCCAGGACGTGCGCGCGGTGCATGCCGCCGCGGAGAGGCTGGCGGAGCGCGCGCGACGCGGCGAAGGCCCGGCATTTCTGCTTTGCAACACCTACCGTTATCGCGGGCACCACGTCGGCGATATCAATCGTGAATATTACCGTTCGAAAAAGGAAGAGCAGCAATGGCTCGCCGAAAGCGATCCCATCAAGAATTTTGCGGAGTGGCTGAAGGGGGAGAAGCACGCAGATGCCGGCGCGCTCAGTGCGATTGACAGCGAACTGAAAGTGGAAATGGAAAAGGCGATGAAGTTCGCGATCGCCGCGCCTTACCCAGGTGCGGATGAAGTTGACCAGGACGTCTATGCCTGAGACCGGAACTCGCGAAATAACTTTTGCGGAAGCAATTCGCGAAGCGCTCGCGGAGGAAATGCGGCGCGACGCGCGAGTCTTCATCATGGGCGAGGACGTGGCCGAAGCCGGCACGCCATTCAAGGTGCTTTCGGGCTTGGTGGAAGAATTTGGGACCTCGCGCGTGGTGGATACGCCGATTTCGGAGGCCGGTTTTACCGGGGTCGGCGTAGGCGCGGCCATGACCGGCCTTCGCCCAGTGGTCGACATCATGTTCGGCGATTTCATCACGCTGACCATGGACCAGATGGCCAATCAAGCCGCGAAAGTGCATTACATGTCTGGCGGCAAATGGAAAGTTCCGATGGTGATGCGTACTACGCTCGGCGCTGCTCGGCGTTCCGCGGCGCAGCATTCCCAATCGCTGCATGCATGGTTCAGCCACGTCCCCGGATTGAAAGTGGTGCTGCCCTCCACGCCTTACGATGCGAAGGGTCTGCTGAAGACGGCGATCCGCGACGACAACCCCGTGATTTTTTTTGAAGACAAGATGAGCTACAAGTTGAAAGGTCCCGTGCCGGTGGAGGAATACACGATTCCGCTGGGAGTGGCGGACATCAAGCGCGTCGGTACGGACATCACACTTGTTGGCACCAGCAGCATGGTGCAGGTGGCGCTGGAAGCCGCAGGGTTGCTCGAGCAAGCTGGGCTAAGCGCTGAAGTGGTTGACCCGCGAACGACTTGGCCGCTCGATGAAAAAACGTTGATCGAGTCGGTGAAGAAAACATCACGCGCAATCGTTATAGACGAAGGTTACGGCCGTTACGGAGTGGCCGCGGAGCTGGCAGCGACCATTGCGGAAGGCGCGTTTCATTATCTGGACGGCCCAGTGCGGCGCATGGGAGCGATGCACGTGCCGATTCCCTTCTCGCCGCCGCTCGAAGACCTGACCGTGCCGACCGGGAAAAGCGTATTTGAGACAGCGATGAAATTGTGTGGCCGGAGTTGATTGCTTAGTTTCAGGAGGATGCCATGGCGTTACCGACACATGGAACGATGGCGGTGGATTGGGAGCAGCGAATCAATTTTGACCGGCTGCGCACGGAGCGGCTGCAGCGAGTGAAGGATCTCCTCGCGAAATCCGAGATGGGCGCGATTCTTTGCTTCGACATGAACAATGTGCGCTACATCACCTCCACGCACATTGGTTCGTGGGCGCAGGACAAAATGAGCCGGTTCACGTTGCTCACGCGGAAGAGTGAACCGATCCTGTGGGATTTCGGCTCGGCCGCCAAGCATCACCAGCTGCATTGTCCGTGGCTTGGCGAACGCTCGCGCGCCGGAATTCCGCTGCTGCGCGGTGCGATGTCTCCGGAAATGGGCCGCGCGGAGGATGTTGCTCGAAAAATACGAATTGAGCTCGAAGAGCATGGCTTGCTTCACGAACCCTTGGGAGTGGATATCATCGAGCCGCCGATCCTTTTTGCGTTGCAGCGCGAAGGAATCAAGATCGTGGACGGGCAGCAACTGATGTCTGACGCACGAGTGATCAAAACGCAGGACGAAATTGCGCTCCTCAATACCTCCGCGATGATGGTGGATGCAGCCTACGACGAACTGTACCGCGCTATGAAACCGGGAATGCGCGAAAACGAAGCCGTCGGGCTGGTGAGCAAGGTTTTGTACGACCTAGGCTCAGAATACGTCGAAGCCGTGAATGCAATTTCTGGTGAACGCTGCAATCCCCACCCGCACGTATTTTCAGACCGTGTATTGCGCCCGGGCGATCCCGTGTACTACGACATTTTGCATTCCTACATGGGATATCGGACCTGTTACTACCGTTGCTTCACGATTGGTTACGCATCGCACGCGATGATTGATGCTTACAAACGCTGCCGCGAATATCTGGATGCGGCGATTTCGCTGGTACGTCCGGGCCGCACCACCGGGGAAATTGCGGCTCTGTGGCCGAAAGCGCAGGAGTTCGGCTTCCCTAATGAAGAAGCGGCGTTCGCGCTGCAATACGGGCACGGCATTGGCCTGGCGATCTGGGAAAAGCCGGTCATCAGCCGCTTGGTTTCTCTCGATCATCCATATGAGATCAAGCCCGGAATGGTTTTCGCACTCGAAACCTTCTGGCCTTCGACGGATGGATGGGCTGCGGCGCGTATTGAAGAAGAAATTGTGGTCACCGAGACGGGTCACGAGGTGATCACGCGCTTCCCTGCCGAAGAGTTGTTGGTCGCGGGTGCGCATTATTTCACGGTGAACGGCCCGCTTTCGACGACGCGAGAAGCGGAAACGGCGCCAAATAAGCGCGTGAAAGAAATGGTGGAAGCGAGCGCGAGAATCGAGCGTGTCGGCGTTACGGATTAAGACTCAATTCTCTTCCCTGAGGAACTATGGCTATCAGTGTCGTTATGCCCGCGCTTGAGCTGACGCAGGAAACCGGCAAGTTGGTTTCGTGGCGCAAAAAAGAAGGCGAGGCCGTCTCTAGGGGCGACACGCTGCTCGAAGTTGAAACGGACAAGGCAGTGGTGGAAGTGGAAGCGCTGGCCGACGGATTTCTGGCAGGCGTGAAGGCGAAGGAAGGCGACGTGATTCCCGTGGGCCGGACGATTGCCTGGATCGTGAATAAAGGCGAATCGGCTCCGGTGGACGAAACGCCTGCTGTCGCTGCAGGCGGCAACGTTGCGGCGGCCGCCGCGTCCGCCCGGGAATCGTCGAGTGCACTATCTGATGCTGCGCCCTCCGCTGCGAAAGCGAAGATTTCGCCGAAGGCGCGGCGGCTGGCGAGCGAACTGCGGGTTGACCTTGATAGCGTGCGCGGATCGGGGCCGGGCGGCGAAATTCTCGCGGCGGACATCCAGGAAGCGGCTAAATCAGTGGCGCCAAGAGCTGACCCTCCCACTACTGTTACGTCCGCCGGTGGCGAGAAACTTGAAGCACTGACGGCCATCGGCCGGTTAATGGCGGAACGCACCGCGCAAAGCTGGACCACGGTGCCGCACTTCTTCCTCGTTCGCGATGTAGACGCAAGCGCGTTGAACAGCACACGCGAAAGGCTTGCGGCTGATGCGGGCGCCAACGCCGTAGTAAAAATCACTCACACGGATTTTCTGATTGCATTGGTAGCACGCGTGTTGCGGCAGCATCCGCGCTTGAACGCCAGTTGGACGTCGGATGGAATTCGACTCCACGGGCAAGTAAACATAGGGATCGCGATTGCCGTTGATGACGGCGTGATCGCCGCGGTGATTCCGAACGCACACACCGCGAGCGTCGCGGAAATTGCAGCGCAGCGCCGGGAACTTGTAGAACGCGCGAAAGCTGGAAAATCACGCCCGCAGGATTTGGTCGGCGCGACGTTTACAATCAGCAATCTCGGCATGTTCCAAATCGATTCTTTTAGCGCGATCATTCCTCCGCCTCAAGCCGCCATCCTTGCGGTGGGCGCGATTGCAGACCGCGTCGTAGCGATAGATGGCAAGCCCGCAGTACGCAATATGATGACGCTCACGCTTTCCAGCGATCATCGCGTGGTGGACGGCGCGCGCGGCGCGCGGTTCCTCAACGATTTGACAAAAGCAATTGCCGAGCCTCACAAGTATATTGGCTGAAGAACTCGTTGGCTTGACAGTTCGGACATAGCTGATTTCTCAGGCTGGAGTTTTCGCCTACTCTCGTCCAAGTACTCGGGAAATCAAGTACAAGATAACCCGTCAAGAACCGCGGGCGAGACTCCGCCGCCGTCTTCGAGATGGATAATTTCAAAGGGCTACATTCTAAACCAACACGTAACCTGTGATTCCGCGCTTGACAGGTCACGGCGTGCGGCACGTAAGCTGGAGAGGTCAATTTCGTCAGCTATGGGGGCAATGAGTCAATCACCGATCCGGTGCCGCCGCCCATGTTCGTGACGTGGCCCTAAGGGCCCGCGTATTGATCCACGAAAGCAACCTGCTTTTCATACGAGATGGTCTGAGTACCATTGTTGTTCGGCACGATTTTCCTCGCAGATGCTGATAGGCCCTTTATCTCGTCCGACTAAACATCTCGGCGGATCTTCTGGGCCATCCATTTGAGGATCTGCTTCGTAAATACACCTGACGAGCGGAAGCTGGCTCCTTCTTTCATTAGTTCTAGAAGTACGTTTTCTCTGTCTTCGGTAATGGCACTGAGCCCCTTCACGTCAATGATGAGGACACGGTCGTTCAGGTCTGCCGTGGCCTGCCGCCAGACTCTCGCGAGCTCAGCGGCCCTAGAGGATACAACACAAGGTTTCGATGCCCTCCGCAGCGGCGATATTATAAGCATGAGGTCCGAGGTCGTTCTGCTCCCGCATGTTCACGACTACCGGCTTCAGGGTGTCCACGGCTCTTTTGCCGGCGGCGCTTGGTGTAAAGAACAACTCCTCCTTTATGACGCCTTTCCCGTGCGGAAAAATCCATGGCAAATACCCGATATCTCCCGGTCGCTGCGTCGGGGAGGGAAACAGCGGCGGCATCGGCGTGTATAACTTCGCGTATGTTCGCCGCAATCGAGCGCATTACTTCCCGCAGATCCAGACTGGAGGTGATGCTGCTCGTCAGATTCAGGGGCAGCTCAAACCGCTCGCTCCTAGGCTGAAGTGCCGCTTTTGTGCTCACATGCAAAGCGCCGCAAATGGTTGCCGGACCCACAAAGCATGATGATGACCGATTTCGCCCTCAGGTCGCAACTTTTGTACGTCACATGACGTGTGGCCGCGACGGAGTGAAAGCGCGGTGTTTTTGCGCTCCTCACTGCTGCCAGTCGCCACCGAGGGCCTCGTAGACTTGGACAAGCGCGAGCCGCTCGTTGAGTTGCGCCTGAACGAGATTCAGCTCCGCCGCAAAATAATTTGTTTCGGCGGTGAGCACCTGCAGATAGCTCGCGCCGCCTTGTCTATGGAGCACCAGGGAGAGGTCGTCGGATCGCTGAGCTGCCTGAGTGAGCAGCTCCTGCTGACCGCGAAAGTCACGATATTTCTGATAACCAACGAGGGAATTGGAAACCTGCTCTAACGCGTCCTGAACGGTTTGCTGGTATGACAGCACCGACTCTTGCCATTGCGCTCGGGCGAGCCTCAGTCCCGAACGGAGCCTTCCGCCCTCGAACACGGGCTGACTCACGCTGAATGCCGCGTTCCAAGTCTGCGAAGGCGCGCTGATGAACTGATTCAATGCGTTGCTTTTGAGCCCTCCCATCCCCGCTAGGGAAATGCTGGGAAAGAAAGCCGCCTTGGCCACGCCGATTTGCGCGTTGGCTGCGACGACGTTCTGTTCCGCTTCGCGGACGTCCGGCCGGCGCTCCAGCAGCTGCGAGGGCAGGCCAGCGGGAATGCGGTCGAGAAGAAGTTGCTCCGTGATCGCACGCCCCCGCGGAATGGACTGCGGATTTTCGCCCAGCAGGATGCTGAGCACGTTCTCCTGCTGCTCGATTTGCCGTTCGAAGTCGGGAATCGATTCCGAAGCGGTGTAGGCAAGTTGTTCTGACTGGCTTACGTCGAGGTCGGAAGCTCCGCCGTGGTTGAAAAGCACTTGCGTCAACTCAAGTGATTGTCGCCTGGATGCCAGTGTGCGCTTCGCGATCTCCAGCTCACTATCAGGTGGGCGAAGCTGGAAATAGGCGGTGGCCACGTTGGCCACGAGCGATGACATCGTCGCTCGCTGTCCCCACTCGGTGCCGAGCAACTGGGCGCGCGCTTCCTCGGTTTGCCGCCGGTATTTTCCCCAGAAGTCCAGGTTCCAGATGAGCGCCAGATTGAGCTGACCACCGTTGACCTCGTAGGCTGGAAACAAATTTGAGACTTTGGGATTTCCCTCGCTGAAGACGCCTGCGCCGACGCTGGCGGAGGGGAGCTGATCGGCACGGCTGATGCCGACTGGTGCCTGGGCCTCGAGCACGCGAGTGGCAGCGATGCGCACGTCATAGTTCTGCTGAAGCGCGGTGTGAATCAGTTGCGCAAGCACAGGATCCTGATACACCTTCCACCAGTTCTCATTTCCGAGCGATGATGCCGACGCTGCCGGTACGGGCGTGGCGGCGCGGTAGTCTGTGGGAATGCCCACTGCCGGCCGTTTGTAATTCGGTCCGACTGCACAGCCAGCCAGCGCAACTATGACGACGGGCAGGAACGCAAGTTTTTTCATGTTAATCACCTTGACCTTGTGTTTCCGTAGGTAGGAGCCTTGGCGACTTCTGGCGCATAGCGCCGGAGACGCGTTCGACTACAGAGAAGATGGCTGGAACAAAGAATCTGCCGATGAACGTTTCCGCTAGTATACCTCCGATTACCGTCGTCCCCATGATCTGGCGAGCTACCGCGCCGGCTCCGGATGCTGTCCAGAGCGGCACGCAACCGAGGATGAAGGCGAGCGCGGTCATCATGAGGGGCCGGAAGCGCAGCCTCGCTGCGGAGAGTGCCGCATCGACGACGGACATACCTCGTTTTTCGTAATCCTCCTTGGCAAAGGCGACGATCAGAATCGAGTTCTTCGCTGCCAAACCGATCAGCATCACCAGGCCGATTTGCGCATAAACGTCGTTCTCCATCTGAACCATGTAAGGCGGCAGGTAAAGGCCCATCACGAAGCGCCGCAGCCAAAGCGCGGCCAAGGCGCCGAATACCGCGACCGGCGTGCTGAACAGCACGCTGAAGGGCAGACTCCAGCTTTCATAGAGCGCTGCCGAGACGAGGGAAACGAACAGAAGGGAAAACCCGAAGATCACTGAAGCCGGGACCCCTTGTTCCGCCTGCACTTCTTGACAAGACATGCCTATCCAGTCGTAACCCATTTCGGAAGGCATGGTTTGCTTGAAGACATCCACGAGGGCCGCTCTTGCCTGATCGGCGCTATAACCTGGCGCGGCGGCAGCATTGATCTGTGCGGCGCGGTACTCGTTATAGCGCATGGTGAACTCGAGACCGGAACGGGTATCGACTTTCGCCAGCGCGGTGAGCGGCACCGTCTGCCCTTGTCCGTTGCGGACTTAGAATTGTCCGAGATCGTTGGTGGCCGCACGCTAAGGAGCTTCGGCCTCCACATACACCTGCCAGGTGCGTCCAAAATCGTTGTAGTAGTTGACGAACAATCCGCCCATGACATGTATGCTTGAATGGTGTTGTAAACATCGGTCAAAGCCACGCCTTGGCGAGGCGCAAACAGCCCCATTTACAGGCGTTTTGGTACAGTGATGACCGAAAAGCGAAGGAATGGATTTCGGGGCGCGCGGAAATGCTTTAGAATGAAGGTCACTCCTACTGTGGGCGTGTAGCTCAGCTGGGAGAGCACCTGCTTTGCAAGCGCGTTCGGGCACTCCAAAGACTCCATCCTTTGCCCTCGGTTTTCAATGTTTTCAACAATTTCGGGGAATCTGCTTCTCGCTCGAAGTAAGCCCCGAAGCAGCAATTACTTAGGGTTTTGGTACAGTTTTGGTACAGCCGGGTTCGAGAACCGTCGGGGTGAACCCCAAAGTGAGGCAGAAGACTTGAGACACTGTCTCAAGGATTTATCTAGCGAATTTCACGCGCGTTGGCGTCCAACTGCAAGCGCACCATTGACTTCCCGGATCCCAATCATGGAATAGGGCCACCCTTGAGGCCCCAAGTCCCGCATCAGCACTTCGCTGCCCTGATTTCTGTTCGAACTCTTCCGGTGGACGATAGCCCAACGCAGAGTGCAGCCGACATCGGTTGTATTAGTGTTCGATGAATGCTTCCACGCTCTGGACAACATGTTCTAGGTCGCGGTAATCGTTAGCGTAGATTTCCTCTTGCTTCAGCGTTTTTATGAAGCTTTCGCAACTGGCGTTGTCATACGGATTCCCAGGCCGACTTACGCTCGGTATCATTCGATGGCTTCTAAGCATCTGAACGTAGTCTCCGCAAGCATACTGAACGCCCCGGTCCGAATGATGAACGAGTCCCGGAGGCGGGCGTCGATTGGCGATCGCCTGTTTTAGGGCATTGAGCGAAAGCCTAGCCTGAAGGGACCGATCCAGCGACCATCCGACCACTTTGCGAGAGAAGGCGTCCAAGACTACCGCCAAGTAGACGAACTCAGCTTTCAGTCGAATGTAGGTGATGTCTGCGATCCATAACTGATTCGGCCCGCGCACTTTCATCCGACTGGCTAGGTTGAGATAGATTTCCAACTCGTTGTCGGGATCGGTTGCAGGCCGGAGTTCACGAATTCGAATTGTCAACAGGTTGTCCGCCCGCATCATCCGCGACACGCGTTTGTGGTTCACCATCATGCCGCGTCTTCGCAGTTCCCCAGTTACCCGCCGATATCCGTAGCGTTGCCGATGCTCAAGGGCGATTTCCTGAATGGTCGACCGCATTGTCATATCTGCTTCGGTTGACGCATGGCTCTGAAGAAAGCGGTAGAACCCCGCCCGACTGACCTGGGCCAATTGGCACATTCGCTCGATACTCAAATTGCCTTGCAACGGCATCTCGGATTTCGTCGTAGACGCCTTCTCGCCAGAGATATCGTTCCGCTGGCGTCGAGCCTCGACTTTTTGCAAGGCACTTCTGAAAAAATCCACCTCCACCGTTTTGTCTGCCAACAACCGCTTCAGTTTGCAGATTTCTCGACGAAGCGTAGATTCTCGGCAATTCTTTGTCGACGACGCTCCTTCCGGCAAAACATTTTCGGGCTCCAACTGATACCGCCACTTGTAGAGCAGAGTGCGGCATACTCTCAGGTCTCGCGACAGCCTCACAATGTTCTCGCACGCGTTCATTCGCTCGACTGCTCGGCGACGGAATTTCTGGCCGTACCTTTCTCTCCATTTTCTTTCCACTTTGCGGCTCCTTTCCTGCAAAGCGTGTTTTGCAAAATATTTCAATCCAGAGATTCGGTCACGTATTTGCAGATCCGTATGGTGAACTACTTTTCGACGGAATTGTGACTTGCGAATCAATCGCCATCGGACCGGAATCGGACTCGCTGCTATAACTGATCGACTTCACTTCCCAGAAGCCAACTTATGGGCACTGATTCTCCAAATGGCGTGAACCAGTTCCGAATTGTTGAACAACCAGTAACTTCCGAGTAGCCGGTTATTCGCCGTGAAGGTGCAAAGTGTCTCAGGTAGCCGATAGATTGAAACCTCTCATTGCGCATTGGCGAGTTGTCACTCACCGACCATCATGATTGACGTAGAAGCCTAGGATTCCAGCAGAGCCCGTAACTTGTGAGCATATCTGCGACTCGACGTGACCACCGTTCCTTCCAGCCAGTACGATGTCGTAAACCCCATCGAACATCGGACGAATCTCGCTAATGCAGGGACTGTTCACAATGGCCGACTTCCGCACGCGGATGAAGTGGTGTGGCGCGAGCTTCTCTTCCAGGTGCGCCATGGTTTCCCGCAAGAGGTGACGAACCGTGGCCGGTGCGTATGCAGGCGTAGTTTCCCGTGGCTTTGATCCACAGCACGTTGGAAACGGGGACAAAGAAAATCCGCTTCTTGTCCTTCACCACAAAGCGTTCCAACGGGCGGAGACTTCGGAGGGACTGGAGCAGTGGTTCTAGACCTCGATTTGCTTTCCCGCGCTGTTCGAGGACCTGGCGTGCGTGAACTCTAGGGCCTTCGCAAATCGCTCGCTTATCAAACGGTTTCAAGAGATAGTCAATAGCGTGCACCTCGAATGCACGAATGGCGTGCGCATCGTGAGCTGTGACGAAGATATATACGGGAGCACGGCCGGTCGAATGGCTCCACATTTTCGATGACTCCAAAACCATCCAGATCGGGCATCAGCACATCGAGAAAAACGATGTCCGGATGAAGTTCATTGATCTGCTCCACCGCGCGTATTCCGTTCGCCGCCTCGCCTACAACTTCAATGCCCTGGTGTTCGGCCAGATAACGACGGATACCGCGGCGGGCGATCGGTTCGTCATCGACGATGAGGACTCGTGTCTTCACTCCGAACTCCTCAGTGGAATGGTGATGATGGCCTCACAGCCTCGACCGTTGCCCCCGGTAAGTTCCAGCGATGACTCGTCCCCGTAGAGCTGTTTCAAGCGCGACTGGATGTTGGTGAGTCCGACGCCGAATCGCAGGCGCGATCCCGGTGCCGGACCCGGGCCATCATCGCGGACGCAGAGCCAAACTCTGCCGTTGTAGCGTTTGGCAGCGATCTCTAGCCTGCCTGCGCCGGAATCGGCGCTGATGCCGTGCTTGATGGCATTCTCAACGAGTGGCTGAAGCGCCAGACTCGGTACATAGACTGCGAGAAGGTCAGGTGGCACGTCCATGTGAACTTTCAAGCGATCATGAAAGCGTGTCTGTTCGATCTCCAGATACTTGCCGACGAACTCCGAGCCCGCTTTCTAAGGTGATCTCGTTCTCCCGCCGTTCGAGGGCCATGCGCAGCAAGTCGCCCAGGCAGACTAGCAGATGGCTCGCAGCATCGACGTCTTCCTGCATCAGGATTCCAATGGTGTGAAGACTGTTGAACAAAAAGTGCGGATGTAACTGGCTCTTAAGGTTCTCAAGTTCGGCACGGGAGAGCTGCGTCTCCAGTTGCGCCGCGATCGTCTGGCGCTCCATAGCAAACTGGTAAAAGTGCATCGACTGGTACAAGCCCAACACTAACCAGTATGTGAGTATGCCGGTAAAGCTCATGAAATAAACACCGACTCCGAACGACGAGAGAAAGCGGTGCACGTCAGGACCAGTGATGTGAAAAGCGAACCGGAGAAGTCCAAGGCTCAGAAAGTATTGGGTGACCGATGCCAGGGGAGCTATCATGAGCGACACGATTGTGTGGAGCGCTATGTGACGTGCAAGCCTCGGCCCGGTCAACGGGAACCGTTTGGCAAGACCGATCACAAGCGGTGTGCACGCCGCCCATACATACCACCAGACAAGCTCGAGCGCGCCCTCGATCGCCCAGTTGACGGGCCCACCCTGTACCTTCTCCACCACGATCTGTTGCGCGGCAAACAACAGCGCCACAATCGTCCACCCACACAGGACCAAAATCCATTTCATCCGTCCCCTGTCTGGTGTGACCTGCAGCAAGATATGTCGACCCTCCGGGCACAGATTATAGCTATATCTTCAAGAGATACCTCACCGAGGACACGGCCATTGATAGCGCCAGGAGCTCTCTTGATGGCCAATTCTGACCGCTTGTCTCATTGCGGACAGCCGCATATCACTTTTCCTGCAAAGACTTGTTTTTCGCCACCTATTCTTCAGCGACAGCAGGACCATTCAGGTTGATGTAGGTGTAAAGGAGTTCCCCATGAAAAAAGATCCGACTTGTTCCGGGAGCGTATGTATTGGCGATCGCTCTGATGGTGCCATTGGCGCAGGCGCAGCCCGCGAAATTCCAGGCCGCCTTCGCAGACGATGCGGGAACGCTTTCCAAAAAATTCACCGCACTCGCGCAAGTTATGGCAGGCAAGTACGAGTGGAAGCCCGGCCAGGGCGTTCGCTCCGTCGGCGACGTGTTCAACCTGATCGTTCAGGAGAACGGCCTGCTCGCCGACGCGCTCACGGGTAAAACGAATTCGGGGGCAGAGCCCGCGCCCATTACCGATCCGGGGAAAATGCAAGACGCTCGGAAGGCTTCTTACGCCAATCTACAAAAAGCGATTACGGGACTTTCCGACAACGACCTGCAGACACAGGTGAAACTGTTCGGAGAAGACATGACCAAGCAGGACGCGGTGATGCTGATTCTCGAAGATCAACACGAGCATCTGGGGCAGTCGATCGCCTACGCGCGCACCAACGGCGTGGTTCCGCCCTGGTCTAAGAAGGAGCGCCGCGCGCGGCTAGCGCACCGGTTGACTCGGGGTTCGGCCACAAAATGGACCGCGTTGTTTTTGAATTGGATGCCAAATTCTGAATAGCCGCAAGGGAAGACACACGATGACTTCGGTTTGGGAAAGTTTCGGCTCTGGAGCGCGGCAGCAGTCTGCGTGGGCCTATTCATGGCGCAGGCTGCGGGACCCCATCCAGCTTCCTTTACACTCGACGATGTGATGCAGGCGCCGTATCCGTACGACATGGTGCCCACGCCCACGGGCTCAGCCGTGGCGTGGGTATTCGATGCGAAGGGTTGCCGTAATATCTGGGTAGCAGACCCCTCCCATGGCGCAAAAGCGCGCCAGATCACACCGTACACACAGTGCGACGGTTTCAATATCGGCGACCTCGCATGGTCGCCGGATGCGAAGTCGATCGCCTTTACACGCGGCCAGAATCTTTGGGACGACACGCCGGTCAACGTTATTAACTCTCCGGAAGGCCCAGCGTGCAGGGAAGTATGGGTGGTTCCCACGGCCGGCGGCGTGCCGCGTAAGGTCGGCGCGGGACACTCCCCTAGCTTCGCGCCCGATGGCAGCCGGCTGCTTTTTACAGACAACAAAAGAATTCTGACGGTGGCCGCGAGCGGCGATGGCGACGCGCAGCCATTGCTCATCGATCAGGGAACAGTGGACTCGCTGACCTGGGCGCCGGACGGCAAGCGCCTGGCGTTCGTGAGCCGTCGAGGAAACCACTCGCTGATCGGCGTCTACGATTTCGTTCGCCAAACCATCGTCTGGTTGAGTCCGACTCTCGACTACGACAGCTCGCCCGCGTTCTCACCGGACGGCGCGCGGATCGCCTTCATTCATGTGCTGGCCGAGAAAACTCTCTCCGAATACTCCTCCCACCGCAGCGGACGACCGTGGTCGATCTGGACGGCGGACGTGAAAATCGGCCAGGCGCGGCGTGTCTGGATTGCCGACGCGGGAGCCGGCAGCGTATTCCAACCGACGTCTTCGGTGACGAACCTGTTCTGGACCAACCAGGATGATCTCGTATTCCCTTGGGAGAAAAGCGGCTGGCTGCATCTGTATGCCGTCCCCGTGCAGGGCGGAACGGCACGCGCACTCACGACGGGAAAATTTGAGGTCGCACAGGTCGCTTTCAGCCATGATCGCAAGCGCCTGGTCTATTCATCCTCACAGGACGACACCGACAGGTTGCATCTCTGGACGGTCGATCTCGAGCATGGTTCGGCTGTGCGCACCGACCAGAGCCATGCCATCGAAGACATACCGCAGATCGGCGCCGACGGCGCTCTTTTCGCGTTGCAGAGCGACGGCAACCAGCCGCTGCATCCGGTCGTGCTGAGTGCGGGCGGGCAATGGCGGCCGCTGGCTCCGGAAGCCATCCCGTCCTCCTTCCCGAGTTCCGAGCTCGTCATGCCTCAGGCCGTCACCTTTACGGCGAAGGATGGCCTGGAAACGCACGCGCAACTCTTCCTGCCGCGTGAAACCACCTCCGGCCAGCACCCGGCGATTCTGTTCTTCCACGGCGGCCCACAACTACAGATGATGCTGGGGTTCAATACCGACTCCCGAGAGCATAACTGGATGTACGCGTTTAATCAGTACCTCGTCGCCAAGGGCTACATCGTGCTGTCAGTCAACTATCGCGGCGGTACCGGCTATGGCCTTGACTACAGAGAGGCCGACAACCGCGGCCCCGGCGGCGGCAGCGAACTCAACGACGTCATCGGGGCCATCACCTACCTGCGAGGCCGAAAGGACGTCGACTCCCATTGATTGGCCATCTTAGGGGACAGCTATGGAGGATTCATGGCGGGACTCGGTCTCGCGCGGGCCTCAGATGCACTCGCGGCCGGTGTCGATTATGCGGGCATCTATAACTGGTCGACGTTCCTGTCCTCGGTGGGCGAGCCAATCGAAGGAGACGATGCGAACCGCCGGGCGGCGGAATCCTCCCCCATCGCGACCATCGACCAGTGGCACTCCCCCGTGCTGCTTGTGCAGGCGGACGACGACCACGATGTACCCCACCAGACCGCCGAACTCATCGAAGACTTGCGGTCGCGCAACATCGACCATGATGTAGTCGTGATTCCCAACGAAATTCATGTCATGGTTCGCTACTCATCGTGGATGACATTGTTCAATGCGACGGATGTGTACCTCGATCGGCATCTCGACAAGCGGAGCGCGCCCACTCCGTAAGCAAGTCCATTACTGCGGTTTTGATCGACGGTGTGTGGGCCCTTCGCTTAGTCAAGTTCAGAGTTAGTTTTCGGCCCCTCCAGAAAGTTCGGCCAAAAAATTGGCCGTAATCAAGCACGACAGAGTGTGAAGTCGTGGAGGTGTAGCCCGGGATCGTACCTCAAAAACTGTCTCAAAATAGGGGTTCACTCCAAACTGCCAAACACCATCAAAAACCGCGCTACAAGACATAGGTAAAGGCTAGACGAAACAACCACATCGTGTTTCTGCATTTGCTTTGCAAGCAGGGGGTCACCGGTTCGATCCCGGTCACGTCCACCAATCATCTGTCTGCAAATTCAATCAGTTACTAATTTGGCCTTTGCCCAAGTTCGGCAAAATTGGGAACATTTGGGAACAATTGATTCTCAAGTTGATTGACGGCCTGCCTTTGCGAGGTCGCGCTGGCATGCGTATACACTTCGAGCGTGGTCGTCATGTGCGAGTGGCGGAGTTGAGCTTGCGCCACGCGCAGTGGTGTCCCTTGCTCGTGAAGAAGTGTTCCATGCGTATGCCTGAGCGTATGCCAGTTTGATCGGCGCAAGTTCGGCGCGTGCACATGCAGGATGCAATTGCCGCTTGCGCGGATTGTTCGAAGCGAGTGATGTTCCCCGCGATCCCATCGTCTTCACGACTCTCCAGCCGCAAACACACAACGAATGGCATTGGACTGAGCTCACGGATGCGAACAACTGCAACGTTTCTGTCTCCACAATGATCTGGGCGACAGCATCGCACTGACTGGCTCCAATCAGTTCTCCCTGAATCACGGATTCTGTCCTGTCGGATAGACCTTGATCCAGTGATTCCGGATCCTCGCCTTTACTTGTTCTCCAT
>CAWIAM010000020.1:0-9833 GCA_963834215.1 uncultured Acidobacteriota bacterium | reverse complement strand
GCATTTGGGAGGCTGGTGGTACGACTAGCGATAGGGGTGCGTTGTGATCGAACATCATTTATCTGGAATGAAGGCGCGGAACGGAACGCTGGTATTCGTTTGCGCGACGTGCAAGGTGCCGCCGAATTTTGGTTTCGGAGCGCAAACGAACGGCGCAATGGTGTACCTGATGCTTTGCCCCAAGTGCGGGTGCGTCCTCGGGGAATGGGAGACTCTGGACGCGCGAGGCAAAGAACTGAGCGAGTTTGCGAAGACGCTGAAAGTGCCACACGCTCAGGCGATTTAGGTTTCCCGCCAGAGGGCGGCGAGCGGTTTTTGGGGCGCGCTTTCAGTCCGTGAGGCGACGGCGATGGCGTGCGCCGTGGCGGACGCTGCTATGACGGCAAGTCTTGCGTCCGACGTGGCGTGGGCCGACGTTGCGTTTACTGCACGCGAAGCGAGCTTCGCGCCGGAAAGGCGGTAGCAAGCTACCGCACTCCCAGATGATTCATGCCACCGATAGGCTCTGCATGATTGATCGACGTTGCCGCAGTTCGGTCGTCGACGACGGCGGCAGCGCGCGATTGACGGGGTTGCGGGGGGCGAGTAGACTTCGGGTACGTTAACCGACGTGTAATTGGACGGAACACGCGGGTTCCGCATAGAGGCGGCGCGGTTAGGGTGCCGGATGAAGACTCTTGCGGCTAGGCGTCTGCCATGTGGGACGGCCGCAGGATGGGTCGTTCTGTTGGGTTGTGCGATCGCGTTTTGCGCTGTTGCGTGTTTCGGGCAAAGTTCTGGCGCGCAGAACCCTTCCGCACCGGCCGCTACTGCTCCCTTCTTCCACATCCCGCTCGGCAGCACAATCCTTCTTGTAGAACTCAATCTTCGGCAACGCCGGCATCCTCCCAGCAATCGTCTACCAGTCAATCTTCCGGTGCGCAGTCCCCTGGACCAGCATCCGGCAGTGCGCCATCGAGCGCAGCAGCGTCTTCGTCTGCTGCGCCTGCTTCTGCGGCTTCCGCCGCTTCGGCTGCTGCCACGCCGGAAATGAATACGCGGACTTCGCAGGTTCCTTTGCAATCACACGTAAATTTGGTGCCGATTCGCGTGGTGGTGCATGACGCGAGCGGGCATGCCGTGGAAAATCTGCACAAAGAAGATTTTCAGGTGAAGCAGGACGGGAAAATCCAATTCGTCACGCACTTTTCGGTGGAGACACCGGCATCGGCGGCGGGCCAGGTGGCGCGCGGCGAGGCGATTCCGTTGCCGCCGGATTCGACGTCCTATGCGATAACGGGTTCTGCGCCCGATGCGGCGGCGTCCGGAAAGGCAACGGACGGCAAGTTGGCTTTGCCCACGCGATTTGTGGCGTTGCTCTTCGATGATTCAACTGCTGGACGTCGGAGACTTGAGCCGCGCGAAAATAGCTGCGCTGAAATTTATTGATACTTCGGTGAAGCCGAGCGAGCGGCTCGCGATATTCAATATTTCCGGGCGCGCGCAAGTGGATTTCACCGACGACCACGAAAAGATCCGCGAGGCGATCAAGAGAATGATTCCCACTCCCGTGAGCGCCTATGACCCCAAGAACGAGCACGACTGCCTGCAGATCACGTATTACCAGGCCGATTTGATCCAGAATAAAAACGATCAGCAGGCGCTAGCTGCGGCGACTGCCGATGCCCTGGCATGTTCCGCGGGAGCGCCGAGCGCGCAGGCGCAAGCGCAAGAGGCGGCGTCGCTGGTGGCCAGCACCGTGCCGATAGTGCTGCAAGCGGGCGACGTCAACACGCAATATTCCGTACGCCGATTGGAGGAAGTCGTGCGGCGCGTTTCGGCGTTGCCGGGTCAGCGCAGCATCGTACTGATTTCGGGGGGATTTCTGACGACCACGTATGAATACGAAGTGTCGCAGCTGATAGACAAGGCGAATCACTCGAATGTGTTCATCAATACGCTGGACGCGCGCGGGCTTTATACCGTGGATCCGCTGGGCGACATCACGCAGCCTACGCCGGTGCGCGCGAACGGCCAGACCGCGGGAATGTCGCTGCAATATCGGGTGGACGAGCAGAGCGCGCAATCGGAAGTGCTTTCGGATCTGGCTTACAGCACGGGCGGATTTTATTTTAGGAATAATAATGATCTGGACGCCGGGTTTCGCACGACGGCAGCGGAGCCGGAAGTTTCCTACCTGCTGGCGATCGTGCCGGACAATTTGAAGAACGACGGCAAGTTTCATACTTTGAGCGTGAAGCTTCTGACCAAGGAAAAATATACGGTGCAGGCGCGGCGCGGTTTTTTCGCACCCAAGCGCGGACAGACGCCGGAGGAAGTGGCGAAGCAGGATATTGAGGATGCCCTGTTTTCGCAGGAAGAGCAGGAAGGGTTTCCGATCCAACTTCACCTGCAATATTACAAAGTGGATGAAATGAACGCGAAGCTTTCGGTGCTGGCGCACGTGGATTTGACCAAATTGCACTTTGAAAAATCCGAGGGGCGCAATTGGGACGATTTGACGATCGTCGCGGGACTTTTCGACCGCAATGGAAATTTTATTTCGGGCGAGCAGAAGACTTTGGAGATGCGATTGAAAGACACGACGCTGGAGAGACTGGATCAGACGGGCGTCACGCTGAAGACCAATTTTGACGTGAAACCGGGCGGGTATATGGTGCGTTTGGTGGTGCGCGATTCGAAGGCTGCGCAGCTTTCGGCGCGCAATGGGGTGGTGGAGATTCCGTAACGCGTTTTGGGCACGCAGGGATTTCTCGGCACGCTGGATGGGATTTTGGGGTTCGTTGATTGGCTACGTTTCCTGTGGGAAGGTGACACATGATCATGCGCCGCGTTGTACGCATCGTACCGATTCTGCTGCTGGTTTTCGCTGCTTTGGGGATCGGCTGGCACTTATTGGAGTCGCCGGGGATTGTGCGGGCGCAGCAATCGTCTAGCGCTCCGGCGGCGCAGGCTCCTGCTCCTCCTCCGACGCAGCAACAACAGCAAGCGGCGCCGCCGCCGGCTGCGACTGCTCCCGCCCCTGCTCCGGCTGCGCAGGAAACGTCTTCCGCCGCTGCGCAACAAGCTTCTCCAGCCGCTACGCAGCAATCGCAAACGCTTCCTGGGCCTCCCATCAAAGCGGAGACGCGCGAGGTGCGCGTGGACGTGGTGGTGACGGACAAAAAGGGAAATTACATTCAGGACCTGACGACCAAAGATTTTCACCTGTACGAAGACGAAAAAGAACAAACGATCAATACGTTTTCATTCGGCGCCGCGCCGAATGGACCGATCGAGGCGCAACGCCACTACATCGTGGTGTTCTTCGATAATTCGTCCATGGATTTGAGCGATCAGCCGCGAGCGCGCGCGGCAGCGGCAAAATTTATTGACGCTTACGCGGGACCGAACCGGGTGATGGCGGTGATGAATTTCGGCGGCACGCTGCAGATCGTGCAGAATTTCACGACGGACGCCGCGCGTTTGAAACAAGCGGTTTCGGGAATCGCCACTTCGAATGTGTCGCCCAATGCGAGCGCGGCCAACACCTCCGCTCCGACGATGGGGTCGCCGCAAAGCAGCTTCGCGAGCCTGGGCGGAATGCGGAAGGCGATTTCGGGGCGTACACGCTGCTGCTCTCGATCCGGCAGCTGGCGAAAAACCTTGCGGCGATCCCGGGGCGAAAGAGTTTGATTTTGTTTACCGCGGGATTCGAGCTGAGTCCGGAGCGCTTTTCGGAATTGACGGCGACGATTGATGCTTGCAACAAGGCGAACGTGGCGATTTATCCGATGGACGTGCGCGGATTGGTCGCGCCGATCACGCAGCTGCGCCGCGGCGGTGCGACGCACGCGGCGAGTGCGGCGAATAGTTCTGCATCCGCTAGCGCTGGATTACAACTTGCTGCGTATCATCCGGGCGAGGGCGCGTCTCTGGTGCTTGCGGCGCAGCACGGCGGTGGTGGAGGCGGCGGAGGACATGGCGGTGGAGGCGGAACGGGAGGCGGTGGAACCGGAGGCGGTGGTGGACGGGCGGTGGGCATGGCGGCACTGGCGGGACAGGTGGCTCCGGCGGGGACACGGCGGGACGGGTGGCGGCGGCACGCCAACCGGGGGGCCGGGCAGCGGTTACTATGGAAACCCGAACTACAACCAGCCGCGGCAGATTGTTCCGCAATTTCCGGCGTCTTCGACGACGAACCAGCAAGTGATGTACGCACTGGCCAGCGGCACCGGCGGTTTTCCGATTCTGAATACGAACGACCTGCTGCCGGGGCTCGAGAAAATCGCGCGGGAGCAGAGCGAATATTATTTGCTCGGCTACACGCCTCCTAATTCGCCCGATGGAAGCTGCCATACGCTGAAGGTGAAGGTGGAGCGCGGCGGAACGAACGTGCGCGCGCGAAGCGGATTCTGCAATTCGGCGCCGACCGATCCGCTGGAGGGAAAACCGATCGAGAAGGAATTGGAGACGCGGGCATCGGCAACGGGCGCGGCGGGTGCAGTCGGTGCTGGTGGCGCGTCGGCGACGGCGGCTGCGAATCCGGGTTCGCTGGAGACGCCATATTTCTACACTGCGGCGAATGAAGCGAAGGTACATCTGGCGATGGAAGTGCCGCCTTCCTCGATCGAATTCGACAAAGTGAAAGGAAAATACCACGCCGACGTGAACGTGCTGGGGATCGCTTACCGCGCGGACGGGACGGTGGCATCGCGCTTCAGCGATGAAGTTACGCTGGATATGGAAAAAGGCGACTGGGAGAAATTCCTGAAAACGCCGATGCACTACGAGAATCAGTTTGCGATCGCGCCGGGCCAGTATCGCTTGAGCGTGGTGCTGAGCGGCGGAAGCCAGAAATTCGCCAGCTATCAAACGGGCCTGGCGATTGACGCTTATGACGGAAAGAAATTCAGCCTGAGCGGAGTGGCGTTGAGCGATGAATTCGGGCCGGTTGCGGATCTGGGTGGCGCGCTGGATGCCGACTTGTTGGCCGACCGGACGCCGCTGGTGGCGAAAGATGTGCAGTTCACGCCTTCGGGCAGCAACCGCTTCAAGAAATCGGAGAAAGCGGCGTTGTACACGCAGATTTATGTGCCGCGGTTGACCGAGCCGAATCCGCCGACGGTGAAGTTCACCTATATGGTGATGGATCCGAAGAGCGGGAAACCCTTGATGGGAGCCGCGGCAGTGGACGTGACCAGTTACGTGCAGAAAGGGAGTCCGGTGATTCCTGTGGCGTTCAAGCTGCCGTTGGAGAAGCTCGATAAGGGCGAATACTTGCTGGAGATGCAGGCTAGTGAAGGGCCTGGGGATTTGACGCCGATTAGTGCTGTGAAATTTGTGGTGGAATAGACGAACGCACGATCGTCTGGATTGTGCCCGCGGATCTGGTTGAAGATTCGCGCGAGGGGCCGAGAATTTGGTGCGGGCGGCTCCGGCGAGGCTTGCCTCGCCTTGTGAAAGCGGCGGCGCGCCGCCGCACTCCATATTGTTCTTGCGGACTCGCTTGACCTCGCCAGTGTGGTCAACTTGCTTTTCCTTTCGCGGGATGAAAAACTCAACGGGCTTTTCTTTTTGGACTTTGGTCTTTGGCTTTTTGGGGGAATCGCTTGGCGCCTGCTCAACAATCTTCTGAATCGAAACAGCTGAATGTTGCGGTGATTGGGTATGGAATGGCGGCTAAGGTGTTTCATACGCCGCTGATTTCGAGCGTTAGCGGATTGCGGCTCTCGCATATTGTTTCGACGAAGCCGGATGTGGTGAAGCAGGATTGGCCTGGCGTCGGCGTGTTGGCTACGCCTGCTGATGCTTTCGGCGATCCTGAAATTGATTTGATTGTGGTGGCTACGCCGAACGATTCGCATTTCGATCTCGCGCGGCGGGCGCTGGCGGCGGGGAAACATGTGGTGGTGGATAAGCCGTTTACCACTACCGTTGCCGAAGCTGCGGAATTGGCTGCTCTTGGCGAAAAAATCGGGGCGTGTGCTGGCTGTGTTTCAGAACCGGCGGTGGGATGGCGATTTCCTCACTTTGCGCGCGCTGATTTCCGAAGGGCGATTGGGCGAGGTGACGCATTTCGAATCGCACTACGACCGTTACCGTCCGCTGGTGCGAAAACGCTGGCGCGAACAGCCGGGGCCGGCGAGCGGGATCTGGCACGACCTGGGGCCGCACTTGGTGGATCAGGCTTTGCAGCTTTTCGGCACGCCGGAAGGAATTCACGCCGACCTGGAGATGCAGCGCGAGGGCGCGCAGACGGTGGATTATTTTCACGTGACGTTCCGTTACGGTCGCTCGCGCGTGATTCTGCATGCGAGTTCGCTGGTGCGCGGGGATTTGCCGCGTTTCATCGTGCACGGCCGGGCCGCGAGTTACATTAAGTACGGAATGGATACGCAGGAAGAGGCTTTGAAGCGCGGCGAGCGTCCCGGAGGCGCGAATTGGGGAATGGATCCGCGCGATGGTGACCTGATCACGCGCGAGGAAGACGTGGAGACCAGCGCGGCTGTGCCGACTTTGCCGGGATATTATCCCGGATATTATGAAGCGGTCCGCGATGCGATCTTGCGCGGGACGGTGAATCCGGCGCCGGCGGAATATGGCGTGCTGGTGATGCGGATTTTGGAAGCGGGTGCGGAGAGTTCGGCGGCGCGGCGGGAGATTGCGTTTGGGGAGGCGGTTGCTGGTAACGCGTGAAGTGATGTCGTTGTTTGTTTGCGGGCTTCGCGTGACAGTTCGCGATGACGTTTACTTTCGGCGAGGCAAGCCTCGCCTTGCACAGGCGGCAGCAAGCCGCCGCACTCCCAGATTGGTGGTTGGCGGCTTAGATTGTGGTGCGGGCTTCTGCGGCGAGGCTTGCCTCGCCTTGCGAAAGCGGCGGCGCGCCGCCGCACTCCATATGGTTCTTGCGAACTCGCTTGATCTTGCTGGTGTTGTAGGGGCGGGTCCCGCTGAACCTTCCGGGACGCACACTTCGCGTCTTAGACCCGCCCCTACGGAGATTCGACGACCGTTTCGGGTTGCTGCTTGCTAGGCGTGTGCTGATTTGCTCTTGCGGCGGCCGCTTGCCTTCTTCTTCGGAGGCTTGGCCACGCTCGTTGGCTTCCACGTTGATTTCACTGGCTAGTTGCGTGAGTTTCCGGTCAGTTTCTTTTTCCTCTTGGAGTGTTTCGGTGAGCAGTTGCACGGCGTTGCGTTCGTTCAGGAGGTCGGCGAAGGCGCGGACGGTGCCGTAGGCGGCGATTTCGTAATGCTCGACGCGCTGCGCGGCGCTGATGAGACCCGCGTCCTTCACTTCCCCTTCGAAATCCTCGCTGATCATCTGGCCGCCTTCTTTCACCAGGCCTTCCATGCCTGCGCATTTTTTGCCGGTGGGCTTTTCGTCGAGCGCTTCGAAAATCTGTTCGAGGCGCGAGACGTGGCCGCGCGTTTGTTCGAGATGCTCTTCGAAGCCGGAGCGAAGTTCTTCGGACGTGGCGGCCTTGGCCATCTTCGGCAGGGCCTTCACCAATTGTGTTTCCGCATTGTAAATATCCCTGAGTTCATCAATATAAAGATCTCGCAAAGCTTGTTGCTGCATGGGACCCTCCGGAGAATTTTAATTTTTGTCTTAACGCTATGCTGCAAACTACGCAGTTTGCGGAAAAACGCGCGGAGCCATCATTCCGAAGACGATTTGTGCCGAGGCGTCTGCTCAGTCGAGAGGTTTCAGCGAAAAGCAGATCCCTCGCTGCGCTCCCTTCGCAACGGCGCTCAGGGTAAACGGGATGACATCCACTTCACTTTTCCCACAGACCGTGAAAACTGCGGACTGCGGCGAATTCGTTTTATTGCCGTATGCTCCGCCAAACGCGCCTCCCGCAGACATGACACACCGTTCATGCCGCAAGCGCGTCCCCCTCGCAGGGTGCGTTCCGCGGCGAAAAAGTCTTCCGCGGATTTGCGCGACGTTCACAATCTTGCATTTCTGCTAACGGGCAAGAATCGGGTGAAAGGTGTATTGCAGGGCCGGATTGATACTGTAGCCTTGAAAGTAATGAGAATGAGCACGACAGACCGGGGAACGTTGAACCCGCAGCCGGAAAATGCCCGTCGCGATCGGAGGCACGGAATAGTATAATTGTGATCGTTGCATGTAGCGGCTTCGCGTGAGGATTATGTTCGCGGAGCAACGTTCCCGGTCCTCGTTCTTCTGCCCCAGTCGTTCCGGTTGCCGCCGCTAGAAACTAATCGGAAGGCGCGCCACGAAGTGCGCAGAGAACTGCATTTGTGTAACCGGCCGACTCCTCAGTCGTTACGACCGCCGGCCGACGCAACTTTTGGCGCTTTTTGGTGTTCAAACTACTGGCCCCGCCCAGCAAGCCATTGGGCCGCATCGTCAGTCACCATTTTTAGTCTCAATTTTATAGATCACGGTTGGGAGGAGCTACTTGCTGGGACGGACACAAGTGCATCTGGCAGAAAGGCCCGACCCTGAATTCTTGCGCGAAGGCTTCTGCGCGCTTACCCGACAATTCGATTGTATTCTGCAGCGCCGCGTTCGCGCGGGCTCGGATTCAGCGCTTGCTGATTATTTGTGTGCTGGCGATTGCTTCGGCATGCCTGCTGTTGGCGCCACGTGCTTCGGCTGATGCTGGCATCGTGCTGAACGAATCGCTCGATACGAGTGTGGCGCGCATCACCGGCTCGGGGCACAGCGCCATCTATCTTTCGAACATTTGTCCGGACAATTCGCCGGTGAAAATGCGTTTGTGCCGGCCGGGCGAACAAGGCTCGGTGCTGAGCAATTACACGACGCTCGGCGAAGACCAACCTTACGAATGGAACATCGTCCCGCTAAGTATTTATTTGTATGGCGTGGAAGATCCGAGCAATCGCCCGCTGGTCAGTTCCAAAGCGATCAAAGCGCTGCTGGAAGAACGCTACCGCGAGAATTATTTGTCGCAAGTGTGCGCGAGCGAAAAATGCCGCACCAGCAACAGCGCGGAATGGCGCGAAATGGTGGGCGCGACGCTGGAACGCAGCATGTATATGTTCGTGGTGAAGACCACGGTGGAACAGGATCGCGCGCTGATCGCGGAATTCAATTCCCTGCCGAACGTGAATCACTTCAACGGCATGACGAACAATTGCGCGGATTTCGCGCGGCGCGTGCTGGATACGTATTATCCGCATTCGGTGAAGCCTGATTACATCAACGATTTCTTCATGACCAGTCCGAAAGCGGCGGCGCGGACTTTCACGCACTACGCGCAGGAGCATCCCGAGCTTGATTTGCGCGTGATGCATTTTTCGCAAGTGCCGGGAACGATCAAGCGCAGCAGCGAATGCCGCAGCGGGACCGAGCAGCTTTATCATTCGAAGAAACTGGTGATACCGCTGGCGGTGTTCGCGTGGCAAAGTGTTCCGGCCGTGACGGCGTCTTACCTCATCACCGGCCGGTTCAATCCCGAACATCAGTTCGAGGCGCATCCTTCGGTGGAGGCGCTTGGCGCCGATGACGAATTTGCTGCCGCTGACGATGCGCCGCGTGGCTATACGGTGAGCGTCCAGCAGCTCGCCGCGGAACAGAAACTCGCGGACGAATCAATTGTGGGCAACAAGGATGAATGGAAGGATTACCGCGACGAGTTCAACAGCATTGTGGAAGAAGCGATTCACGACGAATTGATTCCCAACCGCGGCTATTTGAAACACGTGTTCAAGAAGCTCGGTGAGGCGGGCAAGCTTTCGGTGGACGCTGACGGCACGTTGTGGATTACCTGGACGGACTCGCAGCCGGCGGGACGCGTGGGATTGAGCGCCAGCAATATTTTTACCGCTGATTCCGACGCGACGATTGCCTATCAGAT
>CAWIAM010000019.1:0-23030 GCA_963834215.1 uncultured Acidobacteriota bacterium | reverse complement strand
CATCTACGACATTTCCCCCGACGCCCACTGGGCCTTCCACATCTACTCCCGCGCAGACGTCACGCCGGTCACCGATCTAGTCGAACTCCCGTCGCACAAAAGCGCCCGCGTCCTAGAAGACAACCACGCCCTCCGCGCGAATGCCGCAGCGTTACTCACCACTCCCACCGAATTCTTCAAAGTAGATATCGGCGACGGCGTCACGCTCGAGGCCTGGATGCTCAAGCCTCCCAATTTCGATCCCGCGAAAAAATATCCGTTGCTCGTGTACGTCTACGGCGAGCCTGCCGCGCAAACTGTCGAAGACATGTGGGCCGACTGGAATTTCGACTTCCATCGCATCGTCGCCGACGCCGGTTACATCGTAGTCAGCTTCGATAATCGCGGCACCCCCGCCCCCAAAGGCCGCGCCTGGCGCAAAATAATTTACGGCGCGATTCATCCCGTAATCGTCAAAGACCAATCCGCCGCGCTAAAAGTTTTTCTGCAATCCCATCCCTACGCCGATCCAGCCCGCGTCGCCCTCTGGGGCTGGAGCGGCGGTGGCAGCAGCACTCTGAATCTAATGTTCCGCTCTCCCGATCTCTATAAAGTTGGCATGGCGGTCGCTCCCGTCCCCGACCTCCGCCTCTACGACACGATTTACCAGGAACGTTACATGGGCCTCCCGCTGCAAAATGTAGAAGGCTACCGCTCCAGCTCCGCCATCAATTTCGCCGAAGGCCTGAAGGGCCACCTCCTGCTGGTCCACGGCAGCGGTGACGACAACGTCCACTACTCCGGCAGCGAACTCCTACTAAATCGCCTAATCGAACTAGACAAGCCAATAGACTTCATGGAATATCCCAACCGCACCCACGCCATAAACGAAGGCCCAGGCACCACGCTCCATCTCTACTCCCTGCTCCTCCGTTACCTGGAAGAACATATCCCTCCTACACCCATCACCCCGCAGTAGCGAATTCGCCCACGACGCGGATTGTCATCCCGAACCCAGCCGCGCCTCGCGCGGATGTGGTGAGGGACCTGCTTTTGTCCTGACAGTAGCGCCGGCGTCTCGCCGGCTTTTCGCCGCTGACTCTGTAGCGGCCACCTTCAGGTGGGCGCATTTGGTTTTGCGGTGGAGGGTCCTGCTTGCCGCGCCCCAGCTTGCCCGAACGGGGCAAAGCATGACATGCCCATGTCAGCGAGACCGTCCGACAGCTCGCGGAGTGCGGCGGACTGCCACTGCCTTGATTTAGGGAGAGACTTGCCTTACCTGCTTTTCGCCGTTGGCCCTGTGATTCGCCGGACAGAGCGATTCACCCCGAGATCCGTTGATCCCCAAACTTACGGCAGCGGCTGCGACCTTTTCAGCTTGAGGACTGAAGGGCGCGTGAGCGCATTTGTCATTGAAGTTGCACGACCGTCGTATATCGTAATCGCACGCGTCCTACATGATGTTGCGGAACCCGCCGAAAGGAAGATCGTGCCCGCGTTCACGTCGGGCATTTTTCAATCTGATCACCAACCATCCGGGGAGCTAGAGGCTATGTACTATAGGACTTTTGATGGGCAGTCGTGACTCCGAGCTTCGTAGAATGTTGAAACCACGAGCCTTGACGCCCGACCTGCGGAGGTAGTCGATAATTTCTAGAGAGTCTCCGACAACTTTTTGATCCACTTGTGAATTTCGTTTTGCGATCATTCGCACTCGCGTGTTCTTGCGGGCTTTTTTCTCAATCCCTTTCTTTTTCTTTTTCATCGACTCGTCCCCTTTCCTTGCTACCCAATCGGTACCAACATATCCGCCGTGTGCAAGGCACCTTTGGCCCGGATCGTCACAAGGTAGTTTTCCAAGAGCTCATAGTAGTTGTCCAGCGCGTTTTCAACGTCAGGGTGCTCGTCAATATCCTCTATCCTCAACTTCAGGTCCCGTCTAAGGACTTCCATCGAAATCCCGCGGCTGTGACTATACCACTTGTCCGTATTACACAGCTGATTCCCGATCTCCTCCGCTCGCCGCTTCTTCATCTTGACTGTTACACGGCGACGATGGGTTTGTGTTCTCTTCCAATTTTTGAATTTATATTTCACCAGCCAGGCTTTCAATAACTCGACAGACAGTTTCTTTGCCTGCTCGTAGCTGAAGAGTTCGGCTGCGTCAAAGTTCTGAACGAAAAATGCCGCTTCCGCCGTTGTCAGCTTCCCGTCTTTGGACTTTTGCACTAGCTCCTCATACTTAGCAAGATACCCCAGTGCCGGGATAAGACCTTCGCGACCATCTCGGCGTTCTACTTGAGGATCAATCGGGCCGAGCGTCGAGAAGTAACTCATCCAAATCTCGTCACCAGCCATCACCAGCACTGTTCCCGCCGACATCGCCTGATTCGGCACCATGAATGAAACCCACGAATAGTGCCTGCGGAAAATGTTCGCCATCCGCTCGGCTGTCTCGATGTATCCGCCGGGAGTTTGAAGCACCACAGTCAAGCGTCGTCTCCTAGGGCCTATTTTGACGCGATGTTCTATGGCTTGCCGAACGAGTTCGTCAACCGGCGGTTGAATCGGACCCCACCACGTCAAGACATGAGAATTCATTACGCGCTCCAACTCAGCGGCATTTTTCTTGAGCTGCTCACTGACTAGGACATTCGCGGATCGGTGCGAGGTCTTCGTTGGCATTAGCGTCCATTCCACCTTGCCTGTGCGGCTTTTCGGGCTATTTCACTGCGCTCTATGGAGGTCATGGTTTCTAAGCGACGCTTACCGCCCTTCTTACCACCCTTTTTCCCAAGCTTGGCCATCAACAGCGAGATTTGGGCTCGAGACGGAAGCTTAATTATACTCTTGTTCAGTATCGCTTTGTTAACTAAACCATCGGATGCACGGGCGTCGGTGGTCCGCCGCTTGGTCTGCTTGGTTCGTTTTGGCATACTCTATCGTAACATGCTAAAGCGGCTTTTGCAAGTACTGCGGCCAGGCTGTGTTCCCGAAGTTTGCTCGTGTGCAGCTGCGAAAAGCGGAGATTGGTGCCGGCTGTGGGACTCGAACCCACGACCTAGGGATTATGAGACCCTCGCTCTACCTCTGAGCTAAACCGGCCCGGAGCAATCATTGATGCTAAAGGTTCGCTCCGCGGAGTGTCAAGACACAGAACTGCACGCCAACGCGTCAGTTTCCAATCACGCGACCACAGCCAACTGAAGTAATTTCTTATGAATCCCCTCGCCCTGTTTCGCGGTTTATAAGAGAAATTCATTCTCACCGCGCATACAATCGCCCGATGCACATCCTCAGAGCGCTCCTTGCGATTCTCCTCCTGGCTGGCTCCGCCGCGGCACAGCAGTTAGTGTCCTTTCCCACCCAGGACGGAGGCGTCGTCTACGCCGATCTGTACGGTGGCAAAGGCGAACGCGGGGTCGTCCTGGCGCATGGAGGCCGTTTCACCAAAGAGAGTTGGGCAAAGCAAGCGCAAATCTTGCAGCAAGCGGGATTTCGCGTGCTGGCGATAAACTTTCGCGGGCGCGGCCAGTCGCGCGGACCGCAATCGAAGTCCGAGGATGATGGAGTCGAGTACGATGTGCTGGCCGCCGTGCGCTACCTGCACAAGACCGGCGCAAAGACCGTATCGATTGTCGGCGCAAGTTTTGGAGGCGAGGCGGCCGCCGACGCCTCGATCGACGCGGAGCCAGGTGAAATAGACCGGCTCATCTTGCTGGCAGCTTGGACCGACCGCGCGCCCGAAAAGATGAAGGGACGCAAACTATTCATCGTCGCCCGAGATGATGCCAACGACGAAGGACCACGCCTTCCAAAGATTCGCGCGAACTACGACAAGGCCGGCGGCCCGAAAGAGCTGGTCATCCTCGACGGCTCCGCGCACGCGCAGTTCCTATTCGATACGGATCAAGGCGACCGCCTGATGCGCGAGATCCTGCGATTTCTATCCGACCCGTAACCGCGCAGGAGGTTCGTCGCTCCAGCGCCGGCTAGTCCTGAGAGCCCGCCGGCGGCGGGGTCGAAGGGAGGCGCGGCATAAGTTACCCCGGCCCGGAAGGGCCGGGAAATAAACAGGCGCGCAGCGCCTTCCTTATAACCGCGATTGCGGACCCCGCTCAGAGCTACTTCGGAAGCAGCTGGCCGGCAGGCTCGGCCAGCAGACTCTCAACGCTCTCTAGCAATTTGGTTAAGCCGCTCGCCTTGGAAAACACGGCATCAATATGAAACACAGACGTCAGGTTTTCGCTGATGTCTTCGGCGTACATCGTCACAAAAATGATCCGGACCCTCGGCAGCGCGTACCTCAGAATTCCCGCCACTTCCACGCCGTTCAGCCCCGGCATTCGCACATCCAGGATCACTAAATCCGGCTCCAGTTCCTTGGCCTTGGACACCGCATCGGTCCCGTCCGTCGCTTCGCCGCAAATTTTAAAGCCAGTGTACTGCTCCAGCGCATGGCGGATCACGGTCCGCACTCCCTCATTATCATCCGCAATTAGAATCGTCCGAGGCTTGCTCAAGTCCGGCCGGCGAGGTAAGACGGCATCGAGGCTCACGGGTTTTCTCCCACACTAAGGAACCACAAACATTGTAGTGCACCCGACAATACAGCAATCCATGTACCACGACGCTAATGCGCTCCGCCATTCTCCTCGCCCGTTGCGTCCGTGCCCGACGCAGTCGGGTTTGCCTCCTGCCTCTTTTCGCCCTTCGTCGCGTAATGATATAGTTCACAACGTGACACCGGCCGTCGCCATCCGCGCCAAACTTGCAATCGTCGTCCTCGTGCTCGTCACTCTGCTCTACGGCTCCTTCTGCTCCGCCACCTGCGCGCTCGGAGCGTGTCCGACGGATACAGAAAACGCCGGGACCCACGATTGCGACCACAGCTCCTCCGGCCCAGCGCACCAATCAACGCCGCAAAATCCCGATTGCCCCAAACATCACCACCCAACGTTTGACGCCCTAAAGACCGACGCGCTCGCGCAATCTCAATCAACCAGCACGAACCGCTCCACCGCGACTCAATTGCTTGCCGTCAACGCGTACAACGAACGCTCCGCTGTCTCCTCGCAAGCATCTTTCTCGGATTTAGCTCCTCCCCCAAATTTCAGCTCGCCCCTAGATCAGCAAGTCTCCGTCCTTCGCATCTAGTTCCGCGTCTCAACGTCTCCAAATAAATAATTCGCGCTGCGCCGCACCGCGCGCCGCGTAATCGCCATCATGCACGCCGAGTCTCGCCAGCAAGCACGCGCGAGCTCCTCACAATCAATCGTCTTCAGGAGAAAATATGAACAAGACCCGCCGCAATTTCCTGCAAAGCGCCGCGCTGCTAAGTGCCGGCGCGCTGACCAAAGCCAGCCGAGCGCAATCCGCGCCGCAGCCCACGCCAATCAAAAAAACGCCAGAGCGCCGCGCGATCCATCCAAAATATCTTCCAGTCCAAACTCCCGACCTCCCCAATCTCCCGCACGAACTCGACAACGGCGTCAAAGTCTTTCACCTAACTGCCGAACCAGTAAAACAAGAAATCTTCCCCGGAAAAATCCTCAATCTCTGGGGTTACAACGGCTCCGCCCCCGGCCCCACCATTCAGGTCACTCAAGGCGACCGCGTCCGCATCATCGTAGACAACCACCTGCCCGAGCCTACTTCCATGCACTGGCACGGCTTCGATATCCCCTTCGCCATGGACGGCGGCCCCGGCCTCTCGCAAGACGCGATCCTCCCCGGCGGCCGTTTCGTCTATGAATTCACTCTGCAACAGGAGGGCACCTACTTCTATCACTCGCACATGGCCATGCAGGAAATGATGGGCATGATCGGCGCGTTCATCATGCATCCGCAAGAACCCTACGATCCGCCGGCCGACCAGGACTTCGCCATCATCCTCCAGGAATACGCCGTGCTCCCGAATAATCCCACGCCCAACTCCATGAACATGGAATTCAACTGGCTCACCATGAACGGAAAATCCGGCCCAGCCACGACTCCTCTAATCGTCCGCCTCGGCGATCGCGTGCGCCTCCGCCTCATCAATCTCGGCATGGACCATCACCCCATCCACATGCACGGCCATCAATTCGTAATCACCGGCACCGAAGGCGGCCGCCAGCCGCAATCCACTTGGGGACCGAACAACACCGTGCTAGTCGGCGTCGCGCAAGCCCGCGCCGTCGAGTTCGTCGCCAATAATCCCGGCGACTGGATGATCCACTGCCACATGCCGCACCACATGATGAACCAAATGTCTTCGATGGCTGGCCCTCTCACCCGCCGCGCCGGAATGCCTGCCGGCGCAGGCATGGAAGAAGGAATGGGCATGCCGCGCGGCGGCAACGCCACGTCGCAAGAATACAGCCCCAGCCTCGGCCGCGGTATGGGCGCCAGTTCGAATCTCGCGCAACCCACCACCAACGGCCCACTCACGCCAAACCAGCAGCGCACCGATCAAAACGCGCCCGCGATGCAGATGCCGAATACGCAACCGCACATGCAGCCAAACATGCAAATGAACATGCAAATGTCGAACGCCGACGTCAGCAAAGACGCCAACTCCGTCCCCGGCTTTCCGCAGGACGCGTTCATGGAAAGTCCCGCAATGGCGATGGACGCAGCCGTCGCCAAGCCCGAAACCTACGGCCTGCGCCCCGGCTGGAGCGGCTACATGCAAGGCATGATGACGCTAATCCGCGTCCTGCCGCCCGATCAATACGACCACATCGTCAACCTGCGCGAAACACAGCGCGAAGCAAATCCAGCCGCAATGCCCAACATGCCGGAGCACCATGAAAAATGACGCAGACCGTAACACCAGCGATGTTAGCCAAGGGTTCGTAGGGGCGCTGCTCGCTGCACCCCGGCTTGCCCGGGCGTCAACACCTCCACAACACCGAATGAAAACGCCACACGGGAGATTTGCCATGACCACACGAAGTCTGCTTCGCACTCGCAGCGCCACAAATCGTCTGCGCGCTCGCACTCGCATTCACCGCCGCAAATATCGCCGCCGCGCAATCCGTCACAACTCCCGCTCCCGCCATCACTCTCGACCAATTGCAGCAAATCGCTCTAGCCAATAATCCCACGCTAGCCCAAGCCCAAGCCGGCGTGCGCGCCGCCGCCGGACGCACGCGTCAAGCCGGCCTGCTGCCCAATCCCACCATCGGCTACATGGGCGAAGAAATTCGCGGAGGCTCATTCGGCGGCGGCCAGCAGGGAGTTTTCGTGCAGCAAGACGTAATTCTCGGCGGCAAACTCGGCCTAGCGCGAAAAGTTCTAACAGCCGAAGGCGATCAAGCGACAGCCGAAGCCGCCGAACAGCGCCTGCGCGTTGAAAATGGCGTGCGCATCGCCTTCTACCAATCGCTCGCCGCGCAAAATATGGTCGAAGTCCGCGCCAAACTCAGCGCCCTCGCCCAAGACGCCGTCGAAACCACGCGCCAGCTTTTCAATGTCGGCCAGGCCGACCAGCCCGACGTCCTCCAAGCGCAAGTCGAAGCCGATCAAGCCGCGCTCGCCGTCCTCACCGAGCAGCAGGAACAACAGCGCGCCTGGCGCGTGCTCGCCGCCGTCGTCGGTCAGCCCGAACTTCCGCTCGCGCGCCTCGCCGGCAATCTCGCGGACTTGCCCGACGTAAACGCCGCCGAAATCCTGCAAACGATTTTACGCGACAGTCCTGCCGTGAAAATCGCGCAGCTCGGCGTCACCCGCGCCGACGCCGAAATCGCGAGCGCCCGCCGCGCCGCAATCCCCGATTTATTTTTGCGCGCCGGTTACGCCAATAATCTCGAACAGGTCAATCCCGGCCAGCCGCAATCCGTCGGCTCCGAAGCCTTCGCCGAACTCGGCGTGAATCTTCCCATCTTCAATCGCAATCAGGGCAACGTCGCAGCCGCCACCGCCGATCGCGAACGCGCCGCCGCCGAAGTCCAGCGCGTCGCGCTCGTCCTCCGCCAGATGGCCGCGCCCATTCTGCAGGATTACTCCAGCTCCCGCGCCATCGCCCAGCAATACCAGTCCAGCACGCTGCCCCACGCCCGCCAGGCCTACGACCTTTACCTCCAAAAATATAACGAAGGCGCGGCAGCCTATCCCCAGGTCCTGATCGCCCAAAGAACTCTCTTCCAACTCGAATCCAGCTACATCAGCGCCCTGGAAAACGTCCAGATCAACGCCGCCACCCTCCAAGGCCTCCTGCTAACCGACGGCCTCGATCTACCAGCCACGCCAGGCGAACTAGACCGCCCAGTCCGCGAAATCAACTTGCCAGTCCCAGAAAATCCCAGCGGCCGGCAGTGACCGTTGAGTCGTGAATGGCAAATCACGGAGAGGCAGCAGGCCGAAAGCGCTGGCGAGATAGCGCAGGGTCGCTGCTCGACCCTGGGGCAATCTAGTCAGCGAGATGCATCTTTGTCAGAAGCTCAGCGTAGCGCGGGTCTTGGCGGAGGCCCATCATTAGCGGGCTCCTTTTCAATTCCGGCGCGCCAGGGTCGCGTTGTCGAACGGCGCGGTCCAGCCAGCGAAACGCTTCATTGGTTTCTCCGCGGTATGCGTAGGCTTCTGCAATTTGGTACGCGGCGTCGTTCTGATGCGTGGCAATTAGCTTTTAGGGCCGCGTCGGAGTCCGCGTGACGACCGAGAAGATGATAAGCCAGGGTTTCACCCGAAAATTTCTCCCATTCGCCGGTTTCCTTCTCCATCTCTGCGCGGGCCTCTTGCGGGCGTCCTTGAGCCATCAGAATCTTGCCGCGTGTGAGGTGCAGAGCGGAGACTTGCGGGTTCAATTCTTGGGCCCTTTGCAGTTCGGCTAGGGCTTCCTCGTATTGGCCCACAAAAAAGAGCTCGTAGCCCAGCCCCAAATGAAAGTTGGCCCTCAGTGGGTCCAGAGCAATCGCCTGCTTGTAGAAATCAATCGCCTCATCCTCGTGTCCCAGGTACCGTGCCAGGTAAGCCCGATTGCACAACACGTCGGCGTTACCCGGCTCCAGCGCCCCGGCTTTCTTCAGAGAAGCATCCGCGCCGGCCCAATCCCAGTCGTAGTCGATCTGGATCAACCCGAGGGCCAAGTACCCGGGGGCCAGATTGGGATCCAACGCAATGGCCTTCGCCGCGCTTTCGCGCGCGCGGCGGAATCCATCCATGTTATCAATCAGCCCGACGGCAGCCAAGGTTTGTAGCACTTGCGAGCGCTGTGCCCATGCCGGTGCAAAATTGGCATCCAACTTGATCGCTTGGTCGGCATAGGACAACGCCCTATCTAGATCTTCCTTATCCTCTCCGCGAGCAACGAAGTATTGTCCCTGCAGATAGGCCTGGTAAGCTTCCGGATTAGTGCTAGGCGAGCGTGCCGGTATCCCCGATCTAGCCGGGCTCAGCAGTTTCACTTGCAGGGCCGAGGTCACGTCTCGAGCGATGTCGTCCTGCGCTTCGAAAATGCGGTTAATATGACGGTCATAAGTTTCTGACCAGAGTTGAAATCCGTCGTCAACGTTGGTAAGGGACACGGTAATTCGGACGCGGTCGCCGTCCTTGCGTACGCTCCCCTCAAGGATGTTAGCGACTCCGAGCTTCTGGCCCACAGCGCGAAGGTCTTCGCCCTCACCCCTAAATTGAAAGGCCGAGGATCGTGCGACGACCTTAAGTCCGGAGACCTTGGCGAGATCGTTGATGAGTTGCTCCGATAGTCCGTCGGCAAAATACTCCTGGTCTTTGCCCGGACTCATATCGGTAAGTGGCAGCACCGCAATGGAAGTATTGTTCAGCGACGAGGCGTGCGACCTGCTTCGCGTAAGCCAGGCGAACCCGCTGACGCAAACCAGCACGACGACCAACGCGAGCGCTGGCATGAGCGCCGACTTCCATGCCGCCCCTTGTATGGAGGAACTCTCCTGGTTTGAGGGGGCGGCTTCCACTCCCCGCATTTCTTCTCTTGCACCCAGCGCGGGCGAGTCCGGCAGATCCACGGGGCTTGCATCTGTCACAGGAGCAATAAAGCGGTATCCGCGTTTGACAACCGTTTCGATAAATTCGGGATTCTGAGGCCGGTCTCCGAGTACTTTGCGAATCTCCAGTATGTATTTTCTGAGAACTTCTTGGTTTACATAGGTTTCCGGCCAAAGCGCCTCAAGAAGTTCGGTCTGGGTAACCAAACGCCCGGCGTTTTCGACCAGATGGCGAAGAACATCAAAAGCCTTCGGGGTAATTATTACCCGTTCTTCTCCGCGCCAAAGGCAATGGTTCGCTACATCAAGCCTGAACGACTGAAATGACTTCATTTACTAGACTCACTGTCCGCCCGACCCAAGGAAGCGCAATTTAATAAACTCACTGTTATCCGTGCCTTACATACCGTTGTGTGCTCTGCGTCACGAGATTGTAGCGGCACAACCATTTCGCTTGCCACGCCCGGGGGCAACCGCTGGTGAAGGTTAAGATGCGGATTTATGACTCCGGGACACAAGGATTCCACAGAAACGGAACGGGAACGTCACACCTAAATTCGTTTCATTTCGTACTCTCCTAAGGGCGTCGCGTTTCATGCCCAAGAACAAAAATTTCAGGAGTGTGCAAATGCTTTTGTTGAGTCACAGTGACAGCGCATCAGATGCAGTTCCGTTCCGCAACGGACAACCGCGCAAATCGTCGTTGGTGCGGCTGACGCGGGACCTTTTCAACGGCCGCTATAGCGCCGGTGAATCAGTGCAGCTGTCCGAAATCGAGACAGAGTATGAGCTCGACCGCGAGTCGGTTCTGAGTATTCTTTCCGAATTCAAAACACTTGGAATGGTTGCGATGTCGGGAAGGTTCTCGGCCAAGATCTACGCGCCGAACCCGAAAGAGATGCAGGAGGTGTATGAGATACGGGCCGCCTTGGAAGAAATCAGCGGCCGCAGCGCGGCACCCACGCTCAAGGCCAACACCGCTGCGTTGCAACACGAGTTGGACGGCATGCGCGCGGCCGTGCGCAAGCTGGATCTTGACTCGTACGCGGAGCACGACGTGAAATTCCATCGAACCATCCTGCAAGCGTCGCAGAACGACGTGCTCGTCCGTGTATGGGATACCCTCGCCTGCGACCTGCGCATGCGAGCCGCCATTGAAAAGGTCACCAAGAACCTGCACGATGTGGTCGAGTCGCACCAGCCGATCATAGAAGCTCTCCACAGAGGGCAAGGGAGGGAGGCGGGAGTGCTGTTGCGCAATCACGTGGAGACTTTCGTTGAGTTTCTAAAGAAATCGGATTCCGGAATTCACCGGGCGCTGCGCATGGATTTGCAGAGCGCGAAGGATGTGCAGGAAGCGTTCTTCCCGCAGCAGAACCTGGCGATTCCCGGTTTGTCGTGCGAGACCTGCTATAAGCCGCTACAGAGCATCGGCGGCGACTACTATGATTTTCTGCCGTTGCAAGCCGAGCGCTGGGGAATCGCGATTGGAGACGTCTCGGGAAAAGGAATTGGAGCGGCGCTGTTGATGGCCAGTCTGCAAGCTTCGCTGCGCGGGCAGGCGTTGCACGATCATTCGGATCTTTCCACGCTCATCGCCGATGTGGACCGGCTCGTGTACGCGGCCTCGCCCGATCATCTTTACGCATCGCTTTTCTACGCGGAGTATGACCCCGCAACGCGGCTCTTGAGGTACGTCAACGCCGGGCACAACCCTCCGATGGTCCTGCGCTGGAAAGAGAAAAAGTGCGGGGTGTTTCAGCTGAAAGCGTGTGGGACGCCCGTGGGTCTTCTCCAAGGCAGTGAATTCGGCACCAAAACATTTCAATTGCAAGCGGGTGATGTGGTGGTCGCGTACACCGACGGAATCACCGAGGCGGAAAACTCCGAAGGCGAACAATGGGGACGGCGGCGGTTCGAGAGTCTGCTGCGTACTTGTAAGGGACAGACGGCACGCCAAATCGTTCGCTGCATCCTGGATGGGTTGTCGGCTTACACGAAGGGGCGTCCGCAAAAAGATGACATAACGTTGGTGGTTTTGCAGGTGCAGGCTCCGAAAGCCCGCGCTTAGCGCAGTAATGGAGTCTCGGACCCCCAACGATTCCTGCTGCCTCGGTCGCGACATCTCACCGAAGGATGGGCGAAGTCACTTATGCCGCCGAGCCATATGACTCGCCCGCCGTAGGAGGGTCCAGCTAGTACTAGTCCTGTCCCTCAACCGTCCTTCCGTCCAATACTCCCCAAATCTCCAATGTGCTAACGTCATTCGGGAGTTAACAAAATGAAAAGATTTCGCAGATCGCGCGATGATGGACGTTTCGCTCTAACCACACTGCAAAACCCCACCCTCGAAGTCCGCAGCGCCCGCCAAATGATCGCGGCCGCTGAAAAACCCGTCGCCGAAGTAGAAGCTTGCCCGCCGGGGCGGGCCGCCCCCGGCCCCGATGTCCCCTCCGAACAAAATTCCGCCAGTCCAACAAAAGTGCACGCACCGCAACCAAACTCGCCGGAACCACCGCCACAAACACGGCCGCCAAGACGCAACCCATTTCCAGTCCGCATGGAAGTCCGCACCTCGGACTCCGGCGAAATGGAATTTCGCTATGTCTGTGGCGAGATCGAGCCTCCTCCCTTCGCCCCGATTCGTGACGCAGCCACCCGCGCCAGGCTCGCCAAATACTTCGCGGACGAAGATGCCAAAGCTTACAGGCACGCCTTGTCCGAATCTCTCGCCTCCTCCATTTCTCCCAACATCCCCGCCTCCTCGGAAATCATCGCGTCCGACGAACCCTCCACTCCGCCCGTCCCCTACGTCCCAAACGCAATCTCGCCCGATTTTTCCCGCCACTCCCGCCGCTGCACCGTTTGCGCTCATCCCGATCGCGACGCGATCGAAGCCGACTTCGTCCGCTGGCGCAGTCCGAACACGATTGCCAATACCTACGGAATCGTTGACCGCGCCGCCGTCTACCGGCACGCCCACGCCACTGGACTTTTCGCGCGCCGCAAGCGCGAAACGTGCCGCGTGCTCGAGTACGTTTTGGAGTGTATGGAAACTTGCCCCGCCAACATGATAGACACGGTCATTCGAGCCACGCGCGCCTACGCCCACATGGACGACCAAGGCCGCTGGTTCGAACCTCCCAAAACGCAATACGTGATCTACGGCCCGCCTCCAGACGAATATTCCGCCGGCGATTCTCACGAGCCACAATCCCCAAATCCGGGCGTAGGGGCACGGCATGCCGTGCCCGTCCTCGGCGCGCCCGCCAGCACAATCTCCCACGCAGCTCCATCGCCCGAAATCCTAACCGCAACAACACCTCATTCAAAAAAGGCCCGAAAGTCATGAAAACAAACGCCGAACGAATTTCTAATCGCAACACGAATCGCCATTTCGGCCCCGCTGTTGCGGTCTCAAACCATCGAATGTCTGGCGAAACCAGCCACACTCCGCGGACGCGCAACAATTCGGCAGTTCCGGGGTTCGTCGTTGGTGCTCTTGACCCCCTGGGATATACTTCTAGGCCGGTTCTTGGGAACTTGCTTCTTGTGGCGTTGTCGCTGGCGGGAAGCGAGGGTGGACGCGGGTTTTACATTCATCGGACCGATTTTTTAGCACTCATAAAAGCACGTTCGCACGGGGCATACTGCACAACAACCAGATGGCGCTCGAATCACGCGACTCAAAAAATAAATCCATGCCTGAAGCGCACACGGAGTCCACAACGCGCGCGACTTCGCCCACGGCATCACGTGCGCCATTTCGTGCAAGCGACCAGAACGTTGCGGTGGTGGGCGGGTCCGCTGCCGGGCTGCTGACCGCGACGGTGCTGGCGCGCCAGGGCGTGGGCGTGCGGGTGTTCGAGCGGATCGAGACGCTGGATCATCCGGAGCGCACGTTGATTGTGACGAACCGGATGCGGACGTTGCTGGGGCGCGCGGCGGAAGGCAGCATCGTCAACGAGATTCGGCGGTTCGAACTTTTTACCGACGGGCGCTCGGCGACTTTTGAATTGAAGCAGCCGGACCTGATCATCGAGCGGCGCGCGTTGATACAAGGATTGGCGGAAGAAGCGCGGCGCGCGGGCGTGGGATTGGAACTGGGCCGGCGTTTCCATTCGCTGCAATCGAATGGGCGCGGGCTGGTGTTTGAGGTGGAACGCTGCAGCGACGGCAGCCGCGAAGAAATTCACGCCGATACGATTATCGGCGGAGATGGAGCGGCGAGCCGGGTGGCGCGGGCGGCGGGATGGTTGCCGCTCGAAACCGTGCCGCTGGTGCAGGCGATTGTTCCGCTGCCGAAAGATATGGCGCCGGATACGGTGCGCGTGTGGTTCGTGCCGCAGGACACTCCTTATTTTTACTGGCTGATTCCGGAATCGCCGACGCGCGGCGCGCTGGGATTGATTGGCGAGACGGGGCCGGAGACGCGTCAACATCTGGAAAATTTTTTGGAGAAGCGCGGGCTGGAGCCGATCGAATTTCAGGGCGCGCGCATTCCGGTGTACACGGGCTGGGTGCCGGTGCGGCGTCAGGTGGGGCACGGCTCGGTGTATTTGGTGGGCGATGCGGCGGCGCAGGTGAAGGTGACGACGGTTGGCGGGATTGTTACCGGATTTCGCGGGGCTTTGGGCGTGGCTGAGGCGATTTTGAATGGCGGGTCGAGCCGCGGGTTGCGGCGTTTGCGGCGCGAATTGGATTTGCATTTGCTGCTGCGGCGCTCGCTGCACGATTTTCAGCAGGCCGATTACAGCGAGCTGGTGGATTTGCTGAACGATCCGGCGAAGCAATCGTTGAGCGAATATTCGCGCGATGAGGCGTGGAAGATTTTGTGGCGCGTTTGCCTGAGCCAGCCGCGATTGATTCTTCTAGGGCTACGGGGATTATTGACGCGTGGGCGTTCGCTGAGCCGGCCGCGCGCGTAGTCGCTTCGTGATTGCGGCTGCTGCGGCTTCTGCTTCTGTGATGAGTAGCGCTTCGTAGCATGTACATTCTCGGCTTATCCGCGATGGGACACGATTCGGCGGCGGCGCTGATCGGCGATTCCGGAGTGGTGGCGGCAATCGAAGAAGGAAAACTGGCGCGCACGCGTGGCGTGGAAGGAATTCCGCGCGCGGCGATTCATTTTTGTCTGGAGCGCGCCGGAATTTCGTGGCGCGATGTGGCGCATGTGGCGATTGCGAGCGATCCGGCACGGGCTTGGAGGCGGCAGGCGTGGTTTCGCGCGCGCGTGGCGCCGTTTGGTCCGGTATCGAGCGGATATTTTTTGAATAAGGCTTTCGGCGAGTTGGGCCGCGAGCTGAATAATTTTCGCATCGTGAAGCAGATGGCTGGCGCGCCAGCGGGGCGCGTGGAGGCGCTCGACCATCATTTCTGTCACGCGGCTAGTGCGTTTTATGCTTCGCCATTCGAGAAGGCGCTGATTGTGTCGCTGGATGAGCGCGGCGACGGACGGGCGGGCTTCGTTGGCGTGGGCGAAGGCACGCGGATTCGCGAGGTGGCGTCTATTGCGATGCCGCACTCGCTGGCGTGGGCTTATTCGCAGGTGACGAAGCTTTTGGGGTTTCGCGCGCATGCCGACGAGCACAAGACGCAATGGCTGAGCCTTGTGGGCGAGCCTGTGTTTGCGGATTTGTTTTTGGCGATGCTGCGGGGGGCCGCACCGACGACAGAGGCTGGGGCGCCGCGTTTGGATGCGCGATATTTTCGGCGGGAATTTGCGGCGGAGCTTGCGTTTACAAGCGAATTTTATCGCCGCGTGGGAATTGCTGAAACGCCTGAGCCACAAATCGGCGATTCGGCGCGGGCGAATATTGCGGCGAGCCTGCAGCGGGCTTGCGAGACGATCCTATGCGAATGGCTGGCGGGTTTGCGCGCGAGATTTCAGGCGCGGTCATTGTGCTTGGCGGGCGGATTATTTCTGAATCCGTTGCTCGTGGCGGCGATTGAGTCGCGCGGGGGATTCGAGAATGTTTTCGTGCAGCCGGCGGCTGGGAATGAGGGAACGGCGTTGGGCGCGGCGTGGCTGGTTTGGCATCGTGAAGCGGCGCAAGGGCGCGCGCGTGTGGCGGCGATGGCGGCGCCTTATTGGGGACCGGCGTATTCCAACGCGGAAGTCAAAACCGTGCTGGATAATTGCAAAGCGACTTACCGTTGGTGCGATTCCGACGAGCGCAAGCTTGCTGAAACCGTGCGGTTGTTGCACGGCGGAAAAATTGTGGCGTGGTTCCAAGGCCCGGCGGAATTCGGTCCGCGCGCGCTGGGCAATCGCAGCTTGCTGGCTTCGCCATGGGCTCCTTACGTGAAGGAAAATTTGAACGATTATGTGAAGCATCGCGAAGCGTTCCGGCCGTTTGCGCTGGCAATTCCCGAAGAGCGCTGCGCGGAATACTTCGAGTGCTCGCCGAATGCGCGATTCCTGACGACGATGGCTACAGCTAACGAAAAAGGCCGCAAATTGCTTGCCGAATTGCCGCCGGGATTTCTTTTGCCCGGAAGCTTGGTACGGCTGCACGTGGTGCGCGCGGCGGACAATCCGCTCTTCTGGAAATTGCTGAACGATTCAGGACGAGACGCTCCGGCGCCGATGCTGGTGAATACGTCATTCAATTTATTCAGCGAGCCGCTGGTGGTGACGCCAAGGCATGCGGTGCGCAGTTATTTTTGTTCAGGAGCGGATGCACTGGTGGCGGGAAACTTTCTGCTGGAGAAGCGATAAGGATGACGACGGCAACGTCTGCGTCGAGCTCCGGCCGCAAGCACCGCTTGCGCTGGGCGCTGCTGTTGATCGTGCTGCTGGCACTGGCCGTCGGCACAATGGCGTTTCGCGACGCCGGTTACTGGCTGGTGCGCGAAGATCCGTTGGGCAAGGCCGATGTGATCGTGGTTTTGAGCGGCGGGATGCCTTATCGCGCGAACGGCGCCGCGGATCTTTTCAAATCCGGGTATGCGCCGGAAGTGTGGGTGAGCCGACCCGAAGGGCCGCAGCAAGAACTGGCCGCGCTAGGGATCCATTTCATCGGCGAGGAAGAATACAACCGCGAGATTCTGATACGTCAGGGCGTGCCGGACGCGGCAATCGCGATTTTGCCGGACATCATTGTCAATACGCAGCAAGAGGTGAATGAGATCGTTCGAGAAATGCGCCGAACGGGGAAACACACGGCCATCATTGTCACTTCGCCGGAGCATACGCGGCGGGTAAAGGCGCTGTGGAATAAATTCGCGGGAAACGAGCCGCGGCTGATCGTGCGCAGCGCGCCCGGCGATCCGTTCGTGCCCAGGCGGTGGTGGGGAAATACCCGCGACGCGCTCGCCGTCATGCGGGAATACATGGGATTGCTGAACGTGTGGGCGGGGCTGCCGGTGCAACCGCACGCGTAATAGCCGAGTTGCCGGTTGCGGGCAGCGGCGGAGATTTTTGCGGGGTCACGCGGCTCTATGTGTAAAATTGAAGGTCAGCAAAATGATTCTAATCCGCTCTATAAATGGGAGTTAGACCTTGAAGATTTCCGTGATTGGCGCAGGCTACGTGGGTTTGGTAACAGGCGGGTGCTTGGCGGGCCTGGGCCATGAAGTGATTTGCACCGATAGCGATGCCGAAAAGCTGAAGACGCTGAATGCCGGACGCTTGCCGATTTACGAGCCGGGACTCGACACGGTGATTGACGAGGCACGCAAGGAGGGCCGGCTGAGTTTTCGGGTCAACTCCGCCGAAACAATTCAGGCGAGCGAGGCGATTTTTATTTGCGTGGGCACGCCGCCCCTGCCCAATGGTAGCGCGGATCTGAGCGCAATTGATCACGTGGCGCGGACGATCGCCACCGAATCGAAGGGGCCAAAGTTAGTCGTCGAAAAGAGCACGGTGCCGGCGCAAACGGGGCAGGAATTGAAGCGCGCGCTAGCGGTTTATGGGCGCAAGAGCGGCATCACGTTCCGCGTGGCGTCTAATCCCGAATTTTTGCGCGAAGGAACCGCCGTCGAAGACTTTCTGCATCCTGACCGCATTGTAGTGGGCGTCGAGGACGAAACCGCCGAGCGCCAACTAAAAGAGATTTATCGCCCCGTGCTGGAGCGCAAATTCAAGTGCCCGATACACGCTCCGGCGTGCCCGGACGGTGCTTTGCCGGCGTGGCTGGTGACGACGATCAATAGCGCGGAACTGATCAAGCATGCTTCGAATTCGTTTTTGGCCGTGAAAATTTCTTACGCGAACATGGTGGCGGATCTAGCTGAGAAGCTGGGCGCAGACATCGGCGAAGTAGTTCGCGCGGTAGGCATGGACCCGCGGATTGGAACGAGCTTTTTCCGTCCGGGCCTCGGATTCGGTGGATTCTGCTTGCCGAAAGATTTGCAGGCGTTCGTGCATCTGGCGGAAAAGTCCGGCGTGGATTTTTCCATGTTGAAGGAAGCCGAAAAGATCAATAAGAGACGGATCGACAATTTCATGGAAAAAATCCGTCGAGCTTTGTGGGTGGTGAAAGGAAAGGAGATTGGAGTGCTGGGACTGGCGTTCAAACCGAACACTGACGACATTCGTTTTGCTCCGGCGATTGATTTGATTCAGGCGCTGCTGGCGGAGGGTGCGAGCGTCCGCGCTTACGATCCGGAAGCGATGGAAAAGGCGCAGTCAGTTCTGCCGCAAGTTCAGTTTGGAAAAACCGCTTACGACGCGGCCGATGGCACGGAAGCCTTGCTGATCGCGACCGAATGGGAGCAATTCCGCAAGCTCGATTGGGACCGCATCCGCGATTCGATGACGCGGCCGCTGATTCTGGATGGAAGGAATTTGCTGACGTCCACCGAAATGAAGAGCCACGGATTTGAGTATTATTCGATGGGCCGGCCGGATTAATCATCAAGCTGCGGTCAAACTGAAAATCCTCGACCCGCTGACACCGCCATGAGACAAGAGCTCACACACCATTCTCAGTTAATGCGAAAGCACACGGCTGATGTAAAGGCGAGAATTGCTAACAGTGCTGGAACAAAAATCCAAATCGACGCGAATGTCGGACGCGATTCTCCAACAATTGCTCCGTACGCGAGAGATGCGGAGCCGTAAACGAAGAAGGGCGCCGACAGCGCACTCGCAAGCGCGGCCGAAATCCATTTCCTTTTGATCCGCACAACAAGAATCGCTGCGACAAAAAGAGAGAGGGAACAGGGTATCAAGAACAGTCGGATCGCGTATCGCCATCCGATTGGCGGCACGGTCCACAGGCCCAGGACCAAAAGAATGGCGCCGGCAGCCAGAAGACAGAGGAGAATTCTCCGTGGAGCTGTCAGGGCGGTCGTCACTCCGGCAAGGACGAGCATCGATGGACCGATAGAAACGAGCGCACTTATAAGTGTACTTTCAAAACTGAAGATTGGAGTCGTCATGCCTAGCATGGCTCCAATAGTCACGACATAGGAAGACATGACGACAATCCCTGTCACGACGTAAAACAGCGCTGTGGCCTGTTTCATCTCTGGTCCTGTCCCACGAGCGATAACTAGCCTTTGAGCGATATGCCTATGTCGCGTGTTGAGATTGCGCGAGTTTTTCGCGGAAATATTCGTAGGTGCGTTGCAGGCCATCTTCCAAGGTTACCTTGGGCTCCCAATTCAGCAGGCGCTTGGCTTTGGTTATGTCCGGGCAACGTTGCTTCGGATCGTCTTGCGGCAACGGATGAAAGACGATGGGAGTTTTTGCGCCTACCAGTTTGCGCACGCGTTCGGCAAATTCGAGGATGGTGATTTCCTGGGGGTTGCCGATGTTGGTAGGCTCGTGCTCGTTTGATTCGAGCAATTTGTAAATGCCGGCGAGCAAATCGGAAACGTAGCAAAAGCTGCGCGTCTGTTTTCCGTCGCCGTAGACGGTGATGGGCTCGCCGACGAGCGCCTGGTAAAGAAAGTTGGGAAGCGCGCGGCCGTCATTCAAACGCATGCGCGGTCCGTAGGTATTAAAGATGCGCACGATGCGCGTATCGAGGCCGTGGTAGCGGTGATAGGCCATGGTCATGGCTTCGGCGTAGCGCTTGGATTCGTCGTAAACGCCGCGTGGGCCGACGGGATTCACGTGGCCCCAATAACTTTCCGGCTGAGGGCTGACTTGCGGGTCGCCGTAGCATTCGGACGTGGAAGCGAGCAGGTAACGAGCCTTTTTCGCAAGCGCCAGGCCGAGTGAGTTGTGCGTACCGAGCGCGCCGACTTTCAGCGTTTGAATCGGATATTTCAAATAATCCGGCGGGCTGGCCGGCGAAGCAAAATGCAAGACGACTTCGACGGGTCCGGGGACTTCGATGTAGCGGGAAACGTCCTGGCGCGCGAAGCGGAATTTCGGATGCGGCAGTAGATGCGAGATGTTGGAGTCGCTGCCCGTGACGAGATTATCGAGGCAGAGAACTTCCCAGTCTTTTTCCAGCAGCAACTCGCAGAGATGCGAACCGAGAAATCCGGCGCCACCGGTGATTACCGCGCGCAAAGGGATGCTCCTTTTGGGCTGGGAAGAACGCTCGACATTTTGATGGTGCTCATTATCTCTGAAAAGTGGGGATTGCGGAACAGGAGCGGGCCCGAAATCTGCCACGGAGGCACGGAGACACAGAGAAGGGCCTGCTGGAAAAACAGCAGCATCAAAAGACCGACTGGGGTCACCCGAATGTTATTCGTTGACCGGATTACTGAGACGGGGCGGCGAAGGCGGTGCTGTGGTCCAGGATGATGCGCCAGCCTTCTGGAAATTTTTTGAAATCCAGCGTGAAGATTCCGGAGGGCGCGTCCTTTTCGCGCTGGAGATGGAATTGGCCGATGGCGAACGCGGTGTCCGGACAGAGGACGTGAATTTCCAGATCGGAAAACGTGAGGTGGCCCATGGTTTGGCGGTCGGGGTAGGCTTTGCGATAGCGCTCGAGGACCGCTTGATAGCCGCGGGTCAATCCTTTCGCACCGACGAAGGCGGTTTGATCGGATTTCCAGTACGCAGTCATGAAGGCATCAATGTCGCCGCGGTTCCAGGCGTCGGCCTGCGTTTCAAGCACGGCACGGATTTCGGATTCGGGCGAGGAGTCCGCGCTCGCCAGGAGTGAGGCTGTGGCGAGACCGATCGCCGAAATCAGGAGCGAGAGCGCCAGCATTCGGAATACGTTTCGCATCAGATCCTCCGCGACGTTTATGCTTTGCCGGCCGCTTTTTCGGTGAGCCGCTCGCGAACTTTGTCGCTGAGGGCTTTGCCGTCCACGGCTTTTCCTTCGAGTTTGGCGCGCGCGGCTTTCACTACCGCGCCCATTTGCTTCAGCGAATCGGCGCCGGACTCGGAAATAGCTTCTTCGATCGCGCGGCGCATCTCGTCGTCGCTGGGAGCCGCGGGCAAATACTTCTCGATAATCTCTATTTCCTTGGCTTCTTTATCGGCGAGATCCTGGCGGCCGCCCTGGGTGAATTGCTCGACGGATTCCTTGCGCTGCTTGACGAGAGTTTGCAGCACCTGCAGCGATTCCATGTCGTCGAGCGGGCGCATTTTTTCAATTTCCTTGAGCTTGAGCGCGCTTTTGACCATGCGCAGGACGCTGAGGCGCAGCTCGTCCTTTTCCTTCATGGCGGCGGTTAAATCGCTCTGGATGCGGTCGATGTAGCCCATTGTTGTCCCCCGATTTGCGAAACAGAATAGCACACGGATTTGCGATTCGTGCGCGCGGCGCAGTGATTTCGATTCGATGAATTTGCATAACGCATTTGACACGCCCGGAGTGAGCCGTTACGCTTCTTGAAATGAAAATTATCGTTGCAGACAAGATCAGCGAACGCGGACTCGCGCTTTTGCGCGAAACGGGCTGGGAAATTGTGTTGCCGGCGGCTGCAAAGCTGCCGGACGAAATCGCGAATGCCGACGGCCTGGTGGTGCGCAGCGCGACGAAAGTCACTCGCGAGCTGCTCGATCGCGCGGAGAAATTGCGCGTGGTGGGCCGCGCGGGCGTCGGAGTGGACAATGTGGATATGGACGCGGCCACGCATCGCGGCGTGCTGGTGATGAATACGCCCGGCGGAAACGCGGTCAGCGTCGCGGAACATACTTTCGCGCTGATGCTGGGGCTGGCGCGCTGCGTGCCGCAGTCGAACGCGGCGATTCACGCGGGGCGCTGGGAAAAAACGTTCTTCCGGGATGGAATTGCGCGGAAAGACGCTGGGACTGGTGGGATTTGGGCGCGTGGGCATCGGAAGTGGCGCGGCGCGCGCGAGCGCTGGAGATGACTGTGCTGGCGTACGATCCATACGTGACGCCCGCGGCCGCGCGGGAATTGGAAGTCGAGCTGATTCCGTTCGAGGATTTGCTGAAGCGCTCGGACGTGATCTCGCTGCACACGGCGCTGAGTCCGGCCACCGAGAAAATGATCAACGCTGCTGCGCTGGCGCAAATGAAGAAAGGCGCGCGGCTGATCAATTGCGCGCGCGGCGAATTGATTGACGAAGCGGCGCTGGCGGAGGCATTGCGTTCGGGGCATCTTGGCGGGCGCGGCCGTGGATACATTTGCGCAGGAGCCGCCGAAAAATTCGCCGCTGCTGGGACTGCCGAATTTGATCGCGACGCCGCATATTGCCGGGTCCACGGCCGAGGCGCAGGAGGAAGTAGGAACTTTGATCGCGCAGCAGGTGCGCGATTATCTGGCGGAAGGACTGATTCGCAACGCGGTGAATATGCCGGCGCTTTCCGCGGAGCAGTACCGCCGCTTGCGGCCGTATCTGGAACTGGGCGAGCGGCTGGGCGCGTTTGTGGCGCAGGCCGCGCCTTCGGCGAGCTTCAGCCGGATCCGCATTCGCTATGCGGGCGAACCGGCGGAGCTGGGCTCGCACGTGATTCGCAGCGCGGTGCTGATCGGCATCCTGAATTCGTGCTGGACGAAAAAGTGAATCTGGTGAATGCGTCGCAGGCGGCGGCTGCGCGCGGGCTGGTTGTGGAAGAAACCACGCGGCGCCGCGAGCGCGGATTTCCGAACACGCTCGAAGTGGCGGCGACGAACGGCGGCACGAACTGACGGTCGAAGGCATGGTGGCGCAGGATGGCTCTCCGCGAATTCTGCTGATCGATGGAATCGGCCTGGAAGCGCCGCTCGAAGGCAC
>CAWIAM010000018.1:0-39906 GCA_963834215.1 uncultured Acidobacteriota bacterium | reverse complement strand
CTGAAAGCGTTGCAACACATCCAGGCGCTCTCCGAAATTGACGGTGGTGACCGGCTCGCGCACCTGGGCCGACGTGCTGTAGACGGTGACCGCACGATTTCCCGAGTAGGCTATTTCCGGTGGGGCTGTGGCGTGACGCTCGCTGACATAGAGTCCGACGACGACCACAAGCACTACCGCGAAGCCCAGTAGCATCTTCCGGATCACCGGCGTTCTCCGAGCGCAGCTGTACTGATGGCGCTGCTCGCTTGTGTCGGCTCTGTCATGGCCTGGGTTTCATGCAAAGTAACCCAGCATTATATGCGCGCTTAACCGCCGCGCGCATCCGCGCGCGCGTGCGCCGCGAGTTTCCGTGCGCTCGCAAGCGCGATATTTCGGTTCTGATACAATGCCGTGCGCGCGTGCATCATTTACGGCTTAACTTCTCGGGAGGAATTGCATGCAGAGCATGGAAAAGCTGAAACCTTTGGCACTCTTGCTGTTGAGGCTCGCGTTGGGAGTGATCTTTGCATTTCATGGATATCCGAAGCTCTTCACTCATACGCAGGAAGCAATGTAGGCGTTTGGACACATGGGTTTTCCATCTTATTTCGTATACATATCGCGGGAGTTATCGAGTTCTTCGGTGGCTGTTTGTTGATCGTGGGATTGTTTACGCGCGTGGCAGGATTGTTTTTGGCGGGGGAAATGGCTGTGGCGCTAGTCAAAGTGCACGGGATTCTTTCCAATCCGATGAAAGTGGATGCTTATCAATTTCCGCTGGCGATGGCTGTGGGCGCTTTTGCGCTGGCGACGTTTGGCGCGGGTTTGGTCTCGCTGGATCAGGCGGTATTTGGTGGAGGCGGAGGCGCGAGGGGTCCGGCGCGCAAATTCAAAAATAAGGATCGCGGCTAGGTTGCCGCGATCTTCTTGCGCTCAACTCTGAGGCAACGCCGCCGGAGCGACATCGTCTTGCGCCGCTCCGGCGTTTCCAAATTCCCTTACGCGGTTTGAGTTGAGCCGTGATCGGGAGCGCTGGGTGGCATCGGTTGCGCTGACAAATCCACCGGTATCGGCGCTGGCGCCTGCGGCATCACTAGCCACGCGATGAAGTAGCCCAGAACCGCGGGTACCAGCGGCACAGGAAAATCACCCAGCAACACCCACACTAGCCGCACGATCGTGGAATCCACTTCCAGGTATTCGGCGATGCCGCCGCAGACGCCGGCAATCTTGCAATCGGTTGAAGATCGCATCAGGCGCTTGTGAATCGGCGGCGGTCCGGCGGGCGTCACGTGTTGCTGCGCTCCGCAATAGTAGCAATAATTCGAATATTCAGCGATGTCTCGATGGCATTTCGGGCAGTTCATAGTCCCCTCCCGCGGGCGGTGCTCAAACTTCGACCCTCACAGTTAGTATACGACTCCCTTGTCCAAAAAGTTTCATGCGAACGCGCTTCTCCAAAAAGCAGATCCCTCGCTACGCTCCCTTCCCTCGTCAGGGCAAGCGCGATGACACTTACTTCACTTCTTGCGCAACCTGTAAAGCCGGTACACCATTACGCCCGAACCGTCACTTCACTTTCGCGCCTGCCGGTACATCTTCGGCGAAAGTGCAAAGCACCGGCTTGCCGTCCGGTCCGACGGATGCGGCCAGCAGCATTCCGTTTACTCCAAACCGCGCATCTTGCGCGGCGCCAAATTTGCGACGATCACTACTTTGCGACCGACCAATTCCTCCGGCGTGTATCCCAGCGCGATCCCGGCGAGGACTTGGCGCACTTCATCGCCAATATCTACGAGCAGCTTGAGAAGCTTGTCCGCGCCCTGAATGCGTTCGGCGGATTTCACTACGCCGACGCGCAATTCGATTTTGGCGAAGTCCTCAATCCCAATTTTGGCGACAGAAGCAGTGGCTAGTGGCGAGTGGCTAGTGTCTAGAGGCTTCTCGCCTTGGGCAGGCGCCGCAGCGGCCGCCTGCGCGTGACTCGTGACTTGTGATTCGTGACTCGTGGCGGGCGCTGTTGCGCCTGGATTGCGTATTTCGTTTTCCATGGCTTCGATCTTCTCCAGAACTTCTTTTTTGTCCGCGCGAGGAAATACCCCTTCAGGCTTTCCGATCCTCGTTCCGGGCTTCAGTTCTCCCCATTTCAGTTGATCAATTCGGTGATCCACGAGCTTTCCGGTTTGCCCGAGTTGCTCCCACACCTTTTGTGTGGCATCTGGAATTACCGGATGAGCCAGAACAGCTACAAACCTCAAAGTTTCGGCCGCAGTATAGAGCACGCCCGCGAGACGTGGACGCGTTGCGTCGACACCTCCGCTAGTACCCAAGGCCGTATCGGTGGCTAAGTACGCATCAACGGCGGAGACCAAAGTCCAAATCGCCTCCACGCCTCGCGAAAAAATCAGAAAGGCTTTTAAAGATCCTCTCGCGCCCGCACGCGCTGCGTCGCTCTCCCGCGACCTGACACAGCGATTTGTCTAATCTGGGCCCCATCAACAAAGTTTGGGAGTTGGGAATCTTTGCCGTCGAAATATTTTCGATCATCGCCAGCGTTCGGCTGGCAAGATTGCCAAGGCCGTTGGCGAGATCGGCGTTGTAGCGGGTGATCAGTGCCTCTGGCTGAAATTTCCGTCCTGGCCGAAGACTATTTCGCGCAGCAGGTAATAGCGCAGGGCGTCGTTGCCTAGGACTTTCACGATTGGCTCGGCGTAGGCCACGTTGCCTTTGGATTTGCTCATTTTTTCCTGTTCGAAGAGCAGCCAGCCGTGGGCGAAGATCTGCTTCGGCAGCGGCAAATCCGCGGCCATCAGGAATGCCGGCCAGTATACGCGTGGAAGCGGATGATCTCCTTGCCGACCATGTGCAGATCGGCGGGCCAGTATCTCTTGAACCTGGGATTGGCCTCGCCGTCTGCGCCTTCGCCGTAACCGACGGCGGTCATGTAGCTGGTGAGCGCGTCGTACCAGACGTAAAAGACGTGCTCGGGATCGCCGGGCCACGGGATTCCCCACTTGATCGTCTTGCGGCTGATCGAGACGTCCTTCAGCCCGGTCTCGACGAAGCTCCTCACCTCGTTCATCCGGAAATCTGGCTGTACGAATTGCGGATTATTCTTGTACAACTCGAGCAATTTGTCTTTGTAGTCGCGGAGCCTGAAAAAGTAGTTTTCCTCGGAAATCAGCTCGGCGGGCCGTCCGCAGGTCGGGCAATTCACCGGTTCTGGCGTGTCGCTGACGTAGGCGTTGTCGTAGATGCAGTAGCGGCCCTCGTATTTGGCCTTGTAGATGGACGCTTCTCGGGCGGCAGATTTTTGTCGCGCTCGAGCGTGCGCTTTACCAGAGTTTGCACCGCCCGTTCGTGCTCGGGCGATGTGGTGCGAATGAAGTCCGTAAGCGTGATGCCCAGCAGCTTCCACAGGTCGCGGAAGATTTTTTCGTTCTTGTCCACCAACTGCTGCGGCGTGATTCCTGCTGCTTCGGCGGCGCGTTCGATATTTACGCCGTGCTCGTCGGTGCCGGTGACGTAGGCGACGTCGTAGCCGCACATGCGCTTGTAGCGCGCGATCACGTCGCAGACGATGGTGGTGTAGGCCGAGCCGACGTGCGGGCGCGAGTTCGCGTAATAGATTGGCGTGGTGAGGTAATACTTGGGTTTGGGATTGTCCATGGAGTGTTAGCGGCTGCCGCCCGCGCTCCGTTTCTCGGCCTGCCGCTGAAATTCGAAGCTGGCGGCGGCGATCACTTGTTTCAGCGGGATGCCTTTTTGCGCGGCGATGCGCTGGCAGTCTTCGTATTCGGGCGTGGCGTTGAGCACTGTGCCGTTCATGCGCGAGACTTTCATTTGCACTTCGCCGAAGGGCGTAGCGACCGGCACGAATTCGCGGTCGAGAATCTTGCGGCGGACTTCGTGGGTGCGCACGCCGAGAGTGGTGGTTTCGCGAAACACCAGATCGATCAGCGCCGCTGCTTTCGCAGGCTCGGCCAGAATCGTCACTAGCAGCCCCGGGCGATTTTTTTTCATTTGCACGGGCGCGGAAAAAACGTCCAGAGCGCCGGCGGCTAGAGCGCGCTCCGTAAAATAGCCGTAAATTTGGGGGCTCATGTCGTCCACGTTTGTTTCGATGACGGTGATCGGCGCGTCCCAATGTTCGCCCGGCTCGCTCACCGCGATTTCGCCAATCAGCAGGCGCAGGACGTTCGCTTTTTCGGTTAAGTTTGCGGAGCCTGCACCGTAGCCGATGGCGCTGAGCGTCATTTCCGGAATTTCGGCGTAGCGCGTGGCGAGCGTGGTGGCGATGGCCGCGCCGGTCGGCGTCACGAGTTCTTTTGCGATGCCGCTCGTATACATTGGCGCGCCCTTCAGAAGCTCGGCTGTGGCCGGCGCGGGAACGGGCAGAAGCCCGTGAGCTGTTTTGACTTGTCCGGCGCCTACATCGAGAGGCGAGCACGAGAATTCGTCAATGCCTAGAAGTTCGAAGCCGATCGCGGCGCCGACGATGTCCACGATGGAATCCACTGCGCCGACTTCGTGGAAATGGACTTGCTCGATCGGCATTTGGTGAACTTTTGCTTCCGCCTCCGCTAGGCGCGTGAAGATCTTGCGTGCGCGTTCGGCGGCGCGCGGCGCGAGTTGGGCTTTATCAATGCGACCGAGGATGATGGAAAGTCCGCGGTGGTGATGGCCTTCGCTCGTTGCCACTTTCACGTGTGTCGCGAAGATCTGGCCGCGCTGCACTTTTTCGGCGGAAATCGTCCAGCCTTCGAGGCCGAGTTTGCGCAGCTCGGACTCGATGGCGCGCAAGTCGGCGCCGGCATCCACCAGGGCGCCTAGAACCATGTCGCCGCTGATACCGGAGAAGCAATCGAAATAGGCGTGGTGGATAGTTTTCATTGGGCTTTCGAATCCATTCGACTGCGGCAAACCGTGGCTTCAGGGGCTAAAACCCCATTGCTTTTGCAGACATTACGGCGGGACTGAAGCCCCGCCCTTCCGAAAATCGCCGCCGCATAAACGGCTGAGTGTTTTATGCGCGAATGAGAAAAAACGATACTAGTCTGGGCGGGAAAGAGTGTCAAATGAGGGCGGCGACGGGGGAGGCTCCCGGAAGTGCGCGAAACTTGGCGATTGAGAGGCGGGGCTGGCGTTTGTTTTCTGCAGTTTAGGACGGTTTCTGATCGCCTGGGTTGGCGATCGAAACGTGCCGAGAACGCGCAGCCGATGGCAGGGTGCAGGCGTGATTTGTATCGAGTAGAAATCGGCCGTTTGTATCGAGTAGAAATTGTTAGTAGGCTGTGTTTTGAACGAGATGCGTTTTTTGCGTGGTGTTCGTTGGCTTCATTTGTATCGAGTAGAAATTGGGCGGCGGGTGGCGTTGGAAGGCTGGCGATTGCGGATTGGTTGGCGCGGCTTTCGGATGGTGCGGGGTGGGCGCGTCGAGTTGGTGTGAAATTTTGCACAGAGAACGGTAGCATAAATTACGGGAAAAAGCTGGCGGTACACAGGCCCGACCAAGGCGGGTTTGAGATCGAAGAGAGGTCCTTCGCTTCGCTCAGGATGACGTCAAAACCCGCAGGGCGAGTCCAGAGCGACCGCGGCGCGGACGGGCACGGCCCTCCTGCGGCGGGTCTCCGACATGCCTTGCCCCTACGTCGATTCACGGCCTTGCAGGCACACGCAATCTTGTGCGCGGTTTTGACCGAGTGGCGGGGTTTCTCTATAATCGCCGGATTCATTGTGCTTGAGGAGGCGTGTGTATAAAGCGGTCGAGGAACGGTTTCGCAAGGCTTTGCGGCACCATATTCATGAGCGGTACAAGACGGATGTGCCGATCGTTACGGAGCGGCCGCCACGGCTGGCTATGGGGGAGGCGGCTTCGCCGGTGTGTTTCGAGCTGGCCAAGCGGCTGAAGAAGCCGCCGCGGGCGCTGGCGCAGGAAATTGCGAATTCGCTTAAGCCGATTAAGGGTGTCGCGCGGGTGGAAGTTGCCGGGGGCGGCTACCTGAATGCGTTTTTCGACCGGGCGGAATTTTTCCGCGGGGCTTCCGAGGAAGCTGGACGGGCTGGTGCGACGCCTGGGGCGAACGCGACCAAAACTGTGGTCGAACATACCAGCATCAATCCGAACAAGGCTGCGCACATCGGACATTTGCGGAATGCGGTGCTGGGCGACACGTTTGGGCGGTTGCTGCGGCACACCGGGAGGCGCGTCGAGATCCAGAATTACATTGATAACACTGGCGTGCAGGTTGCGGACGTGGTGCTGGGCTTTCTGCACCTCGAGAAAAAATCGCTGGACGCGGTGCGGGCGCTCGCGGCCGCGCCGAAATTTGATTATTTGTGCTGGGATTTGTACACGCGGGTGACACAGTTTTTGGCGGAGGATAAGTCACGGCTGGAATTGCGGAACCAGACTTTGAAGGAGATCGAAGAGGGGCATGGCGAAGCGGCGCGAATGGGCGAAGTGGTTTCAACCGCGATTAACTATTGCCACTTGCACACTTTGGACCGGCTGGGAATTGATTTCGATTTGCTGACGCAGGAGAGCGACATCCTGCATTTGAAATTCTGGGATGCGGCGTTTGCGATGTTGAAGGAGCGCGGCGCGGTGCAGCTTGCGACTTCGGGCAAGAATGCGGGGTGCTGGGTGATGGAGTTGCCTTCTGATCGCAAGACGGCTGGCGAAGGTGCGGAGGAGACTACTGCGGCCGCGGCAGGCGGTGAGCCGGCAGAGGAACCCGCGGAAGAGGCTGAGGCGAAGATTATTGTGCGGTCTACCGGGACCGTCACGTACGTGGGCAAGGATATCGCGCTACATCTTTGGAAATTTGGTTTGCTGAATCGCGATTTTCATTACCGGCGTTTTTACAAACATCCTGACGGCCATCAGGCGTGGGTTACGGCGAGCGATGGCGACGATCCGGGCGCGCCGGAATTTGGGCACGCGCGCGAGCTTTTCAACGTGATTGATTCACGGCAGGCGTATCCGCAGCAGGTGGTGGTGGCGGCGTTGCGCGCTTTGGGTTACAGCGATGAAGCAGATCATTTGAAACATTTTGCTTATAACGTGGTGGCGCTCACGCCGCGTTGCGCGCTGGAGATGGGTTACGAGATTCCGCCGGAGGACGCGAAGCGGGCGTATATCGAAGTGAGCGGGCGGAAGGGCCAGGGCGTGAAGGCCGACGATTTGATTGACCAGATGGAGTCGAGCGCAAGAGAAGAAAGTCGAAGCGCGCCATCCGGAAACGCCGGGGACGAGTCGAATTTCATCAATTGCGCAGGCGATGGCGATTGGGGCTTTGAGATATTTTCTGTTGCGCTTTACGCGGTCGACGGTCATTGCGTTCGATTTTAAGGACGCGTTGAGCTTTGAAGGTGAAACTGGCCCGTACGTGCAGTATGCGGTAGTACGCGTGAATGGAATTTTGCGAAAAGGCGCAGAATAAGATCCTCGCCATGTTCTGCAGAGCGCTTGAGGATGCCGCGAATACTGTTCGAAACTGAAGAGCGGAGAGATTGATGCGGGGCGGTTTCTTGTTGCGCCTGCGTACGACGATATATGGGATCTTGTGGTTTTGGCTGGGTCGTTCGATGCGCGTTTGGATACGGCGGTGGCGGCGCAGGAGCCGGCATTTTTGGCGCGGTTTGCGTTTGAATTGGCGCAGGCTTTTAATGTGTTTTATCACAAGCATCATATTTTGTCGGAGGAGGATGCTGAGAAGCGGGCGTTTTTGTTGTTCGTTACGGCGTTGGTGCGGGAGCAGTTGGTGACGAGTTTGGGATTGTTGGGGATTACGGCGCCGGAGAAGATGTGAGTAAGTAGTTGAAAATCGAGATATGAAAGTTCAGAGTGGAAACCAGGGGGCGATTTACGAAGAACTCGAAAGAGGATGCAAATTTTATGAATTCGAATCACAGAGTGCGCTTCGTTGACAAGGGCAGGCGAACGCTGAATGGTGAGATTTATGACGTTATCGACTACACCTTCGAAATTTCGCAAGGCGACCAAAGCTCTATGATCAATGTGGGCCTAACCGGCGTGTGGTACACAGAAATCCCGGCCCTTCATCGAAAGCTCACCGACCAAGAACTAGAAATGGCGGCGGAGAGGTGGCTGCGGACGAGGCTAGCAAAGGGTTATGACCCGCTCGCTGACCCGAAGCTCGAACGGATCATAACGATTCCCAACGTAGTGATGGACTATTACGTGACCGACTGGAAGATCCCAGACCACATTTGATGCAGGCGCTAAAGCTTCATTGCGAAATCTACTATCGAGCGGATGGCTACGCCTGTGGGGCCTTTCGCTAGCCAGGGTTTGCCGTCGTCTACCCAGCAGGTGGCGGCTATATCCAGGTGGATCCATGGCGTGTCTTCCGCGAATTCCTTGATGAACCAGGCGCCGGTGATGGCGCCGCCGCCTTTGCCGCTGCCGGTGTTGCGAATGTCCGCGATATTGCTTTTGATCATTTCCTCGTATTCGTCGTCCATGGGCATGGGCCACATTTTTTCGCCGGCGGCTTTAGCGCTTTCGAGGAATTGATCGAGGTATTCGCGCGGAGTGCCGAATGCGCCGACGTGAACGCTGGCGAGCGCGACCTGGATCGCGCCGGTTAGCGTAGCGGCGTCAATCAGGTGCGTGCAGCCGAGCTTGCGCGCGTAGAAAACGCCGTCGGCGAGAATCATGCGGCCTTCGGCGTCGGTGTTGATCACTTCGATGGTTTTGCCGGACATGGCCACTTGTACGTCGCCGGGTTTTTGCGCGCGGCCACCGGGCATATTTTCGGTGGCGGGGACTACCGCGATTACGGGGACGGCGGGCTTCAGGTACGCGAGAGCGCGCATGGCGCCGAGCATGGTGGCGGCGCCGCCCATGTCGTACTTCATTTTTTCCATGTTGTCGGCGGGCTTGATGGAAATGCCGCCGGTGTCAAAGGTGACGCCTTTGCCGACCAGGCCGAGGACCGGCGAATCCGGGCGGGCGTTATCGGGCGTGTAACGGACCACGATGACGCGCGGCGGTTCGACGCTGCCTTGCGCGACGCCAATCAGCGCGCCCATTTTCAGTTCGGAGATTTTGCGCTCGTCGAGGATTTCGATGCCGAGGCCGACTTCCTTGGCCATGGCTTCGGCGCGGGCGGCCAGCATGCGCGGGGTGAGGCGATTGGAAGGCTCGTTGATCAGATCGCGGGCGAAATTTTGCGATTCAGCGATGACGCGGCCGTGCTCGACGGCTTCCGCGAGATTTCCGTTTTGCGCGGCGGAATCGAAGCCGGCCAGCGAGACGGACTGGATTTCGCGATTGGGCTTTTTTTCGGTGCGATACTTGTCCGATTCGAAGTCGGCGACGATCAAGCCCTCTGTGACAGCCTGCGCAGCGGCGGCACCGCGCTCGCCTTCGCGGGCGAGGAAGATGAATTTCTTCACGCCGCGCGATTTCAGATGGCGCAAGGCCGCGCCGGCAATCTTGCGGAGATCCGAGACTGAAAATTTTCCGGGCTTCCCTGCTCCCACCAGCAGCAGGCGCTTGGCATCGAGACCTTCCGGGAAATGAACGAGAACGAGCTCGAGGGCCTTGCCCGTAAGTTCACCGCTTGACGCGAGTGCGGCGAGGCGGCCGTCCATTTTTTCGTCAATGTCGGCGAGGACTCCCTCGATTTTATTGTCCTGGTCGAAAACGTAGGTTACGAGTGCGTCGGCGTGGATCGAAGAGTACGGCTGGCTATCGAGTTGGATCTGCATGTCTCCCTTTCACTTTCATCGAATTTCAGCGGCGACGGGAGCGGTAGATGGCTTCATTGGCTTCCCGCTTGGCCTCTTTTTGTTTCTCGGCTTCGCGCCGGTCGTGGAATTTTTTGCCTTTGGCGACGGCCAGTTCGCACTTCGCGATGCCGTCGCGAAAATAAATCTTGGTCGGAACGATGGTCATACCCTTCTGCTGGGTCTGAACGAGCAGGCGGTCAAGTTCGCGCCGGTTGAGCAGGAGCTTTCGTTTCCGAAGGGGATCGTGATTCCTGAAGCCTCCGGGCAGATACTCGGGAATATGGCAGTTTACCAGCCAAGCCTCGCCAACGCGAATTTCGGCATAGGCCTCCCGGAGAGTTCCTTTGCCTTCGCGCAGGGACTTGACCTCGGTACCAACAAGTACCAGGCCAGCTTCCAAACTATCCAGCAGGTGATAATTGTAGGAGGCGGCGCGATTGTGCGAAACAATCTTGACGCCTTGGTGTTGAGACTTCTGGGAGTTTGCGTTCACGTCAGAACTATCATAGCCGCCGCGCGCAAGTTGCCGCAAGTTATGGATTTCGATGCATTTCCGGCGATTGGCGCAAGATTTTACAAAGTCTTAACACGGAAACGGCCGGGAATTCAGTTATTCATACGTCTAACACAACTTTGCGGATTTGTTGCCGCATCACACTGCGGGTGCTAAACTCGACAAGAAGTAGTATATCCAGCGGAGGCTCACTTTTGCGTCGTACAGGATACTTGCCGCTTTTGGTGGCGGCTGCTCTTTTGCTAGCCGGCTGCCCCAAAGGCAACGAGGATTTTTCGGCCGCGCAAAAGGCCAACGCGCTGCAAGACTATGACACGGCTCTGGTTCACTACGAACGAGCGCTTCGCAGCGACCCCACCAATGCGGAGTATAAGCTGCGCGCCTCCCAGGCGCGCTACGACGCCGGCGAATTTCATATCCATCAAGGCCAGCAAGCGCTGAAAATTGGCGATCTACAGCTCGCCCTGGCCGAGTTTCAGAAAGCACAGCTCATTGATCCCTCCAATGTTGCGGCAGACCAAGAAGTAAAGCGCACGATGGATTTGATGAATCCAGCGCCCAAAACGAATCCGACAGCCGTTCCGAACGAGCAGATTCTATCGGAGCCTCCGGAGCTAAAGCCGCTCTCGCGCGAACCCATCAATCTGAAGATGACGAATGACGCGCGGGTGGTTTACGAGACGATCGCGAAATTGGCGGGGCTGAGCGTGATTTTTGATCCCGATTTCACTTCGCGGCGGGTTACCGCGGAATTGCCGAACGTTACTTTGGAACAAGCTTTGGATGCTGTCTCACTCGAGAGTAAAGCCTTCTGGAAGCCGGTGACGCCGACGGTGATCTTCGTCGCGCCGGACCAGCCGCAGAAGCGCAAGGACCTGGAAGATGAGGTGGTGCAAACGTTTTATCTCTCGAATACGCTGACGCCACAAGACCTCACAGAAGTCGTAAATGGGCTGCGCCAATTGTTGGATCTGCATCGCCTGTCACAGGTCAATGCGCAGAATGCGATCGTGATCCGCGACACCCCGGACAAGTTATTGCTGGCATCAAAAATCATTAAAGACATTGACAGGGCCAAACCGGAAGTCTTGATTCACGTGCAGGTGTTATCGGCAAGCGTGATGCGCATGCGCGATTTGGGAATTTTGCCGGGGCAAAGCGTTTCGGTGGCGTTCCAGCCGCGCTCCGCGCTGAATCCCAATGGCAGCACAAGTTCGAGTTCGGGAACCACCGGTTCGACCACTACCACGACCAACAATCAGGTGTCGCTGAACAATTTGAAGAGGCTGTCGACCCAGGATTGGGCAATCACGCTTCCGGGCGCGCAGGCAAATGCAATCCTGACGGACGATCGCACCAAGATTATTCAGGATCCAGAATTGCGCGTGACGGATGGACAGAAGGCCACGCTGAAAATCGGGTCGCGGGTGCCGGTGGCAACCGGAAGCTTTCAGGCTGGCGTCGGCGTCGGAGTGACAGGCAGCTCTGGCGTAGTGAACCCGTTGGTCAACACCCAGTTCCAATACATTGACGTGGGCGTGAACATCGAAGTGACGCCACGCGTGCACCCGGATGGCGAAGTGAGCATGAAGCTTACCGTAGACATATCGCAAATCATCAACACCAGTAACATTGGCGGCATCAATCAACCGGTCATCGGCCAAAAGAAAGTGGAGCACGACATTCGGCTGAAGGAAGGCGAAGTTAACATATTGGGCGGCCTTTTCGAACGCACGGTCAGCAATAACGTTAACGGAATACCCGGCATCGGCGAAGTCCCCGGACTGGGCTATTTGTTTTCGGATAATAATAAGACGATTGCGGAGGATGAGACGCTGATCGTCCTGACGCCGCACGTTCTTCGCCAGCCGTCGCTCACGGCCGAAAATCTGCAATCGATGGCCGCCGGAACGGATTCGAACGTGCGGGTATATCGCAACGATGCGACCGTGGAAACTCCCGCGACGGCGCAGCCCACGGCTCAAGCAGTTGCCCCTGCGGTTCGCCCGAATGCGGCGCCTGCGGCCCCGGGCGTCACTCCCGCTTCGATGACGCAACCTCAGGCGCAGGACGCGACGGCAGCCGCGCAACCGGGAGCGGCGGTGCAACTGCATTTTGAACCTTCGACAGCCGTGCTGAAACCGGGTGACACCACGACGGTCGGACTGGCGATATCCAACGTGAACGATCTTTTTTCCATTCCGCTGATGATTCATTATAACCCGGCGGTGATCCAGGTGGAGGAAGTACGCAATGGAGGATTTCTTTCTGGCGGAACGCAGGAAATCGCCGTGGTGCAGCGGATTGATCAACAGAAGGGCGAGGTCGTGGTGTCCGCGACGCGGCAGCCAAATACGCCCGGCGTGAGCGGGACCGGGACGGTGCTGGGCCTGGTGATACGCGCGGTCGGTCCCGGAGTGGCGAACCTGCAAATTCTTGAAGCGAACGCCCGCAATTCGCAGCAGCAGGCTATTCCCATTGTGTCCGGAGAAGCCACCATTCAGGTGCATTAAGGAATCATGAGTTGCAATCGCAGCGACGTGAATTCCCTTCCCGGACGACAGCAGCTCTCGAGACTTTTGTTTTTACGGCGCGTCGCCCCGCGCACAAAGGACCGGCGTCATGGCTCCGCGGGAGTCACGCTCCTTGAACTGATTATAGCTTGCGCGATTTTGATAATTTTGGCGTCTATTTCGGTGCCGCTCGCGCGCAACGCGGTGAAACGCACGAAAGAAGAGGAATTGCGCCGCGATCTGCGCGAAATGCGCGACGCCATTGACCGCTACAAGGACGCTTCCGACAAGGGCCAGATTCAAGTGAAGGCTGGAACGGAAGGCTATCCGGTGGATTTGGAAACATTGACGACACCGACGCAGCTCACCGGGGCCACCGACAAGCGCATCCGTTTTTTGCGCAAAATTCCGACGGACCCGATGACTGGGAACAAGGATTGGGGCATGCGTTCGGTACAGGACGACCCGGATTCAACGGCGTGGGGCGGACAGGATGTGTTCGACGTGTTTACGAAGTCGTCTGGGACGGCGCTGGACGGGACGAAATATTCGGATTGGTAATTTTTGGCGGTTGCAGAGACGAGCTATCGAAAAATGATCCGTAGACTAAATCACACAAGAAGCAGGCTGAAGCAAAGCCGGACGGCGCAGAACGGCTTTACTCTGATCGAGTTGATGGTGGTCATCACCATCGTTCTGATTCTTGCGACGATCGCCGCGGGACAGTACCAAAAGACTGTGCTGAGGGCTCGAGAGACCAAGTTACGGTCCGAACTGCAGGTTATGCGAAAAGCGATTCAGGATTATACGACGGACAAGGAATGCGGCCCGTCGTCGCTGCAGGATCTGGTCAGCAATAACTACTTGAGTAGAATACCCGAAGATCCGATGACCGGCACCTCCGACTGGGTCACGACGTCTGACGACGTCGGCTACAGTCCTGAGCAAAGCTGTTACGGAGTTACGGACGTGAAGTCGGCGTCGGACCAGGTTTCGCCGTTCGAAAGCACCGCGTACAGCTCCTGGTAGCGCCTCTGCGCGTCATTAGAAACGCCATCCTGCAAGACTCCATCACCCTCGGATAAAGCGAGCTGACGAATTTTCCTTTTCAATCCGCAACGACAGAAATTGTGGACCTAGGAGAAGTACAGGCGGTACACTCTCGGCGACGGAATGTGGGGAAGCAGACAGCCCCTCCCATTTCTCCGGTGTGTCCCTCTCCCGCTGCCTGCGCCCCGACCCTAGGAGAAGGCCTATGCGAAAACTACTGTTTTTGGTGCTGTTCTTGGTGTGTCTGCCGCCTGCCGCAAAGGCGCAGTCCACAATGATACCTGCGGGAACGCTGCTACATTGCACGATAGACGATCCCACCATTTCACCGAAAACCGCCGAAGTGGGCGATCCGGTGCTTTGCCACCTCAACCAGTTCACGGAGTTCGGTCGCGCGGCGTTCCCTCGCGGCTCTTACTTAGCGGGACATCTGGAAGCAGCCAAACAACCGGGGCATTTTATCGGCAAGGGATACCTGAATATTGTGTTCGATCACATAGGCCTGCCGAATACAGACAGCGATTTGAACGCGAGAATCGTGGCAGCGCAGGGCCAGCACGTTGATAAACAGGGCGACATCGTGGGACATGGGCACGCGAAGCGCGATGTGATTGAGTGGATGATTCCGCCCCTGTGGCCCTGGAAGGTGATCACGCTGCCCGCGCGCGGCCCGCAACCGAAGCTGAAAACCGAGCAGATGATTACTCTGAAAGTTATGCAAGACGTGGAGCTGCCCCAATTAACGGCATATTTATCGCCGTCGCCATCGCATTACTACGGAGGTGCGAACGTAGCGCCGCGGGTGCAATCTTACGCGGCACCATCCAGCGGTCCGGTCGCATCGCAATCTTCTTCGAGAGTGTATTACGTGCCGCCCAGCACTCCGGCGACGGACCCGGCCGTTTCCATGGGCTCGGCGCAACCGGACCTGCCGAGCCGCGACCTTACGCTGGTTGCGTTGAAATCGGAGATGATTTATCCAGCGAGGGATTACTGGGTGGCCGGCAGACTGCTTTTCTACGTGCTCCCTGACGGGAGCGAGGCGTCTGCGGAACTCAGCAGCATTGATTGGCAGCGCACCACGGACCTGAATGCTGAACGCGGAGTCCGCGTGACGTTGCGGACAAACCCGAGCCACTTTTAAATTGAACTGCAGTGCTCGGCGCGCGGTCTTTGCACGGCGCATACTTGGAGACCGCCGGGCTGGCCAGTACGTGTGTGCTTCGGATATCGGAAAAGTTTGCGGTCGCGCCTGCGCATTTCTCTGCGGAGGCGAACGGCCGCTATTGGTTTGTCTCTCGCCACTTGAGTATCAGCGAAAACAGGTGCCCGGAATATCAAGCGCTGAACGCGCGCACGTGACCCCTGTCAGTGGCCGGCGTGCGTGCGGTTGCAGAAGAGCGTTGAGTCGCGTAATATCTATGGCGCGGGGTGGAGCAGCCTGGTAGCTCGTCGGGCTCTTAGCGCGCCAAACGCTCAACCGGCTCTGCCGGATTCAAACGACTGAGCCGTTCTTCCAAGCCGAAAGAACTGTCAAAACGCGATATTCGGGGCACTTAACAGGCACCCGAGAATCAGACGTTGCTGTTTGCGTCTGAATGTCGTGCTGATCGTAAGATCCCGCCTGCATTCGCTCAGTGCAGGTTTGGGGGACAGTCAATCAGCCATGGCCTTCCCGTCCATACTTGATGTCCGAGTGTGAAATTTTCAAACTGGATTTCGCTGTAGCGTTTTCCGGCGTGTCCATAAGCACGATTTTCGACGTAGACGGGTCATTTGGCGCGTGTAGGTCATGCAGCCAATCTACCGTTCGGGCGAATGGGCAGCTTACCCCTGCAGCCGCAGCAATCCGTCGTCCGATCATATATATTACTAAAATGTGAATGTGATCGCGTAAATGCTCTGCCTCCAAGAATTGTGCTTTGGTGGCCTAATACGGTTAGTACCCTGCCTATACAGCTTCGACCCGATGGCTCGGTGGGCTCAAAGCGGCTACACTGGGTTATCTTCACGTCATGTTTCGGGCGTGAGCCCAGCGGCACTCCAGCCCAACATTCATCCCCGCTTTTTCACGAGTGCACGCTGAATTCGTGCTGCGAGGCAATGTGATAGTGGATGGAGAACGCCGTCGTGGGCCACGGTATCTGTTCATTGCGGATACCGAAGTGACCGATATGGCCGCGGATGCTAAGCGTTCCGGCCGGACCAGCGAACTCAGTATCAGCGGATGTTTTGTTGATACGGAGAACCCGGCGCCGGCAGGCACAAAGCTTCGGGTCCGGATCTCTCAAAGAAATACTACCTTCACTGCGTTTGGTTGTGTCATGTCTGTCGTCCCCAACACAGGGATGAGCATCGCTTTTACGAGCATCGAACCTCACCAGCTGTCCGTTCTGCAGAACTGGCTTCCTGAGAGGTAGAGCCCCTAAACACCCTTTCGTCGCGCGTCGAATTCCCCTGAACGAACAGGCGAAAGCGGACTGAACCTTTCTTGTCCTCAAGTCCAGTAGATAGGAGAACCGTACCCTTCTTAGACTGTGCGCGCCATGAAGATGTACGCACAGAATTGCAATCGCCAGATTCGGACTTATGGAACGGTCTCCCGCAGGCGGTACAATGTCACCCGCTTTCTTCGCTTCACCATCGCAGCAACCGCAATGTTTATCAGCGTCGGTGGACTAGCTCTGCCCCAAACAATTAGCGCAGGCGCAACATTGGCGGAGCGATTTGCATCGGTGTCGGCCAGCAGGAATGCGGGAAGCGCCGGCGTGCCAGGCGAAAGATCCCGGGATCACTCGCGTCGGCAACTCACTGCTAATCCGGCGAACGTGAGTTTTGGAAGTGTGGCCGTAGGCAGCACCGGATTGCAGTCGCTGACCCTGACAAACTCGGGCACAGCCAGCACCACGATTTCATCTGTCGGCGTTTCTGGCACTGGTTTTTCCATCGCCGGATTGTCCACCCCGATGACGCTCAACGCGGGTCAGAGTGCAAGTTTCTCGGCGGCCTTCACGCCGGCCTCTGCAGGTAACGCAAGCGGCAGCATTTCGATTGACAGCGACGCCTCGGCTTCTCCCATGACTATTGCGTTGAGTGGGACTGGCACGCAGCCGCAATGGAGCGTCCTCCCGACGAGCGTGAACTTCGGCAACGTCAACGTGGGAAGCAATTCTTCGCAAAACGTCACGGTGACCAACTCTGGAAACACCGCATTGACGATTTCGTCGGCGACATTGTCTGGTCAAGGGTTCAGCATCAATGGACTCGCTCTGCCCCAAACAATCAGTGCAGGTGCGAGTACCACATTTGCCGCGCAATTTGCACCGGCATCGGCGGGCAGCGCTGCGGGAAGTATCTCTGTTAGCAGTAATGCCTCTGGGTCACCGGCAACCATCGCACTAAGCGGCGCAGGCGTTCAGGGGAAACTCACCGCTAATTCGGCGAGCGTGACTTTTGGAAGTGTAGCCGTAGGCAGCAGCGGATTGCAGTCCGTGACCCTGACGAACTCCGGCACAGCCAGCATCGCGATTTCATCTGCGAGCGCTTCCGGCACTGGTTTTGCCGTCGCCGGACTGTCCACGCCGATGACACTTAGCGCGGGTCAGGGCGCAAGCTTCTCGGCGAGCTTCACGCCGTCCTCCGCAGGCAATGCAAGCGGCAGCATTTCGATTGTCAGCAACGCTCCAGGTTCTCCCTTGGCTATTGCGTTGAGCGGAACCGGGACGCAGGCAAAAATCGCGGTCGCACCGTCGAGCGCCGCGTTCGGGAGCGTGGTGATAGGCAACTAGTAACTCGCAGACCATCACTGTCTCGAACGGCGGCAATGCAAGCCTGACGATTTCGCAGGCCGCCGCGACAGGTGCTGGTTTCAGCACTTCCGGACTGAACGCACCATTAACGATCGCGGCAGGAAATAGTGCGGCGTTCAACGTGGTCTTCGCGCCATCGTCTTCGGGAAGCGCTGCGGGATCTCTCGCCCTCCTCAGCAACGCGCCCAACTCGCCATTGGCGATTCCTTTGACTGGAACCGGGCTGGCCGCGAGCCCATTGCTGGGGGCGAGTCCGACGAGCTTGAGCTTCGGGAGCGTCAACGATGGAACGACCAATTCGCTGAATGTAACGCTCACCAACAGCGGTAATGCCAACGTGACGATCTCTGGGGTGAACGCGACCGGCGCCGGCTTCATGCCCAGCGGTGTGACCGCAGGAACTACGCTGACCCCGAATCAAACAACGACGCTCAGCGTGGCGTTCGATCCGGCAACGCCGGGAGCCGTCACTGGCGGGCTGACCGTTACAAGCAACGCTACCAACTCTCCGGCTACGATTTCGCTTTCAGGCACCGGTCTTGCACCCGCATCGGTGGCGCTTTCCTGGACTGCCAGCACTTCATCCGACGTTGTGGGGTACAACGAGTACCGCGGAACTACGGCGGGATCGTATTCGAAACTTACCTCATCACCGGTCGCGTCAACGACATACACAGATACGACCGTGCAATCCGGTCAGGACATCACGTACTACTACGTTGTAACCGCAGTGAACTCGAGTGGCATGGAGAGTGTCGACTCGAGTCCAGCGAGCGTCACGGTACCGTAGGTTTCGCAAGGCCAACGCGCGACCCGGGAGATTTCGGACATGCCCGAGTCGCATGTCCTTCCGCTAGTAGGGAAACCGGAATACGAGGCTGATATCCGCTTGGGTTTGAACGCGCCGTCCATCGAGAATCGTTGGATCATAGCGCCGTTCATGAACCGCGATTACTGCAGCTCCTACAAGCAACGGCGGGCCGCTCACCGGCTCGAGACTCTGCACCTTGCCGTCCTCGCCGATCGCGGCACGCAGCCGCACCGTACCGTCGATGCGTTGCTGCAGAGCATCTGGTGGGTAACAAGGTTCCACGCGTCTAAGCAGTCGGCCAACCACCAAATTCGTCGCTGGCTGCATTTGCCTGTTGACACCGGGAGGCATCGGGACCAAACGGCGAGAACTAATCGCAACCGACGACGACGCACCTACCGCCTCGTCGGGCAAAGTTAAAAAGAAAGTCGGGACGGCTTCCCGCGCGGGACTGGTCGACACCTCACCTTGAGGATGCCCCAAAGTTTCGCCCAGACTCTTCGCTCGGCTGCCCAGAAAACAGTAGAGGACGAGGGTTACGAGGTCGCCCCCTCGCAAATTAGCGTTCGTTGTTAGCCGCCTTCCGGGTGTTAACGCTGGTGCTAATGCGCGGGCTAGGCTCCCTCTATCCGCGCGAGATTTTCGAGCAGATCATGCAGGGGCTAGCGAGGGAAACATGCACAACCTCGCTCGTTGCTTCCCGTCCGCTTCCCGCGCGGCGGCGCCATATTGTCATATTCAGAGGATCCCCGTTGAATTATAATCCAGAAATTGACGGCAGATGGAATCAAGTGCCTCCGAGAAGCTCCAAACCAATCCCTAAGGCTAAATATAATGCGGAGGATTAGAGGGAAACATGCCCGAATATCCAGCACTAGGTGACAGCGCGGATTCACCCAACGGGAATCGGTGGCTCATGTTGGAACAGAATTCCAAATATGCCTACATCGTCGGCTTCCTACAAGGCATGTTTCAAGGACACTGCTTTTCGACGTGGGGGTTTCCGCGCAGTCAAGAGAACGATCCAGCCTACCTGAATGCCACAGAGTCTTACAAGAACCATTGGAACCGATTCGTTGCCAGGGTGACGTACCGCGAGTTCTGTGAAGGACTGGACAGACTTTATGCTGATCACAGAAATCGAAAGATCGAAATCCAGAACGGCATGTGGATTGTGATGAACCAAATTTCGGGACAACCCGCGGCGACTTTGGAGTCGATGATCGAGGCGTGGCGGCGAAAAGCCGCTAGGGCAGCGGCAGCTGAACCAGACCCGACACCTCAACACGATCCGATACCTAGATTATGACCACAGCTGTAACTTTCTTGTCCCTCGTGAGTATTCCGTGCGTGCATCAGCGACGTTAAGCGGCGAGTTGCCGGTAACGTCATCACAGGCGCCTGACCTGCTATTTGGGTTTATCTGAGGCTGCTATCGGTGCTTGTTCCGCAGGCACTTGGTCTGATTTCTGCGTCTCGACCGAGACCGCGTGGAAAGCACCGTTTGTGTCGCGCGCTTGAACAGTCTTTGTCTGCTGCGTACCCGAGGCAGCGTACTGCACGGTATATTTGGTCTTTGTCTGTACTTGCAAACCGTCACTGGGATTACCCGGATTGGGCTGCGCGATCCACTCTGTTCTTTTGTCTGAATCCTTATTCTGGACGGTAGTGGCTCGCTGGTTCAGATGCAATCGGCCATCTTCAGCCAACCCAGGGGCGATCGTAGAATATGTCTCGATGGTGTTGCTACTTTCGCCGCCGGGGGCCACCGTCTCCTCGCCAACGGTACGTGAAAATTCTGAAAGCTTGCCCTCTGCATCCGGTCGCGACACGCGCTCTTCTACGGTTCGATTCTTGCCATCTTGCTTGATTGTTTTTTCCGTCACTTCGGCCAACTCCCAGTTGCCATTGCCGTCCGGCCGTAGCGTTGTCGCCTTTACGTCGGCGCTGTGGTCAGGGTTGCGCTTTTGCAATTCCTGCGTCTGCAAAGAGGGAGTAACGCTGCCATTGCCGTCTCCGCGGTACACCGTCGTCCTCGTCTCCTGCGCGTCCGGACTCGTCTTTTTCGTATCCGCTACCTCACGGAGCATAACCTCAAGATTCCCATTCACATCAGAACTCGAGGTCGTGCGCACAATGTGAACATCACCGCCGGCTGAGCTTCGCGCTTCCTCTTCCGACACCTGCACAAGATACTTTTGTCCATTCCCATCCCACCCGTAGGTGCGCACTACGGTATGGGTCGTCGTAGCATTTACCTGGATGGTTTCCTTCTCGATCTCCGAATCGGGCTGGTACCGGCCATCGGGCCCAAGCACCTCCAACCGCTGTTTATCCATACTCCGGTTGCCCGACTTGGTGTGGCTTTCCGTCATCCGCGACGGAGTGGTGTTGTCTATGTGAGTTTGCGTGGTCGTCGTCCAGGATTCGTCGGTATTGTTTGGCGGAGCATCTTGCGCTCGTGCGCGGACGGCTGAGCCCAACCACAGAATCATGAGAATCAGCGAGTTAATTATATGCTTGTTCGCGGACGCAGCGACCTGCTTGTCAAACTGTGACAATGCCATGTATGGGCTCCTGCCGTGATTCGGGCGCCTACTTCGCATCAGAGGCCGTATGGGTTACTTCAGTTTTGCGCAACGGACGGATACGTTGGCCCATGGCAGCGTTCACGTCTACTTGTAGCATTTTTTCTTGGGGTACTACAACAGGCATTCACCAGACAGCGAGGAGCTAAGCGTAGGGCTATTGGCCTCACTGTCGGTAAGAAGTAGATGCGCGAGTTTCGCTCCACGAGGAACGGAACCCCTCTATCTGCGGGCGAAATTTCAGCGGTTCGCGGCTGCTACAAATCGGAAAGCGTCCTCGATTGTCTTGAGACTTCCCGTGGAACCCAGCGAGCTTGTTTCCATCTTCGAGAATTGATACTGGCGGTGCGGAGAGAAGCTTGCTGGATCAAAGGTGCCTTTCGGAAATTGAAATATCCAGACGTATTCGCGGTGCGCTTTGTCCGCTTCGGATTCAGGCACGAGCGCCGTGTCGATTGGCGTCATCGGTGTGAAATCCGAAAATCCGTTGATCTTGTGCACGGGCTCGGGCATGGTCGTATTAAAAAAGTCCACGTCGTGTGTGAAGATAATCACAAAATCAACTTTCGAAGGATCGGGAGCCGGACAGACGTCGGAGAACAGTCTTTTCCTGTTTTGAACAATCCATTGCGTCTGGCGGGGCGTCAGGCCGTACGCGGAAAAATTAATACGTTTCCCGGCACCCCGCGTTCGACCCCAAAATCGACGGTGCGCAAAGTGGGGCGTTTTCACAGTGCGCCGGGGTTACACGTTCCGTCACGAAAATTCACGGCGCAGGTCATTCGATGTTGTGGGTTCGCTACAATTAACCTGTGCCGAAGCGCCAATGCACAAGCCGCGCTGAGTGGCGGCTCCAGCCGGGAAAGCCTGCTGAGCCTCTTTCTGCGCATTACCGCCTCGATTGCGACCACGGAACTGCAGTCATGACTTGCTGGGAGGACGGAGGGAGTGAACCAATTTACGTCTGTGAAAGTCACGCGAAACAGCTGGGACGCTCTCGCGATCGTTGCTCGGAGGTCCGCATCATAACGGCTCAGTCGGACGATAGTAACAATCCGATTAAAAGCGAGGATCGAACCCAAACTCAGGAGATCGCTGGCACAAAGCCGAACGGCTCGGCTTCATCGGAAGTTGCGCGCACTCTCGCGGATACCAAGGTCGAACAGGCCATTACAGATCCATCGGTCAGGTCCCCTGTTCGCGACCTTACATATGGAAATTCGGCGAAGGCTATGGTGGACGAAGCTATTTGGAATATGGCAACCGGAAACCACCAGGCTTACAGGACCGCGCTGCAACAAGGGAAATCTGCGACAGAGGCGGCACAAGCCGCTGGCGGACAGTTTGCCGTCGTCCAGCGTAAAATCAGCGATTACACACTCAAACTGGAAGCTGTTCTTTCAGGATCAAAAGCAATAATCAATGTAGCAGAGGTTATAGATAAACCGCTCGAACACTCCCTGCTTGAAATTATCAGCAATGGCGCAATGAATGATTTGGAAAAGGACGCAGCCATTCAGCAACTCGGCGCTCTCCAAGAATGGGTTAAACACGGTCTGCAAGGAGATATAACTCCCCTCCAAGCGAACCGAATCATGCTGGCTATCGGTAACCGCGTAAACTGGGGAGGAACTGCCGACATTTCGGAGGAATTCAAGGCGGTCTATCGGGCGCTATACGGTAGCCTGAAAACCGCAATTCGTGCCGCGGTTCCCGAGGCGCAAAATCTTCACGATCGACTCACCAACTTGTACGCGGCCAAATCCGACCTGGAAACCCACTACCGACGAAAGAGTTGAGCTCATGCGTCGGACATCCGCGAGGTATAAACTCCACCCATTTAAACTCGCTGGATTTCGGTTGTGTCTTCCTCGCTCTATTTCCTACAATGTGGAAAAGACGGTGGCTTCGCGACCTTGGAAAACACTGCGCGTCTCCAGTCACGACGGCGACGGCGGATTCATACCGCCGCTCAATGGGGGAGAAAACGTGGCTCCCGGGTGTGCTGGGGGTTTTTCGAGCGTTGCGGTAGCCAGAACGCTCATCCTCCAAGGCAGCCAGCTCCGAGTCACCGGTCTTTCGAAGGGCGAACATCACTTTCAGTGCTGCATCCATCCTTGGATGCGCATGACCGTCGCAGTGAAATGACCGCGGCAGTAAACAAAGAAGTCGCCGGACTCTGTTGGTAGGATGATGGCCGGATCACGGAACGATTGAGGGACGGATCCGACCATGAATCCTGCAGACAGCGAAGTCTCTCTTGTCCACAGTGAATATTTTGCGGATACCTTCTCGCTCGGCAATCCGAATAATCGCTGCGTCGGCAAGATCCATTGGACGGTCGGTGTATTTCCGCCGAAGTTCACGGATGCGAGGCAAATCGACCAAGCCAAGAGGAAGCAGCTGCAGCGCCTTCCTCACCAACATCTCCCATAAAGCTTCCTGGGCCGCCGGCAGATCGTTCAACAGGTACATCGCTTCGGTCAGCGGCGGCCACACCGTTGCCAAAGGTTCTTGCAAACTCTTGAGAGTCGACACGCATTGCTCATGGTATTGGTCATCTGCGTCCACCAGGGCCACGAGCGGGCCCGCATCCACCAAGATCATCGGGAGCCCCTTCGGCTCGTTAGCAGGGCGGCGAACTGACGGCCCGCTCCCACCGAGCGCTTTCGGTTTCCGCCGTGCACAATTCCAATCAAATCCGAAACCATTTCATAAGGCGATCCGGCTGGTTCCTGCTCTTCGATCCATGTCTCGATCGCCTCGCGAATCACCTCCGACGCGGACACTTGCTTGCGGCGGGCAATGCGGGCGATACGCTGCCTGGTTTCCTTATCCACCCTCAATGTCACCGGAGATGGCATGACATCACCTCTAATGTTAGCTTAATGTATTACGATCTGTAATACAAGAAGCTTAAACTGAAGGCGCGCGCCCCATCATGCAGTCCCTCAGCACTTGATACAGGAGCGTCGTCTTGCCCATTCCCGGCTCCGCGATCAGCGCCAGAAATCCCCGTCCGCCTAGGATTCCCTCTGTGAGCGAGTCGAGCGCTTCGCAGTGCGTCCGGCTCGGGTACAGATACGCCGGGTCGGGCGTGACGCCAAACGGCTGCTGGTGCGAAAATCCTGCTTCGGGATGTCAGCGCCGCAAGAAGCCACTGCCAGAACCCTTCGACTTCGAAGCTGTGAAAAAACCTATTTGCCTTGTTTTTCGCGCATTTTTTTTGACAAGGAAAATGTCTAGCGATGTCCGAATAATCGCTCACAGAGCTTCTAATTGAGAAAAGTTTTCGAGGCCATTTCTGGGGTTGGGTTTCTTCACAGCTTCCTTCCTTATGGGTTACCGCGGGCATGAGAAAAAACTGGCTTCCAGCGGCTCCGTCGCACCCTTCACTGCCTTCGCCGAAATGAATCCGGCACAGATATCTTCGTTTTTTATTCCATTTTAAGTGCACCAAGTGCACAAAGTTCACGCGCTCCGATTTTCGGTCCGCCCGAAACCGCTGTTTTCTGCGATTCTGCGGCTGATTCGCTCGCGCCAGATGGCGGGCTCGTCACCTTTGAGCACAAGCTGCAGCCCTCGCGGTTCACCGAACTGTCGATCTCGACGGCGTAGCGACGCAGCAGCGTGTGAATCCTCGCTCGGGTATCGCGGCTGAGCAGAAGTACCCAGCCCGCGTTCGTCCGCTTGCGTTCGGTCAGGCCGAACGACGTCAAAACGTGGCCAACCTGATGCGGGCTCGCGTGGAAGAGCTCGCGGTCGTATTGGAGTTTCAGATTGACCGCTCCCGTCAAATCGCTGTTCGCACAGGTGGCATCGGTGCCATTCGTATGAATGTACCAGTCGAGTGTCTGCAGGACTGCCGCTTGCACGGGTGACAGCGGCTCGCGGTTGAAGTTTTGTTGCTGCTGGAACTGCATGGCTAGGAATCCGCGAATATTTGCATCATTAATAGGCAACGCCAGCGCTTCATATAAATCGCGAGCGCGAGAATTCAGGCATTCGTCCCCGGGGACGTGCCCGAGGCTCAGGCGGTTGAAGTTCTCCAGCCGATACTGCTGAAGCATTTGCCGCGCATCATCTGCAAGCGCCTGAATCGTCGGATCCATCACTCGCAGCAGGTCCGCGCGCTCCGTTTCTTGCAAGGGGATGATGACGCAGCGGCTGTTCAGCGCAAAGTCGTCGGGTAATTCAGTCCAACAGACAACCTTGGGGCAATAGCCATTAAAGGCCTGGTTTTTGCGAATCGTCAGTGAGCCTGGGGTACTGCCCGTCCGCAACAGGTGGAACAACGCGCGCCGATCACCCGCCGTCGCTGTCTCATCAATGATGAGGGTGGGCGTGATGAGGTTGCACGTCGCGTAGAACGACGCCGAGGTGATGTCGCTGGTCAACAAACTCCGGCGGCAAAGCAAATCCAGGAGCCGAAGCGTGGTTGTCTTCCCAGAGCGCGGCAACCCGACGAATGCCAGATAGGGCGCCACAGGTAATTTCTCGAGGAGCCAGGTGCTCAAAATGAAGCAGGAGAGCAGCACCGTTTGATAATCCGACATGTCCAAACACTGGGTGATCGTCGCGTAGAGAGCGCCGAGCAAGTGATCTGTGGACTCGTACGGCTTGGCGCCGCGCGAAAACCGAACGTGCCGGAGGATCTCTGTCGTGCGGGAAATCGGAACACAGATACGGTCGTCTGCTTCGAACTGGTCGGCATAGTGCACGCTGTGGTCGTGGTACACAGCGAGTAGCGTCCGCGCGGGATTGTTGGGGTCCTCGATCGTATCGAGGAGCGTGCCATCGGGAAGCTCGGCGAAATCAGTTTCGACTACTGGCTTGGGCATCAGTTTGATTCTCCTTTCGCGCGGCGACCTGCCCACCGCGCGCCTAACTAGAATGCGAGCAAAAAAAAATGCCGGGACGAAGACTTCGTCACGGCATGCTGGTAAAACTGCGGCGAACGAATTTCTCGTTCGCACGCTCGTTGCAACTACGGAAACGTCTAGCCGGCGTTCGACAAATCTGTCAAACCTGCGTCGCCGTAACGGGCGGGCATGCGCCGAGGCTAACGTCCCGCGATCGGATCCGGACGGTCGAGCAGGCCACCCGTCCGCCGCGCTTCCGACCGAACGCCACGGACAGCGGTTGTGGTCCGGTCGGTCCACAGAGACACGGACGATCGGTACGGGCGCGAAAATTGATCGTAGATAATCAAAAATGCCGGAATGATCGCGCCGTGCCGATATTGCTCTGGGACTGGCTCATTCCCAATGCCCAGCAAGTGCCCCTTGAGTGATTCACCGCGCGACCACATGCGTCTCACGTCAGCGTAGTGATTCAGAACTTCAGTGCGCTCGAATTCGGGAAACTCCTTTCCGCCGAAACGATAAACAGTTGAACGGCCACCGGTTTCGATCGGATCCTCCAGCCACCGAACATAACTCATCCACGGCAACTCAAGGCCGAATCCGGAAATCGCAAACTTTGGGAGATTGACGGTGATGACCGCGCGAATGATGTATGCGGCCGTGCCATAAAAACCGAACGCGCGACTTTCCGTCACCCCTCCTTCCTGGTAGGCAAGCAGGCCGCGCGGTGGATCGCGAGGCACTTCCCCGTCGTCTTCGCCGATATAGATAGGTATGCCGGCGGCGCGGATCCGGCGAGCCAGCGTCAAGTCGCCCTGCTGAGGTTTACTTTTCATGTTCGTACCCGGCCGCACTGAAAGTGCGCGACTACCGCGTGCATATAAGAAAAATGTAAATTACCCTACATCACCTACACAACCTACACAGAGCTTCTCTCCGCCCCCGAACATTGCTTAGGCCTGTAGCTCCGTTCGTTCAACATCCTCCATGTGAGGGACCGCAAAATCGCGAGCGAGTTGCTCGGCACGGCGGCAGACATCTTCGCTCATACGGAGCTTCACGCCTTTCGCATCGCGCGGTTCGGTCCGAAATCCCAAGGATTTCAGTTGCTTTCCAAATGCACCGGGATCCATTGCGCCGTCACCTCCACGGCGCTGCAAGATTTCTTGTGCGATCACCGCAAGTTCAGAAACGTAGACCACGGCTCCAGGCAAATCGTGACCGGCGACCAGCAGCGCCGCGATCGCAACACTTCGCAAGGCCGTCCACCGTTCGGCGAGAATTTCGTCGTCTTTTTCTCGGAGTAGCTCAACGATTTCGGCGCGCAGTTCGGCGTCGTCCGGCGTGCCCACTGCGATGGCGCCGGCGAGCGGCCGAATGGAGAAGGCAAATCTCGATGAATCGAATTGAAGTTTGCAGGCCCCGCTCAAATTCGCGCACCGAAAATTCAACAATTTCGCCTGAAACTCTTCGGTGATCCGGTGCTGAACATCGGGATCGAAGACCGGCAGTGGCGCGCCGCCTGGAATCATCGGAATTTGGATGGAGCGATGCGAGAAGAACTCGCCGGACGGAATCGCTTCGGCGTGAATGATTTGAGCTCCGAACAAATCCAGCAGGCCGCCGCGGTGGAGTATCTTTTGATCGCGGCAGCTGGCGGCGTCGAGTAGTGTTCCCAACTTGTCGCTGATCATCGGCTGGCTGATAAAGACGGTGAATCTCGCCCCGCTGGGCAGCGAGCGCAGTCCTGCGGGAGTGAGATCGGTCATACGCAGCCCATGCCGGCAGAGACAATGCAAAAGGGTTACGAGCAGGTTGCCCCTCATCAGGTCTGGGCCAATAAGCACGAGCGCCGGTGCGACCGGCAGCGCCTCCACCACCCAGTTACACAGCACGAAGCGGGCCACGAGCGACGCCAAAGCTGCCGGAAGGCCGGCGAGATCTTCGACCAGTTTGCAAATTTCAGCCAATAGTTGGCGCGTGGTCCCGTGCGAACGAGACTGCGTCGGGAGTTTCAACTCGCGCAAAAGGCTGGCAGGAAACTGCGCTGGCTCGTACTTCGCGCCGCCGTACTCGACGACCTGCCCGATAGTTTCATTCGCGCCATCCCACAGCAAGAGACGCGGATTTCCGGCTCGCAACGCGCTGATCAGTTCGATGCCCCCATCGGGGAAAACCTCGCCGTATGTCGCAACGCTGCGCCTGATCCTGTCGCGAGCGGCGCCACTGTGGTTCCGCTTCAATTGTTGGCCCAAATTTTCTCCTGTACCCACATTGTGTTCGCCCGTTCCGCTTTGCTTGGCGTCTTGCAATTAAATGAGCAAAAAAAATGCCGCGAAAAGAAACTTCGCGGCAGCGCGTCCTAGAAAGTGATCGGCCCTACGGATGCGCCGATCAGCTCATTTTCTAAATATTACCCTAGCAAAACTACGCCACGGTGGTCAACCGTATCGTCGCACTCGGCATCGCGACCGCATCAACGATCCCGACCGCTTTGTTCTTATCTAGCAAATTTACGTTGACCTTGTCCAGCCTAGAATGGCGAGAAATTCAGTCTCTCTGTTACGCGTGCCACTGCTGCGGGAATTTCACTAGTGGCGCACACTATCGCAGGCGTTCTCACATTCCCGCAGCTCGCAATTCGGCATGGCCATTTCCAGCGATCAGCTCTTTGCCGATTTCATTCCTCCGAGGTGAAGCGTTGGTACCAGGCCTGCTTGAATTCCACAGAGAATTCGCTGGCACCGTTGTCATTGGACCAGGCGATCCGTGCCCACGCGCGAGGCGGCTGTAAGTAAATACTCGTCGCGGTGACAGAGGTAGCCCCACTTTTGCTGGCGGCCCGCCGAGTCGGATTAAGTCGCCACTGCCGCGCGGGCACTCGAAATGACCGCACGCTGCTTCTGGCGGGGCTGCACGCTAACCCAACTTCCCAGGCGTGGACATCCGTAGCAACACTAGTCTGACCGCTCCTTCCCCGCTCTTGCCTTTGCCCACCGAACCGCCACGGCTTTCCGCGCAATTTCTCGACGCTCTTCGGACGTCATGCTTTTAAGACGGGCTTTACCTCCTTTCCGACCCAAGGCAACGGCGTGCGGATTTTTTGTCTTCCCCATTCCTAAAGACCATATCGTGCGCCCGACCCAATTTCAACAAAACTGTTGACATACTAAGCGCTTGGTATATACTAAACGCTTAGTATAAATGGGAGGAAGTATGAGTCGGAACCCAAGGGTGGTTCGTGCTGAAATAAATATCGCGAAACGTACATGGAGATCGGTGGGGACGGCCCGGCTCAGGGAGTTGCGAGCCATGGTTCAGAAGAACGGAGTCTCTGTTGCACTTGGCGACGTCCGCTTTATTGAGAACCATTGGTACGTCACGCACGGGGGACTGCTCCGATTGGCCCATCGGAAGCATTGCGCAGGCATTAAGACGAACATTCAGCGGGATGCATCCGATCCTCTCGTTAATCGATGGGTTTTCAGGGCCGTGGTTTACACCTCACCGCGTTCAGTTGGCTTCGTTGGCTACGGCGATGCCGACCCTTCCAACACATCCTCTCTGGTTCGCGGCGCCGAGATGCGAGTGGCCGAAACTCGCGCTGTGAATCGCGCCCTCCGCAAAGCCTATGGGATCGGTCTCTGCTCTGTCGAAGAATTGGGCTCACAGCCGCCCATCGCTCCACATCAACCCGAAGGAAAAGCAGCTCACCCGCTGAATGGCAACGGCTCTGCCAATGGCCAGCCCCGACTGCGGGATAAGCTCTGCCTTCTGATTCGAAAGTACGAACTCGATCCCAACCTGGTGAAACGCTATGCGGCTGACTTCTGTGGGACGGAAACTCTCCGCGACGCCGGCCGCGACCTCGTCGAAGCTTTCATTTCCACCGTGGCCGAGGAAGCCGCGAAAGATCGGTCGGCATTGATCTGCAAACTGAACAGCTACAGCCAGCCTGCGGAGGTCAAGTCATGAAACGGCATTTCCCCGGTTTACACGCGGAGGCGGCGCGCAATGACGACTTCCTGGAAGGCGTCTTCCTCGTGCGCGTGGATCGCGCCTATTACCGATGGCACCCGCAAAAGCCCTTTTTCATTCTCAGCTTTACGGTCCTTGCCCCTGAGGACTTCGCCTCCCGCAAGATTGCGGGCCGGCTCTATTGCACCGCGAAGTCCCTCTGGAAACTTAATTGGTTCCTGCGGGATTTCGGCTATGACCCCGATCTGCTCGGTCGAGACGAGGTGGATGAGAAGGCCCTGCTCGGTCTCACGGGCATTCTGCGCACCACCCGCAAGTCCTTTGCCGGACGTACGTTCCTCAACCTCGAAGCGTTTGCACCCTCCAGCGAATGGGAATTCATCTCCAAGGACGGTCGCGAAGGGGTGCTGCCGGGAGGCTCCGATGACCTACAGCTACACGCAGATTAGCCAGTACCTGCGCTGCCCACGCCAGTATCGCTACAGGTATCTCGATGGCTGGCGCGAAAAGGAAGATAAGGCCTCCATGATTTTCGGCCGCTCTTTTGAGACGGCTTTGGCTGCCTATTTCGCTCGGGAAGACGCAACCGCCGCGTTCTTCCAGGAATGGCGCAAATACCAGGACGCCTCCCTGGCGTATGCGAAGAACGACTCCTGGGATCGGCTCTATCACCAGGGCATTCACCTGCTGGAGAGGTTTTGCCAGGATGATCGCGTTCGGATAGGAAGTCCGAAGCAGAATCTCCAGGTGAAACTGACGCGTTCGCTTCCGGGCGGTGGTGATTTCGTGTCCTACATTGATGCGATCGGCGAAGTGGATGGGACGAAATGCATCATTGATTGGAAAACGACGACGTCCCGATACGCCGAACAGCCGGAGGGTCTCTTGGCCCTCGATCCACAGCTGATCTGCTATTCCTGGATGGCGGGAATCTCCGAGGTTGCCCTGGTTGTCTTCGTTCGCAAGAACGCACCGGAGATCCAGTATCTGAGGACCTCCATTGATGAACAGCAGCGCCGGGAGTTTGGTCAGCTCGTTGAAACAACCATCAATCAAATCGAAGCCGGCCAATTCCTACCGCACAGCGGAATTCGTTTCCCGCAGAACGGATGTGTGAGCTGCCCTCATCTGGGTATCTGCCTAGGGGATCAGCAGCTCGTGGATTCCAAACTTATTCGCCGTCCGGGAGCGAGCGACCTTGATTGGCTTGACCAATTTGAGGAGTAACGGGCCGCCACTGATGGCTCCCAAACTGAATCGCCGCCGGGCTCTGTTCGTGCTGGGAAGGATTGACGAGATCTTGTCCTGGGAGCGGACGACGGAGCAGGAACGGGACACGCGATTTGTGGAACTCGGCCGCTATCTCTGTGAGACCCGCGCCGGACAATACTGGCGCGTGGACAATCTGAAGTCGTTTGACGAGTTTCTGGAGAAGAAATTCCCCGAGTCGCGGCGGAAGGCCTATTACCTGATGGCGATCCACGAGCAACTGCCCCGGCAGACCCATCGCGAGCTGAAACAGGTCGGCTGGACGAAAGCAGCGGAGTTAGCCAAGGTCGCTCGCCGGGATGGACAGCAATTCGATTGTGCAACCTGGTTGCACAAAGCGCAGGAACTGCCCAAGGAGGAGTTCAAGCGAGAGGTGGAGCGCCATCTGACGGGCCAGGAAACCGAGCCTTGGGAGATGCTTTATTTCAAGATGTACAAGAGCCAGCTGGCGGTGATCGAGCAGGCGCTGGAGACCGCTTCGTTGATGCTCGGTGGTCAAAAAGCACGTGGTTATTGTCTGGAGATGATCTGCGCGGATTTTCTGGCCGGCGCGACTCTAGGAGAGGCCAACTCGAATCTTTTTTCGGCTTCGGTTTGTCGTCTTCTTGAGTTCCTTCCCAGGCCAAAAAGAATTGAGTTGGTCGAGAAGTTGAAACAAACCGCATGACCACCGTTTTCGCTAAACACAGGAGGATCAAATTAAACTCACAGGCTTACGCGCAGCTTTGCCGACGAGTCTTAGATCGGGACGGCTGGAGATGCCAGAAGTGCGGGAGACCGAGGGGACTGCAGGTTCATCATCTCCGCTTTCGGAGCTCACTGGGAGACGATGATACCAAAAACCTAATCACCCTATGCTCCTCCTGTCACGAAAAGATTCACGCGAGTCCGGGTTCCGACAGAGCCTCGCGCTAGTAACCGTGCTCATTTTTCAAGGATCGATTGAGACCTGCTAAATAGCGAGCGCTGCACACTACGGATCTTGACGCGAAGCGTCGAATGGGCGCGGGGCCAAAACCACCGACTTTATTTAACTGGAACGGGAGGTGTTGGGACGCCGCCACCCTGCCCGCCGACAGTGCCGCCTTGACCGCCGCTTGAACCTGAGCCAGCACCGCCCTGACCGCTGCCACCGGACTGGCCACCACTCCCACCTTGGCTACCCCCACCGGACTGGCCAGCACTTCCGCCGCCTGCGCCGCCGGAGGAACTAGTCGAAAGGGCAGTTGCAGTGTCATTGATTCGTTTGCCGTTGGACATTCCAAAGCTGTAGACCGCGACTAAGACGACCAGGACAATCATAGCCACGAGCAGCGCATATTCGGCGACATCATCACCGGAGTCATGTCGCCACAGACCCGTTAAAATTGTCTTCATGGCAGGACCTTCTATTTCGCAGAGCGACTACGCGATCGAGAGTCAGAAGAACTTGAGTACCTATATACCCCTTTTTCTCCGCAAGAGCAACCCTTGGCGCCCAGGGGCGCCAGATAAGTGTCAGCTTCGCGTTTTGACTCGAGTAAGCCAAGAATCGCGCCACTTACGAATGTCTGGGCGGGAGCCCTACAGCTTCTTCTGGTTGCCTGATCGGTGCCGGTTGTGTGCCGGCTTGTGGACGCTATCCTTGTAATGTGGATTCGATCTCTCTGGGTGATTGTTGTGGAACCACTTGCGTGGCCCGCTCGTTGACCACGGCTGAGCAAGTACGGGTAGACAAAGTGTGAAAAACAGAATTGAAATTCTAGCTAAATTGCAGTTTTTCATTTTCCACCCAAGCTTTCGCGAGCGCGCTCGAATGCACCCTCTGCACGCACCTTCGCCGCTAGCGTATCCGATATCTGATCATATGAAGGCGGATAGGGGCATGCCGGCCACCTTTCGCCTCCGCGAAGTTATTTGTTAAGCCGCGTGATTTCCAGGCGATCGCCTACTTGGGTACCCGTCCGGTAAATCGTGTGCGCCGGAAGCTCCAAGACGCTCATCGCCCTCAGCGATACCGCCGAGATTCGAAATGGGCGCACGTGTTCCTCCACATGAACGACTTCCTTTTCCTTACTGAGAAAAATGAGGTCAATCGGAAAAAGCATTCCGATTGTGTGAACCCCGCGAGAAGGCACGATCCAAAGCCCACGGCCGAGTTGCGCCCAGCGCTTTGTCTTACCGAGCAGCCCCACGAGCCGGCGGAGATAGCTGTCAGCGACAGTAGCCTCCGTAGCCACAAATGTCTCTCTCGTCTTGTTGTAGATGTAGACGTGACCATTTTGAGCTTGAGCTTTGCTAGGCATGGGCCTGCCGTTTCCACCCTCACGAGCGTCGTTCATCGAAAGGTCTCCAGGTCCTTTCTATGCTTACGCCACTACTCCACGATCTTCCGCTTGCGGCGCCAAATGATGATGAACAAAACCACCACTGCCAATGCTCCTGCTACCAACCGAATCAGCGTAACGTTATCCATTTGCTTCTCCTCTTTGTTTTGATATCCGATCTTACGAACTTCGGAAGATCGTTGCTGCCACCATCACTTGTTGAGAGCGGGCAAGAACTGCCTCATTAACATGATTACCGCGGGGCCCAGAATCACTACCATCAAAGCCGGGAAGATAAAAAACACCAGTGGCGGCACCATCTTTACGGTGGTTTTCGCACTCATTTCTTCAGCGCGCTGACGCCGCTTCATGCGCAAGTCATCGGAATGAACTCGAAGCGACTGTGCAATGCTAGTTCCGAACCGTTCCGTCTGGATCAACATGGCCACGAGTGCCTTGATGTCTTCCACGCCTGTCCGCCGGGCAAGCTCCCTCATCGCTTCGAGTCTGGTCTTGCCGACCCGCATCTCCATGTTTACCAACTGCAATTCCTCGCTAAGCTGCGGATGAGTAATGCGCAGTTCCTGCGCCACGCGCATGAGCGCCTGATCCAGTCCCAGCCCGGCTTCCACGCAAATGACGAGCATGTCCAAGGCATCCGGCAGCGCCAGGCGCAACCGATGTTGACGAGCTTGAACCCTCCACATCAGCCAGAGTTCAGGGAGGAGATAGCCAACAACAGCGGCCAACAGTGGAACGAACACCGCGTTCAAACGGTAAATCCCGGTCGTGAACGCCAGCGACGACGAAAGCAACAGGCATCAGGATTTTCAGGCCCTGCATAGCCATCATGGCGCTGGCACTGCGGTATCCTGCCCGCACCATGGGGAGTTGCGCCTTCGATCCTGCAGGTGCCGGAGTGGAAGATACGAGACTTCCCACGGCGGCGAGGCTGTCGCGCACCCGCTCTTTCTGTTTATCCGCAAAGGTTGTTTCGCGGACCTGTTCCTGCGGCGGCGGCTGAATCAAACGCGAAAGCCGCTCGTGCGATCCCGATTCCACCCGGGGCCAGCGCGTAGAACAGCGCCGCCAGAACGGTGACGGTCGCCAAAAATGTAATTGCGGTAACGGCCCACAGCATCGACTTTTCTCCTTGCCAGCGTTCAGACCTCGAAATGAATGATCTTCCAAAGCAGCATCGACCCGATCAATTGCATGGTTCCCGCGACGCCAGAACCATGGGGCCGGCGGGATCATCGAACAGGATATGGATGTAGTGCGGGTTGATTATTTCCAGCATTAGCATCATCAAAGGTGGCAGCGAAATCAAGATGGCCGCCGTCAATCTTCCTTGCGCCGTTCGTGTTTTAACCTCGCGATAAATTCTGAATCGGTCACGTATGACTCGGGCAAGTCCATCCAGAATTTCCGCCAGATTTCCGCCTGTCTCTTTTTGAATGAGCAGCGCAGTAACAAAGAAACGCACATCCACCAGTGGGACGCGTTCCGTCATATTCAACAGTGCATCGCGGAGCGGCAGACCAAAATTCTGCTCCTCAAAGGTGGCGCGAAATTCCCCGGCCACGGGCTCGGATGATTCCTTGCTGATCATCTCCAGGCCAGTTGTGAACGCGTGCCCCGCACGCACCGCGCGGCCCAACAGATCCAAGGCCTCTGGAAAATGCTCTTCAAATTTGCGCAATCGGCGGCGCCGTTTGAAAGCGACCACGGAAAACGGAATGATCGCCGCAATTACCGCCGCCAACAACGCGATCGGAAATTGTGGATAGTACATTTTAGTGATGAGATACGAACCCAATCCAATTACCACGCTTGTCAGCAGAAGCTTGGCGGGCTTTGTCTTCATGCCTGCTTGTGCCACAAAGTCCCGCAAGCGCGAAGACCAAGTCCAGCGCATCAACAGCCGATGCAGAGCAGGAACGCTGCTGAGCATTTCGTCTCTGACCAGTTTCAGATTTAGGGAGACGTTACCCCGCTGTTCAGCCTTGCGCACCGACTCCATTCGGCGCCGCACAACCTCCTGATTGGCGTCAGTCCCCACGAACATCCAGATCAACGCGATGATCGCGACCACGATCAAGAACGTCAAAATGGAAAGTAGTAGCGCCATCGTGAGCTCCTTAATGCACTCGTGGCATTTCGAACATGGACATCGGCAACTGAATGCCGGCTACGAGCAGACGTTCCGCGAATTTTGGACGAATCCCCGTTGGAATAAATTCGCCAATCACCTCCCCGTTTTCGCGAATGCCGCGCTTGCGGAATACGAAAATGTCCTGCATGGTCACGACGTCGCCTTCCATGCCGGTGATTTCGGCGATGCTGATGACCTTTCGAGTTCCGTCGCTGAGGCGGCTCACTTGAACCACCAGGTCGATCGCCGACGAGATCTGGCGGCGAATCGCCGTGTCCGGGATGCTCAAGTTCGCCATCGCCACCATCGTTTCCAGCCGGCTGAGCGCATCGCGCGGTGAATTCGCGTGAATCGTTGTGAGCGAGCCGTCGTGACCCGTATTCATTGCCTGCAACATATCCAACGCTTCCTCGCCGCGGACCTCACCAACGATGATGCGATCCGGCCGCATACGCAGAGAGTTGATCAGGAGTTGACGCTGATAAATGGCGCCCTTCCCTTCGATGTTCGGTGGCCGGGTTTCCAGTCGGACGATGTGCTCTTGATTGAGCTGCAACTCGGCAGCGTCTTCGATCGTGACAATTCGTTCGCGATTGGAAATGTTGGAAGACAACACGTTCAGAAATGTGGTTTTCCCGGCGCCCGTGCCGCCGGATATCAGGATATTCAGCCGCGCCTTGACGCACCCACGCAGCAAATCCAGCATGCCGGCGGTGAGGGTGTGGTTGTTCACCATATCGTCGGCCGTCAGGCGTTCGTGGCCAAATCGCCGAATCGAAAGGCATGGGCCATCCACCGCGAGCGGCGGAATGATCGCGTTCACGCGCGATCCATCCGCAAGGCGCGCATCCACCATGGGCGACGATTCGTCGATGCGCCGGCCGATCGCGGAAACAATCCGGTCGATGATGCTCATCAGATGCGCATCGTCGCGGAACTGAACCGAAGTCTGCTCCAGCATCCCTTTTCGTTCGACGTACACGCGCTTGTAGGTATTGACCAGGATGTCCGAAACCGTGGGATCGGCCAGCAGTGGCTCGAGCGGGCCGAGTCCGAATACCTCGTCGAGAACTTCCTGCGCCAGGCGCTCCCTTTCCTGCAGGTTCATCGGTGTGGATTCACCGACGACCAGCGCCTCGAGGATGTGTCCTACCTCACGCCGAACCTCTTCCCGATTGACCTCCGTCAACCGATCCAGATTCAATTTCTGAATCAGCTTCCGATGGATCGCGGTTTTTACTGCGCCGAAATCCGTTCGCGTGATAGCCGGAGCAACTGGTGGCATCGTGTCCTACCTCTTCGTTGGAAATGAAAAGAAACCGCCGAGCGGGCTCTTCTTCGCAGCTGGGGGCGACTCCATGCCGGTCAACTGCGAAGCAATCTGGCGATACCGTCCGCTCAGTACATTGTTGTGATTCTCCATCAAGGGAGTCCCAAGATTGATGGATTCCGAAGCCTTCCGGAAATCGTTGGGAAGGCACGCAAAAATCGGCCGATTGATATCTTTTTGAATGCTTCTCAGGACTTCGTCATCACCCTTGTGCCAGCGGTTGATGATAATTCGCGCGCGCTCGGGCTCGATTCCAAAGCCCTTCAGCGCCAACAGACGGCGTTCCAACGTCCACAGCGCGGGCACATTCGCCTCCGCCACGATCAGAATCATCCGCGCCATGCGCAGAATCGGACTCCACTCGGATGAGAATTGCGAGCCCATGTCCACCAGCACCATGTCGAAAACGTTCTGCGCCACATTCACCACGCGCTCGAGCGGCGGCACCGGGATTGTCTGCCACTCCTCCGGCTGCATCGCGCCTCCCAAAATCTCAAGCTTCGTCTTGTGCGGCGTCATCAAACCGCCAAAAAAATGGCTATCCAGTCGATCCAAGTTGTCCACCGCGTCGCGAACCGTGAATCGGGGATGCAGATCCAGCAGCAAGTGCACGTTCCCGAGCGGCCGCGCAAAATCGAGCAAGGCGACGTGCTTTCGCGCGAACGTCGAAAGTTGCACTCCGAGGTTGACGCCCACCGTCGTCGCTCCCACCCCGCCCTTTGATCCCATCACCACAATCAGTTTGTCCAGCGAAGGCCGGTCCTTGGCCTCCGAAGAGTCCTGCGCGAACCGCGACAACATTTCATTCAACGTTTCGGCGCTCACCGGCTTGGGCAAAAAATCCTGAACGCCGCAGCGCATCGCTTCCAGCAACAGCTGATGGCTGGGCGGCACAATTGCGGAAACGGCCACCAGCTTCAGCGCGGGCCGAATCCGCCGCAATTGCGCCCCGAACGTGAAATACGTCTCCGGGTCGCGCGACAAGTCCAGAAAAACGACATCCGGCAGCGCGTCCGCCGAATCCGGAAGTCGGTCGGACGGAATCGTCCACTGCTTGATGGACCTCACGATGCCCGTCTGTTGCAGTGCAGCCAGTAATTGCGCTGAACTGGTCGTATCTCCGCTGGCTATCGCCACCGTTAACATTGGCCGATTTCCTTGATCCTCTGAATCTCTTCCTTCAATGACCCTCGCACAGGCGTCCAGATCTTCACTTCGGTGACTGGGACGGCGCGGGCGCCGGAACCGTCGCTCCCAGGAACGCCTTGGGCATGGCCGGCGTTGGCAGGGCGCTGTCCGAAGGGTGCACGATTCGCGGCGTCACCACGATCAGCAGTTCGTTCTTGCTCTTAGTCAGCGACCGGCTCTTGAAGAGATTGCCCAGAACCGGCACGTCCCCGATCCACGGAATCTTGTTGAACTCTTCCGTCACCCGGTTATCGAGCAAGCCTGCCATCGCAAAGCTCTGCCCATCCCTCAATACCACGTCCGACTCCGCCCTATTGGTAGTCAGCGCCGGAATCAAAAAGCCCTGGATCGTCAACGCATTCGTGAAGTCCAGCGAGCTGACTTCGGGCTTTACCTTCAAATGAATCATGCCGTCGGGAGTCAGCGTCGGCGTGAAGTTCAATCGCACGCCGAATTCCTTGAACTGAATCGTGATTCCGGCGAATCCTCCTGCACCGGTTCCTTGCAATATTGGAAAAGGGAACTCGCCGCCCGCCAGGAAGCTGGCTTCCTTCCCAGACTCCGTCATCAAATTCGGTTCTGCCAGGATCTGCAGCACGTTGTTTGTCTCCAGCGCCTGGATCGTCGCTGCAAAATCAATGTCCGGCCGGAAGATGAAGATATTGAGCAAGTTGCTCAAGCCTATGGCAGAAGTCGCTCCGCTCGAGCCGGTTCCGGTTGTCGGAGCTACGAGTTGCGGCGGCGAAAACTGCTGCGTCGAGATCACCCCGATATTCTTCGCTCCCGGCAGGCTCAAAATATTGATGCCCAGTTGGTTCTCCACCGTCCGGTTTACGTCCGCGAATTTCACTTCCAGCAGAATTTCAGCGTCGGGCGTGGCCGGAACTTCCATCAGGCTCGTGACTTTCGGCGCCGCGGCCTTCACCACTTCCAGAATCTTGTCCGCCAACGCCGCCGAAGAAATTTTGCCGGACACAATCACCATGTCCCTGGATGTCTCCACCTGCACCGGCTCCGTCGGAAAAACCTCGTGAATCTTCTGGGTCAGCCCCAGGATGTCAATGTCCACCGAACTTCAAACGCCTGGCTCTGATCCGCCTCATCCCACAGCAGCAGCGAAACTCCCCCGGGCGCTTTTCCGTTGACCAGCACCTGATACGGGCTCACCACGATCGCTTCCGCGATCGTCGGGTCGGCCAGCGAAACTCTCTTGATCTTGTGGGCGATGTGATCACCAGCGAACGCCCCACCAGCAGGTGCAGCGTCTGCGGCCCCTCGGACTCCGCCGCAGCGGGTTGCGCTGGCATCCGCTGAACGGCGGCAGTTGTCGCTGCGTTGCCGCTGGAACAGGTTGCGCCATCGCCGCCATTGCCGGGCATCCGGTTGCGCTTGTTGCGCCTTCGCGCCCGCCGCACCAAGCAGCAGCGCGCCGACCATCAGCACGCTGCCACGCTGCACGGACGCCCGCGTTGCGATTTGTCTTTCCGTTGGGTTCCGACATTCGTTTCCCCTGTATCTTTTCACGGTGGAAAGCTCTTGTTTTCGCGCTTGTTCCCGGTGATCACCTCAACGACGTACGGTGACGGCGGGGGCGGAACATACTTCACGGCTGGCGAAGGTTTGGGGGCGGCGCTCCGCCCGAAAACAACGTATCTTGCAGTACCGCGGCCGGCGCCATGAGTCTGGTATCAACCGTATTGCGCAGCGCCAGTTGGATTTTCCCTTCGGTGCTGGCCATGGTCAGCCTTGCGGCGTCATCGGGAGTGACCAGCAGCGTAATCACCGG
>CAWIAM010000017.1:0-205752 GCA_963834215.1 uncultured Acidobacteriota bacterium | reverse complement strand
CGCATAGCGATTGGCTTGAGCCTGAACGAGATTAATCACGGCTTGCTGATAGGACTGCTCGGCGCTGAGGAGCGCCAAGTAATTAACGTAGCCAGCCTGAAACTGCTTCCTGGCCAGATCGAGCGTTACGCCGCGCGGCATCTTTTGCGGCCGCCGCGGCTTTTAAGGTGTCGGCATCTTGCTGGAGCGCATTCAGCGTGTCAGCGACATTCTGAAAGGCGGTTAAAACCGTGCTGCGGTATTGTTCGGAGGCTTGCGTATAAGCGGCTTTCGCGGCGCGTTCCCGGTGAAGGAGCGTACCCCCATCAAAGATGGGCTGCGTGACGCTTGCGCCAACATCCCAAAAGCCCGTGCCTCCCGCGAATAAATGGCCGAGGACCACCGCCATGCTGCCGGCATCCGCAGTCAGCGCAAAGTTCGGGAGCCGATTCGCAACAGCAATGCCGATCTGGGCGCTGGCGGAATGCAGGTTCTCTTCGGCTTGGCGCACGTCCGGACGTTGCTCGACGAGTTGCGAAGGAAGGCTCACGGGCAATTCCTGCGGGAGTTGCAAACTCCCCAGCTCGAACTTTTCAGCGATGTCTTGATTAGGGAACCCACCGGACAGCACAGCCAGGAGATCACGTTGCTGAGCCAATTGTTTCAGCAGCGGTGGCAACGTGGCGGTGACTTGCGCGAGCTGCGACTCCTGCGCCGCCACGTCGAGTCCTGCCAACATAACCCTTCGCATACTGGGTGCGCAAAATCTCCAGCATGTTGGTGTTGATGGCGATGAGTTCCCGAGTGGCGTCAATCTGCGCCCGCAACGACGCCTCTTGGATGGCTCCGGCGGCGACGTTTGTGCTCAGCGTGATATGCGTCGCCGCCAGGGCAAAACGCGCCTGTTGTGCCTGCGCCTGCAGTGATTCCACGGTTCGCCGGTTTAGCCCGAAAACGTCCGGCACAAACGAGACGCTGACTTGCGGCGTGTAGAAGCTGTAATTCAGGGCGCTGGTGTTTGTTACGGGTGAAACGTCAGCCGATGTCTTCGCGCGGAGCGCCGAAAAACCGCCATTAACACTAGGATAGTAAGCGCCCCGTTGAGCCAGCACATTCTCTCTTGCAACTAACAAAGCCGCCTGCGCCGCCTTGAGGTCGGGATTAGCTTTGAGCGAGCGCTCGATCAAATCGTCGAGCGGTTTCGAGTGAAACAAAGTCCACCACTCCCCGGGAATATCCCGCCCTTCAAGAAACTGTTGCGCCTCTCCACCCGCTACGTTGCTCGTGCTGCTGGTCGTCGAAAGTGGAGCCGGCGTGTAACCAGGGACCGTAGGAGCAGCGGGCTTCTTGAAATTAGGACCCACTGCGCAACCTCCAGCAAGTAGCGACGCTGAAATTGCGATGAGGTGGGCAAGGCACATTTTACGAGTGAGTGTCATACGAAATTCATTCCTCAAGGCCTGCGATGCATACCTGTTCCGTTGATCGCTCCGGTACTCCTGCTGTTTGAGTTCGCCGATCCGCCGATGACGGCCGGGTTAGCACCGCGATGGCGCACATCGTTATGCAGTGGCACGCTGGGTCGGATAACATTAGGTGGCCGACTGAGGCAGAGCGGTGTTGGCTATTTCGTGCCTGGAGTAATCCGCTTTCTGTAGGAGCGCCAGATTTGTCCAAACCCGGCTGATGAAGATGCGTGGGATTTCCCGGTTGGAAACGCTCCCGGCTATTCGAAGGTTGCTTTGGACGAACCTTTATTGTGGTAGCGGGGCCGCTGGGATGATTCTTTCCAGAAACTTTGCGGTTGTCTTGTCGTCCATCAGGAGGTTTTCCCTGTTTCTGACCTTTCCCGCCGTCAACCGGAGCGGCGTGCTCGGCATCCTGTGGATGAGCGTTGACTGTGTTCGTGGAACTCGCGGGAGATGTTTGTTGGGATGTTGGACTAGGCGAGTCAGCGAAAGCTGTCCCCGACTTCAACGTAGCACAGCAAATCACCAGGAAGAAAAAACATAGGGCCTTCATTTGGATTCCCCTGATGAATGGTGATTGTCGTGGCCCAGAAAGATCATTCTCAGTGCGGGCACGGCAAGCAGCAGCATGACGGGGCCGACCAGCATGCCGCCCACGATCACTGTGGCGAGTGGACGTTGCACTTGGCTGCCGATACCCGTGGAAATTGCCGCGGGTAAGAGACCAATACAAGCCGAAAGCGCCGTCATCAGCAGGGGCCGCATGCGGGTGGAGGCAGCGCGGAACATCGCATCCTCCGGCGCAAAGCCGTGAAGTCTCTCCTGGTTATAAAAGGTGATCATCAGGATGCCGTCCATAACCGATACGCCGAAGAGCGACACGAACCCAATGGCGGCGGAGATGCTGAAATTAAGACCAGACAGATAGAGCGCGAGGATGCCGCCCACAATCGCGTCGGGAATGCCTGCAAGGGCCAGAAGGCAGTCGCGCAAGTTATTGAACAAGCTGTAAAGCAGTCCCACAATCAGCACGAGGCTGATCGGCACAATAATCTCCAGGCGTTTCTTGGCTTCCTGAAGGTCTCCGAACTCGCCCGCCCAAATCAGTCGGTAACCCGGTGGAAGTTTGACACTGCTCGCGATTCGCCGCTGAGCCTCCTCGACAGTACCGCCAAGGTCGCGGCCACGGACGCTGAACTTGACCGGAATGAAACGCTGTACACTCTCGTGATAAATCCAGGCTGCTCCCGTATCCAACGTGATCGTGGCTAGCTCGCTCAACGGTATATAGGCAGTTGCGCCGCTACTGGTTTGATAGCCCACTTTGATGTTGCGGATTTTTTCGATGCTATCGCGGTATTCGGGCGTGTAACGGACCACCAGATCGAACTGGCGGTCGCCTTCCAAAACGGAAGTCGCTGCTGCTCCGCCCATGGCCGCTTGCACGACGGCGTTGACATCACCGGAATTGAGCCCGTAGCGTGCGGCCTTGGCACGGTCCACCTTGATGTTCAGGTTTGGCTGTCCAAGTACCGGGAAAATGCCGAGGTCCGCAATGCCGCGAACCTGGTTCATTTGGTCGCGGACCTGCTCGGCCAGCTTCGTTAAAACTTCGAGATTCGGACCGACGATCTTGACCGAATTGACGCCTTTGACGCCTGAGATGCCTTCCTCAATGTTGTCCTCAATATACTGAGAGAAATTGAAGACCACTCCCGGCAACTCGTTCGTAAATTCCGCTTGGACCTGGTCGGTTAGCTTTTCCTTGGTCAAGCCTCTCGGCCATTCGTCAAACGGCTTAAGCGGAGCGAACAATTCGACATTCGAGAAGGGCGAAGCATCGCTGCCGTCGTCTGGCCGGCCATGCTGGGAAACCACTGTTATGACTTCAGGATGACGCAGGAGGATCTCGCGCATTTTTCTCGAGGCCGCCTCACCGTCTTGAAGCGAGAGCGTGGTCGGCATGGAAGCGCGAATCCAAAAATTCCCTTCTTCCAGATGCGGAAGAAACTCGCTGCCAAGTCGCGGCGCGATGAACAACAGAGTTCCGATAGAAAAGACAAGCTCGATTCCCACCACGAGAGCGCGGTGACTCAGCGCAAAACGAAGGGCCGGATTGTAAAAGCGGTGCAATGCGCGGACGACGATTGTTTCGGCTTCCTTCACGCGTTTAGGCAGCAGCATCGAAGCGATCACAGGTGTGACGGTAAAGGTTGCCAGCAAGGCTCCAGCCAGCGCGTATCCATACGTGCGCGCCATGGGGCCGAAAATCTGACCCTCGACTCCCTGCATCGTGAACAGCGGCACGAATCCGGCCACCAGGATGAGCGCCGAGAAGAGAACCGCCTTGTCCACCTGCATCGCGCTGATCAGAATCAGCCGCAAACGATCTGTCCATCCGTGAGCGGACGTTACCTGTTCGGTGGTTTGCGTCGGGTCGGGCCCCCAGGCACCTCCCGTCAGACGCTGGAGCAAACCCTGTCTTTCTTCCGGGCTGCGTTGAAAATTCCGGAAGATGTTCTCCACCAGGATTACCGCCGAATCCACAATGATGCCGAAATCCACCGCGCCCACGGATAGCAGGTTCGCGCTCTCACCCATAATCACCAGCAGAATGGTCGCGAAAAACAGCGCGAAAGGAATGTTCAAACCAACGATGACCGCGCTGCGGAGATTGCCAAGAAAAATCCATTGAATCAAAAAGACGAGCACACATCCGAATATCAGGTTGTGTAGAACGGTGTGCGTGGTGAGGTCGATCAGCGACGAACGGTCGTAAAACGAAACCACTTTGACTCCAGGTGGCAGACTCCCATCGTGATTCAACTTGTCGATTGCCGCTTCGACTTTTGGAATCATGTCGGCAGTTTTTTCCGTTCGCCGTTGCACCACGATCGCTCCAACGACATCATCCTGTTGATCGCGGCCCAGAATGCCGAGCCTTGGTCGGTAGCCGACCGAGACATTCCCAACATCCTTCATCAACACGGGGACGCCATTGACTTGGGTCAGAACCACATTCTCGATGTCGCCGACCTTGTAGCCTTGTGCCAAATCGTCGTTCCCGCCATCATCGATCAGACCAACACCCCGGATGTTGATGGATTGCTGGCCGATGCGGATTTCGCGTCCGCCCACGTTGATGTTCGCGTTGCCGAGTGCGGTCAGAATTTGAGGCACGGTGACGCTGTAAGCTTCCAGCTTGTGAGGGTCCACCTCGACTTGGAATTCCTTGGTAGGGCCGCCCCAACTGTTGACGGCTGCGATGCCTGGAATGGTCAACAACCGGCGAGCCACGATCCAATCTTGAACCGTGCGCAGATTCGTTATTCCGAAATGCTTTGGGCCGACGACCTGATAACGATAGATTTCCCCAGTCGAGCTGTTCGCTTGGATGTTGGGAACCTGACCGCCTGGCAGGCTGACGTTCTGCTGCATCGCGACTGACGCCTGCGCATAGGCGAAGTTGTAGTCCACCCCATATTTGAAGGTGACGCGCACAAAGGACAGGCCATAGAACGAAGTGGAACGGATAACGTCAATGCCGGGCGTTGTGTAGAGTCCAATCTCCGTTGGGATCGTGTAGTAACGTTCCATCTCCTCGGCGGAGAGGCCGGGCGCCTGCGCGGTAATTTCCAGGATGACGGGCGTTGGATTCGGGTAGGCCTCGATGTTGAGTTGCTTAAACGCAACGATTCCGGCACCAACAAACAGCAGCAGACCCACCACCACAATCGGACGGCGGCTCAGGCAAAACGCGATCAGAGACTTGAACATGGCTTGTCGTCTTTCATGGAATGGCCGGGCATTCGATCTAATCGCTTGGCGGCGCTTGCAGCATATTGCTAAGGAATACCGCGCCGTCGCTTACGACCAGTTCTCCCTGCTGCAAACCGTTGAGAATTTGAACCTGGCCGTCTGTTCGCAGCCCCGTCCGGACGACTCTTTGCACAAAATGGCGACGATCGGTTGTCACCCAAACCGTCATCGTGCCGTCGGCTTCGCGGACTACGCCATTGGCGGGCACGGCAGTTCCTTCGGCGGGATTCTGCACACGAATGATAAAGTTGGCGAGCATTCCGGGCCGTAGCTCATTCCGCGCGTCTGTAATCTCGGAACGGATCGTTGCTCGATGGGTATCCGGGTCAACCGCCGCGTAGATTTTGGAAATCTTGCCGTGAAATACTCGATCCGGGTAGGCCGTCACCTTAACCTGAACCGGCTGGCCCAAGTGAAAAAACGGAATGTCGCTTTCGACGACGTTCGCCAGCATCCATTTAATGGACACGTTGGCGACCGAGTAAGGCGCCGGCGGATTCCCCGGCTGCACCAAAAGCCCCGGTGGCCCGTTGAATGATGTGATCTGGCCGGAAATGGGGCTGGGCACGACCAGCACAGGGTCAATCTTGCGCGAAGCGATGATCTGATCTATTTCGGCGTCTGACTTGCCGAACACGCGAACGGCATCGCGCGCGGCTTTGAGAGCCCCCTCCGCAGTTTGTTGGTCGGAAACAGCCTGCTCCAACTCTCTTTGCGGGACGCCGACGTTTGTTGTGTAAAGATCCCTGGCGCGCGCCAGTTCTTTGCTGGTCAGCTCCAACGTGGCCGCGGCGCCAATCAGGGTGGACTCGGCTTGGATAAGATCGGGACTATCAATCGTATAGAGCGGCTGGTCCTTTTTGACTTCGTCCCCCAGTTCCACGAGGCTCTTAATGATCTTTCCCTGATAGGACGGGTAAACCTGAACAGACAGGTCGTCGGCGAAACTGATGCTGCCAACAGCCTCTTTCTCTACGGGAAAGAGATGCGTTCCGACGGGTTCGATTTTGATCGAGTTCAGTTGGCTTGGTGACAGGTCCAGAGTCGTTTCGGACGGAGACGCATTGGAATTAGCGACTGATTTCTGCGCCGTATTCGCGCTTGTCGTCTGACCATGACTGCGGCCAGATTCCAGGAGTCCCGTTGCGACAACAATCGCCGCCGCAGCCACGAACCATCACGGCAACCCTTTTGCTGATGTGAACTGGATATTTCATCGTTTTCGTTCGACCTTCAATGGCTTCCAGGGCCCGCCCTGAAGGCAGCCGCAAGTTGCTCCACTTGCTTACCCCTCAGGTCTCTACCGGACATGCGTGATTGTTACCGGAGCCATTCTGCAGGCGCGCTGCGGGCATGGGGAATCCCATCTTTGGGCTGTGCGAGATGTCTTTCTGTGCTAGGTCAGTCTATCTTTCTGACCGATTTGACTATCTTTCGGCTATCCGCGGCACACCGGGATGGTCAGCGCTAAGCGAGTTGCGGCAATATGCAGGCTGTCAGGTATGGAACTCTCCTCCATCTATACGCGCGAGAATCGAACGCGATTCCTGATCGCAGCGGCGATCCTGATTGTGCTGATTGCGACGATCGATTGGCTTACAAAGCCGTACATCTCCATCGGGTTTCTTGTATCTCTTCCCCATCATGCTCATCGCAGGTTTCCTTCCGCGTTGGCAAATCGTTCTGGTCGCGCTTGTTTGCGCCGTTCTTCAGGAGTTGTTCAGCGAACTCCCCTCAGGCGAGGCAATCACAAGGTTGCTGATGGCTTCTGCAGGATTCGTTGGAACCGGACTCTTTGTTTCCGAGATCATTCGCAGTCGGCAGATGGCACTGGAACACGTAGAGGAAGTGGAAACCCACAGCAAGTTGCGACAGGACGCAGAAGAACAACTTCGTATCTTGGTGGACAGCAGCCCGGCGGCGATCGTGACCATCGATTCCTCTGGTCAGATTTTGCTGGCCAACAATGCCGCCCAGAATCTCTTCGCCCCCGAAGACAATCCCGTTGTCGGTCAATCGATCGCGCAATTCCTTCCGGCTCTCCAGAGTGCCGTACAAACGCAGCGATCTACTGAGTTCCGCACTGAGCTTCGATGTCGCGGGAAGCGGAAAAACGGAGAAGCGTTTCTCGCGGCTGTTTGGTTTTCTACCTACGTTACGAGTCAAGGACCCAGGCTGGCCGCAATTATCGTTGATCTTTCTGAAGACTTGCGGGATCGCGAGGATTTGAGTCTCGATCACCTGCTGAAAAGCACGAAGATTCTGATGGGGGCGGTCGCGCACGAAATTCGAAACGTATGTGGTGCCGTCCTTGCCGTGCACAAAAACCTCTCCCGCCTCCCGGCGTTGCAGGACAACGAGGACTTTCGTGCGCTCGGACTCTTGATCGACGGCTTGGAGAAGCTCTCTGAGATGGAACTTTTGCCATCGTTGGATCAGACCCTGTCTTCGGTCGAACTCACGACTTTGCTCGATGAACTGCGCGTTCTGATCGAACCGATCTTATCAGGAGGCGGGCACTGCAATTCTCTGGCGCTTGCAAGACAATCTTCCATTGGTCGTCGGAGATCGTTATGGATTGCAGCAAGTCTTCCTCAATCTTGCTCGAAACAGCCAGCGCGCAATGGAATCAACAGAACAGAAACAACTCACAATCAGCAGTGAGATCGAACCCGGCGCAGTTGTAATTCGTTTTGAGGATACGGGCGTCGGAATCCCGTCATCCTACCAGCTATTCAAACCCTTCCAGCAGGGAGCGAATGCGACAGGTCTTGGGTCTTTACGTCTCTCGCGCGATTCTCCGCAGCTTCGGCGGTGAGCTAAGATTTGAGCCGCGCGCTGAGGGTTGTTGCTTTGCAGTCAGATTAACTAGAGTGCGTTAGGCAGGAAAGAAGCTCCCGATGGGTAAGACTGCAGCAAATAATATCCGCCTTCTCCTCCTTGATGACCACGCACTTATTTCGCGAGAGTGTCGCGCGACTGCTCCAGGCTGAACCCGGATTCGAGGTGGTCGCGGATTGCAGTTCTGGCACCGAAGCACTACGAATCATAAAGTCACGGGAAATCGACATCGTGCTGCTCGACCTTGACCTTGGCGAGGAAAGAGGGGCGGATTTCCTTCAAAGCCTCCGCGCCGAACGCTTCAAAGGGAAAGTCCTGCTCGTAACTGCAGGCGTGGACCAGCGTGATGTCCCAGCTTTGATTCGGAAGGGAGTCTCCGGGGTGTTCTTGAAGCACGGCTATCCGGCTGAACTGATTCAAGGAATCCGCGAGGCAATGGAGGGTAAGGCGCTGTTTACGCAGGATTTGCTGAGAAGGGCGTTAGAAAGCGCAGACGAACCCGGCACAGAGCAGAATACCGTTAGATTCACGGAAAGAGAGCGGCGCGTGCTTTCGTTTGTATTTGAAGGTCTGGCGAACAAGCAGATTGGCGATCGCTTGCAGATCTCGGAAAGCGCAGTTAAAGCGTGCTTGCAACAACTCTTCGCCAAGACCGGCGTCAGAACGCGAAGTCAATTGGTGCGCATCGCGTTGGAGCAGTATCGAGACCAGCTCTAGCCACCCTGCACTCCCGTACAACCAGCTCGTTCGATGGAAACATCAACGATGCGACATTCGGTCGCCGTCGTGAAAAGCGGCACCAGCATATTTCCCGAAGGGCTCTCATGTTCTTCCCCCAACGTGAATCGAGCGCTGAGCATGTTTGACAGCCTCTCAACCATTGGTTTGAGTCTTGCCGCAGTCTCACAAGTTCTACCTGGTCTCTCCTCGAAAGCGACATTGAGCGTCTGTGTCCGCATAGAAACTCGATGCCCACTCGGATGCTTTCTGTTCGAACCAGAAATGCTTTAGAATGAAGACTCTCTGCTGTGCGCCCGTAGCTCAGACGGACAGAGCAACTGCCTTCTAACAAAGAAGGCAAATCTTACAAAGTTTTTGCTGAGCGTCGCTTACGGACTCTATCTCCCCGAAATCTCGCCCTCGGTTGTACCGAAGTTATACCGAACGCCATTTCTCTATGAGATGGCCCTGTTTTCCGAGAATAAGAACAGGCCGCCGGAATCAGAGTTGCGAAAAGGATGCAGACAGTGTTCGCGAAACTGGTTCGGAAGAGCGAGTAACACTCCTGCATCTCTTGAGGCGATAGCCCACTCAAGCAGCGCCCGGTACTCGCTGAATTCAGTAATTCCACCCAGCCACTGGGTTCCGCTCTCGTTGGAAATCGTGACGACATTCGGGACATCACAAGGTCCCAAGCAACCGCTTATTGTGAGTTGAATCCGCTTCAATAAGCCTCTGGCCCGCCACTCGTTCTTCAGCCACTCAACCGGAACTGCAGGCTTGCCATTGGCGGTGTTTCCGCAGCAACAGCCTTGGCAGACACTCACGTGCCCAAGTACGAGCCGCTTTGTCGTCATCAGAAACTTGTCCATATACCTAAGCTCTCTCGACCGACGTTGTTCTACCGTCGTTTGTTGCAGAAGGTGATTCCGACGAGTACGTTGTGCCCACAATGTAAGCGTTCCCCTGCGCGTCAATCACGATCTCGGCTGCATTGTCGCCTCCGAAACTGCCAGACGGAGAGGCGACTTGGAGTAGCCCACTGCCGCCGATATAGGTGGAGTAAACCAAGCCCGAACCCACGGGATTCATTTTCGTCACGAAAATATTGGTCAGTCCGTTAGCCGCTCCCTCGTTGGTCGCCTGATACGGCGTTCCCTTTAACGGGAAATCCGTGGAAGCGGTAGAGCCCACGATATAAGCGTTCCCCTCTGCGTCCACCGTAATCCCCGCTGCTGAATCGTTGAGCGTTCCGCCGACGTAAGTCGAATAAGCCAAAACCGGATCAATCACCAGCTCGCGCGCCGCGTCGTAAGTCCCCAGCGCAAACCCAACCTCATTCTTGCTCTTCAATACAAAGCGTCCATCCACCGGCTCGCGACGGCCATCGCGCATCTGGTAAACCACCGGCTTTTGAAACGCAATCTCGCCATTCCGCGCCACAATCCGTAAATTCCCGTCGGCCCCAACGCGCAGCCGCCGCGCTCCATCAAATCGCACGCGCACGTGACGCGCACTCGCGCCCGGCTCAACCACAAAGTCATACTCCAACTGCCTCTGATTCCCGTAATACACAAGGTCTACACCTGGATAGACTCCCGCATACCTCACTCGCGCATAAGTCGGCACACCCGTGTGCCACCCACTCGCATCATTCCCGATCAAATAGTTCCCCTCCCCCGCCAGCGGCTCATCTCCGCTTACTTTCGGATCCACCGACGCTCCTACCAGCTCCATGCGCACCACGTCTGTCTTCGGTGCAGCATCCGCCGTACCCGCAGCACCCGCTACGCCGGTCCGGTGTCCGCGCGAACCAGCGCCACCCTTCGTCAGCGACAAAACCGCCGTGCGCTCCGTAAGAAACAACGAGTACCCACTCCCCGCGCGAGAAATTTAACTTCTGGCGCAATCTGGCCGTCGTTCAACTCAAAACTCAAAGGCAGCCGGCCGTACTCCGCCACAAGAGCCGCAGTCGCCGGCGCGTCAGGCCGCGCAGGCGCAGGAGCAGTCGGCGCAGGCATCGCGATCCTTGGGGCAGCCTTCGTCGCATCCTGGCTAACCTGAGATTGCCCCGCCGCTCCGACAGGCAGCAGCATCATTGCGACCGCAAACAAAATCACGCCGGTCCACCGCCTCATCATCCGCGAATCCAGCCAGCACCACGCACACCGCTCCCCGCGCAGGACGTGCGCAAGACGGCAAGCATCGAAGCTAGGCTGTTCAGCGCTTCGAGACGCAGCGAACCGAGAATGAACAACGGAAGGCGTAGTAGCGCGAGAATTGCAGGTACGAGAATCGAAAACGCGAGGATTCGCAGTACCAGAAGGAAGAGCTTGCGGAGGAAGCGTGCCCATAACGCCTCCTAGGAAACATTCATGTTTCAGAACGCTCTTTGGAATGCCTTCAAAGGAAAGACGCTGGGCGCGCACCACTATACACTACTGAAACGTGATTTCGTCGCCACCATCGAATGAATCGGCGCGTCACGTTGTCCATGCTGCGCGTGGAAGCATCCGCGGTCGGGCCGTAGTAATGGTAGAATCGCGGCACGCGCCCGTAGCTCAGCTGGATAGAGCATCTGGCTTCGAACCAGAGGGTCGGGAGTTCGAATCTCTCCGGGCGCGCCACTTTCCCCAATAAAACAGGACGTTTTGTGAGATTGGTGGGGCGGGAGCTGCGCTCAGTTTCAGGCTAGTGTCAGGATTGGATGCCGAATCACGACCTCGGAAAAGAAACGGGGCGGTCGGGGAAGCCAGCCGCCCCTGAGTTGCGCGGAGTCACACAAGACACGACTGAGCTGAAAATATATCCCAGCCTCTGCCGACGCGCAACACGCGGCGCGAGAAATTCCCGCGCAGGTTCCTCAACGGTGATTGGATCGAAGCGAGCGGCTCACTACGAACCCGCGAGCGACTCGCGCGCGAACCGGCTCTTGAGCAACACGTCCACCGCCGCATCTCGCGCGGCTTTCTTCGCTTCACGCGCCTCGGCGTTCTTCCGATGGCGGCCGATTGCGACTGCAACGGCGGGATCGCTGGCGCGTCGCTCACTGGCGTGCGCGTAGATCGCGTCCAAGGTGAGCGTGGTTCCGCGTTCACGGGCAAGACGCTGGATGATCTCGGCGTGAGTCCGGCGAGGAGCGCTGACGCCCCTGAGCCAGTGGTAGATCGTGGAAGGATCGATGCCGAGCTGCGCGGCGAGAGCTTCCACGCCGTACGACTCGATGAAGCGGGAAAATTCGGACTTCCGGCGTTCGGGAAATCGGGGCGAGCGCATCGGCTCAAAATGTATCGCATTCCCGCCGGAAGTCCAGCCTTGGTTCTGAAGTCGCAATATCTCTCAGGTTGACGGCGTGTCCCGGTGGGCCGCGCGTTTGCTTGGAAGTCCCGTCAGTTCCCGCGCACGCTCCAGCGCTTCGTCGTTGTCACCGCTCAGGAGCGCTTCGCGAAGCGCCAGGAGAATCTTTCTGCGCTCAAAGCCGACCTCGCAGATTGCATCGTACAGCGCTCCGGGATCGAGCTCCGGCACCTCCGCGTCGTGGCGCTCGCTTAGGGGAGAGGGTTGCTGCAGCCTCGTCCGCTTTTTGGTCATCGAAACCCTCCTCGTTTTACTCTCGCTCGGGCCGGGGCAAGGCAGCGCTCACTCCAACATGTCCAAGACGAACTGCACCACTTTGGGCTCGGCCTTTCGCTCGCGGAGCACCATCACGATGTCGGCATCCTGAAAATAGCCGGTCGGGATGCCGTGCGAATTCGACGGGATGAACGTGTACAAACCGCTCGCCGCTTTTTCCCGCCGGAGCTTTTCGGGGAGAGCGTTCCACCTCTTCAGCTGAATCATCGACGTGCCTCCTTGCGGCGGCGCCGCTGTTCGCGGAGCCGTTCGAGATCGCGCCCCATCTCCGGGGCGCGCCAGGCGCGGATCGCCTCCCGCATGAAATACGCCGTCGCTAGAAACGAGAGCACGAACACCACACCGCTCCAGTTCACGACTGCGCCTCAACACCAAATGTGATGCGGGATGCCTTCACCCGCGCTTCCACGGCCGTAACGGTGAGGTCCTTCTCGTAAAGAGCGAGGCTCGTCCCCGTGACCGGATCGCGGAAGCAATGCAGCATGCCCCTCGTGGTTTCCATCGGACCGCCGTACTGCGCGCCACCGATCTCGATCATGCGCTGCGCGCGACCCACGACTTTGATCTCCGCGGCGAACGCCGATTCGAGCGCGTTCGCGATGTCGCGGAGCAGCGCCGCGCTCACTTCCGCAGGAATGATTTTGGGAGATGAAACGGGTAGAATTTCGGAAGCTGACATGGTGACTCACCTCACTGTGTCGGTTAGACCCTCGCGTTGGTGCGGAAACACCGGCGCGGGGGCACTTTGTTTTGCGGGTCCAGAGTACCGCCGGCGAGTCCCGTCCGCAATAGGTCTAAAGTACCACTCTTTCTCTTAACCCATATGCCATCACCCGGCAATGACGACGTCAGGCCGGGGCGGATTTGTTCCTGCGCCCTTCGCGCTTCGATCGCCGGAGCAGGGCTTCCTTCAACGCCCCCGCCCCGCGATTAAGGATCGTAGTGACCACTCCGATGACGCGAGCGTAGAATCAGAGGTTTGGAGCTAACGGTGAGAAAAGGAGAGGTTGCGGTGAAAGACTGCCCCATCTGGACGCCCGACACGAGCGCCATCAATCGCCTCGCGGATGATCTCGACTCGGATGCGCTGATTGCGGGCTTGAGTTCAGGATTCTTCGTTCGGCTCACGTTCACGAGCATCGCGGAAGTCACAGCGAACGTGGACAGCGATCGCCGACGAAAGCTGATCCGCGTCTGCAGACAGCTTCTCTCGGCAGGTGATCTCATCGACCCGCAGGATGAAATCCTCAAGAAGATGATCGAAGAATTCGAGGCGCAGCCGTCGTTCGATTGGAGGAAAGTGCGGATAGATTTTCCCGAAGGACAAGTCGCGATCGCAGCGCAGGTGAACTTCGGCGACGAGTTGGCTAGGCACGAGCGTGAGGAAAACGAACGGCTAAAGCGCCGATTCGCGCGAGTGTTCGACGATGCGAAGCCGAACTTCGACCGCTCTTCTCCGAAGCGCCGAGAATCCGCCAAGAAATCTAGCGGAGCTGGTCGCGCGGTTCCAGATTCAACGCGGCGCATTTTGGACTCTCGCGGGCGACCTTTACGCTCGCGTCGGAAAGAAGTCGCCCGACGAGGCCCTCATGCGGAGGTTCGTGGCCGAGTGCGATCCGTTCCGCGCGCTGATGACTGCCTTGTGCGCGGCGCAATACGACATTTGTCTTCGGCCGGAGCGTGTCGGACCGTCCTTCAGGTCGGGACGGAACGACACTCTGATGGCGATTTGCCTTCCGTACTGCCACCAATTCGTGACGAACGACAAGGGGCAGCTTGCATGCTACAGGGCGGTCGCGTCCGTCGCCGACCTCGACGTGAACGTCCGTTCTTACGAGGAATTCCGCAATGGATTTTCCGTGATCGGTGCTGCCGCTGTTTCGGCGCGACCGTAGTTGGCGGCGCCGTGCCTGCGCCCCTCGCGCTTCGACAGCCTGAGCAGAGCTTCCTTTAACGCCGCCTCGATTTTCGCGTGAACCATCATGCGAGAAGTCTGCCCAAGCAGCTGCGGCGCGAGTTGGGAAGGGACGGCCATGATCATCGCGGTGGTCGTCTCACAGAGATCGGTCCACGCCTTTTGAACGTCCTCGATCGCGACGAGCTGGCTGCGCTGCTTCGACAGTTCGATTTCGGCAAGGTCGGCCTGCGTGCGGAGCAGCCGGACCCGCTCCTGGCGTTCTCCGACGAAACCGCCATCGAGGGTCGGCGTGGATCTCATTTCGAGCGCGCTCTGCAGGTAGCGGATGTAAAACATCAAGCACTTGATCGGGTCAAATTGGCCGCGCCCTTCGCGCGGCAGACCTTCGTGAACGAGTTGGTGGACGCGTCTTTCGGTGAGGTTCAGCGCCTGCGCGATTTTTGCCGCGTTCACCGTCGCCAAGAGCCTACCCCCTGACCGGGTCCAGACCGGCCTGAGCCGGCACCTCGGGTCGCCGCGTGGATGCGTCGTGAGTTTTTCTGGGGCTCCACCTGCGCGGATCGAGCTTAGCGACGCTCCACGTCCGAATCTTCACCAGCGGCTCCTTTGTCCAACACCATTTTTCGCCAAGATCAGGTGTTGGGTGCTCCCCCGCGAAGAACAGAAACGAAGTCCGTGCAAAAAATCCGATCACAGGTCACCAGGGGGCCTCGCCGTCACCCGCGGCGCACCACCCCGACGGCAAGGACCCTTTGCGGGCGAGGGAAAAGTTAAGCCACCTTCCTGAGACGAAGGTCACCGAATGACTGCGTCGAGCCGCTCCGGCTATCGCCACTGACATACGTGACGGAAGTATTAATACGCCATGGAAAGAGATAGAATGCTGCCCGTCTCGATGGCCTGGAACACGAACCTTACCGGGACGCCGCTGAACATTGCCGCGTATCCGGGCGCGCAGCTTCGGGTGGTAGCCGGTCCTGGCACCGGCAAGACCTACGCTCTAATGCGTCGGGTCGCGCGTCTGCTCGAGCAGGGCGTGCAACCCGACCGCGTGCTCGCCGTCTCATTCACGCGTACCGCTGCCAACGACCTAGTTCACAAGCTGGCGCAGCTCGGAGTTCCGGGGGCGAATCAGGTCGCCGCGAAAACACTGCACTCCCTCAGCTTCGGTTTGCTGAGCCGAAACTCCGTGTTCCAAATGCTCGGTCGCGTTCCGAGGCCGCTCATGGATCATGAGCAAGACACGATGGTGTGCGACCTAGCGCCGAAATTCGGCGGCAAGCGACCGGTCAGCAAACTGGTAGAGGCGTTCGAAGCGTACTGGGCGCGCCTGCAGCATCATGATCCGGGATGGCCTGAAAAGCCTCTCGAGCAAGCGTTCGACCTCGCGCTGAAGGCTTGGCTAAAGTTCCACAACGCGATGCTGGTGGGCGAAGTCAATTCCGCTCGCGCTGGACTTCGTTCTGCAAAACCCCGGATATCCCGACATACCGGTTTACGACCATGTCCTGGTGGACGAGTATCAGGATCTGAACCGGGCGGACCAGGCGCTCATCGACGCGATGAGCGGGAATGCCGCCGTGACGATAATCGGCGACGAAGATCAATCGATCTACAGCTTCCGGCACGCGCACCCTGAGGGCATCGACGAATACCCAGATACGCACGCCGGAACGCACGATGAACTGCTCAACGAGTGCCGCCGCTGTCCACAGCGGATCGTCGCTATCGCGAATTCGTTGATCAGCCACAATCCCAGGTTGGCGCCGAAGGTCCTCACTCCGCATGCACCGAACGGCCAGGGAAATTTCTACATCGTTCAGCACCATTCCGTCGCGGAAGAGATACAGACGATCGCCGAGTACATCGATTGGTACCTGCTGCAAAACCCAGGAGTGCCGGCAGGCGAATTATTGGTCCTTTCGAGTCGACGCCAGATAGGTAACGGAATTCGCGACAGTCTGAACGCCATCGCACTGCAGAACGCCAGGGCGTGGGACGCGCAGAGTTTCTATTTCGAGGATGCGCTGAAGACCGACCATGGCCGCGGACGGTTTCGCGCTTCTGACAATGCTTGTCGAGCCCGATGATGCGCCGGCACTTCGATTTTGGCTGGGGGAACACAAGCAGGACTGCCGATCCATTCCTTACGGACGGCTGCGGGAGCATTGCGAAAAGTCCGGGCAGTCGACCGAAGGAAGCCCTGCGAGGACATCGTGGCCGGCACGCTCAAAATCCCTTACACCGGTTCGCTGGTCGGGCGCTTCAATGAACTCAACCAACGACTCGCGGACTTGGCGGCACTCGACATACCGGGCCTGATCGACGCGCTATTCCCGGACGGCAACCCGGAGAACGACGTCCGTTCAGGCAGACCTCGTTGGTTGTCGCGCCCACTGTGGCGACCACTAAGGAATTTCTGGAGGAACTCCGCGCGGTGATTACGCAGCCCGAGCTGCCTGGTTCGCAAGGAACCTCCGTGCGTATCATGAGCCTTTATAAATCGAAGGGTCTCACCGCGAGACTTGGTCATCATCGCAGGTTGCGTTGGTGGAATCCTGCCGACCGTCGACGGCGACGAATCGCCCGCTGTAGCAGGAGCGCCAGCGTCAGGAGCAGCGCAGATTGTTTTATGTGGGAATTACGCGGAGCGACCGAGACGCTTGTGCTGAACAGCTCGACTCGAATGCCCCTCAAAATGGCGTACAAGATGCGAATGCCACTTGTTGGCTCGCCAGGGAGGCGACGCAATCCTTCAGGCCAGCCCGCTCATGACTGAGCTTGGACCGTCTGCGCCCGCGGTCATTCTGGGCGGCGCGTGGCGTCAGCAGCTCGGTTTTTGAACAAGGGCGAGACGCGATCTCACCGTGAGTGCTGCACGGATTCTTTTGCGCGGCGGAACTTTGGCGACTCTCTACATTCGAACTTTTGCCGGCCCGCTCTCCTAAATCGAAAAAGTAAAATGAAGCCCGTCAAACGACTTCGACCACAGGACATTCTGCGCGGTCGCCGTCACCCGCGAATGCCCCGGCAGCGCCGGAGGACCCACACCTCAAAATAGGAGTTAAGCCTCCCTCCTGAGACCAATTGTCCGGTAACGCGACTTACCAGGACTTAGCCGACCACAAGGCTTCGAGTGGCCGACAAATCCCAAGTGGGATGTGATGCTATCGTACCGGGCGTTATAGCTGGCGTTCACGAGGCCCGATCAATGGCCCGTCGGTCCCGAGCAGTTCACTGTCGCGCCATGGCCATGCGCACGGCGTCCTCCGGGTTGACGAGGTGGTCGAGACTCACCGCATCCTCGGCGATGGCAAGCTGAACGCCTTTGCAGTCTCGTTGAATTGCTTCCGCGCGAGCCGTAATCGGGCGACACCGGAGCTCCCGTGTCCATCCCTACGTGGCCGCCTTCATCGGCAGAGAAGAGAAGAATCTCCTGGCGGGCACCTTGCCCTCGCCGACCTTTTTACCGTCCACATACAAGATCGCCGTGCCGCCCTTGCCAAGGCCGCCACCGTCGTAGGCAAACTCCATGCGTACCTGGTGCTGGCCAGAAGGCAGCGGGCTGCTGGATTCGGCGTAGGACCGCTGGACGCCAACGAAGTTGTAACAATATTTGAGTTTCCCGGCCTTGGCATAGAGACTCCAGCCACCCATGTTGCCTCCTTGCGCGACAATGACGCCCTCGGCCCCGCTTGCAGGTACGACAATCTCAGCGGTCACCGAGTGCGACTTGTTCTTGAGATTAAGGACGCAGTTTTCGCTCAGACGCCCCATTCTGCCAAATAGAATTTGCGATTTGCCCTTGATCAGCTCCGGCCGTCCCGCCATGTCTGAGTTGAACCGTTCACCGAGCCGGTCATCGAGCGGAAGCACGTTATACCGTGTCGCCTCGGTCAGGAACAGGCGTTGCAGCTCGTGCAGCTTTTCGGGCATCTGCGCGGCTAGGTTGTTCGCCTGGCTCCAGTCTTTATTGGTGTCGTAGAGCTCCCAAATGTCATCGTCGAATGCCGGGACTTCTCGCCGATGAACACCCACGGCGTTTTGTGCCGTGTCACCGCCGTCCAGCCCTTGTGGTAGATGCACGGTTGCCGAACATCTCGAAATACTGCGTCTCATGCTGATCTGCCGCCTTGGCATCGTTGAACGAGTACGCCATGCTGACGCCCTCAATCGGGTGTTGCTGGATTCCGTTGACGAACTGAGGTTGCGGCAGTCCAGCCGCTTCGAGGATCGTCGGCGCAACGTCAATAACGTGGCAGAACTGTGAACGAATTTCGCCTCTCCCCTTGATCCCCTTGGGCCAGTGCACGATCGTGCCGTTGCGCGTGCCGCCCCAGTGCGAAGCGACCTGTTTAGTCCATTGATAGGGTGTGTCCAGAGCGTGCGCCCATCCCACCGCATAATGGTTATATGAGTCCGGGCCGCCCAACTTGTCTATCTGTGCTATCAGGAACTCCGTGGTCTCCAGCGCGGCACCGCCGTTCGGCCCGAGTAACTCGTTGAACGTGCCGTTCAGCGTCCCTTCTGCGGAGGCGCCATTGTCGCCGATGATGTAGTAGATCAGCGTGTCATCGAGCACGTCGAGCTTCTTCAGCGCATCCACCAACCGTCCAACATGGTGATCCGCGTACTCCAAGAACCCGGCGTAACCCTCCATTTGCCGGATAAGCACGGGCTTTAGCGCAGCGGGCATTGCATCCCAGGCCGGGATTTCTTTGTGCCGTTGTGTGAGTTGGCAATCTTCGGAATGACGCCTAACTTTTTCTGGCGGGCGAAGATCTCCTCGCGCAGCTTATCCCAGCCCTGATCGAACTTGCCTTTGTACTTATCAGCCCATTCCTTCGGAACGTGGTGCGGGGCATGGGTCGCGCCCGGCGCGAAGTAAACCAAGAAGGGCTTATCGGGAACCAGGGCCTTCTGTTGCCCAATCCAGTCGATGGCCTTGTCGGTCATGTCTTCCATCAGGTGGTAGCCCTCTTCGGGCGTCTTCTTGACCTCGATCGGTGTGGTGCCTTCATAGAGCGACGGATACCATTGGTTCGCCTCGCCGCCGATGAATCCGTAAAAATATTCGAATTCGCCTTCCCCGGTGGGCCATGCGTCGAAGGGACCGACCGGACTGGTTTCCCAAACCGGCACTTCGTGGCACTTGCCGAACTGCGCCGTGGCATATCCGTTGAGCTTGAGTGCGGCCGAGTGGCGCGCAGGTGTTCGGCAGAATCGAGCTATAGCGGGTGCCGGTCGCCATCTCGGTGATCCGCCATGCCAACCGTGTGGTGGTTGCGGCCGTCAAGCACGCCTGACGCGTGGGCGAAGAGAGCGCGGTAGTGTGGAAGCGATTGTATTCAGGCCACCGACGCCAGCGTTCCGCCGTCGGCGTGTTACATGGACCGCCAAAGGCGCTGGATGCGCCAAAGCCGACATCGTCGAGCAAGACAATCAGGACGTTGGGCGCACCCTTGGGCGGCGCAACGGCGTGATCGGCGGGAACTTTGTGTCTGGATCCTTTGCATCATAGGTGACCAGGCCAGTCCGGGGTCGATCGGGGATCGGCAGAACTGTTCGTTGCATCTTGTCCTGGTCGTTCATTGGAAGCTTCCTTCCTTTAGACATTGCGATGTTGCGCGGCCAGGAAGAGCGACAGGCACACTCTTCTGGGGCGCCAGCAGACTAGGACCCTTTCCCCAGTGAGTTAACTGTCAAAACTAACAGTGAACTCGGAAATAATCCACATGCCGATTAACGCCGTCTGGCGACAACGAGCACGGTGCGCGATAGATCTGGATGGTGCAAGCGCGGAAAGGGGTTAAGCCACCCTCCCGCGACGAAATCGAGCATATGATCCTCGCTCCCAGCCTTCAGTGGGTTCATCTTTTCCTTTGCAGGCCTTTCTGTGATTGTCTGTGAGGATCGCAATAATTCATGGTCAGTTTATCGACTTGTGTCCGATCAGTCCTGCACGGTACGGATATCGATGCTGCATGGCAGCGCGAAGCGACGCGTCTCAAAGTATAGTGAAAATGGAAGTATCTGATACAGGCTCTTTCAATGAGGCGTTCCTAAACCCTTCGCCGTCGCGCGTGAAGTCCTTCGCGCGTCCTCCCGTAAACGGTTTCGTCGTCGCCCAGAGATTTTCCGGAACTGATGCAGCGCTTCGATCGCCCTGACATTAGCCGGCATGTGGCGATTCCGGTTTTGCCGTGGCGTGAGGTTCCCGTGTTCGAGGTCGACGTCGCGCCACACGAGATCCAGTTCTCGCGCGACGCATGCCGGTGTCGAGCACGAGCTGAACTGGCTGCGTGGGATCGGTGTCCATCGCCTCGCAGATCGCTTCTCCTGCTCGGGCCCGAGCCAATTGAGTGGGACGGATTCTCTGACAGCGCTTCACGCGCGAGAACGGCATCGTTTCCATCTTGTCGGTGCGGATCGCGAAGAGTGAACCGAACTGATCACCGAACCGTAGCCATCAGGTCGAGCCGCTCATCGGTCTCGTCCTCACTGGTCGAGCGTCTTCGTGGTCCGCGCCGCTGTGAGGCAGTCCCCCAGCTTTTTCCCGATCAACGCGAAGAGCCTCTTGAGGCGCCCGAGATCTCTCTTGAGGAAAGTTGACGGAGCCGATTTCTTTCGCGAGCGCCGTGATCGCCAGATCGCGGAACGTGAGCTCAGCTCCTGCACGCGGCCAAGAAGCGGCCTCCTTCACCTCAGCCCCCGCGCGCCATGGCAGGATCGCGGCCGCGCGGCGGCCGATTTTTGCCGATGGGCGCTTTCCCTCGGCGTCGGAGTAGGAAACGACGAGACCCGCTGTCGCTGACGTTCAAACGTGCCGCGACCGTCGACTTGGACTCTTGAGTCGCACGTTTTCTGGTGCACGATCTTCCCGGCAGAACGCGGTACACCGGTGATCCGCTCCATCGGAGGGGCGCCCGGAAGCGCGCCGCCGCCCTTTCCGAATGGCTCCGGCAATCGCCCGTGGCACCGTTGTTCGCGCCGGGAGCCAGTGCGAGCGCATGGAGCCGGCACCGTGACCGGCGGCGGCACCGTCAACTCGCGCGGCGAACGGCACCTCATAGCCGTCTTTTCCGTTGACTCCGCCGCTCGATTACAGGACAGTCGTCCTCTGTCTTCAGACGCGGCTGGGCTGCCGCACTCGTCAGGACCCTGGCGCTGCGATCCCTCCACCGAAGTGGCATAGCTGGTGCGAGCTCTCCCAGCGAATTTCGCCTTCACGTCGGCGCGGCGCGACCCGCGGGATTCGGACGTTCGCCGCCGTGGGACGGCGGACGAGTGTTACCGCTGCCGCCGACGAGTCGAGCTTCTCGACGTCGAAGTTCTGCGGCCGATCGGCTTCCCTCGTCGAGCACGCGAGGCGTCACCTGCCAGCGCTCGCAGCCGTTGAGGTAATCGCGCCGACCGTCGCCACTCCCGTGAACCCGCCTGATTTTTTCGCGCACAATCGTCGCCGAGCTTCATGGTGTCTCCTCCGAGGCCGCCGCCTCGCTTGATCGCTCCTGAGCCTTCGCCATCCATTGAACCGAACAGTTCCGCACACTGATCTCGATCGCTGCGGTGCAGAGATGGCTGCCGTGGGAGGACTGGCACACCATTCGTCGTGGAGGACCGACGGTCCCGATTGCGTCGGCTTCTATTTCACGCGCGCTCCAGTCTCTCAAGGAGCGTGAACGATTGGACCACGTCGCTCCGGCTCCCGCTCACCTGCAGGCGGATCACGGGATTTCGCTTTCATCCGACCCTTCCGCGACCAGTTCGGCGCCGCGCACATTCCGCACGCGTCGTCGGGCCCCTGGCAGTTCGCGCAATTGCATCGCTTTCGACCGAGCAGTCCAGCAGACCACTCAGCCGTCTCGAAAACGTTTCCGGCGCGGGTCAGCGTGTGGTTGGGAGGCCGAGCATCGGCCTGTGAATCGAGCATCCCGGCTCAACTTTGTAGCACTCCTTCCGGCATGTCGCGGGACGCGGCTGAGCATGCTGATGATGCCGTTGTTGGTCGCGCGAGTAGGTGCCAGCAGGTTCTTCTTGAGCGCGGCCTTGGGCTGAGCTTCACCACCTTCACCCCGCGCCGACGACGCGAACCTGTACCCCGCCATGCGAGCTCGGCGAGAACTTCCCCCAGAGCGCTCGCAGGTCCTCCTTGTCACCCTGTTCCAGCGGATCGCATCCTTTCCATCTTGATCACCGTACCGGGGACGGCACGGATTTCCTCCGCACTGCTCGCCTCGAATAGTCCCGCTCCATGTCGGGGCCAAGATCCACTGCTGCGGAATATCGGGAGACCAGGGATTTGCTCACGGTGGAAGGTTCTCGGGTCGTTTGGATTAATGATTTTATGGTTTCCATCTATAGTCGGGAACGAGAAAACCAGCATCGTAAAGGAACGGTTTCCCTTCTTCCGTCTCCCTCTTTGCGACCTTTCGTCAGCACAGCGCGGTCAAGGCCGCCCTGATCACCTTCGTCCGCCCCTCCACGCCGTCGCGGATCTGCTCCTGCGTTTGGGGGCCGCCCGCCAACGTCACGAACTTCAGAGATCTCCTGCTTCGCAGTCCACGTGGGGGCGGCAGAACCGTTCCGACTGATGGAGGGCGCTGGAGTTCAGAATCGACTTTCGATTTTCGCCATGTCGGGGCCGAGACCGCCGTACGGATTGAAGCGTTCGGTAGGCGTTGGTCCGGCGGCATGACGAAGAGCGCGCAGACCACTCCTTCGGTGGCCGTGGAACGAATAGGCGAATCGATGGCGTCGGCCTTCGAGCCTCCGCCCTGGTGCGTCGCCAGGACGTGAGTGTCGGCGATACGCGCGTCATCGATGAGCGGACCGAGCGCCGTACGTCTCGGCGTACGCCTTTTCATTCGGATGCGAGCCAGGCAAAAGCGGATCAGCCACCACGAACATGGTATGCCGTTCGCGAACCAGTTCACAGAGCGCCGAGTTCCCTCTGCTGGCGCAGTCGCCGCGTCAATCAGGATGGGAACGCTTCCGTCGGCGCCCATCGCTCGAAAGTCCGCGCGCACCTCTTCCTCGGTTCTTCGAGCGCAAGGTAACACATCGCCACGCTTCGTCTTCAGGCCGAGGAAATCGTCTCCCGGGACTATTGCGAGGCAGAAGCTTCCGGGCGGACGCGCTCTTGCCCGTCTTCGGTTTCGCGACGACGACGGAACAGTCCGCCACGAGTCTGTCTCGAGTACGTATCGACCGGTACATAGGTTCTCCGAAGAAGCTCTGCCAGCGGCGTGAGGATGGAGCTGCTCACGGCGGTGATTCTTCGGGAGCAGTCGCGTCGGCGGACGCCGTTGCGGTCGACGAATGTTCTTCGAGACGAAATCGAATGACTCTCGCGGGATGAGCTTACCTCGGCGAGCGCGGCATGGATGACATCACTGTAGCTCTTCCAAAGGCGAAACCAGAATATCGCATCGGGCGCGATTCACGAGACGATCTTCTTCGGCTCGCTCCCGGTGGTGGAACGAAACGATGTTCGAAGCTGTGAGGATTCACACCGCCGCCGGGCGGCTTCGCGACCCGGTCCGAGAGGCCTGAGGAAACTCCGGCCGGCGCCACAGCCGCCTGCAAACCATTCGACAGCCTGGGCGCGACGGCACGGCCGTCTGCACGGCTGAAAACGGAATCTCCGAACCGCTTTGAGCGCTGCGGACGAAAGTCACCCGAAGCCGGACCGCGTCGTGGTATCGACCGTGCGGACGGATCTTGTTTCGCCCTTCCATCGGTACCCCCGGCTCCGGCACTAATCCACTCCCGCGATCCCGAGCGGAAAGCTTCAGCAGTCAAGGCGGCACCGAGCGGCTTGATCACTCAGATCGCAGAAGCCCGCAGTCCGCCTTTCTCATCGGTACGAAAATCTCACATCGAACGTTCCGTTTTTCCTGCCTCCCTCGCACGCACACCCTTGTAGGTCGCAGAGCGCTCACGCCAGCGCGGGAAGGGTTCAGGATATGGCGACGATTTCGCGACGATGAAAGCCGTGGGAATCTGAGCGTGACGTCGGTGAGCATGACGTGGTGAGTTCGATATTCCCTGCTTTTAGCCAGTACGGATCGATCACGATTTTCGGATCGTCTCGCCCACATGCCGATCACGGTCGTCTCAAAATTCCACGATGAGCGTCCCGAGATCGACCGCTGCCCTTTGTGCCGTTCAAAGCAACCGGTTCGACGAACGGGCTTTGAACCCGTCGACGGTGTTGTTGTTCGCCCAGATCGGCAGGCCGATGGTGTTCCCCAAGCGCGCGGCGCGCTTCAGCGATGACTTCACGCCGGAGTCGTGAGCCATCCGCCTTCGCCGAGCTGATCGGCGTTCTCGGTTTCGAGCAGAGCCGACATTGAACGATGTCGTCCACTCGAGCACGCCGCCGTTTCCGCTGTCGGCTTCGATGGTGTCGACTGTTTGCCCGATTCGCACCGATTCCGACGGCTGGTCGAGCCGCTGCCGACGATGGCGGCTCAATCGAGCGCGATCGCCATGTCGCGCGTGCGATTCACGCACTAGCGTGTCGACATCGACGACGGCCTGAGCGAGCAACTGGCGGAATAGCTCGACGAAGATTGGTACGCTTCGGTAAGCTGGCCACGGAGACGAGCGTCAGCGCCGAGTCCGCGACGTCGGTGCCGGGACTTGACCCACCCACGTCCCCGTCGCCTTCCCGGTTTGTTTCGGGTAAGAGACGTTGTCGCGGAGTCCCGCGATGGTGCGCGCGCCCAGTTCCTTCACGCGCATGCGGTTGTACAGGAACTGGATGAATGTTCCCGGCTCGGTGAACACCAAGTCTCCGCCAGCGGCGCCGGAATTGGAGTCGAGACCGGCCCGCTTCTGCGCGCCGCCCTTCGTGGTGAAGTTGTGGCGGATCGACCAGGGGATGAACACCCCGCCGTGCGATTGGCGCGTCCATTCCTTCTCGATCTGTTCGGAGATTTCCGTCTCGAAGGAATTTTCGCGCTTGCCTGCGGTCCCTCCGGCCGATCGCTCGATATTGCCAAGCGCGACCGAGATGGCCCGCGCGAGGCTGTACTGCTGCTGCTCGTTCTCGGTGAGTCTAAATGAGGGTTCCACTCCGAAACTTCAGTTCGCATTTTTTCCTTCAGCTAGAATTTCGGCCCGTGAGCCGGTTGAAGCGTGGAGCTATGCGGCCTTGCGCGCGTGGCGATGACGATCCCGAACGCTTTCCGGCTTGAACTTCGGTTCGAGAAAGTCGATGAGGTCCTGTGCCCTGTACAAAACGCGGCGCCCGACCTTCACGAACGGAAGGCTGTAGCGGCGCGTCACCCGCCATTTTTCCAACGTGCTCGGTTTCACCTCCAAGATTTCCGCCGCTTGTTCCGGCGTCAACAGTCCCGTCTTGACTTCGTGGAGTTCTTCGAGCTTGCTCATGACTTATCTCCTTTGAGGAAACGCGACGACTGGCGAACGTTACCAGACGTAACCGGACGCATTCCCGCCTCCAGCGCTACGCTCGGGGCTTTTTGGGGGAAGAGAGGCAGAGAACCGCCGCGAAAACACGGGGGTTTTCCGGGATTCCTAGCTTAGTTAGCTTTTTCGAGTGTTACTGCAGATTGGCAGGAGTCGCCCGGACGATTTTGCTCAGCGCATCGTCGCTGAGGAATTTGCCCGATGGCTTCAGCGCTTTTCTCAGCTTCTTCAGAAAAGCGATAGAGTACCTTGGGTCTCGTTTTTTTCCCGAGGCGTGTTGGTCGACGAACCACAGCAGATCGTTGCGAAGCCGCGGGAACGAGTACCGAGGGTCCTTTTTTTTCCGCCGGCTGTACCATTCCCGCACGAAGACATCGCGAAACTCCAGATTTTTTTTCCTCGTCGCGACCCGCTTTTCGTGCCGATCGTGCTCGGCGCGGACGGCCGCGCGAATGGCCTCCTCGCCCGCGATCCGCCGACGCTCAATCGCTTCGATGGACGAGTTCTTCGGATACACTCCGCCCGGACCCAGTGCGAGCTCCACTCCTCTGAACTTCCTCACTGGCGTCCCTCTTTGAGTCGCCTCTGCTTTTTCTGGATTCCGACAGGCAGGATCTGGTTGCGGCCGGCGAGCTTCAGGCGCTTCTTCGCCTGCTTCGTCATCCGCTTCATCACGGCGTCGCCATCCTCGATCGCCTGCCGGAGCGATTCCTGGTGGAGCTGCGCGTAGATTTCCGTGCTGCCCAGACTCCGGTGGCCAAGCACGGCGCCGATCTGCTGCAGCGAGACGCCGCCGATGGCCATGTACGATCCCTTCGTTCGGCGGATATCGTGAATCCGCACGTCGGGAATCCCGGCTCGTTCGCGGAACCTGTTCCACTGCTTTTTGAGATTGACGAGGTGTCTGGATTTCCCGTGCGACGGAAACACGAACTCGGCATCGTCGGAGGTTTCTCCGCGCCGGCGCCTGATCACCTTGATCGCCGCGGGCGTTAACGCGACGTCGTAGCCCTCACCGCTTTTGCTGAAGGGAATGCGCCAGTTGGCGCGCTCGAACGAAATGTCGGCCCATCGCATCGCGAGCACGTTCGACTTTCGCGCCCCGGTCGCAAGGGCGAGAGTCAGGAAATCGCGGAGATCACCGTGTGGCTCCTTCCTGAGTTCGGCGTTGAACTTCACTAACTCGTGAGGCTGCAGGAACCGAGTGCGCTTTTCTTCGTCGTAGAGCTCGATGTCTCGCGCGGGATTCGCGACGGGCCAGAAATTCACCTTGCCGTCCTTCCGGCCAGCGGACCAACTGAAAAGCGCCTTGATCATCTCGACGTTCCGGTTCGCTTGGTACTTGTGTGTCGGCCCGATCTCGTTACGCAGAGCGAGCACGTCTTCGATGCGAATCGAGTCGATGCGCCTCGAGGTCCACGCACCGAAGTATTTTTTCGCCATCCATCGGAGGTTTCGCTCGGCGGCCTGCGGATCGTTCGCGTTCGGCCTTAGGTGCCCCGGATATACGCCTCCACCAGTTCCCCGAAAGTCGCCTGAGCGCGCTCGGCGTTCGCGAGGGGACTCGGTCCTTCAGACCCTGCCGATTTCCACTGCGCCAGCTTCGCGTTGAGTTCCGCGGCTTTGCCGCGGGCCTGCTCGATCGAGAAATCCTCAAAGCTACCAATCGTAGTTCGTTCGGCAACGCCGCCCGCGAACCGACGGTGAAAAAACGACCGCGCGTCCGACGGAAAAACGACGAACCCAAGTCCCGGAGTGTTGGTGTCGAAGACGATGATTCTCTCTCCGCCCTCCGGCACTTCGATTGCGGCGAGTGCGCGCTTGGTGAAATTCAGCTTGCGGGTTGGTTTTCGGGTCATAGGCCAGTGTCAGGCCAGTGTCATGTTTGGGAGCCGGATTGGGCCAATTTCGGCAAGTTACGGCTGACACTGGAGCGGGCAAAGGTACCCTGACTTACGGCGACATAGCAACATGTCCGGTTTGGGCACCAGAAGGCCGGGTGTTTGAATCAGGCTTCGAACCAGAGGGTCGGGAGTTCGAATCTCTCCGGGCGCGCCACTTTGTGATTCGTGACTTGTGAATCGAGATTTGTGACCCGCGGCCCGCTGCTTTGCCTTGTTGAGAATCCGCTCTTGACCGTCGAGAATTGCGTCGTGCAGACCTTGCACGAAAGCGGCAGAAAGGTGGCGATTGAATTGGGGTGCGGGTGTTTGTTTTGTGTGAGATACAGTGAATTCTAATCGGCTGGGTTGGCGATTGATTTTGGCTTGGGGCTTGAAGGTTAATCGACAGTGATTGTCGATTAGAGTGCGATGTACCATTGTTACATGCGTTTTGCGGTCGGCAGTGGGCGTGTGGAAACCTGTTGACGCGCGATTCGGGCGGGCGCGGCCTTGGCGGCTGGCGAAAATGCGTGGGCGTGCGGGATCACCATTTCGAGCGACGCCTGCCGTGCCGTGCTGCGCCATGTGCTCTCCTCCGGTGGCCGCGAATAATAAGACCGATGTATATTAACATGTTAGTTAACAGAAGGCAAGAGGGGCGTGTATATTTGGGTTAACTTGCAGAAACGATGGGAGCTAGACCGCGTGCACCCCGCCCGGATGATTGGTTTTTCAGTATCCGGCGCCTACTACTTCCATGCGCCCTTCGATGTAGGAATCGGGCCGAATCCGCGATTCATAGCGAACTAGAACGCGGGTGCCCCGGCGACTCGCCAGCATCCACAGACCGTGCATATAGCCCTGTTTCATAAATAAGCGAAACACGGTCGGAATATCGTTCGTATTCGGCGCCGTGACGTCGTCGTAGGGCTTGCCGATCAATTCCTCGCGTCGATAGCCAAGAAGCTGGCAGAAACTGTCCGAAACTTCCACGAACTTTCTGTCGCTGTCTACGACCGTGACGAATTCGGAATTTACTACGAAACCAGAGGACGGATCGGATTCGAGTTCCTGGTGAACTGATTTGACGGCATCGCGCACCCACTCGGGACAATCAGCTTCGGAGTGATACCGATTAAAGCGCGGGGGGATGTAGGCTTTTCCCGTCGACATAAGAGTAGCTCCTCGTTTTGGCCTTAGTGCGCCCCGCTATTTTCAGTGAGATTACGTTACTGCGCTCATAGTAAGTACATATATTGTAGTTTAGCCTACAATACAGCGATCCCTGTAGGAGAGGATTCGAGGCGAGTGACGGGCTGCTGTGTGGCCGACAGCGCAACGGCATAAACGATTTGTCACGCGCCGACGCAGTGCAAACGGGCGCCTACCGCCTTACGAATCGCGCACACAACTCTCGCTGGAATACAAAAATGGTACTATCGCGGAACAAGGAAGACGACGATGAATGACAAGATTGCTATGTTTCCGACGGCGCAGCCACCCAGAGCCGACGAAGACACGGCGGCAATTGAACAGGTCGTGGAGCAGGTTCCGGGCGAAGTGGAATTGGACAGGATCATCAAGGCTCAGACATCTGGGCCTCAGATCGCGAGGCGAATGGTGGAGTTGGAAAATTCCATTTGGTCGCTGGTTGGCACGCTTCTTCTTTTGCCGGACGCCACGCAGGACAAGATTGGCGCGACGGAAGCGATCGAGCAGGCACGATTACTTCTTCATCGCAGCATGGTGATGGACCACAACTTGGAGTTACCTGAAGAAAAGACGGAGTGACACGCGCGTCACGGGTTGTGGGAGTGGAGTAGCTATCGGTTTTATCAGTATGGGGAGCGGAATGAGTGCCCACCGACATTCCGCTGATGTTGGCGCGGGCAATGTTCGAGGCGTGACGGCTCGCTGACTTTCTATATTAGAGGCCTAGTTGGCTTAGGCCGGGATGCTCTTGCGGGCGAGGGCCTTGTTGCCAGTGATAGAGGCGCTCGGTGGCTTGAATCGGGAGATCGTTGATGGACGCGTAGCGGTGATGCATTACTCCTTGCGCGTCGTATTCCCAATTTTCGTTTCCGTAGGAGCGATACCACTGGCCGGAATCGTCGTGCCATTCGTAGGCGAAGCGCACCGAGATGCGTGCTTCGTCGAAAGCCCAGAGTTCTTTGATGAGGCGGTAATCGAGCTCGTGGTTCCACTTGCGCGTCAGGAATTGAATGATCTGTTCGCGGCCGTTGATGAATTCCGCGCGGTTGCGCCAGTGGCTATCGAGTGTGTACGCGAGGGCGACACGCTGCGGATCGCGCGAATTCCATGCGTCTTCGGCTTTGCGCACTTTCTGCGCGGCGGTTTCGCGAGTGAAGGGCGGCACTAAACTTACCTGGGGTTGAGTGGTCATGGCTTTGCTCCTTTTCCGATCGCCAAATTAGATATTCGCGAAGGGCCAGCGGCCACATTTGCGAATTCCCGCCTCCGCATTGGTCGTATATCCAACAAACCTTCGCAAACGTCAATCGCAAATCGCTGGGACGTACGATTCACGCGGTCCGCTACAGGTTTCATTATCCTCCGCTACCCGCTTCTCCGTATGGTGAGCCCCTGAGGCGAACGGTATAAGGAACAGCGTGATGCTGTCCCGCCGTTAGCAAGCAGCGCCCGTGTTAATTCGACTACTCGGGCACCCGCACTACGAAATCGAGAATTTGGATTTCGCTGCGTGGTTCGCGCGATGTTTCGTCCGGGGAATCTGAAATGCGGGATGGCGGAACAGCAGTTCGCCCTGCGGGCAGCAAAGACGCAGCGCGTTCGTTATGCGCATGAATAAAGGAGGCCGCAATGCAGATCAGAAGAGGCTTGCTGGCAGCCGGAGCATCGCTGCTCTTTGCCGGCTCGTTACTCGCGGGACCCATGCAGCAGGATCAATCGCCCGCGCCAGACAACAGCAAGACGAATCAAGGGGACGCCAGCAAGGACGCGATGACGGCCCAGCAACAAAAAGCGAACCCGGCCGATCGCGAAACAACCAGGCAGATTCGCAGTTCGCTGACGAAAGACAAGTCGCTTTCCACTTACGCGCACAACATCAAGATCATCACGCGAGACGGCCACGTCACGTTGAAGGGTCCGGTCCGCTCGGAAGATGAGAAGGCCACCATCGCAGCGAAAGCCGAGGCGGTTGCCGGCGCCGGTAACGTGGACGATCAATTGACAGTCGCTCCTTCGAAAAACCAGTAAAAAACGCGCGAACTTTTTGAATTTCAGAAACGGGTAAGTTTCACGGACGGACAATTTTCACAAACAGGAGATTTAAAAATGGAAAATAAAAAGACGGCAGTGTTCGGGATTTACACGATTCTGGCAGCCGCCGACACGGCGACCGACGAGCTGGTGAAGGCAGGTTTCTCGCCCGGGGCTGTTTCCGCTTTGCTTCCCGATAACCTCGGCAATCGTCCTATCGCCACTGAAAAATCCACGAAGGCTCCGGAAGGCGCGGCGGCTGGGGCGGGTTCCGGCGCGGTTTTGGGTGGCGCGCTCGGCTTGTTGGTCGGCATGGGAACTTTGGCAATCCCCGGCGTTGGTCCACTGATCGCGGCTGGTCCGATCATGGCGGGACTCGCGGGATTGGGCGTCGGCGGAGCGGTGGGCGGATTTACCGGGGCGCTCATCGGGATGGGCATTCCGGAATACGAAGCGAAGCGCTACGAAGGACGGTTGCAGAAGGGCGGGATTCTTCTTTCGGTGCACTGCGATACGTCGGAAGAGATCAAGCGCGCGAAGGAAATCATGAAGAGGACCGGCGCGGAAGATATTTCTTCCACCGGAGAAGCATCTTCTCCTTCCGGCTCGAAGGTTCGCACCGCGAATCCTTAATCATTTGAGCCGGCGTAATTCGTAATTGCGCCGGTTTTTGATTTCCCGACTGACAACGCAATATTGCGCAATGTGAAAGGAGATTCTCGATGCTGCTACTGATTATCCTGCTGGTGCTCTTGTTTGCCGGAGGCGGCGGTTACTATGGCTACTCGCGATGGGGCGCCGGCGGCGGCATGGGAATCGTCGGCACGGTGCTGGTGATCGTGTTGATTCTGTACCTGCTCGGTATGTTGCGCTGACGTTTATTTCGGTGGCGGGGAGAGCGACCGTGTCGCTCTCCCTTATTCATCGGCGCTTCGCACTGTCGTTCCGATTTATCCAGTTGATGCCTGCGCCGATTAGTGGAGCGCGTTCAAACAATTCCGAAACAAACAGGCGGTCTTGAAAATCGCCGATTTGCGCTTTCGCGGCGACGAGGAAGCGGTCGGCAGCGCGCGCGATTCCTCCCCCCACGACGATGCGATCGGGCGCAAACGCTGCGCTGACTTGACGCAACACGTTGCCTAGTTCCCTTCCGAACTTTTCGAATGCCTGCTGTGCTTCCTGGCGGTGCGACGTCGAGGAAGCGATATCGCAAACCTGTAGACGTTTTCCAGTGAGTTCCTCAAAACTGCGCTGGATGGCGAGCGTGGAAATGTAATCTTCCACGATGCCTTCGCGATGCGGCTGGTTCCAGATCTCGCCCCCGGCGGGAACGCCAGGGCCTTCGACAACGATTTTTCCATCCACAGCGAATGCCGAACCCACGCCCGTCCCGAGGGTAATGCCGGTAGCGCGATGCGCACCGCGTGCCGCTCCCTGGTGAATCTCACCGAGCAATGAGGCCGCGGCATCGTTCAGGAAGTGGATGTGATCCGGCGGGCAACCGAGCCGCCGGGATAGCTCGCTGCGCAGGTCAACACCGTACAGCGATTGAAATTTGTGACGCATGTGACTGATGCCGTGTTCGTAGTCGAAAGGACTCGGAATGGCGATGGCGATTCCTGCGGCAGTGGCGGGAGCTGGAAGTGTGATGCTTGCGAGTGATTCGAACGTCTTAAAGAATAATTCGGATTCGGCGCCGGGGAGCACGTGGAGGTCGCGAATCTCGCCAAGGCTATTGGATTGCGGATGGAAAACGCCCGCCGCCATGTGGCTGCCGCCAACGTCAAAGACCAAAATAGGGGCGCAGCGCGCGTCCAACGTACATTCCTCTTGGTAACGATACCACTAGCCGAGGATTTTGGTGCGGGAAAGTAGCGCGGCACCTGCTGCATAACAAACAATCGGCGGTACTAGCTCGGTGGGAACTACGTCAACAACTTTCACTCCCGCGCCTTGCGGATTACTTCGCATCCGCACGAACGGCGGATTACCAACTCGGTGGGCAGTAAAATCCGTTGATTGACTGCACGCAAATCGGGACTGCCTGAACGGATCCAGTCCAGCAGCATACGAGTGGCGGTGCGGCCCAGTTCAGCAGCCGGTTGCCGTACCGCCGTCAGGGGAACGCTGAGCAATCCTGCCATTTCGAAATCGTCAAAACCTATAATGGCGAGTTCGTCCGGCACGCAGACGTTCTCTCGCTGCAGAGCCTGCAGAACATTCACGGTGGTAACGCCATTCAAGGAAAAAAGCGCAGTCGGCTTTTTTGCGCCGCGCAATTGTTTCAACAGCCGGGGCACGAGGGCCGCTGGTTCGTCGGCAATCATCAGTTCCGAGTGCAGCCCGGCCTCGGCGATGGCCCTTTCGTAGCCCTCGATTCGTTCGGCGATGGAGTTGAACTGGCTGTCATACCCGACGCACAGGATCGTGCGATGCCCGTGCTCAACCAGATGGTGCACGGCCTTCGCGGCGCCTTGCGCGTTCTCGACCATCACCTCGCCGGCATCCAGGCCGGGAAATGTACGGTCCATCATGACGACGGGAAGCCCTCTGGCGCGGACGTCCCGCAACTGTCCGATGCTGTCCGGGCTGGTGGGAACGAGAAGGACGCCCGCAATGTTTCGCGCCTTCATCATGGCGAGCTCGCGGGCCTCGCTGTCACTATCGCGCTCGGAGGCCAGGAGCAGCGTGACGTAGCGATGCTTGGCGGCAAACTGCTGAACCGCGTGGGCGCAGGTCGAAAAGAAGGTGTCAGCGAGGTCGGGGATAATCAGGCCGATTGTGTGCGAAGCCTGACCTTTCAGGAGGCGAGCTGCTTCGTTTGGTTCGTAACCCAGCTTTCGGATGGCCGCGCGGACTCGCGCCGCCGTGGCCGCGCTCACCAGGTTGCCGCCGTTGATCACCCGGGAAACGGTCATCTTGCCGACGCCGCATTCCCGGGCGACGTCTTCAATCGTAGGCGGACGAGTATTTTTTTTGGCCATGCCTTCCTCTGGCGCAGAACCGAGAGGCTAACTCTCGAAAACAGGGGGCAACGAAACGCGCCATCATAGCGCAAATCCCGGCAGACGCGCGTCTAACGCCACGAAAAAATGCGCCCTAAGCGACGGGCGTGAGCCCGGATTTCGGGGCCACTGTGGAGTGGCGTGGCAGGTTTCTGGCATGGCACTCGTGAGGAATGCTGGCGGAGGCGAATTTTCATTTGACTGCAAAGATTCAGGAAGACTATAAATTCAACCGAGGTCGTGGGAACGGTACCACATCTTGCACCGGCGGACGCCGAGCGGCGGCCGTGCCGGCATTTATTCGCAGGCTTCGCCGCAGTTTCTGGCTTCGCTGATTTCGTGCAGGGTCGCCGACGTTTGTAGAATTCATCGCTAAGTTCACGTTCCGTGCACAAGATTGCTACCATGGCACGCGGCTGCGAAACAAAACCGCCCGCATCGGTGCTGCCGCAGGAGCGTTGACTTGCGGACAAACCGCGATTACGAGGAGATGGAGTCTTATGACTCAGAATTATTTTTGTCGCTACCTTTATAAGCTGGGTGTTATTGCGGTGCTCACTCTCTTTTTTTTTGCCGCATCGCTTCGCGCGCAGTTTCCCGTCAGCAACGATCCCCCTCAGTATGGGCCCTATAACGGCGTGTTTCTGGCGGGAGGCGATGGGTTGAAAGCGCCGCTCGCGGAGCACGATACCGTGCTGCTGGCTGACTCGGCGTGGACCTTATATTGCTGGGTGCGCGCCGACGAGTCGCTGCAAAATTCGACGTTGCTGGCGGGGATTGGCGATACTGCTGAAGAATATCCGCGGTACCTCGGCGCGGATGCGCACTCCGTTTTTTTGTGGATGGGCAAAGACAATACCTTGAGCGCGCCCGCCACGCTCACTCCCGGCAAATGGCAATTTCTGGCTGCGACGTTTGATGGCAACGAATTTCGCCTGTATAGCGACGGGGCGCAAATCGCGAGCGGGGCGCTGGTGCTCGGCAGCGTGAGCGCGGAGATGCAGATGGCGCCGCCTGCCTTGCCATGGAAGGACGGGCAGCACTTCGGCGGGCGCATTGCGTCACTCGTGTTGGTGCGCGAGGCGCTCGGCGCGGATGCGATCAAGCAGCTCTTTGAAAAACACGCGGACTTTTCGGTTGTCGAGTTCGAGGAGGGCTCGAAACCGTGGCCGGTGCAGACGCATGGTCAGGCGGGATATCGCGCGCCGCAATCGCCGGACACGATGCCGGTGAGCAAAGCTCCCTTCTCTGCTCCGGTGGCGCAGCCATTGCCTGCGGCGCAACCTGCGCTGGTGGCGGATGGCGCGAATTCATGGACGATTGCCGGCGGCTGGCGCTTGAGCGCGGCGCCGGATGTCGCGGCTGACGGAGCAGCGATTGCCGCGCCCGGATTTGACGTTGTGCATTGGCTGCCTGCTGTGGTTCCCGGGACGGTCCTCACTACATTGATTGACCGCGGCGTTTATCCCGACCCGGAGTATGGGCTCAACAATCTGGCGATTCCCGAGAGCCTGAACAAACAGGATTACTGGTATCGCGCCGAGATCAAATCGCCGGAGGCATTTCGCGGGGACCGTCTGACGCTGACTTTTGAAGGCATCAATTACAAAGCGGTTGTCTGGCTGAACGGCCACAACCTCGGGACGATCAAGGGCGCATTCATTCGTGGAATTTTCGACGTCACCGGGATTTGGAAAACGGGCAAAGGAGAGGTGAATGTGCTGGCGGTGCATGTTTCGCCGCCGCCGCACCCGGGAATTCCGCAGGAGCAATCCATTAAGGGCGGGCCGGGCGAGAACGGCGGAATCATGTGCCTGGACGGGCCAACGTTTGTCGCGTCGGAAGGTTGGGACTGGATTCCCGGCATACGCGACCGCGAAACGGGAATCTGGCAGGCGGTGGAATTGAAAGCGACCGCGGCGGTGAAAATCGGGGATGCGCAGGTGGTGACGACGCTTCCCTTGCCCGATACGAGCCGCGCGGACGTGGCGATCACGGTGCCGCTCGATAATTTTGCCGACACGCCTGTGCATGGAATTTTGAAAGCGTCGTTCGAATCCATGGAGCTGGCGAAGGATGTGACTCTTCCGCCGGGGGCGACGACGCTGAAGCTTACGACTGCGGAATTCAAGCAGCTTACCGTGCAGCAGCCGCGTCTTTGGTGGCCGAATGGCTACGGAAAGCAGGAGCTGTATCACCTGAAATTGACTTTCGAGCAGGGCGACAATTTGTCCGACACTCGTTTGGTGCGTTTTGGAATTCGAGAAATTACGTACGAGTTGAGCTTGCTTGATGAGACGGGACACTTGCGACGCGTGGAAGTTGATCCGACGTTGGGGAAAGAAGGCGTGGCGGGAGTGGTGGACGTGACGCATCAAGGTATGCGTTCAATACCTGCTGCCGATCCTTTTCCGCCGGGTTTTCCGGAAGAGTGGCGCGCGAACTGGCATTCGTGGGTGGCGTCGCTTGCGCCGGGAGCAGAGTCGTCCCCGGCGGTGCGCGCGAGCAACGATACGGGGCCGTCGCCTTACCTGGTGATCAAGGTGAACGGAGTGAAAATCGCTTGCCGCGGCGGCAATTGGGGGATGGACGATCTGCTTAAGCGCGTCTCGCGCAAGCGGCTCGAGCCTTATTTCCGGCTGCACCACGACGCCAACGTGGACATCATTCGCAATTGGGTGGGCCAGAACACGGAGGAAACTTTCTACGATCTTGCCGACGAATACGGATTGCTGATCTGGAACGATTTTTGGGAGAGCACGCAGAACTACAATATCGAGGCCGAGGATCCGGCCCTTTTTTTGGCCAACGCGCGCGACGTGATCTTGCGCTATCGCAATCATCCATCGATCGCGGTGTGGTGCGGGCGCAATGAAGGCGTCCCGCAGCCCATCATTAATAAGGGGCTCGCTGCGCTGATCAACTCGCTCGACGGCACGCGCTACTATTCGCCCAGTTCGAATCAAAACAATCTGCAAAACAGCGGACCTTACAAGTACCAGGATCCCAAACTATATTACACGACGCTCAATCACGGATTCTCCGTGGAGACTGGTACGCCCTCTATGTCCACGCTCGAATCTTTTCAGTCGAGCGTGGCGAAAGCGGATCAATGGCCGGTGGACGACGTGTGGGCTTATCACGATTGGCATTTCAGCGCGAATGGCGACATCGCGCCGTTCATGGCGGAGATGCAGGCGGAATTTGGCGCGCCCACGAGCCTGGTGGATTTCGAGCGCAAGGCGCAGATGCTGAATTATGTGGATCATCGCGCAATATTCGAGGGAATGAACGCGCATCTGTGGGCGCCGAATAGCGCGCGGATGTTGTGGATGACGCAGCCGGCATGGCCGAGCACGATGTGGCAGATTTTAGATCACGATTACGACACGCAGGCTTCTTACTACGGAGTGAAGAAAGCTTGCGAGCCTTTGCACATTCAGCTGGATCTTTCCAATTACGAAGTGGCTGTAGTGAATACTACGGCTGCCGCCGCTGCGGGGCTTTCGCTGGATGCGAGCGTCTATTCGCTGGGGAATAAATTGTTGCTGCATCACCAGGAACAGAAGGATGCTGGCGCGGACGCTGTTACCGACGGGTTCAAGCTGGATCTGGCATCGGTGATGGCTTCGGACGTTGTACTCGTTAAGCTTGAATTGCACGGCGTGGACGGCAAACTCGTGTCGCAGAATTTGTATTGGCTGGCGGCGGAGAGTGGGTTTTACCGGGAGCTGGATCGTCTGCCTCGTGTATCGTTGTCGGCTAGCGCTGATTCGGCGCGTACTGGCGATACTGCGCGCGTTCACGTGCGTTTGCAAAATGGCGGCAATACGGCGGTGCTTGAGAGCAAGCTGACGCTGCTGAATGCGGCCGATGGCTCGCGGATTTTGCCTGCGTATTACAGTGACAATTACGTTTCGTTGCTGCCCGGGGAGACTCGCGAAATTGAGATCGAGTATCCGGCGGAGGCCGCGAGGGGAGCTGCGCAGGTGGCGATGCGTGGCTGGAACCTGGTGCCGCAGACGGTTCACGTCGCTGAGTAAACTTCGCGTGGCGCGCTGCATCTGAAAATTTCTGCCTTGGGAACAATGGAGATCGTTCGATGAACACGAGATGGGTCGCCTGGCTTTGCGCGGTGCTTTGCGCTCTTCCGTTAGTCGCGTTCGCGCGCATGAGATCGGCGGCGGAAGATTCCGCGGCGTCCGCGGACGTCCCGGTCGGGATATTTGAAGGCCATGGGGATATCGGCACGGTCCTTCAGGCGGGATCGGTGCAATACGATGTTGGGACGAAGACTTACATCGTGAACGGTAGCGGCGAGAATATGTGGTCCGCTGAGGATGATTTTCAATTTGCATGGAAGCGGGTTTCGGGTGACTTTGAGTTGACCGCGGATATTTCGTTTGTGGGCGGCGGCAGCAACGAGCATCGCAAAGCTGTCTTGATGCTGCGGCAGAGTCTGGATGCGGATTCGGTCTACGCGGACGTAGCGTTGCATGGGAACGGGCTAACATCCTTGCAATATCGCGAGGAAAAAGGGGCGGCGACGCGCGAGATCCAGTCGAATATTTCGGCGCCGCAGCGGCTGCGGATTGAGAGGCGTGGGGAGTACGTTTACGTGCTGCTCAGCGCAGCGAGCGATGGCGAGCCACAGCCCTCCGGTGCGGCGATGCGTCTTCCGTTGGATGGGCAAATCTATGTGGGGATTGGCGTGTGTGCGCACGATAAAAATGCGATGACGAAGGCCAAATTTTCGAATGTGGAGCTGCAAGCGCTTGCCGCGCCTGCTGCCGGTGCGCCGACTACGCTTTACAGCTCGCTGGAAGTGATCAACGTCGCGTCCACAGATCGGCGCGTGGTGTATCTTGCGCCAGAACGATTTGAAGCGCCGAACTGGATGCGTGATGGCAGCTCATTCCTCTTCAACCAAAAAGGCCGCATCTACCGGTTGCCCGTGACCGGCGGGACGCCCCAAGTGATTGATACCGGCTTCGCGATCCAGTGCAACAACGACCACGGCATCTCGCCCGATGCGACCGAGCTTGCTATCAGCGACCAATCGCAGGAGCCACACAGCTCGCTTGTATATATTGTCCCGATTGGCGGCGGCGTGCCGCGGCGGATCACGAAGAATTCGCCTTCGTATTGGCACGGCTGGTCGCCGGACGGCAAGACTTTGGCGTTCGTGGGCGAGCGGGGCGGCGAGTTCGATATATACAGCATTCCCGTCACCGGAGGCGAAGAGACGCGGCTGACCACGGCGAAGGGGCTCGACGATGGGCCAGAATATTCGCCCGACGGACAATACATTTACTTCAATTCGGTGCGCACCGGCATAATGCAAATCTGGCGGATGCGGCCCGACAGCAGCGAGCAAACGCAAATCACCGACGACGAATTCAATAATTGGTTTCCGCACATTTCGCCGGATGGAAAGTGGATGGTGATTCTGTCGTACGACAAGAGCGTGACGGGACATCCGGAAAATAAGGATGTGATGCTGCGGTTGATGTCACTGAGCGACAAGAAAATCACAGTTCTGGCAAAATTGTTTGGCGGCCAGGGGACGATCAACGTGCCGTCGTGGTCGCCGGACGGCAAGCAATTGGCGTTCGTGAGTTACGAGCTGCTGCCCGCGAAGTGAGCGTTCGCACTAACGGATCAGTGAGCTGAAAATTTCCACGTGGAGATAATGACTTTGGCCATTCATGACCGACGCGAATTTCTGAAGCTTTCGTTTGCGGGAGTTGGCGCGCTCGCGGCCGCCAGATTTGCACGCGCGGGAAACATGACGGGGGCGGGGGCGGCGCATCGGCCTCTGGGCGTGCAGCTTTACACCGTGCGCGACGACGCGGAGCGCGATCTTCCCGGCGTGCTCGCGGCCGTGCGCAAAATCGGTTACCGCGAAGTGGAAACGTACTGGAACGTGTACACGCATCCCGCCACGGAATTGCGGCGCATGATCACCGATCACGGACTGCGCGTACCCAGCGGCCATTTCGATTACGACGGCCTGGAGTCCAAGATTGATTATGCGAAAACTCTGGGCGTGCAGTACATGATCTGTCCGATGCTGCCGGAAAAAATGTGGTACGAGCTGGACGGCTACAAGCGCGCCGCCGAACAGTTGAACGTTTGGGGCGAGAAAGTGCGGCAGGCCGGGATGCAGCTCGGTTTTCACAATCACAATTATGAATTTAAGCGTTTTGGCGGGACTACTGGGTTCGCCACGTTGATGAATGAGACGGATCCCAAGCTGGTTTGCCTGGAGATGGACTGTTATTGGATCGTGGAAGCCGGCGAAGACCCGCTGAAAATGTTGGAGCGTCACAGCAACCGCGTCAAAGAAGTGCACCTGAAAGACCGCAAGGCGGGATTTCCCACTTCGCAAGTGAAGGATGCCGCCGCCGAACATTTTACGGAAGTCGGATCAGGCACGATTCACTGGAAACCCATTCTCGCCGCCGCCAAAAAGCTCGGTGTGAAACATTTTTATGTAGAACGCGATTCCGGCGACGTCCCCGCTATGGAAAGCCTACGTATCAGCTTCGACTATCTCCAGCCATTGTTGTAGTTCTCCGGTGGCGGCGAGTTAACAGTTAACAGTTCAAAGTTGAAAGCCACACGCGCCTGGGCGATACGCGCTTCGCCCGCCGCCGGACAGGTTCGCGTATAGAAACATTTAACGTCAGTCGGGTGACCAACAGACAGCTTGAGTTGAGGCAAGCAGGATGTTCCGCCGATAGATATCGGTAGGGGGCGCAAATCCGGTGGGACAGAACGAACACTTGATCGGGGTACGCCAGCACTGGGATTTTTTCATCGTTTATGCAGTAGAGGATCAGGAGGCGATAGCACGCCCTTTGGCCGATGCTTTGAATGCGCGAGGGCTGCTGGTGTGGTATGTGGATTACTCGTTGAAGGACGGGGACAATTTACAGAAGTACGTGGACTATGGGCTGTCGCGTTCGCGACGGGGGATCGTGATCCTGAGCGAACATTTTTTGGGAAAGCGGTGGCCGGAGAAAGAGTTGAACGATTTGGCCAGTCGCGAAGTGGACGGCAAGAAAGCAATTTTGCCGGTATGGCATAAGGTGGGGTTCCGCCAAGTATTGGAACGCTCGCCGGAGTTGGCGGAGCGAGTGGCGGTGAGTACGGACAAGGGGTTGGAGTACGCGGTGGAGAGAATTTTGGAGGCGGCAAAGTAAGGATGCTTGGCGCGCTGGCGTTGCCGGACAAAAAGGTGACGACGGCGGGTCCGAAAGAGGCGCCGCGATGAAGGCCCGTTCTAGGGCACAACTTGGCGACGGTACTGCGTGGGGGTCAGTCCAACCAGCCTGCGGAAGACCTTCGTGAAATGGGCCTGGTCCACGAAGCCGGTGCGCACGCTGGCTTCGAGGATCGTAATCGGCGAATTGCGCAACAACTGTTTGGCGCGCTGGATTCGTTGATCGAGGACGTATTGGTGCGGGCTCATTCCGGTGCTTTGTTTGAAGAGCCGGGCGAAGTAGAAAAGATTCATCCCGGCTATGTCCGCGAGCTCGGAAAGCGAAAGATTGTCGTCCAACTTGTCGCCAATATAGTTCAGGACGCGATGCAGGCGCGGCGGCAAGCCATCGCGGCGAATTTGCATTTTGGGAGAAGCGGCCGAGTATTGCTGGGCGAGGTAGACTGCGAGCGCCGTGGCGAGCGACTCGGCGAAGAGCTTGCCGTTGGGCGCACCTAGCTTCGCCTCGGCGTGCAGGGCCTTCAGTAAGCGTTCGATCTGGATATCCTCGAAGGCAAATTTTTCGACAAGCTCAAGATTTTCGTCCGGAAGCAAATCGGCGAGCGAGCGTCGCAAAAACGAAGGCTCCATGGAAAGCACGAGGCAATCGGTGTGGTCGTGCGAGATGAGGGAACGCTTCTGCCCCGGCGGAATCAAGTGCATGCCCCCAGCACGAATCAGGGTGCGATGAAGTTTTCGCCCACTGTGCAAATCGTGCCGCGCGGGGCTTCCCGTCTGAAGATGCAAGAGTACCGTCGAATTCACGCGTACCGGGCACTCGAGCAACGCGGGAACCGAATACTCCTCCAGAAGAACGCCATCCCACGCGAGAGACGCGCTCGATAGTAGCGGCTCGTGCGGAACGATAGGAATGGCTTCGCAGCCTTCTACCACTTCAATGCGTTGCGGCGCACACACGGTAAAAACCTTGATTGGATTCGTCTTCGCCCAAGCCGCCGCATTGGATGTTTCGGGAGAGGTTTTGGACGCCAACAAAGCGGGGCGCAAAAACAATGTCAAGAATTGACCAAGATGAACAAGAAAAGACAGATGCGTTCGGCGATCCGCAGCGTCTATTTTCCTGAGCGAAGACGCTAGTCCACATAGGAAGAGGACACCGAACTTCCCTTTTGGGGAGATTTTTGCCCCGAGGTTCGATCTCGCATAAAGCCCACATTTTCAAGGAGCACCGCACGATGACGTTGTTGAATCAGCAAAATGCAAACCCGCTGGAAGGAGTTTCCAGAGAGAGCCAACGCGATCACTTGGCGCTGGTGCGATTGGCGCGGGACATCTTCAACGGCCGGTTCCGCGCCGGCGAATCCGTGCAGCTATCTGAAATCGAGACAGAATATGAACTCGACCGCCGGTCCGTGATAAGCGCCCTTTCGGAATTCCAGACACTGGGGATGGTTACGCTTTCCGGAAGATTCTCCGCAATCGTCCACCCGCCGAACCCGAAGGAAATGCAAGAAGCCTACGAGATACGAGCTGCCCTGAAAGAAATCAGCGGCCGGAGCGCTGCGCCGACGCTCAAAGGCAACACCAGCGCATTGCACCGCGAGCTGGACGGAATGCGGGCGGCAGTGCGCAGGCTGGATCTGGATTCTTACGCGGAGCATGACGTGAGGTTCCATCGCCATATTTTGCAGGCGTCGCAGAACAACGTCCTCATACGCGTGTGGGATACTTTGGGTTGCGACTTACGCATGCGCGCGGCGATCGAAAAAGTGACGAAGAATCTTCCGGACGTAGTGGAGTCACACCAGCCGATCATCGAAGCCCTGGACAGGGGGCAAGGACGGGAGGCCGGCGTGCTGTTGCGGAATCACGTGGAGACCTTCGTGGAGTTCCTGCGAAAGTCGGATTCAGCGATTCACCGAGCATTGCGGCAGGATTTAGAAAGCGCGAAGGACGTGCAAGAAGCATTTTTCCCGCAGGACAGCACGGCGATTCCGGGTTTGTGTTGCGAGACATTCTACAAGCCGGTGCAAAGCATCGGCGGCGACTACTACGATTTTATGCCGCTGCAAGATGAGCGTTGGGGAATCGCGATCGGAGACGTATCGGGAAAAGGAATCGGCGCGGCGCTGCTGATGGCCAGCTTGCAGGCTTCCCTGCGCGCGCAGGCGTTACACGCGCACTCGGACCTTTCCGCGCTGATCGCGGACGTGGACCGGCTGGTGTACTCGTCTTCGCCCGATCATCTGTACGCTTCGCTTTTCTACGGGGAGTACGATCCGGCGACACGGGGATTGCGATACGTGAACGCGGGGCACAATGCTCCGCTGATCCTGCGCTGGAAAGGAAAAAAATGCGGTGTGTTTCGCCTGAAAGCGCTGGGGACGCCCGTGGGCCTGTTGCAAGGCACGGAATTCAGCGCGAAATCGTTTCAAATGCAAATCGGGGATGTCTTTGTTGCGTATACGGACGGAATTACCGAAGCGGAGAATTCCGAGGGCGAGCAATGGGGACACCGGCGGCTGGAGAACCTGCTGCGCGACTGCCGTAACAGCACTCCGAAAAAAATCGCCAAGTGCATTCTCGATGAGCTGGCGAATTACTGCGCGGGGCGCTCGCAAAAGGACGACATCACGCTGGTGGTGTTGCAAGTGCAGGCGTAGGAGCGGCCGCGCGCATGCTGGTCTGAACGACGACGTCGTGCCGTGCGTGCCGTTCTGGGCGGAAGCTGACTGCCGCGCAAAGCTTTGAGCGGCGAGGCGAGGCTCGCTTCGCAACGAGCGGGCAAGCAAGGCAAATGCGCCCACCTAAAGGTGGCCGCTACAAATTCAACGTCAGCTGCGCCGCACAGGAAGCAGCGCCCCTTCGCACGAATTCTAGTGCGCGAAGAATTCAACGATTTCATTTCCAGGGTTACAGCCTTTCGGGTATGGGCGAGGTGCGTGCGGGCGGTTAGTCTTCATGGATTATTCCTCGGTTTAGGGCTATCTCAGCAGTTCGACCAAATTTCAGTTGGAGGGACAGTCCTTATGGAGCAATCCGTGATGGATGATTCGAACACGTCGGGCGTCACGTGGGCGGCGGTGATTGCCGGGGCGTTTGTGGCCGCGGCACTGTCTTTGATATTGCTGGCGCTGGGAACGGGGATCGGATTTTCGGCGATGTCACCGTGGGCAAACAGAGGAGCATCGGCGACGGCGATCGGCGCGGGAGCGATCATCTGGTTCGTGGTGATGGAAATTATTTCATCGTCCATGGGCGGGTATTTGGCGGGGCGACTGCGCGTGAAATGGGCCAGGGTGCACACGCATGAAGTTTATTTTCGCGATACGGCGCATGGATTTCTGGTGTGGGCCGTAGGCGTGGTGATTACGGCGGCGTTTCTGGCGTCGGCGGCAGCGGCGGTGGCGGGAGGAGCAGCGCGCGGCAGGGCGATAATGGCGGAAAATTCCAACAGTCTGCAGACGGCGCAAGAGAATGCGGGCCCCAGCGCATATTTCGTGGACACGCTCTTGCGTCCGAGCGCGATTCCTGCGACGGAAGATACCGCCGCGCTGCGCGGCGAAGTTGCGCTGATCTTTGCGAATGCCATTCGGCAAGGGAGCATGCCGCCGGGAGACACGACGTTTCTGGGCCGCGTGGTGGCGGCGCGGACGGGAGTGAACCAGCCCGATGCAGAACGGCGAGTGGAAGAAGTTTTCGCACAGGCTCGCGACGCCGCCGACAAGGCTCGCAAGGCGGTGGCGCACACGATGTACTGGACGTTCTTGGCGCTGCTGGTTGGCGCTTTTTGCGCGAGTTGGGCGGCGACGATCGGCGGCAGACAACGCGATCGGGTAGTGGCGGTTTGAGGCGAGGTTTCAGGCGAATTTAAGCGAGGGAGATTTCACATGCGATCCATTTTGCTGTTGCTGCTGGGAGTGCCGATTCCTTTCATCATTTTGATCGGGCTATTCAGCCACTTCTGAATCTGCCGGAGACGTGGTGGCACTACAGCGACGCGCGGCCTGTGGCGGTTCTGTAGGTGTAGGTGACTTGCGCGAGCGACTGCGCGAACTGGGTGGCTTGGGCCGCGGTGATTGCGGCGGGAAGCTTGAGCAAGCCGGCGCTGGCGAGATTGCTGATCATCGTGGCGATACCGGAATTCGCTTGCGTCCAATTCACCGTGCCGCTCGTGGTCGCGCTGACCACGTAAGAATCAATCACGCGCAGCATGGTGCCGGGCGAAAGCACGATGCCGCTGTTGACATTCATCGCGTTGACGAGATCGAGCGAAAACCATTTCAAGTCCTGTGAATTGGCATCGGCCGGGACCGTCAGGAAATTGCTGGCGATTCCGGCGTCCACGATGGAGTTCATCGCGGCGGATTGCGCGGCGGCGTTGGCGGAACCGTCGGAGTTGGTCGGCGGAAGCGCGTCAGCCACAGCGCTCGCAAGCGCGACGACGGCGAGAGAAGTGGGCTGTGTTTGAACAATTTTCGAGACGGACACGCCGTACTGCTTGAATTGCGCCATGGTCATGCCGTACTGCAGAGTTATGAGATTGGTACGTACGGCGTTGCCGACAAAACATTCGACGGCGGCGTTTTGTCCCGAGGCGCAGGATTGCGCATGCACGGGCGGCGCGAAGGTGATGGCGGAAGTTGCGGCGAGACACACCCCTAGCAACCGCGATTCACGGATAATCATGTCGAAAACTCCTTAAACGAGACCTGTAGGCGCGCAACTCCACGGGGTTGCGTCCGTGGAATTTGTATTGGCTGGGCGACTCCGCAACGCGAAGGGATAATGCAACGGGCCGAGCGCGGCGACAACTGTCCGCTCGAACAGTTTGAGGCCAGCGTAATTTTCCGCAGCAGTGATTTTCGATTTTTTTCGGCGCACGTGCGAGTTAACAGGAAAGATTGACAGCGGCGCCTGCGTGGGACAACACTGGCCGGGGCGAGCGATGGAAACGAGCGCGCGAAGACTGAGCACCCATCAGAAGGCGGTGTTGATACAGGTGCTGCTGACGTTTCCCGAGCAGAGGGTGAACGTGTGCTACCAGCGGGCGGCGAGCGATGCGTTCGATTACGCGCAGGATTTTTTGACGATTTTCAAGGTGATTGGGTGGGACGTGCAGGAAGGTGCGCCGTCGGAGAATTGGAACGGAGAGGCGGCGGGATTGTCGCTGGTGGTAGCCGCGGCGGGCAGCTTGCCGGTTGGGGCCGAGGCGCTGCGCGATGCTTTGCGGATTTATGGAATTGAGTTGGCGACGGTTTGCGATCCGACGTGCGGGATGAGCGCGGGCGGTTTTATTTTTAACGTGGGCGCGCGCGACGCGGGGCCGGCTGCGGATGGAGCGGTCTAGGCGGGCGGGACGCGCCGAGGCGCACGGTGCTGCTGCGTGGGGTTCCACAAAACCATTTGGATATCAGACACTGTGCCGTGCAGACAGCGGGCACGCCATGGCGTGCCCCTACGTCCTGATTCACCAATTGGGTGCGTCTTTGTGGAAGCGCATGCGAATCGGCTTCACTCTTTCTTTCAGCCAGCCGTGTTCAGGACATTCCAGGCGCTGCGGGAAGCGGATCGCGCCGGGAACCGGTTTGGGCACGAGCTTCGCGTTGCATTTCGGGCAGTTCAAACGCGCTCCTTGCACGGCGGCGGGACTTCGAGCGCGGCTGGGTTGAGATACGGCGGTTTGCGCACGGGCGGAGTGTAGCATGCGTGCTTTTCGGCGCACCGCCCGTTACTAATGCGCTAAGATTTCCGCAGCGGGCTTGACTTGGCGCACGAGTGAGTGGCTAGTTGGTTTGCGGTGAGGTCTTAGGCAGCGGTAGCGACGATTGTGCGAAAACGTGGCGCCAGGCGGTGGGAGTACGCACGTAGGTGTCACTAAACCACGCGGTGTAATCGAACGGCTTGCCCGCGTCTGTGCCTTTTTCCCACAGCTTGGCGGTGATCACGGCAGTATCGCCCCAGACGCGCACGGTTTGCTGCGTGTCTTCCTGGTGCTCGTAGACGATGCGGCCGCTGCGGGCTTCTTCGACCAGGTCGGATCTCGTGAGGGTCTTGCCCGAGCCGATGACGAGCGTGTAATCGTCGGCGAGGAGGCGGGCCATCGTGGCGAAGTCGTTGATTTTTACGGCGGCTTGATATTCGGTGTCGAGGGCGGCTACGGCTTTTTGGTCATCGGTGCTGGAGGCGTTCGCGCTGCTGGCGGGATTGGCGATATTCGTAGGATCGTGCGGGCGGAAAATCAGATCGAAGAGCGGTTGCCACGTGGCGCCGTTGTCGGTGGAAGTGACTGCGGTTTCGCGGACGCCGCCGGCTGCGGGATCGGGTTTCCAGGTGCCGCGGATGATCGGATGGGTGGGCGTGAAGTTATCGGTACCGCTTAAAACCATTTCGCCATTTTGGAATCGGCCTTCGATTACCAGTAGCTTGCCGCGATTGGTGACCCAGCTTTGATGCCAGAGTTTTCGGGTGGGGTCGTAGATGCTGAAGCTTTGGCCTTCCCCGCCATTCACGCCTTGATAGTTTTCTTTCAGCACGCAGCCGTTGAGGAGGCGGTCTACGTGCGCGCGGGCTACGGGTTTTTGCGGTGCGCCAACGTCGTAGGCGTCCCAGTCACCGATCCAGAAATCGAGTCGGTGGTATTCGGGGGCGGTGCTGGTGGCGGGTTGCGAAGTGGTTTGTGCGGCGGCAATTGGACGCGACGTTGCGCTGGTCGTGGTGGCGAAGAGAACGGCGGCTGCGGCGGTGACGATTCTTAGTGATGCGGCGATTGGATTCATTTTTGGGCGAGCTCCCATTGAAGATATCCGTTACAAAAATCAAAGGCTGGCAGTCTGAAGACCGCCGCTACCCTTCGGTCCGACGCCGTCGGACCTCAGGGTGAATCGCGCTGCAGCGCGATTCACAAATTCAACTTCAAAGGCGGGCGGGTCTGAGACCTGCCCCTGCGACGCGACTTTCTTTCGTGCGCGGCGTAGTCATCAGGTGGCGCTTTCGAGGCGCTGGTGGCGCGGCTTTCGCGCGGGCGCCTAGGCTGTGCCAGAGGTAGATGGTGGCGTAGGCGCGCCAGGGGCGCCAGGCTTCGGAGCGTTGCTCGAGTTCTTGCGGACTGGTCAGATCGAGAGCGCGGAGCAGTCCGGCGTCTCCGGCGGGAAACGCGTCGGTTTCGCCGAGCGCGCGCATGGCGACGTATTGCGCGGTCCATTTACCGATGCCGGAAATCTCGCAGAGGCGCGTGAAGAATGCTTCGGAGTCCACCACGCCTTCAAAACTGATCTTATTTTCGCAGACGGCGCGGGCGAGCGATTGGATGGTGCGGGCGCGCGCGGGGATGACGCCGGCGCGGGTGAGATCGGCTTCGGCGAGAATCGCGGGCGGCGGAAAAAGATGCGTGAGGTTGCCGCCGCCTGAAAATGAGGCGCCGAAAAGCGTTGCGATTCGGCCGGTGATCGCGCGGGCGCTTGCGACGCTCACTTGCTGGCCGAGAATCCCGCGCGTGGCGAGTTCGAATCCGTCCCAGCTGCCCGGGACGCGCAGGCCCGGAGCGGCTTGGACGAATCGCGCGAGCTGCCGATCGCCGCGCAGGGTGCGCGCGATGTCTGTCCAATCGGCGCTCAAGTCGAACATAGCGCGGATGCGTTCGATGATGGAAAAAAGCGCGCAGGGATCGCCGAACTGAATGCGGATGGCGAGAGATTCGCCGCGCGGGTGGAGAGAAACTTCGAAGTAGCCCGGCTGGCCGTGCAGCGAGATGGTTCGGCGGTAGGCGCCATTTTGCACGATTTCAACACCGGGAATGGCGCGGCGCGCGAAAAAATCCAGCATGCCCGGCCAGTGGTAGGGCGGCCGAAAACGAAGCTGAAAAAGATATTGGTTTTCGGGCTGGGCGGCGGAAGGACGCGCGAGGCGGCGAATTTGCGTGGGCGTCCGGCGATAGGTGGCGCGGATAGAGGCGTTGAAGCGGCGGACGCAATTGAAACCGGAAGCGATAGCTACCTGGCTCATCGGCAGAATGGTTTCGTCGATCAATTTTTTGGCGAAGTGCATGCGGCGGGTGTGCGCGACGGCACTGGGCGTGGCGCCGAGATGCTTGAGAAACAAGCGGCGCAGATGGCGGGCGCCGACGCCGAGGCGTTCAGCTAGGCCTTCGACGCCGCCATCTTCCAGGCCGCTTTCAGCGATCAGGCGCAGCGCGCGCGAAACGGTGTTAGAGGTGCCGGACCAAGCCGGAGTGCCGGGCGAACATTCCGGGCGGCAGCGCAGGCACGGGCGAAAACCGGCTTCGGCCGCGGCGGCGGCGGTAGGAAAGTAACGGACATTTTTTTCTTTCGCGGTGGGCGCGGGGCAGATGGGACGGCAATAGACTTTGCTGCCGCGCACGCCGATGTAGAACTTGCCATCGAATCGCACATCGCGCGAGAGGCGGGCCCGCGAACAAACTTGCCAATCGAGATTCATTTTGCCTTCGAGCCGATGATAGCCGAAACGGCCGGGCGCGCTGGACGTTTTCGGACCAGGTTAGGGAGTCTCCGCACTGTTGGCGCCGCGACGATTACGGTGAAGCCTTGCCCTCACAGAAGAGAGATCCCTCGCTCCGCTCGGGATGACAGCAAATTCTCTTTGTCGCCGAAGAGTGAAATCACGCCTCGTTTGAATTTGCGCGTTGGGGCGCACGTGCTGTTGGACGCGGCCGCTTGCTTCTGGACTCGCCAAGATTCAGGGGCGAGGTCCGGAAACGTCCAGATTGGCGCGTAGCGATGTCCGAAAACGTCCGACGCGGCTCGCGCAAAAAAACTATTTTGCAGTCGGCGCCTGGACCGGCCACCCACCCTGGGGAGTTTGGCCGGTCCAAGAACCGTGACTTTTCAGCGAGGAGCAAAAATGCGTGGGCCCGCGGCGCGAGCGATTGGCTTCAGAAAAAGACAAACGGAGGCATTATGAAATTCAGAATTTCGATGTGTGTGAGCGCAATGGCACTTTTGGCCTGCGCCGCTATGCCGGTGCGGCTGGCCGCGCAAGAACAGCTACATTATCGCGTCGTGAATCTGGGCAATTTGAGCGGCACAGCCAGTTCCGGCAACACGATCAATAATATTGGATGGGCGATGGGCAGCGCCGACCAGGCGGGAAACACGACCGAGCACGCAACCGTGTGGATTTACGGTTTGCGATTTGATTTGGGCACGCTGGGCGGACCGAACAGCGATGTGCAGTGGCCGATCAAGAACGATCACGGCTTGGTGGCGGGTTGGGCGGAGACCGCTGAGATGAATCCGCAAGGCGAGTCGTGGAGTTGCACGGCGTTCAATCCTACGGGCCAGGCGACGGGCCACGACTGCGTGGGATTTTCGTGGCAGTGGGGCGTGATGTCGCCACTGCCGACGCTGGGCGGTTCGAACGGGTTCGCGGCGGGGGCAAACAATCTGGGGCAGATTGTGGGCTGGGCGGAAAATACTACGCACGACACGACGTGCGTGTTTCCGCAGTATTTCCAGTTCGAGCCGGTGGTGTATGGTCCCGCGCTGGAGCAGATCCAGCAACTGCCGAACTTTCCTGGTGATCTGGACGGCGCCGCTACCGCGATTAATGACAACGGGCAAGTCGTCGGAATCTCCGGCACGTGCGACGTTGCGGTGGGCGCGTTTACCGCGAAGCACGCGCTGCTCTGGGAGAACGGCACCGTGACGAATCTGGGAAATCTCGGCGGCATGGGCTGGAACACTCCCATGGCGATCAACAAGCGCGGTGACATTGTGGGGTTTTCGGATCTCTCGGGCGACGTGAGCGGCGGAACGCTGAACGCAAACTTTCATGCCTTCCTGTGGACCAAGGAGACGGGGCGGATGACGGACCTTGGCGTGCTGCCCGGAGATTCCTTGAGCGAGGCGCTGGACATTAATGATGAAGGGCAGATCGTGGGCGTCTCGCTGCCGTCGTTTCGCGCGTTTATTTATGAGAACGGAAAAATGTGGGACTTGAATGGCTTGATCGCGCATGATTCGCCGCTATTTCTGATTGAAGCGAATGGCATCAACGACCGAGGCGAAATCACAGGCGAAGCTTGCATCGTGGTGGATGGCGGATGTCCGCTGGGCAACAACATTCCCGCGTTTTTGGCTGTGCCGAAGGCGGGCGGAGATGGCGACGTCGGCGGCTGGTCGGCGGCGGCGAGTGTCACGGTGCCGGACGGTTTGCGGCAGCAGTTGATGCGGCGGCTGGCGTTTGGGCATTTCGGGCCGGAGGCGGTGAAGCCGCAGTGAAGGATTTATCGCGGCGACGATTGATGAGTTTTTAGGCTCCCCCGCCAGCGGCGCAGCGGGCGAATCAGGGCAGGGATTCTTCCCTGCCCTCATTTTCTTTATGGCAAGCGCCACAAAACAATGGCCGCTAAACAAACCTGCGCGTCGCGGACGGATTTTTGGTATATTCAGCACAAGAGTAAAGCGCTTTCGCCTCCAGCTGAAAACGCCAAATGAAAAATTTGGGAGGAGTTTATGAATCACTGGAGGATTCTTGTCGTTATGGCCGCGCTTTTCGTTTTTTCGAGCATTCCACTGTACGCGCAAAATTCGGACCCCGCGCCGCAGCCGTCATCGCAGCCACAGGATGTGCCGCCCACCGCCGCCGCACGCGGGACGCGTTTTCTGGTTTCGCTGCAGACGCGCATTTCCACCAAAGAAGATAAATCCGGAAAGCAGATATTCGCGCGCACACTCGAGCCAATCCCCACGTCTGATGGCAGCATGCTGCCAGCGGGTGTGCAGGTGCGCGGGCACATTGATAAGGTGCAGTCCGCGGGAAAGGTGGGGCGCGCGCGTTTGTGGCTGACGTTCGACGATATACACACGGCGAGCGGATGGACTCCTCTGGTGGCGGATTTGATTGACGCGCCGGGAGTGCATTCGATCCGCGTGCTTTTCGATCACGAGGGCGAAATCGAAGCTCCCAGCAGCAAGCGCGACGATGAAATGCTGGCGATGGCGGAGGCGGCGTTTGTGGGGGCCGAGCCTGGGCTTTCGAAGAAAGACAAGAAGGATGCGGCTATGGGCGCGGCGATGAATGCGGCGACGGCGTTCATGGCGACGTCGGGACTGGGGCAGGAATTGACGCTGGAGCCGAATATGAAATTGGAGTTGGCGCTGCAGCGGCCGCTGTATTTTGGGAAGATTTGAGGACGGCGGATTCGTCGTTTGCCGCGTCCTAGTTCAAGGCGGGGCGCAGCGAGCAGCGCCCCTACGGACCCATACCGGTGTTGGCAGATGATTGATCGGCGCCAACTCGCGCGGGACCGAACCGACGCAGGCGTAGTCCGCTCCGTGGTTCGCTCTATTGGTTTTCGGAGGTAGTGCTGGTAGATTCAGTGATTGATGGCTACTGACGCTCCCAACCAGCAACGCATTCTGATTGTTGAGGATGAAGATAACGCGCGCAAGGGCTATGAAGCTCTTTTGCGCAAGTGGAGTTGGGAAATTCTGGGGGTGGCGAGCGGCGAAGAGGCGCTTGCGAAATTCCAGGAATTCCAGCCGAGCTTGATTTTGGCGGACGTCGAGCTGCCGGGAATGAACGGGCTTGACTTGCTGAAGCAACTGGGCGACGAAATACTGCGCATTCCCGTCATTATTATTACCGGGCGCGGCAGCGACGAACGCGTGGTGCAGGCGATCGAAGCTGGCGCGTACTGGTACATCGAAAAGCCGCTGAAACCTCCCGTATTGCGAGCCTTGCTGGAACGCGCGTTGGGACGAGTGCGCGACCAGCAAGCGGTGGTGGCGTTGACGCGCGACCTGCGCGCGGCGGGAAAACTGGGCACGCTGGTGGGAACGTCCGGGCCGATGCAGGAAGTGATGCGCCAGGTGGAAATTGCCGCGCCTTCAACGGCGTCCGTGCTAATCACGGGCGAGACGGGGTCTGGAAAAGAAATGGTGGCGCGGTCCATTCACATGCTGTCGCCGCGGGCGTCGCGGCCGTTTGTGGCGATCAATTGTTCGGCGATTCCGGAATCGCTGATGGAAAGCGAAATCTTCGGGCACGAGAAGGGCGCGTTCACGGGCGCGGCGGAGCGGCGCATTGGTTGCTTCGAGCTGGCGGACGGCGGAACGCTGCTGCTGGATGAAATCGGCGAGATGCCAGCGCCGACGCAGGCGAAATTGCTGCGCGTGCTGGAAGATCACAAAGTGCGGCGGCTGGGCAGCAAGGTCGAAACTCCGGTGGACGTGCGGGTACTCGCCGCGACCAACAAGGATCCCGAGCAGGCAGTAGCCGATGGGCATCTGCGACAGGATCTCTATTTCCGGCTGAATGTTTTCAATGTGCACCTGCCTCCGCTGCGCGAGCACAAAGAAGATTTGCCGTTGCTCGTGGAACATTTGCTGACGGATATTTCCGCGAAGCACGAAAAGAAAATCGGCAGCGTGGGCACGGACGTGATGGACCTATTCAAATCCTATCCGTGGCCGGGAAACGTGCGGGAATTGCGCAACGTACTGGAGCGCTCGGCGATCGCTTCGGATCGCGGGGTTATTACGCGGCAGCATCTGCCGTCGAAATTCGGGCATGCGACGGCGATGACGAGTTCGGGGCTGAGCGGGCTGCATTTTCCAATCGGGACGACGGTGGACGCCGTGGAGCGTGAATTGATCCTGCAGACGCTGGGTGCGACGAGCCAGAACAAGACGCGCGCGGCGGAACTGCTGGGCATCAGCCTGAAAACGCTGCACAATAAATTGAAAGAATACGAGGCGGGGCGGAAAGATGCGTCTCAGCCTGAAAACTAAATTCACGCTGGCGACTTCGCTGCTGGTGCTGGCAGTGGTGACGCTGGTTTCGACGCTGTACATCGCGCGGCTGACGCGGCAGACGCTGCGCCAGGCGGATGACCGGGCGCGTTTCGTTGCCGAACAAGTTTTTCTCGCCTGCAAGAATTCCCTTACCGACGCCGCGGCGCGGGGCGATTTTCCGGCGTCCGATAGCGCCGCGGATTTGCGCGCGTACGTTCAGCGGGCGCTGGACCAAAGCAACACGCTCGATTCGGTGATGGAATCGGCGGTGGGATATTCGCCGACGATCTATGAGATCACCATCAGCGACCGCGACGGAATTGTGATGAAATCGAGCGATCCGGCGGAGCGCGGCGAGAAAGTGGCGCAGCGGCCTCCGGTGAGTTCGCTGGTGCGTGGCGGATTTTTTCAGCAATTGCGGACGCTGTATGGGCCGCCGCTGGTATACGAAGACTCGCTGCCCTTTAACGTGGGCAGCGCGCCCTTTGGCGATATCCGCGTGGGGCTTTCTTCGGCGCTGATTCGCAGCGAGATTTCGCCGAGCCTGATTTCGGCGGGATATTACGCGCTGGGTTCCGTGCTGCTTTCGACTTTGCTGGCGCTGATCGTGAGCCGAGCGTCGCTGGCGCCGATTGACCGCATATCCGCGCAATTGGACCGGATTTCCGCGGGCGAATTCGACCTGGAGCCGGTGAAGCGCGGCGACGAATTCGGCGCGGTGAGCACGAAAATCATCGGGATCGGAAAACAGTTGCGAGACGTGCGCGAAATTTTCAGCACGCTGCGCGAAAATCTCGATCAGGTGATGAGCGGACTCGAGGACGGGCTGCTGCTTTTCAACGCCAACGGTTACACCGTGCTGGTAAGCCCATCGGTAGAGAAATTTCTGGGCACGCCGCCGGAGGAATTGCGCGGGCGCCGCGCGAGCGAAATTTTCCCCGCGGGGCATCCGATGCGCGAGGCGCTGGGAATTCGCGGAGACCAGATCGGGCAGGTGGATAACGCCGAAGTGACGCTGGAGGGATCGAACGGCCCGCAGCGAATCGGGTTGAGCGCGCAGGTGATTCGAGAACATGGCATGCCGATGGGGTCGCTCGTGACGTTGCGCGACGTGGAATCGCTCGAACGTATCGGCAGCCAGTTGCACGTTTCCGAACGGCTCGCCGCGCTGGGTCGCGTGACGGCGGGCGTGGCGCACGAAGTGAAGAATCCGCTGAACTCCATGCGGCTGTGGCTGGAAGTTTTGAAGGCCAATATGCCGGTGGATCCCGAGCCGCAGCAGGCCGTGAAAATGCTCGATAGCGAAATTGACCGGCTGGACCGCGCCGTGAAGACGTTTTTGAATTTCACGAAGCCCGTGGAATTGAAGCTGGAAGAAACCGATCTGCGGATTTTGCTCGACGAAGTGCTGGACGCGGCGCGCCCGGCGATCACCAAAGCCGGGATCGAGCTGCGCGTGGAGCTGCCTTCGCAATTTCCGGGCGTGCTGGTAGATTCACAGCTCATTCATCAGGCTGTACTGAATCTGCTGTTGAATGCTTGCGATTTCACGAGCGCGGGCGGAAGGATCACGTTGAGCCTGCGGCGCAACGGCGAATTCGCGGTGATTGCGGTGGCCGATTCGGGCAAAGGAATTTCGCCTGAGGACCAGAAGAAGATTTTCCAGCTGTTTTTTACCACGCGGCCGGGAGGTACTGGTATAGGACTCGCGAATACCTTTCGGTTTGTGCAGTTGCACAACGGTCGGATAGAATTTGATTCGGAACCCGGGCGCGGCACCACGTTTCGTTTGGAATTACCTTTGGCACGTTCAATGGAAGCGCTGGCCGGAAAGGTGCGGGATTTCGGACAGCCTTTTGCGGAAGAAAAACTATAAATGCCCAGCCGCCGCAGGTTAGACGCTACCACGCTGGCAACAATGATGGTGTTGGTGTGCGCGCTGCCGTTTATGCTGACCGGTTGCGAGAAAACAGTGAAAGCCGGAGCCCCGGTGGCCGCGGCGCCCGCGCCGGAACCTTCGGACGCGAAACCGCTCACGAATATTGCGCCGGATACCGACGCGTTGCCCCCGCCGGAAAATGTGCCGCCGCCTCCGAACCCCGCAGCTACGACCGTTGGGCCGCTGCCGGTAGAGCCGGCGCAGACAAAGCCGGCGCCGCCGTCACGCAAGCCGCCCGTCGAATCGGCTTCGGATTCGCAGCCCGAGCAACCCGCGCGACCGCCGGCACCGCAAATTTCGCCGCAACTTTCTCCGGGCGATCAAGCCAGCCTGCAACGCAAGACGCAGGACGACATCATCGTCGCGCAGAAGAATCTGCAGCAATCTTCGGGGCGAGTCTTGAGCGCGGCACAGCACGACCTGGTGGACAAGATTCAGAGCTTCCTGGCCCAATCCGACGAAGCCAGCAAAGCCGGCGATTGGGCGCGCGCGCAGAACCTTTCGCAGAAAGCGCGGTTGCTTTCCGTTGAGCTTGTGGATTCGCTTTAACTCCAACGCCCCGTACGAATGCTGCCAATCCTCGCGCCTCAGCTTTCAATTCCTGATATTATGAACGCGTGAAAACTTTCGATGCGTCATTGTGGGCGGCGGAGTGATCGGCGCGGCCATTGCTTTTGAGCTGGCCGGCGAAAAGCTGCGCGTTTTGGTGGTTGACCGGCAGGAGCCGGGGCGCGAGGCTTCCTGGGCCGCGGCGGGAATGCTTTCGCCGGGGCCGGATTCGCCCGAGGCGGTGCCACTGGTACCGTTGGGAAAGAGAGCCTGCAACTGTATTCGGATTTTGTTGCGGGGATTGAAGAAGCTTGCGGCCAGACCGTGGATTTTGCGCGAGAAGGAACGTTCGAGGTATTCGCCGGGCCGGACGGCGAGACTGCGCGCGACAAAATGATCGAGGAGTATCGCGGTCTGGGTCTCGCGATCGAAACAATTTCGGTGGAGGCGGCGCGCAAGTTGGAGCCTGCGTTGGGCGCGACGGCGAGCGCGGCGGCGTGGCTGCCCGACGAAGCTACGGTGGATCCGCGGCTGCTGACGGATGCGCTGCTTGCGGCGGCTGAGCGGCGTGGCGCAGTGATTCGTGCGGGCTGCGCGGTTGAGTCGCTGCTGTGCGAACGCGGCGCGTGCACGGGAGTGATTGCGGCCGGCGGCGAAAAAATCGAAGGCGAGCAAGTGGTGATCGCGGCGGGTACGTTTTGCGGCACGATCAAGGATTGCGTTTCCGGAACGGATGGGAACCTGGCGCGGTACGCGCCGGTGCGGCCAGTGCGAGGCCAGTTAGTTGCGCTGCGGTCTTCATCCGTGAAGCTGAAAAAGGTGTTGCGTTCGTCGCGCGGTTACCTGGTGCCGCGGCGCGACGGGCGAATCATTGCGGGGAGCACTTTGGAAAATGCGGGATTCGTGAAACAAGTTACACCGGAGGGCATTCGCAAAATTCTGGATGGCGCTGAGGAACTGGCTCCGGCGCTCGCGGATGCGGAGATTGTGGAGCAGTGGGCAGGCTTGCGGCCGGATAGCCCCGATCATTTACCGATCATCGGGCCGACGGAGATGAAGGGCTTGTTGATCGCCACGGGACATTATCGCAATGGAATTTTGCTAGCGCCGGTGACGGCGAAAATTGTGCGGGATTGGATTGTCAGCGGGAAAGCGAGTTTTGTGGCAGAGAATTTTTCGCCGCTGCGGTTTACAGCGGCGAAGTCCCGGGCACGGACGGGCGCGTAGTTGTCGCGCCGACAAGTCCGGAAGAGAGATCCCTCACTGCGCTCCCTTCCTTCGTCAGGGCAAGCGGGATGACACTTGCTTCGGTTGTTTGCGCCAAGCTAGGAATTAAAATGGGTCTTGGTTGCGGACCGGTTCGCGATTTGGCGGGCCTGCCAGCGAGGAGGCCTGCCCGGGGCCGGTGAATTGGACTTTATCGGCTTCGAGATAGATGGAGCGGTCAATTACGGCTTCGACCGTGGAGCCGCGCGGCATTTCGGCGTCAGGGCCACGCGTTAGCAGAACAGCTGCGAGACCTACCGCGGCGCCGGCGGCGGCGCCAATCCCCACGCCCGAGCCGCTGCGCGTGGTGATGCCACCGATGCCTGCCCCGGCTGCGGTGGTCTTCGCGATCGTGCCAATGTCATGGCCTTTTTCGGAATCGCCAATGATTTTGCCTTCACTGTCAGTAGTTTCGTTGCCGCCGGTTCCGGCGTTGCTCGGCACGGCGTTCAAATTGACCATGTAGGCATTAGGCAGAATGAGCGTGGTCAGCTTGATCATCAATTCGCCGCGGCCCTTCACCCGGCCCGGGCGTTTGGATTCGGTGATTTCTCCGCTGACGTAGGACCCCGCCGGGATCACCACTTTGCCGTCAATCATGATTGGAAAGAGCGTTTCAAAATAGACGGGATCGCCGGGACGCGCGCTGCGCGTGGAAATCGAATTGTGCAGCACGAGCGGAATATGGGTGCCGGAGGGCACTTCGATCTTGCCGACCGTTTTGCTGGCGGCAGCCGCAAGCGGCGTGGCGGCCGCGGTGGCACTTGCTGGAGTCGCTGCTGACGGGTTGTCGGCTGCTGCGCTGGGCGAGGGGGCGGAAGTTGCCGGCGCGGGTGGTTGCGTGGACGCGTCCGGTGGTGGCGCAGCCGGAGGCTTCTGTGCTGGCGGCTGTGCTGGGGCCGATTGGCTGGCTGGAGCGGGCGGCATTGGTCCCGAATCTTGCGCCGCGGCGGGAAGCGTCAATCCCAGGGCGAGGCAGGCGGCAGCGGCGTAGCGGAACTGGATCAGGCGATTCGTCATGAGCTCCCCCATCGGACTCCCCAGTAGGGATGCCTTTTATGCCGGGCAAGATGCTTGCAGGATAAACCCTGGCGAGGCTCTGCGGCCAGTTTTTCGGCAATGTTCGATCGGCTACGCCGTGTACGACTAGGGCACCGGCACCCCCGCAGGGACTTCCAGGCCGATATAATTGATGCTGAGGCTCTCGCCTTGGGACCCCTGCAGATAGCCCAACTCCACGTACCGTCGTCGCTACGGCGCAAAACGCTGCTCATCATTGCCATTACCATGATCGGGCTGGTCGGCGGGTTGTATTGGCTCTCGCACATTCTGCTGATGAGCGGGTTCACCCGGCTGGAGCAAGATTTCGCGCGGAGAAGACGCGCAGCGCGCGTCGAGCGCGCTGAGCAATGACCTGAATACACTCGACCGGACCACGAGTGAATATGCCTCGTGGGACGACACTTACGCATTCGTGCATGGCCAGAGCGCGACGTACGTGAAGACAGAGTTTCCCTCCAGCACGTTCCAGCAGCTCAAAGTCAGCTTCGTTGCGATCTTTGACGACACAGGGCCGCAAACTTTTCTCTAAGGGATTCGATCTCACGCACGGCGGCGAAATTCCGCTTCCGCAGGGACTCGAAAATGATCTGAAGCCCGGCAGTTTGCTGCTCACGCAGGCCAGCCTCGATAGCAAAGTGGCGGGAATACTCGCGCTTCCGGACGGGCCGGTGCTGGTGGTTTCGCGGCCGATCCTTACGAGCAATTCCCAGGGACCGATCGCCGGCAGCATGGTGATGGGCCGGGTCCTGGACGACGCCGAAATCGGTCATCTTTCGGAAATAACGCACATGCCCATCGAGATTGAGCTGCAAGGAGACATCGCGCGCGATGCGGACCTCCGCGCGGCTGCCGGCGTGATTTCCAAGGATCGTCCGATTTTCACGCACGAGGTAAATCCCGAATCGTTCGCTGCATACCAGCGACTGGACGACATTTACGGCCGGCCGGTGGGGCTGATGCGCGTGTTGCTGCAGAGAACCATCCACGACCAAGGCCGCACGAGTTTACTGCAATTTTTGCTGCTGTTGATGGCGATGGGGCTGGTGTTTGGCGCGGTGACGCTGAAATTGCTGGAGAAGTTCGTGATCTCACGGATCGGCGATTTGGCGGATAACGTGACGCAGATCGGCGCGAGCGGCGACATGGCGGCGCGGCTGAACGTGCGGGGGCGGGACGAGCTGGCGTTTTTGGCCACGGCGATCAACGGCATGCTTGAGGATCTGGAGAAATCGCAGATCGAGCGGCACGAGGGCCGCACGCGTCTGGCCGTGATGATGGAGCGCATGCCGGCAATTTTGTGGACGACGGACAAAAACCTGCGGTACACGTCCGCGGTGGGCGCGGGGCTGGAGACCTTGGGGCTGCGTTCGGGCGAGCTGGTGGGCAAAACGCTTTTCGAATATTTTCAAACGGAGAATCCGGAATTCCCCTCGATCGCTGCGCACCGCAAGGCTGTGGCCGGGGAATCGCTCACCTATCAGCTGGAGTGGCAGAAGCGCGTGCTGGAATCGCACGTCCAGCCTTTGCGAGGCAGTGACGGAGAATTGCTAGGAGTGATCGGCGTCGCGCTGGACAATACCGAGCGGAAGCACCTGACCGACCAGCTGCGGCAGTCGCAAAAGCTGCAGGCGGTGGGAGAGCTGGCGGGCGGCGTAGCGCACGATTTCAATAACCTGCTGATGGTGGTGAAGGGTCACGCGGAAATGCTGACGGAAAGGCTCTTTAGCGGAGCGACCGGCAAAGAAGATGCCGTCCGGCACAACGTGGAACAGATTCAGCAGGCGGCCGAGCGCGCGGCGGGATTGACGCGGCAGCTTTTGGCATTCAGCCGCATGCAGGTGTTGCATCCGCGGGTGCTGGCGTCTAAACGAAGTGGTTGGCAACATGATCCAGATGGTTTCGCGCGTGATTGGCGAAAATATCGAGCTGGTGTTTTTGCCGGGCGCGAACCTGGGGCGCGTAAAGGCCGATCCCAGCCAGATCGAGCAAGTGGTGCTGAACCTCGTGGTGAATGCGCGCGACGCGATGCCTGAAGGCGGGCGGCTGACGATTGAAACCTCCAACGTGGACCTGGACAGCAGTTACGCTTCGCAGCACGCAGTGGTGGAACCCGGCCCTTACGTGATGCTTACCGTGAGCGATACCGGCTGCGGCATGGATGCCGCGACGCAGGCGCGCATCTTCGAACCGTTTTTCACGACGAAAGAACAAGGACGCGGAACGGGACTGGGCCTCGCGACTGTCTACGGCGTGGTGAAGCAGAGCGGCGGATACATCTGGGTGTATAGCGAAGTGGACCATGGCACTACTTTCAAGGTGTATTTGCCGGAAGTGACGGCTCCGACGGAAAGACTTGCGACGGAGAAAGTGGCGAAGGGTCCCGAGCCGGGGACGGAGACGATTCTCTTCGTGGAAGACGAAGACAGCGTGCGCGAACTCGTCACCGAATATCTATCCGCGCGCGGCTATCGCGTGCTGGAAGCCGCGGACGGTGTGCAGGCGCTGCAAATTGCTTCGGCGCATAAAGGCGATATCCAGTTGCTGATTACTGACGTGGTGATGCCGCGGCTGAGCGGGCGGGATTTGGCGGCCAAAGTCTCCGTAACACGGCAGGGGCTGAAGGTGCTGTACATTTCTGGTTATACGGACGACAGCATATTCCGGCACGGGGTGCTGGAAGGCGGGATGTCGTTCATGCAGAAACCATTCAATTTAAAGGCGCTGGCTACGAAGGTGCGCGAGGTGCTGGAAGGGATTCCGGCGGGGGCGCTTTCGGGCGGGGATGCGGACGAGGATTGAGACGAGTTTGGTGACGGCTAGGTGAGGATCACCGTTTGGCCGGTCAGGTCGAAGCGTTTGCGGCAGCGGATGTTGCGGCAGGCGACCATGTCGTCCATGCGGACCATGTAGGAACGGGCTTTCGCGAATTTCGCGCGATCGTCTTCGTTGCCGCCTGGCGGAAGCTGGGCTTTCTTGCTACGCGCCATCCAGCGCACGGGATAGACGTTCTCCTCGCGGCAGTGCGGGCACACCAGCGTCATCTGCTTGGTTTCAGGCTTCTCGTCGTAGTAGCGTTTTTCGTCCATTCCGTTTAGGCCGCCTCTTCATCATTATAGTGCGTGTCGTCCAGTTTCGCGAAACGCAGGCCTTGATCTTTCCAGCGCGGGAGCCAGTGCTCGAGAGCTTGCAGCACGTGTTGGCGGCTCCCTTCCAGGACGCGGTGATCGCCATCGTGCAGCAGGACGATATCGCCGCCTCGCACTCTGCCCAAGCGCTCAATCACCGGTTCGGGTTGCTGGACGCGCCAGTCGTGCGCGGCCTTGCTCCACATGGCAACGCCTGCTCCGCCGCGGCGGCGCACGATTCCAGCGAGCCACGGACTGCGGTAGCCGAAGGGCGGGCGCATCCACTTTGGCTTTGCGCCGGTGGCCGCGAAGATGGCGTCGTCGCAACGGTTTAGTTGTTCGGCGATTTGCGACGGCGAAAGGAATGTGAGTGCCGGATGTGTTTCGGTGTGATTGCCGATGACGTGGCCGCGCGCGGCGATTTCTTTCGCGAGCGCCGGGAAACGCGCGCACATGGCTGCCGATCAGGAAGAAAGTGGCTTTGGCATTGTGGCGGTCGAAGAGATCGAGGATTTGCGGCGTGACTTTAGGGTTGGGGCCGTCGTCGAACGTGATGGCGATCGAGGATTGATCGTTGAGGCGGCGGATGGTGGGGCCGAAGAGTTGCGATGACGGAGCGACAGCGCCCCAGGCAAATATTCCGCTGGCGGCGCACACTCCGCCGGCGGCAAACCATGCTGGATCGATCGTCATTGCTCGCTGAATTTTCGCATGGGGGAGCGAGTACCGCTAGTGCTGGTGCGGCAGAACCCGTTGCGCAAAAGATGATGTAAGTGTCATCCCGAGTGGGGCGAGGGATCTGCTTTTCATTGCGGCTCTAAGAAAAAGCAGATTCCTCGGGCCAAATTCGCCCTCGGAATGACAGCTCTTGGCGCTTTTCCGCCAGCTAAAAAGTCGGAAATCGCGTCCGAACCGCGCGAGCATCGTGGGATTTCGCTGGTTACTTTGCTAGGATGGCGCGGGTCGTCGCGAAAAATGGAAACACCTGCAAGCGTGCACGGCAAGATTCCGGATTCGGTTCGGTGGCTGGCGCTTTTGTGGCTGGTAGTGTGGTTGCCGGTTTATTGGCACGCTTGGGGCGCCGGAAATTTTTTGCATTTGTGCGACGTGGCGGTGATTCTTACTTGCATTGGATTGTGGACTGGCAACGCGCTGCTGCTATCGAGCCAGGCGATTTCGTCGGTGGTGATTGACGCGCTATGGACGCTGGACGCGGCAACGTGGCTGCTTTTTCGGCGGCATTTTAGCGGCGGGACGGAATATCTATTTGATGGCACGATGCCGCTGTGGATCCGCCTGCTTTCACTTTTTCACATCGTGATGCCCTTCCTTTTGATCTGGTCTGTGAGCCGGTTGGGATACGACCAGCGCGGGTTTGGGTTGCAAGCCGCGATCGCGCTGCCGGTGGTGATCGCGTCGCGATTCGTCACTCCGGACAAGAACGTGAATTTTGCGCAGACGGCGCCATTTTTTCATCGTCAACTTGGGCCGGTGCCCGTGCATTTGGCAGTGACGTACCTTGCGGTGGTTGTCGCGGTTTACTTCCCTACTCACCTGCTTTTCGTGCGCTTCTATCCGCCGCCTGCGAAGCATGGATAGCGAGCGCAAGTTTGGGCGAAGCTGCGTGTAATGAAATCGGGACGCCTTGCGTATAGATAGCAAGACGGCTACCGCGGGTTTTCAGGAGACACATGAAAGCCACTGAATTCGAGTTTCGCTATCGCTTCTGGCTGATCGGCGCGATTTTCTGGCTCGGCTTCCTGCTGTATCGCGTGGACCATTTGAATATGGCGCAGTATCTGGTGAACCGGACGGTAGGTGAAAATTCGCCACACGCGGACCTGGTGGCGAGGTCGCTGCTGCTCTTCGGAGCATTTTTGGTTCTGCTGACCGCGCTGCTTCGCACCTGGGCTTCGGCGTACCTGCGCACGGACGTGGTGCAGGACCCGAACCTGCGCGCGGAGACAGTGCTGGCCGATGGGCCGTACCGTCACGTTCGCAATCCTCTCTATCTGGGGAATATTTTTCTGGCGATCGGGATGGGGCTGCTCGCAAGCCGCGTGGGATTTGCGTTCATCGTGCTGGGAATGCTTATTTTTTGTTTGCGATTGATTGGGCTGGAAGAAGCGAACCTGGCGCGCGAACAAGGAGAAAAGTACCTGGCATTTTGCCGGCGCGTGCCGCGGCTTTGGCCGGCGCTGCGGGCGCGTGTGCCGGCCAGCGGGCTGCGCGCGCAGTGGCGGCAGGCGTTTCTGGGCGAGATGTTCGTGTGGGGATTTTTCGCGGCGATGCTGGTGTTTGCGATCACGATCAATCAGAAAGCGTTTTTCCTGATTGTGGCGGTGGCGCTGCTGCTTTATATCGTGCGCGGCTACGCAATGGCGGCGCGCAAGAAACGCGAAGCCAATTCCGGGAACCAGTAGCGCGGCGGGACGCCTTCCGCTGGCGGCGAGGCGGCGCGCTTTATTCCGTCTGGCGGATGGCGCGCAGATCGATGCCGAGCTGCTGGCATTTTTTGTAGAGGTGGCTGCGTTCGAGGCCCAGGGCTTTCGCGGTGTTGGTCATGTGATGATGATGCAGCTTCAGCTCTTCGAGCAAGGTTTCGCGTTCGAAGGCTTCGACGCGCTGGGCGAGCGGGCCCGTTCCCAATTCGGCGGAGAACGTGGAAGCGCGCGGATTGGCTGAAACAGCGGCGCGCGGCAAGGCGCGCGTGACGGTTGCGGCGTCGATCACTTCCCCGCCCGCAAGAAGCAGCACGCGCTCGACCACGTTGCGCAGTTCGCGGACATTTCCCGGCCAGGAATAGCGCTCTAGTTCTGCAATGGCTTCGGGCGAAAATCTTCGCGGTTTCCAATTGTTCTGGTCTTCGAGCTGGCGCGCGAAATGTTCGGCGAGGACGCGAATGTCCTCGACGCGCTCGCGCAGCGGCGGCAGATTAATCGGAAACACGAAGACGCGATGGTAAAGATCCTCGCGAAAAGTTCCCTGCCGCACTTGATCTTCGAGGTTGCGATGCGTGGCGACGACCACGCGCACGTCCACGGCGAAGGGCTTATCACCGCCGACGCGTTCGATTTCGCCTTCTTCCAGCACGCGCAGCAATTTCGCCTGCATGGCGGGCGGCATGTCGCCGATTTCGTCGAGGAACAAAGTGCCGCCATGGGCCTGCTCGAATTTTCCGGTGTGGCGCGAAGCCGCGCCGGTGAACGAGCCTTTTTCGTGGCCGAATAGCTCCGATTCCATCAGTTCGCTGGGAACGGCCGCGCAATTCAGCGAAACAAACGCTTCGGCGCGCCGTGGGCTTTTTTCGTGCAGCGTGCGCGCGATCAATTCCTTGCCCGTGCCGGTTTCGCCGCGAATGCAAACGCGCGTTTCGCCGGCGGCGACGTGTTCCACCTGCGCCATCACTTCTTTCATGGCCGGGCTGGCCCACACGATGTGATGGCGGCCGAGGCGGCGCTTGAGGTCGCGATTTTCTTCCTCGAGGTGCTTGAGGCGCAGCGCGTTTTCCACGGTGAGCAGCAGCTTTTCGCTGGAGATGGGTTTTTCGAGGAAATCGCTGGCGCCCAGGCGCGTGGCTTTCACCGCCATTTCGATGGAGGCCTGGCCGGACATCATCACGACGGGCGTTGCGAGGCCAATGGATTTGAAATCCTCGAGCAGGGCGATGCCGTCGCGGCCGGGCATGACGACGTCGGACAGAATCAGATCGAAGCGCTCGGCCTTGGCAAGTTCCAGGGCACGGGGGGCGTTGTCGCAAACTGTGGCTTCGTGGCCGGCGAGCCGAAAGGCGCGAGCGAGCGAGGCGAGAGTGTTCGCGTCGTCGTCAATAATAAGGATGTGGGCTTTCGAGGGCACCGGAGGCTACGCCTCATCTTCTTTTTTCTCGAAGACCATCGGGAACGTCTGCGGCTTGTGCGGCGGTTTCATGGGCAATTCGATGTGGAAGGAAGTGCCGACGCCTGTTTCGCTTTCAATGGAAATACGCCCGCCGTGATCCGCGACGACTGCTTGCACAATCGCGAGGCCGAGCCCAGTGCCGTGCTGCTTGGTGGTGTAATAGGGCGTAAAGAGGCGTTCGGTTTCTTCGGGAGTGAGGCCCGTGCCGGTGTCTGAAACTTCGAGAGACACTTCCGTGGGCGTGTGCTGCGTGCGCAGCATCAGGACGCCGCCCGCGGGCATCGCGTCCATGGCATTGAGCACCAGATTTTCCAGGGCGCGATGCAGCAGTGTTGCGTCCGCCTGAATCGTCGGCAAATTTTCCTCGAGATGCAGCTCGGGAGTGATCGCGGGACGACCCACGGCGCTGAATTGGCCTTCGAACAATTTCACGACGTTGCGCACGATTTCGTTCAGGTTCACGGCGCCGAGTTCGGGCTGCGGCATCTTCGCGAAATCGCTGAAACGCCCGACGATGGCTTTCAGGTTTTCGATTTCGGTGATGAGGATGCCGGTGGACTCGCGGAAGACTTCGTCGAACTGGCCGTTATTTTGTTCGCGCGCCTTTTGCAGATTTTCCACTGTGGTCTGCAGCGGAAAGAGCGGATTTTTGAGTTCGTGCGCGAGGCGGCGGGCGACTTCGCGCCAGGCAGCCACACGTTCGGCCTGCACCAGGCGCTCGCGCTGTTCGACGAGCTGCTCGGTCATCTGATTGAAGGATTTGGCGAGCTGGCTGATTTCGTCGTGGCCGCGAACCTCCACGCGGGCGCTCCAATTCCCTTGCGCCACTTCGTGCGCGCCTTCGGCAAGCTTTTGCACCGGGCGCGTGACGCGGGCGGCGCCCCACCAGCTGAGCATCAATCCGATCAACAAGCCGACGGCGATCACGCCGATAGCGAGCCAGCGAATGCGGCGCTCAAGGGTTACGACCGTGCGCTGCGAGGTTCCGACGAAAAGAACCCCGAGCAATTCCTTGGAGCGCCCGAGGAGCGGCAGCGCGTGAAACACTTCGGCGCTGGCGGGATCAATGGTCCAGCGAATCGTGGTGGTTTGCGGAACAGGATTCGACATTTCGGATTCCACCAGCGGCTGGAAACGGTTGGCGTCCTGCGCGGGGCCGGCGGAATCAACCAGGTCGGCCTCCTGAAATTGCGGATCGAGATTGAGGTAGAGCAGCGCGCGCATGTTCGGAGGGAGCACGAGCGAAGCGAGAAATTCCTTGCCGAGGCGCTCACCGCCGACGACGTAGAGGTCGCGATCGCCGACGCGCACGGTGGCGACGGAAAGTAGAGCGAGCGTGGGGCCGGCTTCGGTGTCCAGCTTCATGAGGAACGCGCCGCGCGCGGCCCAATCCTCGGGCTTGGTGACCCACTCCATTTTGTAATTGAAGCGCGCGGGCGATTCCGCGGAGGAAATGATGGTGCCGTCGTTGCTGACGAAATCGAGGATGTCAAGCTGGTGCGAGCGGGAAACGCCGTTGGCGTCATTTACATAGACCGAAACGTCGGCGTTCGTGCGGCTCAGGTCAATCGCCATGCGCACGGTAGACTCGGCATCGGCGATGCCCTTCACGCGGTCTTCCACGTCTTTGCCGCGGCGCTGGAATTCCTTCTGGAATTGGGCAAGGAGCGCGTCGCTATGTTCGCGATTCAATTCGTCGAAGGCGCGGCGGGTGACGACCGTGACGCCCGCGGCGATCAGCGCGACCGACAGCAGCAGCGCGAACATGAAGCTGACGAATAATCTGGTGCGAAACGTCACGATTTGCCTTTAGCGTTTTCGTTGCAGCGGCTGGTGGCTGCGTTTTGCCGCACGAACGCGATTTTATGCGTCAGCACGGTGAGATTTCTCATGGCTGCTTGTCGGTTCCTGCGGCAGTGTCGAGCCAAACATCGGCCAGCGGCCATTCTTCGCCGGGACCCGCAACCGTCCAGTCTCGCACGCGCGCGCTCAGGCCGTAAACCTGCGGCAGCCAGACCAGCGGCACGACATTATATTTATCCAGAATCGCGCGCTGTTGATTGTAAATGTCTTGCGGCGATGCCTGATCCGTCAGGGGCGCTGCGCCGGCGCTGGTGTCTGCGTGCTCGGCGCCGTTCGAGATTTGCAGAAGCACGGCCTTTAGAGCGATCGCCGGATTGGAGGACGGCATGCGCCAGCGGGTCAGCTGGGCGTCGAATCGGCGCGCCACTGCCACAGCACGCGGCTTGTCAGCACCGGAGTTGGGGATCGCTTGCGCGGTCATTGAAATTCCCGCTTCCTTTGCATTCACTACAATACGTTCCGCCACGCTTTGCTCCAACGGATCAGCGGAATCATATCCCAACAGCAACTTCGTGGCGGGCGAGAATTGCGAGGAAAGTTCCTTGGCGCGCGCGGGGTCCGCGGCGGTGGGAAACAAGAACGCGGTGCCGCTCGACCATTGCGGCAGCAAGCCGCCGGCGGGCTCGCCAGTTTTTTGCAAAATGAAATTTACGACGGCGGCGCGGTCTATGGATCGCGCGACGGCTTCGCGAACGCGTACATCACGACTGGCGCGGCTATCGTTTATGTTGAAAACGAGCGCGAGCAATTCGTCGGGCTGCGAAATGCTGACGCGCACGCCGCGCTCGGAGGCGCTGCGGGCGTCTTGCGGCGGGATTTCTGCGAGATCGGATTTATTGAGCTGCAGATCGAGCAAGCGATCGTGCGCGGAGACGCCCATTACGATTTCGATGGAGTCCACGAAGGGGCGGCCTTCGCGGAAATTATTGTTGGCGACGAGAGTTGCGCGCTTGCCCGGTTCGAATGTCGTCACTGCAAATGGTCCGCTGCCAGGACCGCCGGAGAACGTGCCGTCGGACTCGCGATGATCGTAGATGAGGCCGTCAATTTGGGATTTTGCGCCGGATTCTTCGGGTGTGGAAGAGGCGACGGCGGGATCGAGCGAAGCGATGGCTGCGCCGACTTCAACGTGGAGCGTCCCGCCGTAGCGCGGGCGGCGGGCGGTTCGCGCGGGCAGCGCCGCGAGCACGACGAACAACGCCAAGCTAATTGCTGCAAGTCGCCGTGACAATGTAGCCCTCGTAGATCCCTGTTTTCAAATTGTGAACGATTGCACGCGCGGCAGTCACGCCCTGTTCTTGAGCCAAAGAAATCACTGGCCCGTCCAGCGGGACCGGATCTCCGGTGGCAACCGCCAATATGGGATTGCCATTGACCAAATATCCCCGGAGCGAATCCGCCTGCGTCCAGTCGCCCTCGCCCGAATACAGTGACACGCTTTGGCCGCGACATCTTCCGAGCATAAGTATGCCCAACGCGTTCGGAAGTCCCGGAATTTTGGTGCTGGTGACAATCGAGTTGCTCAGTTTTGCGGGACTGCAGTTCAGCGCACCCATCAGGTCGGGGTGGCCGGCACACTCAAAATCACCAACCGAAATGCTGCTATCTTTTACGCCAATCGTGCCGCCCACGTCTCGCCACGGAACCTTTGCCGATGGGATTGCCGCAGTGTGAGAGAGCTGCCATCCGGAACCGGACAGTTTGTAGGTGACGAGCCGAGTCGGTTCGAGTACCAACAGCAAGGATTGGTCCGGAGACGGGGCCTGCAACAGCGCGAAGTCGAGGAATTTTTGCGGCTGCGCCCAGACGAGTTGCTTGGCAAGCGTCAGAGACTGCTCGCTGGGCTCGGCTTCGGTGAAATCCGATTTCGGTACCGCGACAATCATCGCGGGGAGCGGATTCGCGTCTGATGAATCGTCGAGAACCTGGATCACCCAGACGTACTCAGCAATGGATTCCGAGAGCGTGAGCTGCAGTTGCGCGGCCGACTGTGCTGTTGCAGAGTCTGGCAACGCAACCGAAAAACTGTGCGTTTGCAACTGATTGCGGAGAGCCGCGCCGACCGCGGCGACATAGGAAGCGTCAAGCGAAGAAATGCTCTCCACATCGAGCTTTACTGGCTTGGGGCTCATAGTTGCGGCGATCTTGTCTACTAGGCGAGCCACGGCATCATTCCACGATTTCGGCAGAGCGGACGCGGTTTGCGCTTGAGTCGCTTGCGATGTGGAAGCGTATAAAACGACGAACAGAATCGTGAAGAGCGCGGCACGCGCGGCAGGAAGGAGTCGGAGGGAGAGGCGCATCCGTGTGCGCGAATCGTGAGTTGCGTTCGCGAAGTTTCATATTAGCACATCGGTTCCTTGACGAGGTTGAACGGGCACGGCCTGGTGCGCGTCTGCAACATTTTGCGTCGTGGGTTCGGTCATAGAAGAGAGATCCCTCGCTGCGCTCGGGATGACAGCACCGACACTTTCAGTGCTGTCATTGAAACGTTTACGCTTTTACGCAAAGTCAAAACCAAGCGCACAGCCAGGAGTGGCTGTGCCACACGCGGGGCTGCGATCGTGCTTATGGCTTGGCCACTGTAATTTGGCGATTCACGCCGGCTGGGTGGCCGCGGTTTTCGTCCTGGGCTGGAGCTTCGCTGCGGCGGTCGCGTCGCGTTGTGCCCATGATTTTGGCCGTGCCACCCGCAAGGGTTTTTGCCGGCGTTACTCCCGGATCCGGGCTGCCCTGCCTCGCGGGACAGGCCGCGAGATGCCCCGGCCGGGAATCTCTTTTGGTGATACCCCACCTTCAGGAAAAGCAGATCCCTCGCTGCGCTCGGGATGACACCCGCTCCATTTTTTCCGCAAGCTATAAAGCCGCACTTCTGTTGCGGCGCTTACGGCGTAGCTAAAGCTACGGCCTACAAAGATTCGTCCCGTGCGACACGCAATCGCCATGGCGTCACGACGTCACGGCCTGCCGCTTCCGCGCGTGGGCGGATCGTTCAGGCCGGCGGCAGCTTGCGCTGACTTCAGCACGTCGCTGGTGAAGAAAAATTTGCCGTCGGTTGGGACCATCATGATTTGCACGCGGTCGCTCAGGCGCTGCGCAACCGTTAATTGCACGAGCATGGGATTGGCTTTCAGCGCGGAAGCTTCGAGCTGCAATTTTTCGGCGTCCGCTTGCGAGGTTTGGCGAATTTCGTTGGCCTCGGCGTCGGCTAGCAGGTTCTGGCGTTCTTTTTCGGCCTTGCCGTCAATCACTTTGGCTTGCGCGGCGGCTTCGGCGCCTTTGATCGTCTCGATATTTTGCGTTTCTGCGAGCAGCGTGCGGCGCTGCTGCTCGGCTTTGGTGTCAATCACTTTGGCTTGGGCTTCGGCTTCGGCATTTTTCACGCGTGCTTGGGCGGCGGCGTCGGCGTCTTCGATGGTGGTTTGCTTGCGGGCTTCAGCTTCGAGGCGCGATTCTTCGATTTGTTTTTGTTTCAGCGGCAGGGTGTATTGCATGGAGTCCGATTCCGCCTGAGCCATCAGGACACGGGTGCGCGCATCGGCTTCGGCGTGCTTGATCTGGCGGACTTTCTGGGCTTCAGCCTGCGATTCGGCGATCTTCACTTTTTTCTGCTCGATGCTCTGGTCCACTGTGACGCGATCGTCTTCCTGTTCCTTCAGCAGCAATCCTTGCAGGCCTTGCGCGTACTCTTCGGGGAGCTGGACTTTGCGCAGCAGCACTTCTTTGACGACGATCTGATCTTCGGCGAGGCGCGCGGTGATGGCTTGCGTCGCGCGCTGATGGAATTCCTCGCGCTTGGTGGAGAAGACATCGCGCACGGCGTAGTTCGGGCCGAGGTCGCGGAAAATGCTGGTGACGACCGGAGCGACGATTTGCTGGTCAATCGGCTGTGGGAGATTGGCTTGGACGTAATCGAGGTGGCGCGGATCGAGGCGATAGCGCACCGTGACCGCGAGGCCGACTGAGAGACCCTCGCGCGCTTCGACGGTGAGGACTTCGAGGCCTTTATCGCGCGGATTTTCGGAGGCGGCGGTGGAATAGACGTTGTCTCGGATGTCGTAGAGCGTGGCGCGTTCGACGAGCGGGACGATCAGGTGAGTGCCGGGGTACAACGTGCCGGGACGCACTCCGGAAATTTGGCTGATACGGACGGCGGCATGGCCGTCGGGAACGACGAGAATGCTTTTGCCGAGGAGGGTGCAGAACGCGGCGGCGATTACGAGTTTCGCGGCGGAGGACCAGCGGATCGCGCGGCGTGGGCCCGGCGTGCGCGGAGGAAGGCGAAAGCTGGGGCGCGTCGGCGGTGGAGGCGGAGCGGTGGAAGCGAAAATTGGTGGTGGCGCACCTTCCACGGTGGGCTGCTCGGCGGCGAGTTTCTCCGGTGGACGCTCGCGGCGCTGTAGGATGCGGTTGAGTTCAAATGCGAGGTAAACATCGTAGAGGACTATGATCGCTGCTACGCCGAGGAACCCTACGCTGATTGCGAACAAGAGCCACCGCATAAAAAGCATGTGAAGTCTCCTTTACCCGTGAAATCCACGGTTGTGCCGCCGCAACCGGAAGAGCCAAGAGCACAGCCATGAGTGGCTGTGCCACCTGCTACGCCGCCTTCTGACCATAGGGCTCGGTGGCGTCTTGCGACTGCGTCTGCGCCGCCGTCCTTTGCCTCACGGTTTGTGGCGCGGGGCGAGCCGGCATCAGGCGCATCATCAGCACGAGGCTCAGCCACTCCAGCCCCAGTGCTACGGCGAACGAGACAAAGATCGCGCTCGCGACTCCGACGAAATCGATCGTGTATCCCATGGTCCTGTCCTCCGTTGTGGCTGGGCTGCGCGGGGGATGAATGCAGGACGAGCGCCAATGCTGTGTAGTGGCTTATTCGCGGCTCTAGCGCGGCGGCGAGGCAGTGTTTTCAATGCCTTGCGAAGTGGAGTCCACTAACGTAGGAGTGATGATTGGCGAGAGAACGTACGATCGTGCGTGGCGGCGCAAACACAACGTGGAAATTGACACTCAATCGGAGTGCCAGCGCGCAAACGTGCTCGCGTCAGCAAATGGTCGGGTCAAATTGAGGTGGTGCTGTGGCAGGCTAGCTCGGACAGGCGGGAAAAAAGGAGAGAGGCGCTCGGTAACCTCACAAGCGCCTCCTCTACTACTTCAACGTAAACCGTACCTCACTGGATCACCTCCTTCTCGGCGAGGACGCCGATGTCGACAAGAAAGTCGAGTAAAGCGATTATAGCAAGGGATCACGGAGATGTCAGACCAATCCATGTCCGCGATGGCGTCGGTCTCCGCGCGTACGCTATTCTGCGTAGCACTCGCCACCGCCGCGCTCAACCGGTGACTCTTCATCGGCAAATCAATCGCCAAATAGCGGCATCTAGTGGAACAGGAGAAAACAATGTCCAAAAAACTCGAAGGGAAAGTTGCACTCATTACGGGCGGCTCACGCGGCATCGGGGCTGGAATCGCCGAGCGTCTAGCGGCGGACGGTGCGAACGTGGCCGTCACCTACACCAAAGGCGCCGACGCGGCCGCGACAGTGGTAAAGGATATTGAACGCGGCGGCGGAAAGGCGGTCGCGATTCAGGCGGACGCCACCGATGCCGGCGCCGTGATTGCCGCGGTGGACAAAACCGCCGCGACTTTCGGCCGGATCGACATCCTGGTGAACAATGCCGGCACAGCCATTCCGAAGACCTTCGAGGAGACCACGCTGCAGGAGATGGACCAGATGATCAACCTCAATCTCCGCGGCGCATTGGTCGCGACGCAGGCCGCGCTGAAGCACATGAAGAACGGTGGCCGCATCATCATGATCGGCTCATGCGTCGGCGAGCGCATGATGACGCCCGGCCTGGTGGCGTACTCGGCCACAAAGGGGGCCATTAAGATGTTCACGCAGGGGCTCTCGCGAGAGGTGGGTGGCCGGGGGATCACGGTGAACAATATTCAGCCGGGTCCGATTGATACGGATTTGAATCCCGCGGCGGGCGATTGGGCGACGCCGCAAAAAGCTAATACCGCGCTCAACCGCTTCGGCACGGTTGACGAAGTCGCTGCGTTGGTGGCGTTCGTGGCGAGTCCCGAAGCGGCATACATCACCGGCGCGAATTTGACCGTGGACGGCGGCACGAACGCCTGAACGATTCACGTCCCGGCCACACATGCGCGAAAACGGCTCGCGTCTGCTAGACTGGATGCAGGGGTTTGCGATGGCTTCGCCTTCACCTACTGGAGATCGAGGGCACGCGGCGGATTCTCCGCCGAGTTTTGGAGCGCCTCCGCCTGGTAGCCCGCGTGTACGACCCGATCCTCCCGCGAGCGGTTTCCTTCTGGGCCGCATTTTCGGCATCCCAATTTATTTGCATGCCAGCTGGCTGATCATTTTTCTGCTGATCACCATCACGCTGGCGAAGCAGTTCACCTCTCAGCATCCCGGATGGTCACCGCAACAGCACTGGGCGCTGGGCATTATCACCAGCGTGTTATTTTTCGGTTCAGTGGTGTTTCACGAACTGAGCCACAGCGTGATCGCCAAGCATTACCGCATCCCGGTGGACTCCATCACGCTATTTGTGTTCGGAGGCCTCTCGCGGATCTCGCGCGATCCATCAAACGCCTGGCAGGAATTCAACATCGCGATTGCCGGGCCGCTTTCGAGCTTATTTCTCGGCGGCTGCTTCTGGCTGGTGGCGCGTTACGTTCACGGGAACGAGTTGGTGGTGGCGGCCGGCACTTGGCTGTGGGAGATCAACGTCCTGCTCGCGATTTTCAACCTGGTGCCGGGTTTCCCGCTCGACGGCGGACGCATCCTGCGCGGAATCGCCTGGGGAATTACCAAGGACTTCACGCGCGCGACGAAGATCGCTTCGAACGCGGGGCGATTTTTTGCTTATGTGATGATTTTCATCGGCGTGTGGGAAGCGTTCAACGGCAACCCGATCGGCGGGCTGTGGACCGCGTTTATCGGATGGTTTTTGCTGAGCGCGGCGCGCGAGAGTTACGCGCAGGTGGCGATCAAGAGCACGCTGACGGGCTTGCACGCTGCGGACGTGATGACGCAAGACGTTCCGACCGTCGAGCGCAATATTTCCGTGGAAGATTACGTCCATGAAGTATTGCGGACGGGGCGGCGCTGCCACGTGGTGACCGGCGCGGGCCGGCCGGTGGGTCTGGTGACGCTCCACTCGGCGCGCGAGGTGCCGCGGGATGAATGGTCGAACACTTCGATTCAAGCCGTGATGATGCCGTTTGACCGCATTCACGCGGCGACGCCGGAAGAGCCGGCGCTGGGCGTTCTGGAACGCATGCAAGCAGAGGACATCAATCAGATGCCAGTGATTTCCAACGGCCAGATCGTGGGGATGATCGGGCGCGATACGATCCTGCGGGTGCTGCAGACGCGCATGCAGCTGGGGCACCTGGCTTCGTAGCTCGCTAAGTCAAAATCACCACAGTTGAACGCAGATGAACACAGACAAAATCTGATGAAAAATCTCCCTCTTTGAATTTCTCCGAACAATTGCCTGCGGAAAAATCTCCCCTCACCCGCCGCGGATTTGCTCGCTGGCTGGGCTTCGGCAGCGCGCTCGCTGCGCTCAGCGTTCTTGCGGTTTACTTGCGGGAGCGAAAAACTTCGTATCCGGTAAAAGTTGTGGCGCACGTAGGAGAAATTCCGGTGGGCGGCTCGACCGTTTTCGCGTATCCGGAGGATGACCGTCCGTGTTTTCTGCTGCGCCCGGCCGAGGACACCTACCTCGCGTTCAGTCGCTTGTGCACGCACCACACCTGCCCCGTATTTTACCGCCCAGAGCAAAACGTCTTCGCGTGCCCGTGCCACGGCGGAGTTTTTTCTGCAACCACGGGCAAAGTGCTCGACGGCCCTCCGCCAAAGCCGCTGCCAGAAGTGATTCTGGAGCGCCGCGGCGACGAAATCGTGGCCACCGGATTCGTGAAAACAACCTAGCCTCGACTTTGCGCGATAATTGCCGCATCCCTCGGCAAACACTGGGGTTCCGGCGCGCGAGACTTGCAAAGTCAGCCAAGCTGTCATAGTCTATTCATCTAGCCTTCAATGCCCCCGAAAGCGGTGCCGGGCCCACGCCGCTGGTAGATACCTTACAAACTGCGAACGAGACACGTGTTTAGAGTTGCGTTGTAGTGTAGGTGGAGACGAGCTTGAACTCGTTTGACGCCAGCATCATAGCGTTCCTAAACCAATTTGCGCACCGTTCTGCGGATTTTGACTACCTGGTCATGCTCATCGGCTCGAACGAGCTGGCCAAGGGCGGCGTGATTACGTGCATCATCTGGTGGGCCTGGTTCCGGCCCGGCGAGGACAAAGTCAGAGACCGCCAGTACCTCTTTTGCGGAATCCTGGCTAGTTTTGTTTCCGTGTTGGCGGCGCGAGTGCTCGCGGATTTTCTGCCGTTTCGCGAGAGGCCCTTTGCCAATCCCGCGCTGCATTTTCAACTTCCCTATCACGTGGATTTCCTGGATCACATGATCCAGTGGAGTTCGTTTCCCAGCGACCACGCGGCGCTCTTTTTCGCGCTGGCGACCAGCATTTTCTTCGTTTCGCGAGGCGCCGGAACGCTGGCGCTGCTGCACGCTTTTTTCGTGGTGTCGCTCACGCGGGTCTACATGGGCATGCACTATCCCACGGACATCGTTGCGGGCGCGGCGATCGGCGTGGGTATTGCGTGCTTGGCGAAAATCGTCGCGGTAAGGACCAGAGTGGCGGGTCCCGCGATGCACTGGCTCGAGAAATCACCGCAAACGTTTTATCCGGCGCTGTTTCTTTTGACGTTTTTGATTACGGTAATCTTCAACCCGATCCGCAGAGCCGCGCTTATTTTTTTCAAAATGATGGAGATTGCCATCCGGCACTCACATTAGGCGCCCGGAAACCGGCAAGAATCGGAACCCTACTGGGGCCGGGGCGGAGGGTAGCGGTCGGCCTTGGCGCCGACGCCTTCCGTGACGGTGACGATTACGTCCGCAGGGATGTCTTTTAATTCCTGTACGTAGCCGCTGGGCCAGTGGATCACGATGGAGTCCACGTGGTCATGCTTGCCCAGGCCGAAATAAATGCGCGGGTCCTGCGCGGAACAATAGCTCATGCCGCCCTTGGCCTGGTCGTAGCTGGTGAAATCGCCGGCAGTCAATTTCAGCGATGCGCCAATGCCGTCGCGGTTGGAGGTGACGCCAATCAGGCGCACCGCGATCCAATGATTATTTTTCGCGGCGGGAGAGCTGCCGCCTTCGTTGCGAAAAAGCTGTGCGTCTTCGCCGTTATTATTGACCAGAAAATCCTGCCAGCCGTCGTTGTCATAGTCGCCCACAGCGAGGCCGCGTCCCACGCGCGGCGCGCGAAAATCGGGGCCTTGGGTGTGGGTGGCGTCCACGAAATTGCCTTCACCTAGGTTGCGGTATAGCGTCTTCTCTTCCTCGTAGCTCACTTCTGGGTGGTAGAGCTTGATGTTGTCCAGAATGTGACCGTTGACGACCAGCAGATCGCGCCATCCGTCATTATCAAAATCGAAGAAGCGCGCGCCGAACGCGCTATTCAAAATATTGGTCTGGCCGATTCCGGAGGCGATGGTGTAATCGGTAAAAGTCCCGTCGCCATTATTGCGATACATGCGGTTGAGCTCGAAATCCAGGTGGCTGACGAAGAGATAGAGCAAGCCGTTGTTCATCACGTCTGCCGCATCCGCGCTCATGCCCGCTTCGGTGCGCCCGTCTTCGCTGAAGCCGGCGCCTGATTTGTAAGTCGCGTCGCGAAACGTTCCGTCGCCATTGTTGAAATACAGAAAATTTCGCTGCGTGTCGTTGGCGATGAAAATGTCCGTCCATCCGTCGCCGTTCAAGTCGGCCAGCACCACGCCCAGGCTCTTGCCGTCAGTGTTCGTCAGGCCGGCTTTTTCGGTGACGTCGGTAAACGTGCCGTCGCCATTATTGTGATAGAGCTTCGCGGAAGAGCCTTTGAAGCTATCCGGATGGCAATACGCGCTGGTTTGCGGAACGTTGCGCAGGCCGGGGCGAACATCTCCGCAGAGCACCGGATGATCCACGTCGTACTGCACGTAATTCGTGACGAGCAGGTCGAGCTTGCCGTCATGATCGTAATCGAACCAGCCCGCGGCCGTGCCCCAATTGCCATCGTTTCCTACTCCGGCTTTGGCGGTAACGTCGGTGAATGTTCCGTCGCCATTATTGTGCAGCAGCACCGAATGGCGATAGCCAGTCATATAGATGTCCGGGTAGCCGTCGTTGTCGTAATCGCCGACGGCCACGCCGAAGAACATCGTGCCGTCGGTGTGGATTTTGCTTTGCGCGGTGACGTCGGTGAATGTGCCGTCGTGATTATTGCGATAGAGCGCGGGTTGCGGCGGCTCCGCGGGATGAAAAAACGGCGTGTCGCCGCTATTCACGAAAAATGCGTCGAGGTAGCCATCCTGGTTGTAATCAATCCAGGCTACGCCTGCTCCCATCGTTTCGGGATAGAGCCGCTCGGGCGAAGCTGCGCGTTCGTGATGGAAATGGATTCCCGCTGCGTGGGTGACGTCGCGGAATTCCACGTGATACGGATTGGTGATCTCGCTGCGGTGGCGCAGCCTGATCGTGTCCTCGTCCTCCTGCCCTCGGACGTCAGGCTTGGGCGGCTTCGCCGCGTCATGCTGCGCTTGCATCCGTGCGAAACGAACCATTGCAGCGCGCGCGGACGCGCCGAGGAATCCGGCGCACAGGTCACCGCTGGCGATAAAAAGAATTGCGCCGGCGATCAAAACGGAACGCTGGACGGAGGAGGAGCCGCGGTTCATTGCGAACGAATTCTATCAGCATGACGAAACGTCGCGCCATCGGATGTGCGGACCAAATTGGGATTCGCGACGCACCAGGTTCGAACAATTGACCGCCAGCGCACACCGACGACCGTTATGAACCGAAATCAAACTGATTCGCAAAACGAATCACACTCGCTGTGGAAATCTTCTCGTAAGTGCCAGTTTCGTATTGACTCCCGGCGAAGTCAGTTATAGCCTTCACGTCATTCGAACGGGGTGGGGGCCCTTTTCTAGAAGTGCCACACAAATTTTCCCAAGCATTCGCACGCGGTGCGGTTGCGGAAGCCATTCCCGTTTCCGCCGAGGGAGGCAGTAATTTGCCTGCCGGCGCTGGGTCGGACGAATCCGCACGGTTCTCAGCTCAAAATCTTCGTGCGCAGGTTTGTCCCGATCTTAATTTTGTGTGCGACGGGCTCGCCGCTGTGCGTTGCGCCGCTGGCCCGAGCGAGCGCGGGGAATGCTTCGGTATCTGGCGCAATCTTTCAGGCGGCGCGGATTGCTCCCAAAAAAGTAATCATTGATACAGACCCCGGCACGGATGACGCGCTGGCGATTCTGCTGGCTTTGAATTCGCCGGAATTGGATGTGCGCGCTCTGACCGTCGTCCCCGGCAACGTGACTGCCAAGCAAGGATTGGAAAACGCGCTGAAGCTGGCGTCGCTCACGAATCGGTGCGATATCCCGGTGGCGGGCGGCGCACAGCATCCGCTTTTTCAGAAGCTGATCACCGCGGAGTTATGGCACGGCGCAAACGGGCTGGCTAACGTGGATTTGCCCGCGAGCAAGTGCACAGCGGACCCGCGCTTCGGGCCGGACCTGATCATTCAGATGGTGCACGAGTCGCCGCACGAGATCACGCTGGTACCGGTGGGCCCGCTGACGAATATTGCACTCGCGGTGCTGAAGGATCCTTCGATCGTTCCGCTGGTGAAGGAAGTAGTGATCATGGGTGGCTCGATTTCCGGCGGCAACGTGAACGCCGCGGCGGAAGCGAATATCTATAACGATCCGGAGGCGGCGCAGATCGTTTTCCAGGCAGGCTGGCGCTTGACGATGGTGGGACTCGACGTGGGCAACCAGACACTCTACGACCAGGCGCATCTGGACGAGCTTTCCAAAACGCATGGCCCGGAAAATGACTTTGCGGTGAAGGTGCTCACCTTCTTGATCGGACAGGAAGCCAAATACGGCGCTGGCGGCGGATCGCCGATGTACGACCCGCTGGCGGTCGGCACGGCGGTTGATCCGACGATTGTCACGACTCAGGCGATGCATGTGGATGTGGAGACGCGCGGCGAATTTTCGCGCGGCGAGACAGTAGCGAATCGCCACAACGCGGTGGAACGCAACGTCCTGCACGGCGACCGCTACATTATTGAAGGCGTTGACCACGTCACTCCCAACGTGCAGGTGTGCACGGGAGTGAACGCGGAAAAGTTTCTACAGCTTTTGAATGCGCGGTTGGCGGGAAAGTGATTCGTAGGTTCTTTCGCGCAAATTTCGAGCGGTGCGCGAATACAGAATTTGGGAGTCGAGCAGATATCGTAATTTCAGGGCTCGCAGACGTCCGGAGTGTTAGGTAATTGGTTTCACACTGAGGGAGAGCGTCGATGAAAATGTGGAAGAGTGTGGTGGCAGCAGTGACGATCGCCTTTTCGATCACGACTATTCTACTCGCAGCGCCCAGCGCGCCCGCCCAATCGCTGGAGCGCGGTGAAATTCGCGGCGTGGTGTACGACTCGTCGCACGGCCTTGTCGTGGGTGCGACGGTGACGATCTCCAACCCTTCCACGGGTTACAAGCGCGAATTGACTACCGATGCCACCGGCTCATATGACTTCGCCCAGTTGCTTCCGGGCGTATACAGGATCCAAGCGGAGGCACCGGGCTTTGCAGCGACCGAGATAACCGACGTCCACATCGATATCGGCGCCAGCCTGAGCCTCGACATCACGCTGCCGGTTAAAGGACAGACGCAAACGGTCGTCGTATCCGCCGAGTCAACTGGTCCCGTGGATACTGCTACGGCGGGCATCAACCAAGTCATCAACCAGAGAGACTTGGAGAGTCTTCCGCTCTCCGGCCGCGATTATCGCGACTTGGCGCAGTTAAGTTCTTCGGCGCAGGTCGTGCCGGGATTGCGTGGCGGCATCCGCCTTGGCGGCCAGCAAAGCGACTACCTCGGGATCGTGGTTGACGGCCAGGACACCTTCAACAACTACTTCGGCGAAATTTTTGGCTCGCTGGAAACCAAGAATTTTACGGTTCCTCTGGAGGCGGTGCAGGAATTTCAGGTGGTCACCAACGGGTTTGCCCCAGAATTCGGCCGCGCCACAGGCGGATTGATCAACGTGGTGACCAAATCAGGCACGAACGAGCTTCACGGCGAGGCACACGATTACTATCGCGGCAGCCGCTTCACCGAAGACGATGCCGTCGGCGAGCCGCCCAACATCACCACCCAGAACCAATTTGGCGGTTCCGTGGGGTTCCCGATTCATAAGGACCGGCAATTCTTGTTTCTCGCTGCGGATACGCAACTGCAGAATGGCCCGCTCGTCACGCAGTTTTGTCCGGCGGGCGCGGGGCAAGCGACGTGCCTCGCGGCCTTGGCTAGCACCACAGGACCTACATTCGCGAACTGTGCTCCAGGAACGTGCGCCGCGGGCACAGTGCCGCTACCCAGCAATCTCCCCGCTGGCACGCTGCTGCCGTCCGGCTGCGGCACCCCGGCCGCGGGCGACCTCGTATTGCAGGATTGCTACGGCGTTTCCTCACTGGCTGGTTTCGAAGGTCCGCACAATCAGTTCCAAAATTTGTTTACGATCCTGGGACACTACGACTATCAATTCAGCCCCGCCAACCATTTCAGTATTCGGAGCTATTTCACGCGGAACCACACCAATGGTTTTAGCGGCGCGCAAGGCCAGAATGAAATCCCCCAGGCGTTCGACAATACGGAGGACTTCACCAACAAGGGCGCGTCCGTCGTTTTCAGCCTGAATACCGTGCTCGGCAGGAAAGTGAATGAAATCCGTATCAGTCTTTCGGACGAAGTTCGCGAGCGCCATGCGAACAGCAACTCACCCGGACTTTCGATCTCGGATTCGAGCATCCCGGACCTGGCCGTTGGCAGCGCCTTTAACTACGGTATCGGCCAGCGCTACTATTTGCCCATTAACAACCAGGACGGCAAGTTCGAGGCTGCGGACAACTTCGATTACTCGTTTGGCAAACACGACATAAAATTCGGCGGAGATGTGGTCACCTTCGAGGACCGCAAGGATTCCTTCGTAGGTTGGGGCGCAGGTGAATACGATTACTTCAGCCTCGCGGCCTTCAATAGCGGGGTCGCGGCCGGATTAACGGGATGCGGGCCGGCGGCAACCGGGCCTAATGCCTTCACCTGTCTTCTCAGTCAAGGCGTAGCCCTGAATGGGAAGCCGCTGTCGTTTTTGGGGCCAGCGACGACGCTTTTCCCGAATTATCAGACCGACCTCGGCCTTTACTGGCAGGACAAATGGCAACTGACCCCAAGCCTCACTGTAACCTACGGGCTGCGTTGGGACGGCACCTGGAATCCTCAGCCGCAGACGCCGCTGTGGGGAACGACGGTGCTAGTTGGGCAAGGTGCAGGATCGCACGACTCCGCTGTGCCACAGCGCGTTCCAGCCGACTTCAATCAATGGGGGCCGCGCATTGGGGTTGCTTGGAACGTGAGACGAGGGCCTCACCCGACTGTTATCCGGGGAGCTTGGGGCCTTTATTATGCTCTTACCGTCGGGATCTTCATGCCTACGGCGGGAGCAGGCAACCTGACCCACTGTATAGGAAGTTGCGGTTTTCCGGACGGCGGGGCGGTTGGCTTTCCCTATCTCAACCCGAACTCGACACCCCTGGGCGTAAACCAACTTTGCGGAACGCAGTTTGGCTGCCCGGCTCCCACCTCTGGAGGCGGATACGTGGACCCGCAGTTTGAAAACCCGCGCGTCTCCAGCTTCACTGGCGGGATCGAGCAATCGCTCCCCTATAACCTCGTGGTGACCGGCACTTTTTCTTACGTGCACTCCACGCATTTGCGGACGGGCGGCTACGATTCGGAAGAGGCCTGGCAACGGAACTATGTCATCGACGGCACCGACCCGTACGGGCGCTCAATCCTCGATGGAACTTATACCTTCGCGGGCGGCGTGCAGACAGGAGTTACCCAAACACTTCTCGACCCGACTCTGCCCGTTGCAACAAATGAAACGGCGAGCTTTGGCTATGGCAATTACGAGTCGCTGGTTCTGAACGTGACCAAGCGCTTCTCGAATCATTTCCAGGTGTTCGGCAATTACATCTGGTCGCAAAATAAAGACAACGGCGCGAGCGAACGCGACACCGACACATACTTCGGCCAGCAAGATCCCATCAATCTGAAGATCGATTACTTCCGCAACGGTCTGGACATCAGGCAGCAGTTCAAGGCTGCCGGCGTTTACGAGTTGCCGTGGGGCTTTGAAGTCAGCTCGAGTGTGATTGCTCACACGGGTGTGCCTTTTCCCCTTTACATCGCCCAAGACATCAATGGCGACGGAGTTTCCGACCTAGGACACAACAACGACCGGCCAACCTTCACCAATAGCCACGGCAAAACGTCCCTGTTAACTCGTTATCCCTTCGACCAACCGGGATATTTCGAATGGGATGGGCGGCTACAAAAGGACATCCCGATTCATGAGAGATTTCATGTGATTGCCTCCGGCGATTTCTTTAACTTAACCAACCGCGGTAACCTGTACTCGAATCCCAATAGTCCCAATACGGCGACGATCTCTTTGGCAGGCTGCACGGCACGGCCCGCACCAACCGTGGCTCCAGGCTTCACTGGCACGGCGACGGGCCCGATAGGAATGATTTGCCCGTCGCTGACGCCCGCAACGATGCCAGTTATTGGCGTCAACGGCTTCCGCGCGATCACGCAGATCGCACCCGGCAGCACGCCCTTCGCGTTCCAGGCAGGCGTCAAGTTCGTATTCTGACGAACTTGAGGCGTCCGCGTCTGGGCAGAAGGCAGTTTTTGCAGGGTCTGAGCAGTTCCTTTATGCTGGCAGGCGGCTCGCTTATGGCGGGCCGCGCTGCCGGCGCTGTTGTTTCATCCGCCGACGCCGCATCCGCATTCGTACCTGGGAGTCCCACGTTGCGCTGGCCTGAACCGATTGGCAGTCCTGTCCTCGATAGTTTGCGTCCGGTGATCGAGCATTCGCGCGACGTGCAGACGCACGTGGACAAGATCACCGAGGTCGCGGGATGGATGGCTTACGAAGACTTGCCCGTGCAGGAGTACGCATTGCCCTTCGGCATCGGCGCGCACGACAAAAACGTCGCGATCGATTTCATCATGACGTCGGACACGATTGATACCGCTTTCACCGATTTCACGACTCACGTAAAATTTCAGACCGACTACGCTGGCCAGCACTGGTCGGATTCCGATGCCGAATTTGCCTGCCTGAAGCGTGCCATGGACAACGGCATTCCCATCCTCGATGGGAAATGGATGGCCAGCGTGACGCGCGCGGAACTGAACAGCATTTTTGCGGGCAATATCGAGATGCCCATGCTCGATGAAAAGCTCGCGGTGCTGCACCAGGTGGGTCCGGTGCTCGTCGCAAAATACAATGGACGGTTTTCGAATTTCATCCATGCGTGCTCGCCGAAGCTCTACGACCACGGCAATGGCATGGTGGACCGGCTGGTGACGGAGTTTCCGCGCTTCAACGACGTGAGCCAGTACGACGGTCACGAGATCAAATTCTACAAGCTGCCGCAGCTGGGCATCTGGATGCTGTACGCGAATCTGCACAAATCGGACAATTTCCAGATCGAGGATCTTCCGGCGATGACCGCGTTTGCCGATTACATCGTGCCGGTGGCGCTGCGCCTGCTCGGGATCACCAGCTATTCGCCGGCGCTCGAGCACGCCATCAATTCCTACCAATTGATTCCGCGCGATAGCACACAGGAAATCGAAATCCGCGCGCATTGCCTGTACGCCACGGCGCTGCTGCGCGAGGAAATCAACAAGATCCGGCCGAACGATATGCAGATCATCATTCCGCAGGTTGACGCGCGGCTCTGGACGCACTACCACACCACATTCTGGCCGCATCATCTGACGCGCACGATCATGTATTGACGCAGCGCTGGATTGGGATTTTGTAGCGGCGGTCTTCAGACGCGCTCTTTGCTTCCCGGATGAAGTTGCGGGGCCGCCATCATTTGTCGCCGTACGATCGATGGCGTCCGCCGCGGCGGACGCCGCTACAAAGGCCGCACGAGATTCCGGCTCGCGATACCATCCACACCGAGGAAACCCCCATGAAAACAATTCGCCATTGCATTTTTTGCGCGTTGACCCTGACTTCGATGCTGGCTGCGAGCACGCTGCCGACGCGCGCCCAGGAACCGCGTGCGACGAACGGCGCCGGAGCGAAGCGCAAGGTCATCATTGATCAAGACTGCGCCGGACCCGGCGGGACAGACATGCAAGCCGTCTTGGCGCTAGTGCAATCGCCGGATACCGACGTGCTGGGCATCACGGTGGTCACCGGCGACGCGTGGCTGGCCGAAGAAGTCCAGCACACCTTGCGGCTGATGGAAATTATCGGGCGCACGGACATTCCCGTGGTGCCGGGCGCGGCGTTTCCGCTGGTGAACACCAAGGAATACATCGCGCGCTGGGAGACGCTGCACGGCAAAGTGGTGTACCAAGGAGCGTGGAATTACGCGCGGGGCGGCAAAGTCCACGGGCCGTGGGAAATTCCGCCGATGCCGGAAGGCGCGCCCAGCACGAAGCCCGCAAACGAAGACGCCGCGCATTTTCTGATTCGCATGGTGCATCAGTATCCGCACGAAGTGACGATCTACGAAGGCGGACCACTCACCAATCTGGCGCTGGCGCAGGCGATTGACCCGGAATTTGCGTCGCTCGCGAAAGAATTGGTGGTGATGGCCGGAAGTATTTTGCCGCAGACGGACGATCCGGAATTCACCATGACTCCGCGGCGCGAATTCAATTTATGGATTGACCCCGAGGCGTCCAGCCGCGTGCTGCATGCGCCGTGGGCGCGCGTGGTGGTCACCACTGTGGATATTTCCGTGAAGACGCACATGAGCAAGGAGCTGATCGCGCAGATCGCGAAAAGCCAGAACCCGGCGGCGCAGTACACCGCGAAATATGCCGAACCAGGTTATTTGTGGGATGAGCTCGCGGCCGTCGCGTGGCTCGATCCTTTGATCATTACGATGACGCACAAAATTTATATGGACGTTTCGATTGATCGCGGCGCTTCTTACGGCGATACGCTCGTGTGGACCGAAGAGACGCGTCCGCATTTGGGCGAGCGCGAAGTGGAGATTCAGGACGACCTCAACAAGCAGAAATTCTACGACGAATTTGTGGATTTGCTGACGCACCCCACGCCCGGCGCGCACGACGAAAATAGCCGCGCGTGGAACGGGGCTGCCTTCGTCAGGGAGTTGGAGGCTGACTGCTATTGAGCGAGGCGAGGGCGCGTTTGTAGTCGGGATCATCCGGCGAAATTTCTACGGCTTTTTTGTACGCCGCGAGCGCGCTCGTCCGGTCGCCGCGTTGCTGGTAGATCGCGCCCATCTCGAAATACGCGTCGGACTCCTTGGGATTCACGCGGGCGGATTCCTGGAAAGCGGCGAGCGCGTCGTCCAGCTTTGATTGTCTCTCCAGAATTTTTCCCTGCACGTAAAGATATTCCGGGTGGTAAGGCTCCCGCGCGAGGGCCTGGCCGATCGCGTCGCTCGCTTTAGCGATCTCGCCCGCGGAGTAATAGAGTTTGGCAAGCTGCGAATAACTGGCGGCGTATGTGGGATCGAGCGTAATCGCCTGGTTCAACAGCGCGAGCGAACCCGCGAAGTCATTTTTCATTGCCAGATCGTCCGCCTGTTGCACCAGATGCTTGGCTTGCAGCTTATTTTCGTTGGTGGTCCGATCGTTCTGCGAGGATTTTTCGAACGCAGTGAGCGTCTGCTGCGCTTTTTCGTCCTCACCGGCGCAGCGATAAGCGCGGGAGAGCAGGAAGAGCGTTTCAGAATCCGGCGCCGGCAGCTGCGACTGCGATTCCGAGCTCGGGCCCACGCCAACGAGCGGCTCGAGAGCATCGACGGCCTTCGCGCAGCGCTCTTTGATTTCGCCCGCCGCAGGCTTCTCCGGCGGACGAACCAGGATTTTTGCCAGCAGCACGCGGCCCAGCGCATTTTCCGGCTGCAGCTCGACCACCTTCTCCGCGTCCACCAGCGCGAGAGCGTCCTGGTTGCGGTCCGCATAGATGTCCGCGCGCGTGTAATGCGCCAGCGCATTCCGGGGATCGTGCGCCAGGATTTTTGCGAGCTGCGCGAGAGCGCTCGTGGCATCGCCTTTGGCCTTGTAGGCGACGGCGAGGCGGTTGCGCGCGTCCGCATCAGTGGGATCGAGCGCGAGCGCCGCGTTCAAGTGCGCGATAGCCGCGTCGTAGGTTTGCAGCTGGATGTCCAAGTCGCCATAAACGGCGAGGGGCGCCGCGCTCCGGGGATGTTCGCGGTGCGCTTGTTCGAGAATCTTTTTGGCTTCATCGAAATTGTGCACACCTCGATAAGCCTGCACTGCGCCGATTTCGGCTTGCAGGTTGTGTGGCGCGAAGCGCAAGGCTTCCTGATAACTGGCAATCGCGTCCGGGAACTTCCCAGCGGCCGCCTCCGCGCGGCCCTGCTCGATGAACGCCGCAGCTTGTTCGCCGTGGGTCTGCGTCCGCGTCTGACCGTGCACCTGCGTGAATGACGGTGCGATAACGAACAAACAGAACACTGCCAGCACACAGAATCGAAAAGCTCGCGTGATAGGCGCATCGCCGCTGAAATTGCGGCATGGCGGCGAGTTCCGGTTGCGCTTGCGGCACAAAAACATTCGCGGATTATAACATCCGGTATTGACTCGGACCGATTCGGGAATGCTTGCGCAGGTGCAAAAATCGCCGTTTTCGCTTGACTCGTGCAACACAGCGAACTATAAGCAGCGACGTCACTACACGTACCCTTCCGCCAAGAATGATTCGGGGAAGCGAGTTTCCATTCAAATTTATCGCCACACAACCAGGGGAGTTGCCACAACCATGCACCTGAAAAGATATTCTTCCGCTCGTTGCTGTTGTTGCGTTCGCGCTAGCCACACCGGGCCAAGCAAAACGAAAAGTAATCATTGACCAGGACGCGCGCGGCGCCGCGACCACCGATCAGCAGTCCATTTTGATGTTCCTGCAATCGCCAAACGTGGAGACGCTTGGCATCACTGTGGTCAGCGGCGATATGTGGCGCGACGAAGAAATCGCGCACACGCTGCGCATGCTGGAAATCACCGGACACACCGACATTCCCGTTTATCCGGGCGCGGTGTATCCGCTGATCAATCGCATGGACATGATCGAGCGCTGGGAAAAGCTTTACGGCACGGTGCACTATCAAGGCGCGTGGAACGGACATCGCCCCGGAATGAATCTGGGCGACGGGCTGCGCGGCAGATACCATTTGCCGTTTGTGGTACCGGATATTCCGGAAGGAAATCCTACGATCAAGGCACAGACCGAAGACGCGGCGCATTTCATCATTCGCATGGTGCACAAATATCCGCACGAAGTGACGATCTACGCTGGCGGGCCGATGACGGACATCGCGCAGGCCATCAGCCTCGATCCCGAAGTTCCGGATCTGGCGCAGGAACTTGTGGTGATGGGCGGCAGCATCGCGCCGGTGGTGCCGCACGATTGGATCTCAGAAAATCGGCGCGAGTTCAATTTCTGGTGGGACCCGGAGGCGGTGCATATTGTGCTCACTTCGCCGTGGCACAAAGTCACGATCACCACGGTAGATATCTCGGTGAAGACGCGGATGACCAAGGAACTGATCGCCGAACTCGCGAAATCACAGAGCCCGGCGTCGCAATATTTGGCCAAATATGCCGATGAAGAATATATGTGGGATGAACTGGCGGTGGCGGGATGGCTCGACCCAAGCATCATCACCCAGCAGACTCAGTATTATATGGACATAGACATCTCGCATACGGCAGGCTACGGAAATGTGCTGGTGTGGACGTCCGGCGCGCAGCCGGGGCTGGGCGAGCAGCTCGTGAATATTCCCGAAGAGCTGAACAAAGAAAAGTTCTACAAGATGTTCATTGATTTGATGGCGCGGCCACCAGCGAGCGGACATGCCGCGTCAGGCGTGACGGCGGCGAGGGCGGGAGCAGCGGCTGGAAATTAAGAAGAATTGAGGCCACTTTGCAAATGAACGCGAAAGCACAAGTCGTGGGAATCGGCAGTTGTACGGTGGATTATTTCGCGATCGTGCCGCGCCTGCTCGGCCCCGAAGAAAAAATCAACGCCACGCGCATGGAAATTCATGCCGGAGGCGTTACGGCCAACAACCTGACGCAAGTGGCGCGGCTCGGCGCAAGCACCGGCTGGCTCGGATTGATCGGCGACGACGAAAACGGCCGGATCATCCAGAAGGCTTTCACCGAAGATGGCATGGACCTTTCCGGGATCGACGTGGTGAAGGGCGACCATTCTTCGCTCACGTGGATTCCGGTGGACGCGAGCGGCGAGCGTTGCATCTACATGTTCCCCAACGTGACAGGGAAGATTTCCGTGCATCAGGTGCTGGCGCGTTTCGCACCGCACATTCAGGCCGCCAAGCATTTCCACACGGAGGCGTCGCAGCTCCCGATCGCTCCCGTGAAGCAAGCGATGCAGGTGGCGCACGATGCGAACGTGCGCGTGATTTTCGATCTGGACGTGGCGCCCAGTTTTTTTGCAGCGGCGAATCTGGGCACCCAGGAAGAATTGTGCAGCGCGTTGCGCCTGGCGGATGTGCTGAAACCCTGCAAGGCAGCGGCGCGCGAGCTGACCGGTGAAGCTGATTATGAAAAGATTGCGCGGCAGTTGCTGGGGCTGGGACCGAGAATTGTTGCGCTGACGCTGGGCGCGGACGGCTGCATCATCGCCAGCTCCGAGAAGATCGCGCACGTGCCGGCGTTGAAAGTGGAAGTCATGGACACCACCGGCGCAGGTGACGCCTTTATGGGCGGGCTTTCCTACGGGTTGTTGCAGGGCTGGGATTTCGAGCGCGTGGGATTGTTTGCGAACGCGTGCGCGGCGCTCTGCTGCACGAGGGTCGGTGCGCGCGCCATGGCCAAGCGCGATGAAGTGATGGCGCTAATCAAGACGCGAGCGCCGAAAGGCTCCGCCATATTTTAGTTTTCCCAAAGTAATAGCCGGTCGCGCGTGACGCAGGATGCGCGTGCTTTATTGTACTGCGCGCTGCGTCGGCGCTTGCGCGGGTTATGCAATCTGAAAGGAGCTCATGTTCACACCGCTGAATTCCGGGACCGCGCTTTTGATGATGGTGATTTCCGCGATCTGTTGGGGATCGTGGGCTAACACCTACAAGGGCGTGAAGAATTATCGCTTCGAGCTGTTCTACTGGGATTACGCGGTGGGGATTTTTCTGATGTCGCTGCTGTACGCGTTCACCATGGGCTCGACGTCGAACAACGCATCGAGCTTTCTGAATAACGTGCGCTCCGCGGACCTTTCGAATATAGGCTGGGCGGTGCTGGCCGGCGTGATTTTCAACCTCGCGAACCTGCTGCTGGTGGCGGCGATTGACATGGCGGGCCTCGCGATCGCATTTCCCATCGGGATTGGTATCGCGCTCGTTGTCGGCACAGTGCTGAGTTACGTGCAGCAGCAACGCGGGTATCTGCCCATGCTCGCAGCGGGCGTTTTATGTGCGGTGGTCGCGGTGATTTTAGATGGCAAGGCCTACGGCGAAATTAATGCTGGAAAATCCGCGTCGCGCAAAAGCATTGTAACTTGCATCGTTTCGGGCGTGTTGATGGGGCTGTGGGCGCCATTTTCCACTCGCGCGCTCACGCATGGCCATACCCTCGGTCCTTACAGCATCGCTGTGTTTCTCACCGGCGGCGCGCTGCTTTCGTGTTTCCTGTGGAATATTTATTTCATGAAGAAGCCGCTGGTGGGCGAGCCTGTCGCTTTCCGTGGTTTCTTTCGCGGTCCGACGAGCGGCCATGCGCTGGGACTTATCGGTGGCGCAATCTGGGCTACCGGCACGGTTTTCAATCTGGTCGCCGCGAATTATACCGGCGTCGCGATTTCGTATTCGATCGGCCAATCCGCGCCGATGGTGGCGGCGCTGTGGGGCATTTTCGCGTGGAAGGAATTCGACGGCGCAAACAAACGCGCGCGTGCGTTTCTAGCGCTCATGTTCATTTTTTATGTGCTGGCGATCCTGCTGATCGCACGAGCGAATACGGCTGCTTGAGTAAGGGCATTTGTAGCGGCATGGATGGCGTCCGCCGCGGCGGTCGCCGCTACAAACGCAAAACCAGACTCCTAGATCGGCGGGCGGCGGAAACCGCCGGTGGCGGCTTCGATTTTCGCGGCTACAGCGAGGACCGCTTCGTCTTCCCACGCACGGCCCACGATCTGAACGCCGATTGGCAAGCCTTCCGGGGAACGACCCACCGGAACCGCAGCACCTGGAAATCCCAGCAAATTGAACCACTGCGAATAACTCATCGCCTTCAGGTACTTCACTTTTTGCCCTTGCACGGTGAACGAATGCTCGCCGTGATGAAACGCCGGAACCGCGCACACAGGGCAAAGCAGAATCGGAAACCGCTCCATCTGGCGCAGCATCTTTTCGCGCAACGCGTCGCGGCCAATCAGCGTGTTCAACCAGTCGCGCCCATCGAGCAGCGGATGTTTCAGCACGTTCTCCCGCCACGCGCGCAGCATCGGACTCAGTTCTCCTTCGCGTCCTTCAATCGTGGGACTCATCGCCATTTGCACGCCGGGGCCGAACAAATTCCACCAAAGCTGCCAGACGCGGTCGAGATTTTGCGGCCGCCACGATTCAACTTGAAAGCCTTGGTCGCGCAACGCGTCCGCAGCGTGGCGCACGCCGGCGGCGGTTTCCGGAGTGACGGGCGTTGCGCCGTCGTCCTCGAAATATGCAATGCGCAACTTGCGAAGTTCCTCGTCGCTCCAGCGCCGCAGTGGAACGGGCGCCGATGCCGGGTCGCCGATATCGTAGCCAGCCATCACTTCAAAGAGCCGCGCGATGTCCGCAACCGTTCGCGCCATCGGGCCTACGACGCCCAGTTGCGCAAAGGGCCCTGCCGACGCGGGAGAATGCCCCGTGCCGGGGACGCGGCCCGGCGTGGGCTTCAGTCCGCAGATGCCCACAAAGTGCGCGGGAATTCGGATGGAGCCGCCGCCATCGCTGCCCACGCCGCCGGCCGAGCAGCCCGCGGCAATCGCCGCCGCTTCGCCACCGCTTGAACCGCCGGGCGTGCGCGCAAGGTCCCAGGGATTGTTCGTGCGGCCGTAAAGAACATTGTCGGTCTCGTAGGCCATCAAAAATTCGGGCACGTTGGTATTCCCGAGCAAGGTCGCTCCCGCTGCGCGCAGCCGTGCGACGAGCGACGCGTCTTGCGTCGGAATGTAGCCTTTGCGCAGAGCGCTGCCGCATTCGCAGGGCCACCCGGCCACATCTATCGAACTTTTCAGCGAAAGCGGAACGCCATGCAGCGGGCCAAGCGAATCCGAGCCCGCGCGCGAGGCGAGCGCGGCCTCCGCAACCTGGGCTTGTTGGCGCGCGCCTTCGGCGTCCACGTGGATGAAGGCATTTAATTTCGGATTCAGGCGCGCGATCCGCGTGAGGTGTGCTTCCACCAGCTCGACGGGCGAGATTTTGCGCAGGCGAATATTCGCGGCCATCTCGACCAGCGAGCTGTAATCGACGTCGTCCAATTCCAAGTTCTTTGCCTCCGTAGGTCGCGAGCCGACGAGTCTAACACGCGTGGCGTGCCGCCGCGTTCGGCCCGGCGCGCCATTGCGCTGTGCGCGCGCCTAATGCAAAAGTATTATTGACTCTCCCCCGACCCGGCGACAGAATCTCGACTTTCCAAATCATCACACCGCCAAACTCAACGGAGCAAGCCATTTGCGAGCATCAAACGTGCTCATGACGGTTGCCGGTGCGGACCGCGCATGAGGCGCCTTACGAACATTCTGCTAGTCGTCCTGGTGCTGACGGCGGCGTACGTATTTGCGTGGCCCTCCGCAAACGTGCCGTATTTCGGCGCGATCATTTTGCATTTGCTCGCAGGCATCGCATTCCTGGCGCTGCTGCTTTTCACGTTGCGCCCGATTCTGCGCGAGGGGCCCACAGCCTCGCGCCTCGGTTGGCTGCTGCTGGCGGTGGGCGGGATTCTGGGCGCAGTCCTGGTTTACACCGGCACGCTTCGCGCCGATTGGCCGCTGCTTTACGCGCACATCGGCGCTTGCGTGGCCGGTTGCGCGCTGTTGGTTTCGGGCTGGGCGTGCAGACGCGGTTTCCTGGCGGGGCCGTTCCCTTCCGGTATTATTCGCAGCGCGATTTGCCTGGCAGTGGCAGGACTGATCACGGCGGGCGCGTGGTGGCTACGCACGGTTCCCTGGCAGGAATCGCACCGGATTCAAAATCCGGCGATTGCGCCGGGAACGATGGATAGCGAAGGCGACGGGCCCGAGGGGCCTTTTTTTCCAAGCTCCGCGCAAACCGCCGAACGCCAGCACATCCCCGCGAGTTACTTCACGGAATCACAATCCTGCAAGCGCTGCCACGAGGACATCTACAACGAGTGGCAAAGCTCCGCGCACCATTTTTCTTCGTTCAATAATGCGTGGTATCGCAAGAGCATCGAGTACATGCAGGACACCATCGGCGTGAAATCATCCAAGTGGTGCGCAGGTTGCCACGACCCCGCGCTGCTTTACAGCGGGATGTTCAATCGTCCGATCCGCGAAGTGGAAGATACGCCCGCCGGGCAAGCCGGCCTCGGCTGCATGATGTGCCATTCGATCTCGCAAGTGAAAAGCACAATGGGACAAGCGGATTTCTTCCTGGAGTATCCCGCTCTGCACAAAATGGCCGCGAGCAAAAATCCTCTGGTGCTGCGGCTGCACGATTTTCTTACCAATCTGAATCCGGAGCCGCACCGCCGCGTGTTTTTGAAGCCGTTCATGCGCACTCAGACGGCGGAGTTCTGCTCTACCTGCCACAAAGTCCATCTGGACGTCCCGGTGAACCACTACCGCTGGGTACGCGGCTTCGACGATTACGATAACTGGCAAGCCAGCGGCGTTTCGTTTCAGGGCGCGCGCTCATTTTATTATCCGGCGAAGGGCCAGATGTGCGCCGATTGCCACATGCCGGCGACCAAATCCACCGACGCCGGTAACATCGCGGGATTTATCCATTCGCATCGCTTCCCTGCCGCGAATACGGCATTGCCCACGGCAAATCACGATGAAGCGCAACTGAAGGCCACCGACGATTTCCTGACGAAGGGCGCAGTGAGCGTGGATATCTTCGCGATTTCACCAGAAACCAAAGCAAAGGAAACCGGCACCGCCGAAGGCGCAGCGGCCGGCGCGGGTACCGCGGTTGCGCCGCCGTCCATGCCCGGACTGCAAACGACCTTCGCGGTTGGCGAGGAAGCAGAATCCTCGATTCCCCTCAACACCTCGCCCGATGCGGCGACTCCGATTGCGCTGCTCACCGCCCCACTAAATCGCACTGGCGCAGGAGTGCGGCGTGGCGGCATTTATCGCGTGGATGTGGTGGTGCGCACGCGCAAGCTTGGCCATTTCTTCCCCGGCGGCACGGTGGACGCGTTCGATTGCTGGGTGGAGCTGACCGCAACCGGCGATAAGGGCCAGGTGCTATTTCAGAGTGGCGGCGTGGAGGACGACGGCAAAGGCCCGGTGGATCCCAGCGCGCATTTTTACCGTTCGCTGCAGATTGACGCACACGGCAATCCGATCAATAAGCGCAATGCCTGGTCCACGCGATCCACGGTCTACGCGAGGCTGATTCCCCCCGGCGCGGCCGATACGATTCACTACCGCCTGCAGGTTCCGCCAAACGCCGGAGACAAAATCCATCTGCAAGCGAAAGTGAACTACCGAAAATTCACGTGGTACAACACGCAGTTTGCGTTCGCCGGCGCGCTGGACCCGCATCAGAAGGATGGCGCGGTTGCGCCCAACTATGACGATCAGCATTATTCCTTCACCGGCGACCCTTCGAAGATTCCCGGCGGCAGCCAGGGCATTCCGAACTTGCCGATCGTCGTGATGGCGGAAGACACCGCGGATTTGAACGTGCTGGCCGCCAACGCGCCGCAGCCCGCGCCGAAAGTGGTGCTCAATCCCGACGATTGGACGCGCTGGAACGATTACGGCATCGGGCTTTTCCTGCAAGGCGATCTTTCCGGCGCGGCGGGTGCGTTCGAAAAAATCACGCAGATGGCGCCGGCGAATTTCGACGGCTGGACGAACATCGGGCGCGTGCGTTTGCAGGAAGGAAATTTGCCGGCAGCGCAGCAAGTGCTGGAAAAGGCACTGGAGCTCAAGCCGGAACTCGCGCGCGCGAATTTCTTCTACGCGAAAGTGTTACGGCAGCAGGGGCATTACGACGAAGCCGCCCAGCATCTGCGCACAGTGCTGGCGCAATATCCACGCGACCGCGTCGTGCACGACGATTTGGGCCGCATTTATTTTCTGCAGCGGCGCTACGACGACGCGCTGCAGCAGTTCAATGCGACGATTGCCATTGACCCGGAAGATCTCGAAGCGAATTACAATTTGATGCTCACGTACACGGGCTTGGGCAAGCCGGAAACCGCCGCGGAATTTCAGAAGCGCTATCTGCGTTTCAAAGCCGATGAATCCGCGCAAGCGCTCGTCGGACCATACGTGCGCACGCATCCTGATGACAATAATGAACGGCAGCCCATCCACGAGCACGTTTCCGAGACTTTCTTAACGGCAAAGCATGGCGCGCGCGCCGCGTGGCGTTGCCCCGAAATACGCCGCGCTGCCACATCGCGCTAAGGAATCCGATTGATGAACTTCCGCTTCCATCGCATCTGGATGATCGTCGTGTGCGCTGCCGCCGCGACCATGGCGCTTGGCTCCATCGGCGCTGCGAGAACGTCGTCTAACGCACCTTTGCAGACAACCAGTACGGCCGGCGGAGTGCATTTCGAGGACGTAACGCGCGCCGCAGGAATTCATTTCGTTCACTACAACGGCGCGTTCGGCAAAAAGTGGCTGCCGGAGACGATGGGACCGGGCGTCGCGTTCATTGATTACGATAACGATGGCTGGCAGGACATTTTGATCGTCAACGGAATGGATTGGCCAGGCCACGTGCGCAAACATTCCACGATGGCGCTGTATCACAATAATCACGACGGCACTTTTACCGACGTGACGAAAAAAGCCGGGCTGGACGTGGAAATGTACGGCTTGGGCGTGGCCGTCGGCGATTACGACAACGACGGCTTCGACGACATCTTCATCACGACGATCGGCCAGAGCCATTTATTCCACAACAATGGCAACGGCACGTTTACGGACGTCACCAAGCGCGCGGGCCTGGAAGGTCCGAACGAATTCAGCACCAGCGCTGCGTGGGTGGACTACGACCGCGACGGCAAGCTCGATCTGGTGGTCGCGAATTACGTGCAATGGTCGCCTGAAACGGACATCTACTGCGCGCTCGACGGAAAAACGAAATCGTATTGCACGCCCGAGGCGTATAAAGGCACGTCGGTGCGCCTGTGGCACAATCGCGGCGACGGCACGTTCGAAGACGTTACGACAAAAAGCCGGACTGTACGATCCCACCTCGAAAAGCCTGGGCGTTGCGATTCTCGACGCGAATCAAGACGGCTGGCCGGATATTTTGATCAGCAACGACACGCAGCCGAACAAGCTTTACATCAATAATGGCAACGGAACGTTCACCGAGAAAGGCGTTTCCGCGGGAATCGGTTATAGCGAAGACGGCATCGCGCGCGCCGGCATGGGCGTGGACGCCGCTGATTACGACCGCTCGGGATATCCCAGCGTCGTGATTTCGAATTTCTCGAATCAAATGATTTCGCTGTATCACAACGAGCGCAACGGCTTGTTCGTGGACGAAGCGCCGCAATCGGAAGTGGGCCATGATTCCCTGCTCACGCTGGGTTTCGGCTGCTTCTTCTTCGATTACGATCTGGACGGCTGGCTCGACTTGTACGTCGCGAACGGGCATATCGAGGACGCGATCGAGCGCGTGCAGCCGCGCGTGCGATTTGCCGAGCCGCCGCACCTCTTCCGCAATCTGGGCAACGGCAAATTTAGCGAGGTGACGCAATCGGTGGGAGCGGCTTTTGCGGCGCCCCGCGTTGCGCGTGGGGCCGCCTACGGCGATATCAATAACGATGGGGCGCTCGATCTGCTAGTTGCCACGAACAACGGCCCCGCGGTGCTCTTCCGCAATACCGGCGCGACGAATCACAGCCTGCGCATTAAGTTGATTGGTACGAAATCGAATCGCGACGGCATCGGCTCGACCGTGCGCTTGACGGCCGGCAGCGACACGCAATCGAAGATGCTGCGCAGTGGATCGAGCTACCTTTCTTCCAGCGAATTGATCCTGACTTTTGGGCTCGGCTCGCATACCCAGGCCGACGCGATCGAAATCCACTGGCCCAGCGGCCAAGTGGATAATCTGAAAAACGTTGCCGCCGACCAGATCATCACCGTGAAAGAAAAAGAAGGCAGCATTGCTGCCAAGCCGCTCGTGAAACGGTAGAATACCCCGCATGTCTGGATGAGGCTGGGATGAACCGTATCGCGCGTGCCGCGCTCTTCGCCGGTATCTTTGCATGCGCACTCACGGGAGCCAGCCGGCCACCGCAAGAGTATCCGCAAAATCAGCAGGCGCAGCCGTCCGAGCCACATGCGCAACAGCGCACCCATTCCCGCGCATCCGCCGCGAAAAAACCCGAAGCAGCCACCGACGAGGAAAAGGCCGATCCGCGCGCTGAAATCATCCGTGAAAATAATTTCGGCGTCGCGCTGATGAACCGCCAGCAGTTCGAACAAGCTCTCGGCAAATTCCAGCGCGCCTGCATCCTCGATCCACAGAGCGACGTTGGCTGCCTCAACACCGGCATCGCGCTGCTGAATATGCAGCGCTTCGATGAAGCGCGCCAGATTCTGGAAAAAGCCGCGCAACGCAACCCGCGCGATCCGCACGCCTGGTTCAACCTGGGCCTTCTCGAGAAAGCCACGGGAAACGCGGATGCGGCCATCACGGATTTTGTGAAGGTTGCGACGCTCGATTCCTACGACGCGGACACGCAGTATTTCATCGGCTTCGTCTATTCCCAGCAGCAGCAATATGACAAAGCCATTCCCGCATTCGAGCGCGCGTTGGAACTGAATCCCTTCCAGGTTTCCGCCGAATTTGGCCTGGCGCAAGCGTTGCAGCGCACCAGCAAAACCGCGCAAGCCAAGGAACACTTCGACCGCTTCCAGCACATGACGTCGCTGAAGCTGGGCAAGCCGGTCAGTTTCATCTATGGCGAGCAGGGGAAATATTCGCTCGCGGAGATCATGCAGCCCGCGCCCGAACCGGTGCCGCCGGCCGTGCCTGTGCATTTCGTCAACGTGACGCTGGCCGCGAATTTGCCCGCGTTCGCGCCGCGCGTAGCCGGCCCGCCGCTGCCTGCAAAACTCGACACGACGACAGCGGGAGCTCGGCGCTCCACGCAAAAAATTAGCGCAACAAAATTTACCGCGGATAACCCTGCGAATGCGCTCGAGCGATTCCTTGGCAGCGGCGCCTGCATCATTGATTACAACGGCGACGGCAAGCCGGACATTTTTCTGGTGGACGCTGACGGCCGCGGAAACGCCGGGCTGTACAGGAACATCGGTTACGGCAAATTTGTGAATGTCACGCACGAGGCGAAGCTGGAAATTCATGGCCCGGCGATGGGCTGTGCCGTCGGAGATTATGACAACGACGGCAAACCAGACCTCGCCATCACGATCAATGGCGGCGTGCTGCTTTTTCACAACGAGGGTAACGGAACGTTCAAAGACGTAACCGAAGCGGCGGGCCTGAAGACCGATCCGCAATCGAACGTGCTGGCATTGGGTGTTACGTTTATTGATTACGATCACGATGGCGACCTCGATCTCTACGTCACACGCTTCAACGCTTTCCCGCTCGAAAATTCCGCCCAGGCTTTCGCTTTTCCGAGCGACGCCACGGCGCCCGGCAACGTTCTTTGGCGCAACAATGGCAACGGAACCTTCACTGAGTGGACCAGCCAGACGGCGCTCGCGGGCAGCGGACCCTCGGTGAGCGCGATCGGCAGCGACATCAACAACGACCGCGCGATTGATTTCGTCGTGACTGGCTGGCGAAAATCTCCCACGGTGTACTTGAATCCGCGCGAAGGCGCATTTCGCGCCACGACGCCGTGGTCGAGCGACATGCCGGCGCCCACCGCGGGCGTCGTTGCCCTCGATTTCGATAAGGACGGCTGGATGGACCTCGCGTTCACGCACTGGGGCGCGCCGGGGCTGAGCCTGTGGCGCAACGTCGAAGGGAAATCATTCGAGCGCGTCGCGCTGCCGGACCTGGAATGGATGCGCGCGTGGGGTGTCGCGGCGGTTGATTACGATAACGACGGCTGGATGGATTTAGTCGCCGTGGGCGAAACGTTTAACGGCGAAGGGCACATCGTGCTGCTGCGCAATGAGGGCCCGGCCGGCTTTCGCGACGTCACAGCAGCCACTGGCCTCGACAAAATTGTGCTGCACAATCCGCGCGGCGTGCTTGCCTTCGATTTCAATGGCGACGGCGCGCCGGATTTGCTGATCACGCAGAATAACGCGCCGCCGGTGCTTCTGAAAAATGAAGGCGGCAATCGCTTCAATTGGATACGCATCGGATTCAAGGGCGAGAACGACAATAAATCCGGCATCGGCACGAAAGTGGATCTTTACGCTGGCGCCCTGCGCCAGAAGTGGGAAGTCGCTGGCGCATCCGGTTACCTCGGACAGGGACCAACTTCGATTGTCGCAGGCCTGGGTGCCGAACGCGGCGCGGACGTCATTCGGCTGCTATGGCCCACCGGCGTCCTGCAAGACGAAATGCAAATTCCTGCGTACAAGGACGAAACCATCACGGAAATTGACCGCCGTGGCAGTTCGTGCCCGATCGTCTTCGTCTGGAACGGCGATAAGTTCGAATTTCTCGCGGACATGATCGGCCCCGGCATCGTCGGGCACTGGACCGGCCCCAATCAGCGCAATATCCCCGATCCGGACGAATATCTGAAAGTGACCGGCTCTCTGGTGCAGCCGCAGGAAGGCAAAATTCATTTCCGCATGCTCGAGCCGATGGAAGAGCTCGATTATCTCGACCAGACGCGGTTGATCGCCGTGGACCATCCAATAGACGTCGAGGTATATCCCAACGAGCGCTTCGCAAGCGAGCCCCCATTTCCAAAATTCAAGGTAATCGCGAGCCGCGAAGCGCATCTGCCCGCGGGCGTGTGGGACGAACACAGCCACGATTTACTGCCGCTCCTCCGCGAGGCCGATCACAAATACGTGACCGATTTCCCGCTCGCGCCTTACGCCGGATTTGCCGCGATGCATTGGATCGAATTGGATCTCGGCGACTGGGATGCTTCGAAGCCGCTGCGTCTGCTGCTCGATGGCTTCACCGATTATTTCAGCGCCAGTTCGATGTACGCAGCGTGGCAGGCGGGAATCACTCCGGTGCCGCCGTACGTCGAAGCGCTCGATGATTCCGGCAAATGGGTGCGCGTGGTGGACGATATGGGCTTCCCCGCCGGGCTTTCGCGCACCATGGTCGCCGACCTTACCGGAAAATTGCCGCCGGGGACGCGCTCGATCCGCATCGTCACGAACCTGCGAATTTATTGGGACCGCATCCGCGTGGACAATTCGCCCGAGGACGTACCGTACAAGCTCACCGAAGTTCCGCTCGCCGGCGCAGACCTCCATTTCCGCGGCTACCCGCGGGTCGTCGAAGGCAATCCCAAAAATGATTTGAGCTATGTGTACGAGGAAGTCAGCGCCACCGGGCCGTACTCGCGGCAAATTGGAAATTACACGCGCTATGGCGACGTCACCGATCTGGTGCGCAAGACGGACGAAAAGTTCGTCATCTTCGGCTCCGGCGATGAAGTCGCCGTGGATTTCGATTCGACGCATCTGCCGGACATTCCCGACGGCTGGACGCGCGATTATTTCTTTTACGCCGACGGTTTCGCCAAGGACATGGATTTTTACGCCGCGCACGGCGATACCGTCGCGCCGCTGCCCTTCCATACCTCGGTGCCCTACCCGTATCCCGACGGCATCGCCTATCCCGAAGACCCCGCGCACCTGAAATACATGCTCGATTACAATACGCGCGGCGTGGCAGGCCCCGCCGGCGATAGCTTCCAGTTCAACTACACGAAGCCCGAAGAATAACTCGCGTCCAGTTACTCTGTGAGCGCTGCGCGCAAATGCCGCGAGTTCCATCCCCGTGGCGAAAGGCTATGATGAATTGATGGAGCGTCGCGCCTTTCTTCGTTTAGTGCAGCAGTCGGCGGCCGCGAGTTTACTAGAAGCCTTCCCGTTTTCTTCCGGAACACGAGCGAATCCTGCGACAGTGCTTCCTCTAAAGAACCGCCCGCAGGTTGCGCTCACGATGGACGACCCAAATGCTTATTTCGAGAGCCGCATGGCATGGCAGGAGGCCAACAAGCGCATACTCGGCGCACTCCAAGCACGCAAACTTAACGCCGCTCTGTTCGTCTGCGGCAAGCGAGTTGACCAGCCTGAAGCGAAAGGCTTGGTCGCGGAGTGGGACGATGCTGGTCACCTCATCTGCAATCATTCCTACTCCCATCTCATGTTCACGGACCCAGAGGTCTCGTACAGCGAATTCGCGGCGGATTTTCTTCGCAACGAACCGATTATCGCTCCCTACCGACAGCGGACACGGTTGTTTCGTTACCCGTTCTTGAAGGAGGGTGACACGGTTGAAAAACGCGACCACTTCCGAAGCCTCTTGAAAGAACGCCAGTATAATGTGGGACATGTAACCATCGATGGCTCGGACTGGTATGTGGATCAGCGCATCCGGGAGAAGATGGAAAAAGAACCAAAGGCGAATTTCGACCCATATCGTGACTATCTGATAGCGCACTTGCTAGACCGCGCCGCCTTTTACCGTAAGCTCTCGGTTGATGTATTAGGACGAGAGATTTCTCACACGCTCCTTCTTCACTACTCGTTTATGAACGCACTATTTCTTCCCGCAGTGCTGGATGCCTTCGACCAGGCAGGTTGGGAGTGGATCGATGCCAGTCGCGCATACGAAGATCCGGTATTCCAACGCGCTCCTCAGATCCTGCCTGCGGGGGAGAGCTTGGTTTGGGCCCTGGCAAAGGAGACCGGGAAGTTCGACGCTGTCCTTCGCTACCCCGGCGAAGATGACAAGTACGAAAAGCCAAGAATGGATGCGCTCGGGCTCTAGTGCGGCGGGGCCTCGATCAACCCGCGCGACAGAAACCGACCCTAGCTCCGGGAGTCCATCGCTTGATTGCCGCGGAATAGCGTGATAATTTCTGTCTTTCGGTAAGCACACGCAACAAATCACCTGACGATGTCGCAGTCGAATTCAAACGTCCAAATTCCGAAAATTGCGGAGCGCGAACGAGACGCATCCGTGCCCGCGCGCGAGCCCGTCTTCTGGCGGGTGGAAGGCAGCCTGCTGAACCTCACCGCCGTCCGCCCGGTCGGCTTCTTCGCGTGGAATTCGCAGAGCTTCCTACAGCGCTGGACGCGCCGCGGCGCCATGGCCACTCTTGCGATCGCGCGGCCGTTTCTCTACGTCACCGATCGCGTCTTCGCCACGCGCCTTCTTCACACAGTGTTGCGCGGAGTAAGCCGCGATCGCCTCGACCTGCTCGGCGAGGAATTCTTCGAATATTTTCTGAAGCCGCGATTGAAGGAGCGCGGCATCGCCAAGCTGAATGAAGCCGTGGCGGGAGGCGGCGAAATCATTCTGGTGAGCCAGGGACTTGACCACATCATGCGCCCGCTCGCGAAGCATCTGGGCGTTGCGCGCTTCATTTCCAACCGGCTCGATTTTCGCGAGGGAATCGCGACGGGCCGGCTGCTCGCGCCGGTGATCCGTCCGCGCGGCGCATTCGCGCGGTTCACCGGAGGCCAACCGGACGGCCGTCTTTCGCGCGAAAAATTGATCCAAGTGCTTGGCTTCGAGAAAAATCCGGAAGTGCTGGACGACGCGATCCAGACCGCCGGACGGCCCAAGCCGAACTCCTACGTTCCAGTGGTGCACTTTGAATCGCCCAACGGCCGCGCGCCGCTATCCGTCCGCGAAACTTTGCGCGGCAAAAATATTCTACTGATCGGCGCCACCGGCTTCATCGGCAAAGTCTGGCTCGCAAGTCTGCTGACGGATCTCCCGGATATCGGGCGCATCTTCCTGCTGGTGCGGCACAACCGCGCGGCCACTTCTCTGCAGCGGCTGCAGCGCGTGATCGAAGAATCGCCTGTATTCGAGCGGCTGGCGGAGCGCCACGGCGACCGTTTCGCGGAATTTTTGCGCGAGCGAATCGAAGTGGTTGACGGCGACGTCAGCCAGGCGGGCCTCGGCCTTTCCGCCGAAGCCAAAAAGCGCCTGGCGTGTTCGCTCGACGTAATCGTCAATAGCTCCGGGCTGACGGACTTCAATCCCGACCTGCGCGATGCCCTCGCGACGAACGTACGCGCCACCGCCTACGTGCTCGATTTCCTGCGCGAGTGCGAGCACGCTTCGCTGCTGCATCTTTCCACCTGCTACGTCGTCGGCCAGCGCGATGGCCGCGTGCTCGAAGAGCTGCCTGCGAATTACACACCGCGCGGAATCAAGGATTACGACGCGGTGCAGGAATGGCAATCGCTCGAGAATTTCGTGCGCGAGACGGAAGCGCGCGCGGAATCCGCGGAAATTACTGAAGAGCTGACCCGCGCCGCGCGCAAAAAAGAACACGCGGCGAAAGACCTGCAAGGCGCCGCGCTGGAAAATCAAATCCGCAAGAACCGCGTGCGCTGGCTGCGCCAGACGCTCACCGACGCCGCCTCGCGGCGCGCGATGGAGCTGGGCTGGCCAAATACGTACACGTTCACAAAGAGCCTCTCCGAATCGCTCATCCGCGATTTTCTAGACGCAAATCCCAATGCAGCCATCGCCGTAGTGCGTCCCGCGATCGTGGAATCGTCCCTGGAAAAGCCGTTCCTCGGTTGGAACGAGGGCATCAATACGTCCGCGTCACTTTCCTATTTGCTCGGAACATTTTTCCGCCAGCTGCCCACCAACGAAACCAAGTGCCTGGACTTGATCCCCGTAGACCTGGTGTGCCGCGGCATGACGCTGATTTCCGCCGCGCTGGTGGCGCGCCGCCACGAACGCGTCTATCAACTTGCCACCTCCGTCGCCAACGCCTGCAATATGCGCCGGTCCATTGAACTCACCGGCCTGGGCCACCGCAAATTTTATCGTGCGCAGCCAGACATCCAGCAGCGCCTGCGCTTGAAATTCGACGCCATCCCGGTTTCGAAGACCCGCTACAAAGCGTTTTCAGCGCCCGCGCAGAAAACGATCGTCGAAGCGATCAATCGCACGATGGAGCCGTTCTCATCGAAACCGCCGCTCGCGCGCCAGCAGCGCGAACTCGAAAAAGTGATCAAGCTGATTTCGCTTTTCGAGCCGTTCATTCTGCACAACGACCACGTTTTCGAAGCGGCCAACATGGAAAGGCTCAGCGCCGCGCTGCCCTCCGCGGAGCGCGCCGATTTCGCTTACGACGCTCGCGCTCTCGACTGGTGGGATTACTGGATCAACGTGCACATTCCGGCTCTGCGCAAGTGGTGTTATCCTCTCATCGAAGGGCGTCAACCGGAGGCTCGTCCCCGGCGTTCCGTGCCGCTGGAAACGCGCGCGGGAACCGGCGCCGCGGAAGCGGCCGGCGCAGCTCCGGCGGCAGCGTCCTGACATTCAATCACTGTGGCCATCCTCCTGACCGGGTCCACCGGATATATCGGTGCCCATATCGCGTCGAATTTGCTCACGGGTCACACCGATCCGCTGAACCTGCTGGTGCGCGCGCGCGACGAGCAAGAGGCGCACGAGCGTCTGTGGCGCTCGCTGCAATTGCATCTGGATTTTCCGCGCTTTGAAGAGTTTTTGAATTCGCGCATCCATATTTTTCGCGGCGATCTCACCGAGGCGCAATTCGGACTTGCGGATGACGACTATGCGCGGATGGTGCGCACCACCGACTCGATCATTCATTGCGCGGCGTCGCTGAATCGCAAGTCGGAGAAAAGCTGCCTGAATGTAAATTTGCGCGGCACTCTGGAAGTGATTCAGTTGGCCATGCGCGCGCACGATCAGCACGGCCTGCGTCGCTTCAGCCACGTCAGCACCGTGGCCGTCGCCGGACAGCGCTCGAACGAAGTGGTGCAGGAAGACACCGCGATTGATTGGAACCGCTCCGACTACGACCCTTACGCGCGCACGAAAAAATTCTGCGAGCACATGGTGCGCCAGCTCCTTCCCGACGTCCCGCGCACGATTTTCCGCCCAAGCATCGTTCTGGGCGATAGCCGCCGCCCGGAGACGAACCAGTTCGACATGGTCCGGGCGTTCGTATTTCTGGCGGGCCTGCCGGTACTGCCCTTCCGTCCGGAAGACCGCATTGATATTGTGCCGGTGGACTTTGTCGCCGACGCTGTGGCGACGCTGCACCAGAAAGATAAGCCGCAGCACGACATTTATCATTTGTCCTCGGGCCGCGAGTCGGAGACTTTTGTCGAATTGACCGATTCGCTTGCGAAAGCGCAGGGCAAGCGCGGGCCGATGTTTGTCCCCAGCTTCGAAAAATCCACCTCAAAGATGGTGAACGCGCTGGCCGGGCGCGCGGGAAAACTCGGCGGGCTCGCGACGTTGCTGAAAGTCTTTCTGCCGTATCTCGTGTGGAACACCGTGTTCGATAATACTCGCGTGGTGGAAGAAATCGGCCGGCATCCCGCGCCTTTTTCGCAGTACAGCCTTCCGCTGCTGCGCTTCAGCCGCGAAAATCACTTCGTTTACAAATATCGCGAGTGGCCTTCCGGCGCGTCGGTAAATGCGGCAGCCGCGAGCGGCGGCACGAACACAAGCGCTGGATCAGTCGCCGGCACATCCGAGGATCCTCGACCATGACCGACCTGCTACTCGAAACCTGGGTCAGCGGCCTGATCGAACTGAACAAGTTCGAGTGGATGCTCGGCGCGGGCGAAGCCTGGAAACCCGGAACAAAACTGAAGCTACTTTTCGCCGGATACAACGGCACGCGCAACACCGGCTCGGATGTCCGCGTGGAAGAAATGATGCGCCAAGTGCGGCGAATCCTCGGCGAGGAGAATCTGGCTCTCAGCGTGATGTCCCAAGACTTCAATCTCACGCGCCGTTATTTTGGCGACGCGCGGCAGGTTCACCTTCCCGACGTGTTTCCTCCGTTCCTGCATTCCGAAGTTCGCCGCAACGACGGTGTGGTGGCCTGCGAAGGCTCGATGTTCAAAAGCAAATTCGCGAACGCGCTCACCACCATGATGATCGGCGCGCTGGGAATTGCCTCGGCGCAAAATAAATTGAGCGTGGCCTACGGCGCCGAAGCGGGACAAATGGATCCCATGCTGCAAAAAATGTGCAGCCGCTATTGCCGCGATTCACTGGTGATCACGCGCAATGTGGAATCGCAGGCAGTTCTCGGCAAGCTCGGCGTGCCCACGGAACTGGGAACCGACACAGCCTGGACTTTCGAGCCGCTCGGCCAGGAATATGGCCGCAAGGCGCTGCGCGATGCGGGTTGGGACGGCGTTACGCCCGTTCTCGCCGTGTGCCCGATCAATCCATTCTGGTGGCCGGTGAAAGCGTCGCTCGCGAAGTGGGTGGCGCACTCCGTTGCCGGCGCGTACAAGAAAAGCTACTACCGCACGATTTATTTTCATCGCTCCGGCGCGCAAGTGGACAACGCTTACGAGAAATATCTTGGGGAGATGGCCGCGGGCGTCGGGAATTACCGGTCGTCGCGCAAGGTGTTCCCCGTTTTGATCGCGATGGAAATGCTGGACCGTGATGCCTGCGAGCGAGTGGCGGAAAAACTAGGCGGCGCTCCCGTGTTCGCATCCGATCAATTCAATATGTACGAGCTGGTGAGCATTCTGCGCGCCGCAGATCGCGTGCTTTCTTCGCGCTATCACGCGATCGTCACGTCCATGCCGGCGGGCGTACCGTCCGCGGGCGTCACCATGGACGAGCGCATTCGCAACCTCATGCGCGAGCGCGGCCACGAACATCTGCTCATGAGCGTCGACGAACCTGGCCTGGCGGACAAGATCGTCGCGGCACTCCGCGCCCTCGACGAACAATCCGAAGAAATTCGCGATGCTATGGGCCAAACGGTCGCGCGCAACCTGCAGTTGATGGCGCGCATGGGCACATATTTCGAAGAGCAAGTGGCGCGCCGCTACCCGCAATTTCCGGTGCGTACCGGTGTGTTGAGCTGGGAGGAATATCTTCCGCCGCTCAGCCCCACGCTCGTGAAATTACTCGAAGCATACAGCGGAGTGCTGGCGGGATGACGTTTCTCGAGCAAATCTTCGATCGCCTGCGGCGCGCCAGCGCCGCGCCGGCAGTGCAAGAAATTCGCGACGACAAATTTGTGGCCGTGACGGGCAGCGAGTTGCTAGCCGTGATCCAGCAGGCCCGGCAATTTCTGGCCGCGCGCGGAACGCAGAAGGGCGAACGTTGCGTGCTGCTCGCACCCAATAGCATTCGCTGGATCGCGCTCGATCTGGCGCTGATGGCCGAAGGCGTGATCGTCGTGCCGCTCTACGCGCGGCAGGCAGTGACGGAACTCGTCAGCATGATGAAAGATTCGACGCCGTCGCGCATTTTCTGCCACGATGCCGCGCTCGCCGCCGAAATCAAAAAGTTGTGGCCCCAGGCGCCGCACATTTCGTTGCTGGAAAGCGTGTTCGTGGACGATGCGAAGGCACCGACGCCCGCGCCGCCCCGCCACGCGGACGACGCCGAGCCGGTGACTATCTTTTACACCTCCGGGACTTCCGGCGAGCCGAAGGGCGTGGTGCTCACAGCCGCCAACATCACTTTCATGCTGGGCTGCACGAACGGCCGCCTCGACCTGCTGATGGGGGCGCGCACCGAGCGCGAGCAGGTATTTCAGTACACGCCATTTTGCTTTGCCGCATCGTGGATCGTGCTCCTGACGGTGCTCTCGCGCAATAGCTTGCTGACACTTTCCACCGATCTCAGCAAACTTTCCGACGAATTGAAGCTGGCTTCACCTGAATATTTCCTGAATGTCCCTACTCTGCTCGAGCGCGTGCGCGCGAGGATCCAGGAATCCGTGAAAGAGCGCGGCGGTTTGGCGAACGCAATTTTTCCACGAGCGCAGCGGGCGTTCATGCGTCGCTACAATAAAAAGAGCGCGTTTGGCGATTCCTTTTGGCTCGGCCTCGCAAATTCGTTGATGTTTCCTGCGATCCGCAAAAGCATCGGACCGAATCTGAAAGCCTTGATTTGCGGTTCCGCGCCGCTTTCCATCGAAACCCAGCTTTTCTTCATGATGATCGGCATTTCCGTGTTGCAAGCTTATGGACTCACGGAGACCACCGCCATCTGCACCGCGGACGATCCGCGCGCGGTCGAACCGGGGCGCGTCGGCTCGCCGATGCCCGGAGTAGAAATGATGCGCGCCGATAGCGGCGAAATTCTCGTGCGCGGTCCGAATATTTTTGCTGGTTACTGGCAGCGTCCGGAGGAAACCGCGAAGGCGCTCGAAGGCGGTTGGTTCCACACTGGCGATCAGGGCGACGCCGACGAAAAGGGAAACTGGCGCATCACCGGGCGCATCAAGAATCTGATCATTCTGAACTCCGGGCACAACATTGCGCCCGAGCCGCTCGAGGAAACGCTGGCGCGGCTTTTGCCCGAAGCGCAGCAAGTGGTGCTAATCGGCAATCAGCGCAGTTTTCTCGCGGCGCTCGTGACGGCCACCGGCTCGAACGGCCTCACCGACGCGCGCATTCGAGCCGCGATCGAAAACGTTAATTCCGGCCAGCCGCATTACAAACAAATTCGCGCGTTTCATATCGTGCCGGAGCCATTCACCATCGAGGGCGGCTTGCTCACGACGATGGGCAAGCTGAAACGCGACACGATCACCGCGCGATTTGCGAGTGAGATAGAGACGCTCTATCAGAAGAAGTCATCGTGAAAAACTTCCAGGACAAGACACTTTCGTGGCAGGTGCTCGATGGCGCGATTGAACTGACGCTCAATCGCGCGCCGTGCAACGAAATCGGCCGGGCCACTTTAGCGGAACTGGAAGAGTTCGTCGCTGCACTTCCGGCGCTGCAACAAGATGCGCATGCATTGATCATTTCCAGCGCGCGAACGGAAGGGTTTTGCGCCGGAGCCGATCTTCGCGAGCTATATCAAGTGGGGCAGTCTCTTCGCGAGGCCGAGAAGCTCGCGGGCTTGCACGATTTTCTCGAACGCATCCACGCGGTAATGAACGCGCTCGACGAAGCGCCGCTCACAACCATTGCCGCGGTTCACGGGGTCACATTCGGCGGCGGATTTGAACTGGCGCTGGTGTGCGACCTGATCGTCGCCGACAAGATGACGCGCTTTTGCTTTCCGGAGCTGCGCCTCGGCCTCATTCCCGGCTTCGGCGGCATTCCCCGGCTCAAACGCGATCTCGGCAACGCGGTTGTGCGCGACCTGCTGCTCACAGGACGCAGTATCAATGCAACCAAGGCGCAAGCCGTTGGACTGGTGAGCCAAGTCGTCGCGGAAGGCGACGCCCTGCGCGTCGCCCGCGCCACCGCAGCGCAGCTGAAGAAATTCGATCGCGATACCGCCATCGCCGCAAAGAAATTCATCAAGCCGATTCCCTACGAAGAGTTCCGCCGCGAAATCGACATTTTCTGCGAGCTGTTCACGCGTCCCGCGGTAGACGCCGGCCTGCGCAAGTTTGTCGACGGTGACGATATACTGCCCTATCTTCCATAGGGGGCCTATGAGAACTGCAAAAACAAAGCGAAGCCGTGTCGTCGCGTGGAACAAGCATCCCGGGGAGATTCTGCGCGAGGAATTCCTGAAGCCGCTTCAAATGTCTTCGTACGAACTTGCGAAGAACCTGCACGTTCCCGCACCACGTATCAATGACATCGTGCTCGAAAAACGGGGAATCACCGCCGACACCGCGATACGTCTAGCGCGATTTTTTGGCACCACGGAAGATTTCTGGATGAATTTGCAGACGTCGTTCGAAGTACGCGACGCGCGTCGCCGCTTGGCTAAAGAAATTGAGCGTATTCAACCGCGACGCCGGACCAAAGCCGCGTAAGGCCGTAATCCGAACTCGCCGAAATTGTGGCAAGATAGAAAAGAATGAACACGCTCCAAAACACAACCGATGAAGTCCTGCGCCTGGCTGCGGACCATTTCAAAGTCCCAAAGGAACAGCTGGCTCCCGACGACGATTTTTTCAAGAAGCTCGGGATCAATAGCCTGCAGGCGCTCGATCTCTTGACGCGCATCGAACAACATTTCCATATCGAGCTCCCCGACTACGAACTCCAGGGTGTAAGCGACTTCCGAACTCTCGCCGAGCGGATTCAATCTCGCCTGTAATGCTGGACCTCCGCCAATACAATTCTTTGGGCGCAGCACTCAGCGCGGCGCTGGATCGCTGGCCTGACGAAATCTGCCTGATTGAAGCCGATCGCGAACGCGAGAACGCGCGCTTGACGTACCTCCAATTCACGGAAACGGCGCTGCCCCTGGCTCGCGCTCTGCAATCCGCGGGCCTTCAGAATGGCACGCCCGCCGCAATCATCATGACCAACCAGTCGAAATGGCTGATTTCAGCGTACGTGATTTTTTTCGGTGGCGGCGTTCTGGTGCCGCTCGATTACAAACTCACACCCGCGGAGCAACTGAAGCTTCTCGCACACTCGCGCGCCGAATTCCTGGTGATCGAATACCATCTCTGGCGCGGAATCATGCAAGCCGCCGGGTTCAAGAATCTTGCCACACGCATGGTCCTGGTGACTGAAGCGCCTCCCAGTGCCGATCTCGCCGGCGCAAAACGCTGGGAAGATTTCCGCGAATCGGGCGCGCCGGTGTTCGTTCCGCGCGAACGAAAAGATCCGGCATGCATCGTCTATTCATCCGGCACAGGAGGCCGCCCCAAAGGATGCGTTCTGACCCACGACAACTATCTCGAGCAGTGCGCGGCCGTAGCGCCAATTTTTCCCTTCTGGCCCGGCGCCCGATATCTCAGCATCATCCCGACCAACCATGCCATCGACTTCATGGGCGGTTTCATAATGCCGTTCACAGGCGGCGGTACGGTCGTCCACCTGCGCACCCTCCGCCCCGAATTCATCCGCGACGCCTTCACGCGCTACAAAATCACCTACATGGCCGTCGTGCCGCTCATCCTTACCAATCTCCAGCGCGGCCTTCGCGAGCGCTTCGAAGCTCTGCCGCCATTCAAGCGCAAAATGCTCGACGCGCTCATCGGCATCAATCGCGCGCTCACGCACAGCCGACCGCGCCTCGGCCTCAGCCGCGCGCTGCTCAAGGACGTCCATCAAGCCTTCGGCGGCGAACTCCGCGCCCTGCTCGTCGGCGGCGCGTTCACCGAGCCCGCGACCATCGCCTTCTTCCACGAACTGGGAATCCCCATCTACAACGGCTACGGCTGCACCGAAGCCTGCACCGCGATCACGCTCAATGATCAAAAGCCGTTTCGACCCGAAACCGTCGGCCCGCCCGTTCGCGGAATGGAAATTCGCACGCTGAGCCCCGACGCCGAAGGGATCGGTGAAGTCGCGGTGCGTAGCAAGACGGTTATGTCTGCAATATCTCGACGATCCCGAGATGACTGCCGAAACGTATCGTGGACGGCTGGCTGATGACAGGTGACCTTGGCCGCATAGACGCGACGGGCCACCTGCAACTTTTCGGGCGCAAGAAAAACATGATCGTCACCGAAGAGGGCAAAAATATCTACCCCGAGGATATCGAAACGTATTTCGAAGGCCTTGCGGCTAAGGAATTCTGCGTCTTCGCTGCAAATTATCTTTGGCCGGCGCGCACGATGGTGGGAGAGCAGCTAGTGCTTGTTCTCCATCCCGACGCCGGCCAGATGATCAACGAGACCGCAGCCGCGAACGTAGCCGAGCGCAATCGCCGCCTGTTGAATTACAAGCGCATCAGCGGTTACTTGATTTGGGAGAGCGACTTCCCTCGCACCGCCTCCTTGAAAATCAAGCGTAACGAGCTCGCCGACCAAATTCGCCAGAAGCGTGAGCGCTCCTCCGTGGTGCCGCTGTGACCCGTGCCCACAAGTCCGTACGGGGGCTCGCGCTCTAGTGAAACCCGCGTTCCTCGCAATCGTCAATCCCGCCGCGGGCGGCGGACGTTCCGGAAGGCTTGCCCAGACACGCTCGAACGCGTGCGCAGTGTCGGAATCGAACTTGCCGTTGTGCAGACGACGCGTGCCGGCGAAGCGACCGAAATCGCACGCAAGGCCTATACCGAAGGAGCCCGCCAGTTTCTCGCAGTCGGTGGCGATGGCACCGCTTTTGAGATAATCAACGGCCTGTTCCCGGAAGCGCTCAATCAAGGACGCCCCACGCTCGGCTTCCTGCCGCTGGGCACCGGAAACTCATTCCTGAAAGATTTCACCTCGCACGGCATCGAACACACGATCGCAGCGCTGCAAAAAGGCAATCGCCGCGCTTGCGACGTGATCCGCCTCCGCCACACGCAAGGCGAACTCTATTTCTACAATTTGCTAACGCTCGGGTTTCCCGCCGACGTGGCGGTTACCGCCAACCGCCGGTTCAAGCGTTGGGGCGAACTGGGTTATATTCTGGCGGTCTTCACGCGCCTGGTGCGGCTCGAGCATCTCGCGTTTCCGCACCGTCTCGCCGGCGCGACGGATTGGGATCGCGGTAAGACGCTGTTTCTTTCGTTCAACAACAGCAAATTCACCGGCGGCAAAATGATGATCGCTCCGAAAGCGGATCCTTGCGACGGCGCAATCGAATACGTGCGCTGGGGACCGATTGGCCGGCTGGGGTTGATCTGGACGCTGCCGCGGCTTTTCACCGGCACGCACATTAATCACCGGCTCGCTTTGCGCGCAGCGGCCACAAAAATCGATTTCGACCTTGAGGCGCCGGCGAACGTGATGGTGGACGGCGAGAGCATGCGCCTCCAGTGCCAATCGCTCGAAATTCTGCCCGGCGCGATGGACGCGATCGTATGAAGAAAGCTTATCTGACGGTGCGTTCGCTATTGCTCTGGGCCGTCAGTGGAATCCATTTCGCCGTCGTCTGCACGTTGCTCATCGTGCTCGGAATTTTCGTTGATCCCAGAAAAAACGATCTACCGCAGCGCATTTTCTTTCGCAATATTCTGCGCCTGGCCGGCGCGCGGTTCGAAGTGCGGCGCTCCCCCGGCTTCGATCCGGCGCGTACCAGCATCTTCATCTCTAACCACGTCAATCTTTTCGATCCCTTCGTGGTGTATTCCGCGATCCCGCAATTTTTGCGCGGGTTCGAATTGGAATCGCACTTCAAGCTTCCGATTTACGGCTGGATGATGGGCCGCTTCGGCAACATTCCAGTGCCGGACGCGCCTAGCCGCGACGGGCTGGAAATAATGACGCAGCGCGCCAAGGCCGCACTCGACTCAGGAATCAGCCTGATCGCCTTCGCCGAAGGCTCACGCACGCGCGACGGCCACGTGCAGCCATTCAAGAAAGGCATTTTCGGCCTCGCGCAGAAATTCGGAATACCCATCGTCCCCGTGAGCATGGTTGGTTCCTACCAATTTTTTCAAACGGGGAATTGGATGCTCTATCCGGAGAAAATCACCGTGTATCTACACGATATGATCGAAACGAAGGACATTCCGCGCGGCGAAGTAGATGCGCTAAGACAACGCGTGCAGGAAATCGTCACGGCACCAGTGGAAAATTCGCTGCGGGAGAATCCAGTTCAAAAACCGTAAAGCGCATAATTTTGCAAGCAGCCTAGCTCAGAAGGTTTGCGTCGCGCTCGCATCCGGCAGTGCGCGGCCGGCGCGCAGTTCTTGCCATGTATAAACGACGCGATGAATCACGGTCAGAGTTGAGATCGCCGCAATCACCCACAACACCTGCGCCATTCGATTAAACACGCCACCCATGATCAAGAGCACCAGGCGCTCGGGCCTTTCCATGAAGCCCACTTTGCACGATGGAATGATGGATTCGGCGCGCGCGCGCGAATAGCTCACCATAAACGAACTGGCCATCGCCACCGCCGCCAGCGCCATGTAAAACGACCGCCCGATCAGCGTGTAATGCACCACCAGGCCCATGTACAAGGCGAGATCGGAGTAGCGGTCGAGCGTCGAATCGAGAAACGCCCCAAAAGCAGTGACTCGCCCGACTCGCCGCGCCACTTGCCCATCGGCCATATCGAGAAATCCCGCGAGAAAAAGTACCGCCGCAGCCTGGTGGAATTTTCCCATCGCGAAAAACGCGGCCGCCCAGGAATTTACCGCGAGGCCCAGAAACGTAAACATGTTCGGCGTGATGCCGGTAGCCGCGAGGCCGCTGACTACATGGCGCAACAGCCATCCGCCGCCCTCGCCGATCCAGTAAGTGATCGTCTTCTTACGTTCGTTTTGTTCGTTTTCCATTTTCGAAAATCATACACCGGAACGTGCGCGCCGCGCCGCCGTAATGCCGACAGCCTTTCAGCGACGCTTGATCGCCATCTCCGGTACTTTGCCGGAGTAACGCAATTTCGGCTCGGTCAATGCTTGCACTTCTTCGGGCGTGAAACCAGGAGCCACCTCGCGCAGAACCAAGCCTTCCGGCGTGACGTCAATCACCGCGAGATCCGTCACAATCGTGTTCACGCATTCAATCGCCGTCAGCGGATACGTGCATTTGTTAACGATCTTGCGCAGCCCATCCTTCGCGGTGTGTTCCATCGTAACGATCAAACGCTGCGCGCCCACCGAAATATCCATCGCGCCGCCAATGCCACCTGCGCCCTTTGCTCCAGGCACGCGCCAATTCGCCAGATCGCCTTTCTCGGAAACCTGCAAGCCGCCGAGAACGCAAATATCCAGATGCCCGCCGCGAGTCATCACGTGTGCATCCACCTGCGAAAAATATGCCGCGCCGGGAACCAGCGTTACTGGCACCTTCATCGCGTCCACTAGGTCAAAATCTTCCTGGCCCTGCGGCGCGCGCGGCCCCATGCCCAGAATTCCATTCTCGCTGTGAAAAAAAATCGTGATGTCTTTGGGAACGTACGCGGCAATCAGGTTGGGAATGCCCCAGCCGAGATTCACGTACGCGCCGTCGGGCAGTTCCAGCGCGGCGCGCTCGGCAATTTGTTCGCGCGTGAGGCGCGGCTTAGACATAACGCAGCCCTTTCGCCACCACGATGCGGTGCACAAAAATCGAGGGCGTGACGATCGTCTCCGGGTCGAGTTCGCCGGTCTCGACCACTTCTTCCACTTCCACAATCGTGGTCTTCGCGGCGGTGGCCATAATCGGATTGAAATTGCGCCCGGCCTTGCGATAGACGAGGTTGCCCATGCGGTCGGCGCGGTGCGCCTTGATAAGCGCATAGTCGGCGCCCAGCGCTTGCTCCAGAATGTAGCGCTTGCCGCGAATCACGCGCTCTTCTTTGCCCTTGGCGACGTCGGTTCCGACGCCTACCGGCGAATAAAACGCCGGAATTCCCGCGCCGAAAGCGCGCATGCGTTCGCACAGGATGCCCTGCGGCACCAGTTCCAGATCAATTTCACCCGCGTCGAATTGTTGCTGAAAATAAATAGCCCCCGGCCCGGGAAACGCCGCCACCACATGGCGAATCTGGCGATTCTTGAAAAGAATGCCCAGTTCCCCGTCGCCGGTGCCGCAATTATTGCTGATGACGCCCAAATTTCGCGCACCGCGCCGGGCCAGCCCTTGAATTAAATTGTTGGGGAATCCGGCGCCGCCAAATCCGCCGAACATGATCGTCGCGCCGTCTGGAATATCGGCGACGCATTCGTCCACTGACGAATAGACTCTATTTTTTCGATTCATATTTAGACGTGCCCGGGGTGGGGGTCGAACCCACACGTCCCGTAAAGGACAGGGGATTTTAAGTCCCCCGCGTATGCCATTCCGCCACCCGGGCGAGGGTGAAGCAAGTCCGGCGAAAAGATTATCACGCTAAACGAACGGAGGCACCTGTCCGGCGGGACGAAATACTTGCGCCCGATTACCGCACGAGGACAGACGGTGATAGGCTTGGCGGCTAGCGCCGGAGGCGTATTCGAGCATGCGGAAACCGATCGTGGTGGTGGGCAGTATCAATCTGGACCTGGTGGCTACTGCCGATCACGTCCCGTTGCCTGGCGAAACGATCACTGGCCGCGATTTCAGCACCTTCAATGGCGGCAAGGGCGCGAATCAAGCAGTCGGCGTCGCGCGGCTCGGATATCCCGTGAGCATGGTCGGCAAGGTCGGCGACGATTCTTTTGGCGCGGCACTGAAGAATGGTTTGCGCAAAGCCGGCGTGGATGTGAAAGCGGTGCAAGCCGTCAAAGGCTCGTCGGGCGTCGCGTTGATCAATATCGGCAGCGACGGGCAGAACAACATCGTGGTGGTGCCTTGTGCGAACGGCAAGATGTTGCCGAAAGACATCGCGCGGCACGCGGTGCTCTTGCGCAAGGCCGGAATGCTGCTGGCACAACTCGAAATCCCGCTGATCACGCTCGAAACGCTTGGTGTCTTCGCGCGTCGCCACGGAATTCCGTTGATGCTCGATCCCGCGCCGGCGCGTGAATTGCCGCCGGGGTTGATGCAAGTGATCACCTGGATCACGCCGAATGAGAGCGAGACGCGCATTCTTTGCCGTCTGGATGCGCAGGAGCCTGTGACGCCTGCCACCGCCGCACGCTGCGCCGATTTGCTGCTCGCGCGCGGGCCGAAGAACGTGGTGATCAAGATGGGCTCGCAGGGAGTATTTCTTGCAGCCGCCGATGGCTTGCGCCAGATGGTTCCGGCGTTCGCGGTGAAGGCGGTGGATTCGACGGCTGCGGGCGATGCATTCAATGCCGGATTTGCGGTGAGTTTGCTTTCGGGCAAGAAGCCGCTCGACGCAGCGCGGTATGCCTCGGCTGTGGCGGCGATTTCCGTGACGCGCAAGGGAGCGCAGCCTTCGATGCCTTCGGCGCGCGAAGTTGCGGCGTTCTTGAAATCGCAGGGATGATCGCGCCGTCGCACAAATCGAAGAGAGATCCCTGCCTGCGGCAGGCAGGCCTCGCTTCGCTCGGGATGACAAAAAGGTTGAACGCTCGCTAAAGTCGTTCATTGCACTTTCGGCTCCGTGGTTAGTTCCGGCTGGGGCAACGGGCCTTCGTTCATTTCGTTGTGGCGGCGCTCGCGGCTTGCTTCCAGCAGTTGGGTGGCTTTCTGCAGCTCGGCCTGCCCTTCCTTCGCGCGTCCCAGGCGAATCAGAATCTGGCCCTTCAGGTTGTGATAATTCGAATTCTCGGGTTCGAGCTTTTCCGCTGAATTCACAGCCGCGAGCGCCTCGGCGAATTTTCCTTCGCGCTGGTATACACGCGCCAAACCAAAATAAGAACTTGCCAGGTGCGAATCGCGCCGCAGCGCCTCTTTGAAATTTTCTTCCGCCTTCGCGTCGTCCTGTAAATAGGAATATGTGGTGCCGAGCCGGTCGTAATTGAACGCGACGTCCGGCTCGATCGTGATGTCCCGCTGAAATTCATCTCGTGCGTGCTCGAAGTCGGCGCGCGCCATATAGGCGAGACCAAGGTTGAAATGGACGTACGGCAGATTAGGGTCTAGCTCCACCGCTTTCTGAAGCTCCGCGATCGCTTTGTCGTTCTCATCGCGATTTAACGCGGCTTTGCCCATCAGCATGTGATATTCCGCGGTGTTCTGGCCCAGGTCCAGAAATCGCGTCAGCGCGCGGTCTTCGATGTCGGATTTGCCTGACTTGTTCGCGGCATTGCCGAGCACGTAGAGATAATTCAGGTCGTCGGACTCCTGCGGCCACAGCGGATCGAGCACCCGCACCGCATCGCCGTAATGGTCGGTGAAGAAATAGCAAAGCCCCAGCAGGTAACGCGCCTGGACGGACTGCGGCTGGTCGCGCACCACCGATTCGAACGGCGCAATCGCTTGCAGGAACTCATTCTGCCGATAGTAGACCAAGCCGATGTTCAGCCGGATTCCCGCGACGGTTGGGGCCAGATGTTCGGCTTTGTGCAACAGTTCGAGCGCGTGCTGCCACTGCTGCTTCCGCATGGCAATTACGCCCAGATTCGCGTACGCGCCGGCAACAGTCGGGTCAGCAGCCAGCACTTTTCTGAAGTCGGCTTCCGCGGTGTCGAGTTCCCCGGCACGCAGCGCGGCTTCTCCTTGCGCAAAGGTCGCAGGGACATTGGACTGGGTCGCCTGACTCGCACGGGGCGCTGCAGGTGATTGTGTGCGGACGAGAGCTGATGCTTTCAGGGGCCCGGCCCCGAGACTTAGCAGCGCAGCCAGCGCTGCGAAAAGAGCAGAAATGAGTGGCATTCGCGGCGCGCGGAACCCTGAGCGGCTGTCTTCCCAAAAGCCGATTCGTGTTGCGATTAGACTTTGAATCGCCTTTTGTTTTCTTCGGGTTACCGGGAATTCTAATCGTGGCGCTGTTGCGGTTAGAAATCGCGGCGGGACGGATCGGCGCTCGCCGGGCGGTCGAGTGACGGTGGTGAAACAGTTTGCGCAAGAACCGGAAACCGTCGCTTCAGGGTCTGAAGCCCCACAGATATTAAGGCGTTTGAGGCGGGACTGAAGTCCTGCCCTTCCTCGCGGGCGTGCCTCAGCTGCGCTTGCGGCGATTTCCGAGTTCTGCGTAAAAAGCACGGACAACGGTAGCACGAGAGCCCACGTGATGTCCTGCGCGTGTGTGTACATGCGGCCCGTGGAAATTGTGGCAGGCCGCTTCCGCCGGGGCCGGAGCAGCCGAGGGATCGGATCCGAGGCCGGGCCGAACAGCCGTTTTTCGCTTGACATATGGGCGTCGCGAAGATACAAGAGTTTTAATAAATTTAATAAAAGGTATTGGGGTGGGGCCTAGAACGTGGTGTTTTCGAGTCTTCAGGCCTAAATTTATTGGACGTTCGGCTCCTGCCAGGGTCGAAGTGTTCCCTCCCCAACCGTATCGCAAGCTGATTCAGGCGGCATCCGACATCCTAACGTGGGCGCGAATATCGCTACCAGGGAGTTAGCCATGAAGACACTACGCATCGCGTTTTGCACGCTGCTGTTGATCTTAGGCGCCGCGGCGGCAGCCTTCGCCCAAGACACCGCCACATTCACCGGAACGGTGCGCGACACCTCCGGCGCTGTGGTTGCGGGGGCCGACGTGACGGTGAGCAACGCCTCCATCGGCGTGACCCGCGCTACCGTCTCCAACAACGACGGCGAATGGGTCACCAGCGCGCTCCCCAACGGCGCCTATGACATCTCCATCACCGCGAAGGGGTTCAAGAGATACGAGGCCAATGGCGTGATCATCCGCGTCGGTCAGAAATTGCGCGTGGACGTGAATCTGGAGGTCGGCTCGGTCTCGAGCGAGGTCGTGGTGGCGGGCGAAGACGTCGCTCAGGTGGAAACGCAATCTTCGGAGATAGCCGGTACGGTGACGGGCAAGGAAATGACCCAGCTGCAGTTGAACGGACGGAACTTCACCCAACTGATCAACCTGACGCCGGGCGTCAACAACCAATCCGGGCAGGATGAAGGAACGGTGGGCATCAACGGCAACGTCGTCTACAGCATCAACGGCGGACGCGGGGAAAACAACAACTGGGAAGTGGACGGCGGCGACAACATGGACAACGGCAGCAACAACTCGCTGAACGTTTACCCCAGCATTGACGCCATTCAGGAAGTGCGGGTGCTGACCTCCAATTACGGCGCGCAGTACGGTCGCAATGCCTCCGGCACCATCGAAGCGGAGACCAAATCCGGCACCAGCCACTTCCACGGCGACGTGTACGAATTCAATCGCAATAACATTTTCAACGACCGCAGCTATTTTGACCTCAGCTCGCCCAACGCCCCGGAGTACAAGAAGAACGACTTCGGTTACACCATCGGCGGACCGCTCTACATCCCGGGGCACTACAACACCGACAAATCTAAAACGTTCTTCTTCTGGTCGCAGGAGTGGCGCAAAGAGATCGTGCCGAATACCTTCGCCATTTCCGTTCCTTCCAACGCGGAACGCGGCGGAGACTTCACGGACATTTGTTCGCTGGGTCCCACGGATTGTCCGACAAATAATCCGAATCTTCCCACGCAAATCGTTGGCAATCACATCGTGGGCGTTAACCCCGCGACCGATCCGAATGTTTCCGCACTGCTGGCGTCCATTCCCCAGGCCAATAGCACAGTCGGATGCGGTTCTCCCACCATGTCGTGTTACGACACATCGCAGCCAACTCCCACCGATTGGCGCGAAGAATTGCTGCGCGTAGATCACAACATCACGCCCAAGCTACGCGCTTCGTTTCACTACATTCATGACTCCTGGACCACCGTGGTTACTCCGACCTTGTGGTCGAACGCGACGCTGCCCAATATCGAAACGAATTTTGTTGGTCCCGGAACCAGCGCCGTCGCGCGACTCACCTACACGGCGTCGCCTTCGCTGCTAAATGAATTCGTGTTCAGCTATACGGCCGACCACATTCAGCTGACGAACATTGGTCCCTTCCAGCGGCCGTCCAGCATGACCATGACCTCGTTCTTCGACAATGGCTTCGGCGGCAAGCTGCCTGCTATCAACATTACCGGAAATAATGCCTACGCCTTCCAGACGGACCCGTCCTACGAGCCCTGGAACAACGCCAATCCCACTTACACGTTGCGTGACAATGTCACCAAGATTATCGGCAAACACACCTTGCAGTTTGGCGCGTATGGAGTGATCGCGCAGAAAAATCAGGAGAACTCGCCGCAAATCGAGGGCGCCCTCACCTTCGATGCCAGTAACACGTCGGTGAGCACGGGGAATGCTTTTGCCGACCTTTTGCTCGGCAATGTCGCGTCGTATTCGCAAACCAACAACCAGATCAAATACTACGACCGCTACCAGCTCGTCGAGCCTTACATTCAGGACGACTTTCACATCACCTCGCGTCTGACGCTGAACATCGGACTGCGGATGAGCTTCTTCGGCACCTATTACGAGAAATTCAACCGCGAATTTAATTTCAGCACCAGTGCGTGGAGCGCGGCAAACGCGCCTTTGCTCGACCCCAACACAGTGGCATTGCTCAATCCCAATACTGGCCTGCCGCTCTCGTACTCGAACCCCGGCGATGCGCAGTACCTCTTCAACGGCATCGTGCAGTGCGGAGGACCGGGCGAGCCTCACGGATGCCTGAAGCCGCACTGGCTCAATCCGGCTCCCCGGCTAGGATTTGCGTGGGATCCCTGGGGTAACGGCAAGACCGCGATTCGCGGCGGCTACGGTATCTTCTTCGACCACGGCAATGGAAACGAGGCAAACGCAGAGAGCCTCGAAGGCAGCGCGCCCCTTGTGCTCACTCCCGGCCAGTCCAACATTACGGGCAGCACCTGCGGCCAGCCCACAGGCTATACCTGCGTGGGAAACGCGAGCGGACCTCCCCTGGCGTTCCCGTTGTCCGTCACTTCGATTCCGAACAAATCCATTTGGCCGTACGCGCAGCAGTGGAATTTGAGCGTCGAGCACGAGTTCCTCAGTCACATCATCGGTTCCGTCGCCTACGTCGGCAGCAAAGGCACCAATCTGGCCGATCAGCGCGATTTGAACCAACTGTTCCCGACTCCGGCGTCCATGAATCCATATCCCGCGGGTGTTCCGCTGACTCCGTCTGATTGCCAGAACGGCGTGGTGAATGGAGTGACTCCGATTACCAATTCTCCCGCTAGCGTGCAAAATAACTTCAACGTGGCTTGCGGGAACATTGACCCCAACCTGGTGCGTCCAAACTTTCCGGGGTTCGGCGACATCACTGGAAAAGAGTACCGTGCGAGCTCGAATTACAACTCGCTGCAGATCGCCATACGCCGCACGATCTCTCCGCTCACGCTGGCGGTGGCTTACACCTACTCGCACTCCCTGGACGATGAATCGGACTGGCAAGACGTCAACTTCGTGAACTCCTACAACCTGAAGGGAAACTACGCCAGCTCCAATTTCGACGAGCGGCACATCCTCACCGTGAGCTACGTGTACGACATTCCGTCCGGGCATCTCGAGGGAGTTCCGAAAATTCTGTTCGGAAACTGGGAATACTCCGGCATTACGACGTTCTACACGGGGACGCCTTTCAGCGTGACGAACGCGGTTTTTGGCGACAACGCCGGCGTTGCCAACGGCGTCGGAACCAACGGCTCGTATCCCGATACGGTGGGGAACCCAAATTCCACGAAGCCTGCAGACGTGCTCTCTGCCCTGCTACCGAACACGGGCCCGTTGCTCTACAACCCGGCGGCATATGTGGCGCCGCAAGGCTTGACGTTTGGCGATACAGGACGCAACTCGCTGAACATTCCGAACCGCTTGAACTTTGACATGGCTCTCTTCAAGAACTTCCCGATCAAGGAAAGCTATGCGTTCCAGTTCCGCGCGGAAGCCTTCAATATTTTCAATCACACGCAGTGGAACGGCGTGAACGGCTCGATCAGCTGCTATGGCGGCGCGAACAATTCCGCAGCGGACCCTTCGTGCACGGCGGGCGGCTGGTCCTCACAGTTCCTGCAGCCTTCCGGCGCGCACCTGGGGCGCATCTTTCAGTTTGGTCTGAAGTTTTTGTTCTGAAAAACAGAGGTGAGAAGTTAGAAGTTCGAAATCTGAAAAGGGCGCCGGAAGCTGTGGCGCCTTTTTTTATTTTGGCGCGTGGTTAAGCCAAAACGAAGAGAGATCCCTGCCTGCGGCAGGCAGGCCTCACTGCGCTCCCTTCCTTCGTCAGGGCAAGCGGGATGACAACTCGCTTTGAGCGCTGGCGAGATTCGCGGAGAACACGGCGCTATGGCGCGGCCAGCGGCTTTGTGGCGGTCACGCCCCGGCCTTCGACGATCGTATAAATATTGTCCGCCGCCAGATTTTGCAGCTTCTCCGTCGCGCCGCTCGGCCATTGCACTTCCAGCGAATCCAGCTTTACTTCCTTGCCCAATCCAAAATGCAGCCGCGGATCGTTCTGCGAAAGGTAGCTTGCCCCGCCTCGCACTTCGTTGAATTGCACCAATTTGCCGGCTTGCACGGTAAGCCGCGCGCCGATCGCCGCGCGATTGCTCTTCGTGCCGATGAGCTTAAATTCCACGCGGTGATTCCCTGCGACGCCGTGATTCAGCAGCAGCGTAGGCGGCTCACCGACGTTCAGCAGCAGCACGTCAATGTTGCCGTCATTCGCGACGTCGCCAAACGCCGCTCCGCGCCGCGATTGCATCGGCACCGCATCCAATCCCGCCGCCGCGGTGGCATCCGCGAACGTGCCGTCGTGATTGTTCATGTGCAGCAGCAGCGGCTCTTTATAATGCGAACGTGGATCAGCCAGGCTATCCATCTGCGGGTAGACGTGCCCGCTCGCGACAAACAGGTCCACCCAGCCGTCGTTGTCGAAATCGAAAAAGCCCGTGCCCCATTTCACGTAGGGATAGCTGGGCTTGGCCACTCCGGCTTTCCAGCTGACGTCGTCGAAGCCCTTCGCGCCCAGATTGTGATAGAGGTTGTCTTCCTGGTCGGCGAAATTCGTGACAAAAATATCCAGCCGCCCGTCGTGGTCGAAATCCCCGAAATCCACTCCCATCGAACCGCCGGCGTCGCCTTCGCTGCTGAGCGCCGCGCCCAAAAGCATCCCCATGTCCGTGAAAGTGCCGTCGTGATTGTTGTGGTAGAGATAATTCGGCCCGGTGTCGTTGGCGACGTAAAGATCGGGCCAGCCGTCGTTGTCGTAATCGCCCCACACCACTCCCAGGCCGTAATATTTGCTGGGATCGCTCACGCCCGCCTTCTGCGAGACTTCTTCGAACGTGCCGTCGCCGCGATTGTGATAAAGCAGGTCCGTCTCGCCCGTCATGCCCCACGGGCCGCACTGCACCACGATGCCGCGAAACTTGCAGGTGCCGAACGCGCCGGGATTGTTGACGTCCACGTGCACATAGCGCGATACGAAAATGTCCACGAAGCCGTCTTTGTCGTAGTCGGCCCAGGCCGCGCCGGTCATAAAGCCGCTGCCGCGCACGCCGGCTTTGTCCGTCACATCCTCGAACCTGCAATTGCCCAGGTTGCGGTAGAGCGCGTTGCCGCCGTAGCCGGTGACGAAAATGTCCGGCAGGCCGTCATTGTCGAAGTCCGCGACGGCCACGCCCATGCCCCAGCCTTTGCGCGTCAGGCCTGCTTGCTTGGAAATATCTTCGAATTTCAGCGGCGCGGTCTGGCGGTAGAGCGTGACCATCGGATCGCCGCCCTGGTTGTAGCGCTCGACGGTCGAACCGTTTACAACCAACGCCGAGAGCGTGCCACTGTTGTCGCAATCAATGAAGCCGACGCCGCCGCTCATGGATTCCACGATGTACTTTTTTTCTGGCGAGGCGATGTGGGAGACGGTGAGTCCGGCGCGCGCGGAGATATCCTCAAACGTCGGAACGCGAGCGGTTTGACTGGCGTTCTGAGCACTGCCGGCGGCGCAGGCCAGCACAAGGACGAATGCCGCGGCTGGCAGAAACGTGCGTTCCTTGTTGAGGGTCGGTCCCAATGCGCCTTGTACTTTATCGTGGCGCTTGGCGCGCTGTCCATTGCCGCGGGCGGCGCTTGCCGGCGCGCAGGCATCCGGCGAGTGTCCCGCGGGGCGATCATTTCGCCCCTAGCTGATGAATTCGACTGGTCCTCTCCGCGGCTCTTGCAGACAGTAAAGCACTAGCTCCACGCGCGAAGACACTCCGAGCTTGTCGAAAATTCGGAACAAGTAATTACGCACGGTGTGCTCGCTCAGATGCAGCTCACTTGAAATCGCCTTGTTCGTCAAACCCTCTGCCACCAGGCGCACCACGGTTTCCTCGCGCTTGGAAAGGAGGCTCGCGCCGCGCGCGTCGCGCAGCTGGAGAGATTTCGTCTGGCCCAAGGCCTCCAGCAAAAAGCCTAGGTGTTTGCTATTGGCCCACACCTGGCCTTGATGCACGGCGTGGATGCACTTCGAAAGCGTTTCGAGCGGCTCGTCGCGAAAAATCACGCCGTGCGCGCCGCTGCGAAATGCCTCAATCACCAGCTCGCGCTCACGCGAAGCCAGCAACATGACCGCCCGGGTCTTCGCATTCAATTTTCTCGACGGCGCGGACGGGCTCGCAGCAGGCGTCACCGGTGTAATCGCTTTGGCCTACATCCTGCTCCCCGGCGCGGCCCTAGGCGCGATCGGCTACGCGCTCGCGTGGAGCCTGCTCGGCGCCAGCATCGCATTTCTCGTCTTCAATTTTCCTCCCGCGAAAGTTTTTATGGGTGATTCCGGCAGTTCCGTGCTGGGGTTCAGCGTCGGATTCCTCGGCCTCGATTTCATCGCGGCCAAAGGCGCAAACACCACCACCGCAACAGCACTGATTTTTCCGCTGCTGGTTGCAGCACTGCCGCTCGCTGACGCACTCCTCGCAATTCTGCGCCGTCTGAAAAGTAGGCGTTCTCCATTTCAAGGTGACCGCCGGCATTTCTACGATCTTCTGCTGGCCGCGGGATGGACGACGAAGCGAGTGGCCATCACCAGCTATTTGCTGACGGCGTCATTGGCGGGAGTAGCGTGGCTAGCAACGCAGGGCGGTACGAAGCGGATAACGATTGTTGGGGCTGCAGCTGCAGGCGCGTCGCTATCGGCGGCGTTATTCCTGGGATCACTGCGCTCAGCGCCGACCCAGCCGCGCAGTCATCGCGTACAAATCTAATTCCCAGGCAGCGCTTTTCCTGCCGCGCCCGCCACGACCGCCGCGCTTACACCGGCTGCGAGAAAATCATCCGCGTGCCGCGCCGCGTGCGTTCCTTAGGAGAAGTCTGCTTCTGCGCATTGCCCAATTGCACCAGCAGCTTGCGCAATTTGGCGCGCTCTTCCAGGTCTACATCAACCACTTCGAACGCGCGCGCCTGAGTGTTCGCGTCGCGCACGATGGCTTGCACCTTCACGGATTTCTGCGCCGTCGCCAGTTTCATATTCACAACGCTTCCCGGGTGCAGGCTCTGCTCGCAAATCGCCACGCCGCCGCCGAGCGTTAGCTCGGGGATATCCATGTGACAATTTTCCTTCAAGTTCGTGGTGGTGGCCGGCACCGGGCGTTCCAGGCGCAGCCGCGGATAGCGCCGCTGCCGGATGGCCGATGAATTCGGATCCGGATCGAGCGGCTCGATCGAAAATTCCGCGACGCTTAAACCGCTGCGCGGCACGAAACTGCGCACCCATTCGGGGTCAATCTTCTCCATCGCCTGCGATGCCACCAGCCGCAACTCGCTCGGGCTGGCCCAGCGAAACGCGCGGCGCGTTTCAGCGATCTTGCGCAGCACCGCTTCCGCACCGCTGGTGCGCAGCCGGCCCAGCGCTTCGATGGCCTTCAATCGCAAATAATCCGTAGCGTTCTTGGGCAAATCGCCTTCGGCCATGCGCAGCAATCGCATGTCCGCCACCTGGTCGCCGGCCATGCCGATTTCATCCACTGCCAGCGGACGAATCAGCGGGTCCAGATTATCCAAGAGTTGCAGCAGCAATCGGCCGCGCTCCGGCGAGCCGCTCGACGCGATCTGGCGCACCGCGCGATCATGCGCGATTCGCTTCCATTCATTAATCCGCTGCGGCAGCACCTGCTCCACCATGTCCGGATCCAATCGAGTGAGCAGACCGAGCGATTCAATAGCTTCCGTCGGCCCGCCTTTCTGAAGCAGCACGCGCAAACTCTCCAGACCCTCGACGTCCAGCACCTGCATCATGGAAACCAGTAAATCGCAGTCCTCGCGGAAGCCGGCGCGGCTGAAGCGTCCGGCCAAATGCCCGGTCGCCACCGCCGGCATACGGCGCAACAAGTCCTTCAAGCCCGAAGGAACCTCGCCAGTTTTCAGCGCGTCGTCTATAAACTCCGGCAGGCGGTTTTCCACGCCGATCCTTGGTCGCAGATTCTTGCCCAGGCCCGGCCGCTCCGTTTCCACGTACTCCACCAATTCCACGGCGCGCTGAATCGCGGGATACGACCGTTTGTTGGCCGCCTCTTGCGAAAGGCGCACAAACGCTGCGCTCATCAAGCTCTGCAATTCGGAATCGCGTTCCTCGGCCAGCTGAATTCCGACCATGCGAATCGTGTTCATCAGCAGGCGTTCATCGCATTTGGCGAAGGTTCCGGCAAGCTCAGCGAGGCCCATGGACGTCTGCCGGCGCGTTTCTTGGGCTTTGTTCGTGACGCAACTCGCGTAGTTCGTCAGAACTTTTTCGGCTTCTTCGTTTTCCTTCCGCGCCAGCAGCCCTTCCACGAATTCTTTCACCTGGCCCGGCGGCACGCACCACGCTTCGTGCGATGCCAGCACCGCTTTTCTTTTTTCGTCCGGTATCTGCGCCCAAAATTGCTGCGCCAGAATATCCGTGTGCGATTGCACCGCGATGCCGTGGCGCTCCATTTTCTCTTCGTAGACGCCCATGATCTTGCGCAGGCTGTCGAGCTCTTCGCTCATCTCGTCCAGAACCTGCCGCACGGCGTTCACTTCGATATCGCCGCGCTCGTAGCTTTCCATCGCGAAGCGAATCGCGATGTGCTCGGCCAATTTCAGCAGCGTCGGTTTGTCGGAAGATTCCGAAGGGGCCTGTGCCGCTAATGCCGATAGCGCCTGGCTAACGGTGAAGCGCGCGCGCCGCGGCAGCGTTGAGAGCCGCGATTGGAAAGGTTCCGCGTCAAGTTTTTGCCCGGAGGCTTCGCTGGTGCGCGCAATCTGCGCGAGCATCTGCAGAATGCCCTTCAGTTCGTCTTCGTGCAGAGTCATCAACCCGGTTTCTACGGCCATCGAACCGGAGCCTGCGCGCGCCGATCGGCTGCCGCGAATGCCGGCTGTTGCGTTGCCCCAACGGCTCACCGGCGCGGCATCTCCTTCGCCGCTCAAAACGCCAGCTGCGTTCCAACCTCGCGTCCGCGGGCTGCCTTCAGAACCGGGACCGCTCCCTGCGCCTGATCCGCCGCCTTGGCCTGATCCGCCGCCGCGACCGGACCCACTTCCTTGCCCTGTTCCGCTCCCGTGCCGGGGACCGCCTCCCGAGCCTGAACCTGCACCACCTCTTCCTCCGCGCTGCCGCGAACCCGGCATTGCCGGACCGCCGGGATCGCCGCTGTTCGCATCACCCACGCCGGTACCCGCGCTGGAGCCAAGCGGTGCATCAGCACCGCCAGAACCATGAACTGAAATTCCATCGAGCGCGCTGCCAGTGGCAGAGCCGGAGCCTGATCCGCTCGCTCCGCCCTTGTTGAACCAGAAACCAGCTGCATCCGGCGCGAGTGGCGTACCGCCGCCGCTGCCGCCGACGATATTCCACGTGCTCGGGTCCGCTCCGCCTGCGCCAGAATTGCCGCCGCCGGAATCGCCGCTGCCAGAACCTGAGCCGCCGCTTACCGAGCCTTCCACGAAAACTGGCGCATTGCCGGCGGTGCCGCTGCTCGTCAAATCTCGAACGATCTCTCCGCGTTCAGGCGTGTAGTATCCGGATCCAACGCTGCCGCCACTCCATGTCCCGGCGTCAGAATTTGACCCGCCGCCAGAACCGCCTTCGCCCGAAGCGTTTGCAGATTCGCCGCTGCCGTCGCCATCGCCAGTTCCGCTGCCATTGCCTGATCCACCGCCTGCGCCCTGGCGCCGCGAACCTCCGCCGCCTGATCCGCCGTACCCATAACCGGAACCAACTCGGCCGCCGCCACCGTGACCGTCGCCGCTGCCACCGCCGCTTCCGTCCCCAGAGCCAGAACCGTCGCCCCAGCCGCCGCTACCGCTTCCAGATCCGCCGCCACCAGGGCCATCGCCAGCACCGCCCTTGCCTTTCGTTCCCTCAGCAGCAACGATCAACTGCAGCAATCTCTCTGGATCGTTGAAAAGCTCGTCGGAAGCTTTCGCATTCAGGCCCAGCGTGCGTGCCGCCAGCTGCGCCGCAACCGTGGACTTCGCGACGGCAGAATCCGCCGGCACGAAACAAACTTCGTTGACGTGAATGTGCGGGTCGCCTTGCAGTGCCGCTTTCAATTGCTCAGCGAGTTGCAGAGGCTTTGCGCCGGTGCCGGTGGGAAATGCGCGCACGAAGCGCGCCAGGCTGGCTTGCGTTACCTGCGGTGCGAAGTGGATGCTGGCAATGCCCGCGGCGGAAAGCATCCGCGCGAAACTCTTCTCGGCCTGCGCCGTTTCCAGCGCCGTACCATCCAGCAACAGTTGATCGGCGGACACCGCCAACAGCACGCCCGACTCGCCTTCCGTGCCCGCGCCCAGCGCCGTCCGCAGTTCGGTCCATGCGGTTTCGTATTGTTTCGCCGTCCGTGGATGCCCGAAGTCATACATTCGCGCGAACTTGAGCAGGATGTTGAGGCTGCGCACGAATCCGCGCGCCGCAGCAGTGCGTGTGTTCTCGTTCATCAGAATCGTATGGGGCCAAAGCCCCGCCTCTACCTGTAAGTGTGCGGGTTCACAGTGGATAGAACAATGGTACGGTTGCCCTATTCGGTACTAACGCTTAGTAATAGGCCGACCTTGGCGACGGGCTTTTGAGGAGGGTTTCTTGCCGTAGGATTTTCTGAGCCACGTCTCTAACTCATTGACATTAGAAAGGATACTGAGCGCTCCGAGCTTTCGCAGCCGGGTACTACGTTCGCGGCGCTCGTGGCCCGTTTTCGGCAGCACCGCGACGAATGGCACGTTTGCCGATTGTGCCGCCAACGCGTCGTCCACATTGTCGCCCACATATAGCGCCTCGCTCGGGTCGCGTCCACCTAAAATCTTCAGCAATCCGTCGGGGGCCGGCTTGGGGTTCGCAACGTCTTCCGTCGTAACAATCGTCTGGAAGACTCCGCGCAGTTTGTTGCGATCGAGCGTGTAATCCAGCTCACGCCAGATGCGCCCAGTGAAAATCGCCAGCTCCGCCAGTTTCGCCAGACGCGCAATCTTCGGTTTCGCCAGCAGCCACTTTTCCCGCGTCACGTTTCCCAGGCCGTCCGGACCCCAATAGATCTCCTGGAACTTCGTCTTCACTTCCTCGTAAGCGAATTTATGCCCGAGGTCGTTTACCCACGCGGTGGAAAGTTTCCAGTCGTCGTTGAATCCCGGACGGTTTTTCCAGGCGTGCAGTTGGCGCGCGGTCACGCGCTGCTTGGTGAAAAATTTCACGGTTTGCAGCGTGGTGCGCTGAAACGAGCCGCGCGTGTCCACCAGCACGCCGTCCACATCGAAAATGATTACGGAAGGAAAAGGCTTCATGGAATCCAGGAGAGTGCGAGACGAGGCCAAGGCCGCTGCCTCTTGCACAAATACCACAGGTTAGGAATGGGACCCGCTCGATTCTTCCGACGCACCCGACTCACCGGAATCATCATCTGACGAATCCGAATCCGTCGGCAAATCCGATGATTCCTCAAGAGACGCGGAAGACCACGCTTCGCCCGCCGTAGCCGCCGGCAATTCCGGCTCGGGCTCCGCCTCGGGCGCGGCGCTCTTCGAAGAAGAAGACCCGCCTGATCCCTGCGAAGCGGCAGCCGCAACAGCCGCCGGCGGTGCAGCCACCGCTGCTTCCGGACCCTTCAAAGCAGCGAGCCGCGCGCCCAGCACTTCCGCCAGCAGGTCGACGATCAGCTTCGCGCCGCTTCCGTCCGGATCCTTCGCGGGATTGTAAGCAGTCACTTCCAGTGCGGCTAATTCCTTCTGCTGCGCAAACACCAACAATGCCTCGCGCACTTGATCCAGCGATAACCCATCTGAGTTGGGATAATTCGTCGCCGTAAAACCGGCGATCACATCCACGTCAAGATGCAGCACGAATTGGTAGCCATTGCCCTGGATGCGGTCAATCGCCGCGCGCGCCGCAGCCGCCGCGCCCATCCGCTTCACATTCGCGGCCAGAAAGCGCCGCAGCGGCGAACCCGTCAGAGCCTGCTCCTCGGGAGGATCGAGCCGCGCCACTCCGAAAATGGCCAGATCCGGTTCGCGCACCAGCGGCGGTTCGCCCCAGAAGCGCACCATTTCCGCCGCGCCACGCCCCGTCAGATGTGAAACCACCATGCCATCCACGCAGCCCGAAGGAGTCGTCGCGGGCGTATTCAAATCCGCGTCGGCATCCATGTAAATCATGCTGACCTTGCGGAAATAGCGCCGCGCGCCCGCCACGGTAGCCAGCGCGACCGAGCAATCGCCGGATAGAATCAGCGGCAGCGCGGAAGACTTCACCGCCATTTCCACGCGCGGTTTCAGCGCTTCCAGCGAAGCGATCACGCGCGAAAGATTGCGCGCTCGCGGACTTTCTTCATCGGGTTTGAAAAGCTGGACGGGGTCGTCACCAAGGTCGGTAACGTCGTAACCAATTTCGCGCAGGCGTCCGGCCAAGCCGGCGGCTCGCAATGCAGCGGGTGCGCCTTCGTGCCCCGCGGACATCGCGGCCGCGCTGGTGGGCGCTCCTAGCAGAGCAATCTTATTGGGCTGGCGGACAATTTTCACCGCCACTCAGTGGCTCCTTTGCTTCCTTCCATCGCACCCCAAGTTCTCGCCAAATCGCTCAGTCAGCAATCCAGCGAATCTCGTACGCGCGTCAGCGCGCGCTCTGCCGCGCCGCCAATTCCGGCGGCAGGGTGAAGCGCACATCCTCGCGAATCAAATCCAGGTCGCGCTGGTTCGTAAACCCAAAATTCGATAGCCGCTGGCTCACCTGCTCCACTAGAATTTCCGGCGCTGATGCTCCCGCCGTCAGTCCCAAAGTCTTCACGCCTTCCAACCACGAAGCGTCCACATCGTTCGCATCCTCAATCAACCGCGAAGCCACTCCGGCACGTTTCGCCACTTCCACCAACCGGTTCGAATTCGAGCTGTTCGCCGAACCCACCACCAAAATCAATTCCACTTCGCGCGTCAACGCTTCCACGGCTTCTTGCCGGTTCTGCGTCGCATAGCAGATATCATCGGAAGCAGGGCCAACAATCGTCGGGAATCGCTGCCGCAAACGCGCCACAATTTCCTGCGTGTCGTAGAGCGATAGCGTCGTCTGCGTCAAAAATGCCAGCCGGTTCGGATCCGGCACTACCAATTCGTCCACTTCTTCCACGCTGCCGACGACTACGGTCTGATCCGGAGCTTCGCCGGAAGTCCCCACAATCTCCTGGTGATCGCGATGCCCAATCAAAATTAGCGTGCGCCCTTCGCGCGCGAATTTCAGCGCTTCCAGGTGAACTTTCGTCACTAGCGGGCAAGTCGCGTCAATCACACGCAGTTGCCGCTCCTGCGCCTCGGTGCGTACGCGCGGCGGCACGCCGTGCGCGCTGAATACCAGTACTGCACCCACCGGCACTTCTTCGATCGTCTCCACAAAAATGGCGCCGCGCCGCCGCAGCTGGTCCACCACATAACGGTTATGTACGATCTCGTGATGAACGTAAACCGGCGCGCCGTAAGCCTCTAGCGCCAGTTCCACAATGTCCACCGCGCGCACTACTCCGGCGCAAAATCCGCGAGGTCGCACCCGTACCATCGTCTTGGCCCCGTGATTCGTCCCGGTAATCGTCGTCAGCGTCAATTCATTCTCCGTAAAGGCTTTTAGTTTACCTGAAGCGCCGCTTCCCTGTCACTTCGTTCGACCTAACCGTTGCCTATTCATAGCCCAAGGCGCCGCAAGCCCATCGGATGCTAAGATGCCCCTGCAATCCGGCAGGTCGGGGGTGGAAAGTGCTGCTTATGGGACAGGTGGCGATTGTGACCGGCGGCGGGCGCGGCATCGGCCGGGCCATTGCCAGGAAGTTCGCCGCGGCAGGCGCGGCAGTAGTCGTCACGGCGCGAACCGAAATGGAGATCGCGCAGGTTGCCAGTGACATCCGCGAAAAAGGAGGCCGAGCGGCCTTCGTAGTCGCTGACGTGTCGCGCGAATCCGACTGCGAAGAAATTGTCAGCGCCGCGCGCCAGGCCTTCGGTGCGATTCACATTCTCGTGAATAACGCCGGAACGCTCGGCCCCGTGCAACCGCTCGAAAATGTCGCCCCCGCCGCATGGGACGAAGTGGTCGCCGTAAATTTGCGCGGCCCGTTTCTGCTGTCGCGGCAGGTGTTGCCGGAAATGTATCAACGCCGCTCCGGCTGCATTTTGAATATCACCACGATCGCTGCCAAAGCAGCCTTCCAATTGAACGCCGCGTATGCCGCCTCGAAAGCCGGCCTGATGGGATTGACCCGCACGCTCGCCGCCGAGGGCGCGCGCAGAGGCGTCCGCGTGAACGCGCTCAGTCCCGGCCCGGTGGACGAAACGCAAATGTTTCAGGAATTAGGAGAAGGCCTCGCCGCGCACTTTCGCGCGGACAGCGACACCGTATCCAAACAAATTTTTCAGGGGACTCTGCAAGGAAGGCCGCAAACAGCGGATGAAATCGCTGCCGCGGCCCTCTTTCTGGTTTCAGATCAGTCCAGCGCGATTACTGGGCAGATTCTGAACGTGGATGGCGGAATGGCTTTCTACTGATTTCTTCCAGCCCCGCATAGCCGCGGCGCGCCGAAGTGGAAATCACTCGCACGCCTGCTTCGGCCCAACCCAGTCCCTTCTCGCCAACGGTGCCCACCGCATAAAAAATCAGGCCGAGCATCAGCAACACAGCGAAGCCCAAGCCAAACAGCAATTCCGCTGCAAGAAGTTCCCGCACGAAGTACATCTGTAGGATGAAAAATACTGCGACCACTGAAAACATTCCCTTCCGGACCTTCGCCTTTTGTCCGATCCCGAGAACCAATGCCTTAACGTTTTCCAATTGCGTTTTCATGACCCCTCTCTACCCTCACTTAAACAGATGCACGAGCATGCCCAAACGGACCATGCGTAAGTCATTGACAAATCAGGAGGTGGAGGATCGTAAAAGACTAGCTTAGTGACAAGAGAGGAAAATCGTTTCTCTGAATTAGGCAAGCAGATGGTCCGAAGTGAAACGCCGCGCCGGACGCTTTTTGTCTACAGTTTTTTCCGATTCGCACAAAAAACTACGCGGCATTTTTTCTCGCGGGCGAAATAAAAGCGACGCGCGTTTTTTTTCGCACGCGCGTTTTCTTACACGTGCAATAAAAGCAACGCAGCTCTTTCTTGAACGCGCGCTTTGTTCACGCACTCAATCGTGAGCGCACGCGTCACTGATCATTGCAAAACCATAAAAACATCTGTCATCCCGAACGCAGTGAGGGATCTCTCTGAGGTGTTTCGCCCGAGGAGCAAAAATTAGAACGTCGTGCCAGCGTAAAAAGCGCCGCAAGCGTGGCCCTTGCGCTTCTCAGCGTCCTTCAAACGGATAACGATCCTGCGCAAGCACCGCTTCCGCCACGCGCCGCCGAATCGCGATCGTATTCAGCGGAGCATGTTTCGCGAAACGCCGCAAAACCGCCAGCTGCGTGATCAAAGTGTCGCCATCCACCGTAGCCGTGAGCGCCGTGCGCGCATCTTTCTCCACGCGGTCCATCGCGTCGTAGATGACGCCGCGCGTCGCCTCGCACATCACTTCGGCAGCCTCTCCCCGCGCGGCGGAAGCCTTCTGCGCGCGCCGCAACGACGACTCCATCTCGTACACCGCCATCACGATATTCGCAAGCGATGCCACGATTTCCTGCTGCTCGGCCAGTTGCTCGCGGAATTTCTGCATTGCCGTTCCCGATGCCAGCAGGAAAATCTTCTTCGCTTGTTCGAGCGATTTTTCTTCTTCCGCAAACGGCCCGGAAGGCGCTTCCTCAAACGACGGCCCGGCCAGAACTTCCTCGCCCTGCTTCATCGCCGCCGGAATCAGCGGCAACACGCCGCCCATCGCGCGTTTCATCAGCATCTGGATGATCAGCATGCGGTTGATTTCGTTGGTGCCTTCGAAAATGCGGTTCACGCGGCTGTCGCGATACGCGCGCGCCACCGGATAATCTTCGTGAAAGCCGTACCCGCCGAAAATCTGCACGCCTTCGTCCACCACGTAATCCACCATTTCGCTGCCGGCCACTTTGCTGATCGAGCTTTCGATCGCGTATTCCTCCAGCACCTGCATCGCTTGTTGGACTTTGTCTTTTCCCGGCGCCGGATTCGCCACCGCCGCGTCAATCATTCCCGCCGACCGGTACACTTCCGATTCGATGGCATAAATACGCATCGCCATCTCGCCCAATTTCGCCTTGATCAAACCGAAATCGCAAAGCCGCTTGCCAAATGCCGTGCGCTCCTTCGAATATTTGGACGACGCTTCTAGAATCTTCTTCGCGCCGCCCACGCAATAAGCGCCCAGCGTGAAGCGTCCCGCATTCAATGTGTTGAACGCCACCACATGCCCGCGTCCCGGCTCGTGCAGCAGGTTTTCCTTGGGCACCGGCGAATTCTCGAAAAATATGGGCGTGGTCGAACTGCCCTTGATGCCCATCTTCTTTTCTTCCGCGCCGGAGGAAAATCCCGGCGTGCCGCGCTCGACGATGAAGCACGAGAATTTCTCGCCATCAATCTTCGCGAATACCACGTATACGTCCGCGAATCCACCGTTGGTGATCCACATCTTCTGCCCGTTCAAAATATAATTCTTGCCGTCCGGCGAAAGCACCGCGCGCGTCCGCGCTGCGAGCGAATCCGATCCAGCCTGCGGTTCGGACAAGCAATAACAAGACAGCAATTCACCCGACGCAATCTTCGGCAAATACTTTTTCTTCTGTTCTTCCGTCCCGAAATAAACGATCGGCACCGTCCCGATTCCCGCGTGCCCGCCGTGCGATACTGCGAACGACCCGTACGCCGCCAGCTTTTCCGCCAGTACGATCGCAGCCACTTTATCCAGCCCGGTACCGCCATATTCATCGGGGATTCCACCGCCCAGCAGCCCGATCTCGCCCGCCTTCTTCAGCATCTGCGCCATCAAATGCTCGTCCTTGTGCGCTTCCAGCTCCGGAATCGCCGGCGTCACTTCCTTCTGCACGAACTCTTCGGCCGTCTGGCCGATTAGGCGCTGGTCATCGGAAAGATCGGCGGGCGTGAACACATCCTCCGGACGGCACGTCGCAATCAGAAATTCACCGCCGCGATGCAGCATCTGCGAAACCGGTGTAGTAGCCATAATTTTCTCTCCGTAAAAGTGCGGGCGTTCCGTTCCCACGGATTCTCTCGCGCAACGCCGCGCAGCGCAATAGCCCAGCGAGCCGCAATGTCACCGTCGCACCCGCCTAACCCACAAATGTTAGTCGGCGAACACCCTAGCCAAAAATCCGATTGTCGGTTATGTTTTCCCGGCCGAAGCCTAGCCGCGGCGGGGTGTGACCCGCATCGCATCCTCCGCTGGCGCGGCGAATTCGCAATTCATCTTCGCCGCAAGGGAGCGCCACCATGGGGAATCCCGTCGTTCACTTCGAAATCGGTTGCCACGACAGCCAACAAGCCCAGGATTTTTACTCGACGCTCTTCGGATGGAAAATCGCGCAAGCCGGCCCCGCCGCCATGATCGACACAGGCCACGCAATCACCGGACACATCACCGCCCTCGGACATGAGCCGTTTCATTACACAATTTTTTACGTGGAAGTGGATGACGTGCAGGCCTATCTCGATAAAGCCGCGAAGCTCGGTGCAAAGACGCTGGTTCCACCCGTGCCGATTCCCACTGGCACGTTCGCGTGGATGCAGGATCCCGAGGGAAACACCGTGGGACTCTGGAAGCCCGCCGCAAAATAACCGCGGGCTGAAATCTGGGAGTGCGGAAGCTCGCTTCCGTCTTTGCAAGGCGAGGCTTGCCTCGCCGAAAGTGTATTTAAACTTGGCCACAATCAAACCGCCAGCCGTGGTGCGAGCCGTTGTCTACGCGGCCCGCTCGAAAATTCCCGCCGCGCCCATTCCGCCGCCGACGCACATCGTCACCAAACCATACCGCCCGTTGCGCCGCTCAAGCTCGCGCAAAATCGTAGCCGTCAGTTTCGCGCCCGTGCAACCCAGCGGATGCCCCAGCGCAATCGCGCCGCCGTTCACATTCACGCGCGCCGGATCCAGCCCCGCCACCTTGATCACGCTCAATGCCTGCGCCGCAAACGCTTCGTTCAATTCGATCACGTCAATCTGATCCAAAGTCAAACCCGCAATCTTCAACGCCTTCGGAATCGCGTTCACCGGCCCGATGCCCATCTCTTCCGGCAAACATCCCGCCACCGCAAACGCCACAAACCGCGCCATCGGCTTCACTCCCAGCGCCCGCGCACGCTCCGCGCTCATCACCACCGCTGCCGCCGCGCCGTCGCTCATCTGCGAACTGTTCCCCGCCGTCACCACGCCATGCGTATGAAACGCCGGCTTCAATTTTCCGAGAATTTCCACCGAAGTATCTGCGCGCGGCCCTTCATCAGTATCAAACGACACTTTCACCGTCTTCGGCTTCCCGCCATTCGGAGGCGCGCCGCCGTTCGCCGCAGCTTCCAGCACCGTATAACTCACCGCCACCGGAACGATCTCATCCTTGAATTTTCCCGCTGCAATCGCTGCCAGCGCTTTCTGATGGCTCGCAAACGAAAATTCGTCCGACTGCTCCCGCGTGATCCCATATTTCTTCGCCAGATTCTCCGCCGTGAGCCCCATGCCTAAATACGCGTCCGGATAGTTGTCCATCAGCCAGGGATTCGGCGCGACTTTGTTCCCACCCATCGGAACCATGCTCATGGATTCCGCGCCGCCGGCCACCGCCACTTCGCCGTGCCCGGCCATGATGCGCTCCGCCGCAATCGCGATCGCCTGCAGTCCTGAAGAACAAAAGCGATTAATCGTCATCGCCGACGCTTCCACCGGCAATCCCGCGCGCAACGATGCGATCCGCGCCACGTTCATCCCTTGCTCGGCTTCCGGCATCGCGCATCCCAGAACCACATCCTCGATTTCCTTCGGGTCGAGTCCCTTCGCGCGCGACACCGCGTCCTTGATCGCCGCCGCCGCCAAATCATCGGGACGCGTCGCTCGCAAAGTTCCCTTCGTCGCTTTTCCCACCGCCGTTCGCACCGAACTAACGATCACAGCTTCGCGCATTTTTCACTCCTCACACACAGCATCTCTCAAATCACACGGATTCACTCAGAACCACGTCTATATTGGATGCACCGGCGGAGGAAAAGCAACAGCCACGCAACAGCAGCTATTGCACAGCGAGAGGCATGAAAATCGAGGCGAGAAAATAATCGCGGCGTGCACCCAACAGCAAGCAACGAACTTCTAACGGCTGAACTTGATCGTCACCAGCATCTGCACCGCGATGGGCTGGCCATTCAAAGTGGATGGCATGTATTTCCAGCGACGCAGCGACGCCAGCGCCGGTCCGCGCAGCATTTGCGGGCCCGAGACAATCTGCACGTTCACCACGTTGCCCTTCGCATCAATTGTGGTCTTGATTACCACGTCACCTGAAATGCCAGCTTCCTTCGCCACCAGCGGGTATTCGGGCATCACACGAGAAAGCAGCCGCGGCTCTTTCACATTTCCGCCGACTTTAACCGGGCCGTCTCCGTCAGGCCGAATTTCCGGAGCAGCCAGCGCGGGAACGCTCGAAGAAACGATTCCATTCAATGCGCCCGAATTGGACGAGTCCGCGGAAGACGCTGGATCCAAAGCCGGTGCCGCTTCTGCCTCTCCCGTATCGCCGCGTTGCGGGGCCACCGGATGCTCTTGCAGCTGCTGCTGCACCATATCCGCCGTAATTTTCGATTGCTTTTCAGGGCTCACCACGCGAGGTCCAGAGCCGCCCGCCGAGGAATTCGAGCTGACCGTCACGGCCGGCGCGTTCGATTGCGTCACAATCGTAACCGGATGCGCCGCCGAGTTGCGCGTCACCGCGCTGCTTGGCGCCGCCGGCTGTTCGGGAGCGTCCGCTGGCGATTGAAACGCCAGTTGCTGCGGCACAGCCGGCGCGTTGGGTTTTGCTGCGGAATTGTTCGCCGGAGCGGCCGAGTGCGTACGGAAATAAAACACGCCACCGAACACTCCCGCAAAAAGCACCACGACGCACGCCGCGATCAGTATCCAGTTGTTTCCGCGCGGCTGGCCCGCCTCTGAAGTAGACGCGTCCAGGCTACCATCGAGCCGCGCGCCGAAACTTTCAGATGGACGCAGCACGGCTTCCGCCAAGCGCGGCTCCGCCGCTGAAACTTCCGAATGTCCCATGCGCGCTTCCACCGAGCGAACTTAACGCGGCGGATTCTTCGTCCTTCTCTTCAACCGTCGCAGCGTCCGACGCCGCAAGCACTCCGGTCTCGGATTGCGCGTCGCCGCGTAGCTCGTTCAAAGAAATTGTCGGAGCCGGCGCCGCTGGCTCTGGCGCAATTTCGATGTGCGCGTCCGCAAGCGCTTGCGCCGCGACGCTCATCTTCGGAGTTTCCGCGACAATCTTTTCCACCACGCGCTCTGTGTGCACGGGCACCGGCGATGGCACGGTCGGTGTTTGCGCGACCGGCGGCGCGGATATTGTTGGCGCAACCGGGGCAGCCGCCACTGGGCGCATCGGCGCAACGAATTTCACCACGGCCGGAGTGGTTGCCGAAGCCGCAGGCTGCACTTCTTCCTGCGTCCCGATCTGCGCAAACGTCGGCTCTGGCTTGCTTGGTGCAACAAACCCCACTGGAGACGGCGCGATCACGGGCGGCGGTGCAATCACAGGAGTCGGTATCACAACGTGCGCGGGAGGCGCTAACGGCGCGACCGCTGCCGGCGTCACCTTCTGTGGCGGCGTCGCGGTTACTGGACTCTCGGCTACAACGGTTGGCGCGACCGCTGGCGCAACCGGCGCCGCAGCTGGAATCGAGGGGGCTGGGCCCTCGCCAGGAAAAATTGTGCCCCAATAACCGGGCTGCTTGTGCGTGAATTCCACTTCCACGTAACCCTGCATATTCGAAAACGTGCGCACTTTCAGCACGCGGCAAATCGCGTCCTGCCGCGTTTTCAAATTCGTCACCACCAACATCTGGCTCGCGCTCACCGCCGTGGACATTCTCAATACGGCGCCCTGCGGGAACACGATCATCGTGCTGGTTTCTTCTTCGAAGGGTTCAGTGCGTGGCGCCACTCCGCGCGCGACTTCCGTCACGCGCGAGCCGTGAACTTTTACCGGGACTTCCAGCGACACTGCGTCCGCGCGCAAATGACCGCTGCCCGCGGCCGCCGGTTTTGCCGGAGCGCCCGCCTGCGGCTGCTGGACGGCAGCTTCGCCGCTGGGATTTGCAGTTTCTACCGAATCTTTTGTGAGTGGTGCCATAGTTCTCGGCGTAGTACGCCGTTCCCCCAGAAATGCCTAAATTCCTATGAATAAGTGAATTTTCAAGGCGGGTGCCAAATTGCGGCAATGGTACTTTGGTACTTGGGGGGAACGCTTTGGGCACCAAGCGCGCGCAACCGCCGCGCACTCACTGGAGAATTTGAAAAGCGTGCCGAGACACGAAAAATGAGTCTCGCGAAAATCGTGAGGCGAAACTTTTACGAAAACAAGCTAATGCGCCAACAACAAAGCGAGCGTCATCCCGAGCGGAGCGAGGGATCTGCTTTTCACTGCCCCTGAGAAAAATGCAGATTCCCTGCGCCGAATTCGCGTCGCCCGGGCCGCTACTCAATGCGCCGCTTGCTCCGCTTCCTTCGGCCGCTTGCGATACTCCTCGTAAAGCTCGCGGTGCTTGTTGTCCGTGCTGGTGAGCTGCCCCTTGATGAATAAATAGCGCACCTGCGTCTGAATCTCGAGCGGATCGCCATTCGTGACGATCACGTTCCCCAATTTCCCCGGCTCGATCGTTCCGAACTGGTCCGCCAGTCCGAACATCTGCGCGGCATTCAAAATCACGGCTTTCAACGCTTCATCATGCGGCAGACCGTACGCCACCGAAGTCCCCGCGTATTGCGGCAAGCGCCGCGAGAACGAGGTGCCAAAACTCGAAAACGCAATCGGAATTCCCGCCGCGAATAATTCCGAAGGCTGCGTCATCGGTTTGTCGTAAGGCGTATCCTCTTCTTCCGGCAGACGCTCCGTCGGACCCAAAATCACCGGAATTTTCTTTTCCTTCAACAGGTCCGTCACTTTCCAGGCTTCCGCGCCGCCGGCCAGAATCATTTTCAAATTCTGCTTGCTGCAGAATTCCACGGCGTTGCGGATGTCGCGTTCGTCATCGGCGATCACTAGCACCGGCAGCCTGCCCTCGACCACGGGCACCAGTGCTTCCAGTTTCAGATCCCGCTCATAAAGCGCCGGCGAACCTTTCTCCTTGGCTTGCGCGTAGTGCCGCGCGCGATCGAGCCAGTCGCTTAGCGCGTTTACGTTCTTGTCGTATTCCTTTTTCGCGTCGCTGTAGGGCTTTTCCTTCACGCTGAACGTCGAAAAATCAAATGTCCGCGTCTGGATGGACGGCCAGTTCAGCACCATCGCTACCGAACGCTTGATCTGCATGTCCTCCATCGTCCAGCCTGCTAGATTGAACGCCGATGCCTGCCCCGGAATGATCCCTCCACCCTGCCCATCGAATCCCGAAGTCCCGGGAGCGGCAATCACTTCCGTAATCCCGTTCGCGCGCGTCACCGGAATGTGCGCGCTCGCTGGATTCACTGCTGTCGCCGCCACGAGTTCCGGATTGTAATCGCCCAGCTCGGCAATATCCTGCGTCGCGCTCACCGCGCTCACTTCCGTAAGCCCAATCTGAGTGACCGGATCGAACAATCCCGGATAAACCTCCAATCCAGTCGCGTCAATCACTTGCGCGCCGTCGGGAACCGCAACGTCCGCCCCCACCGCCGCGATTTTCCCGTCGCGAATAATCACGATGCCGTTCTCAATCGGTGCGTCCAGCCGAGGTGAACACCTTGCCGCCCTTGATCGCATAAGTCGTATTCGGAGCCGGAGCCGCAGCCGTCGCCGCCGACTGCGCCCACACCGGAATCGCCACGAACCCCGCAACGAACAAAGCCAACAGTCTCGATCGCACGGTGATCTTCACAGCGCACCTCGCACAGCAGCGCCGTTTGCACTATCGTCCTTCGGCCGTTTCTTTTTCTGCTCAGGCTTCGATTCCGGCTTCTCTTCGGGCTTCTTTTCCTCTTCCGCCTTTTTTTCCTTGTCCAGCAAAGCCTGCTTTTCCTTGGCCAGCTCCGCGCGCTGCGCGATATCCTTCTGCCGGTCGAAATAAACCTGCCCGTCAATCAGCGTCTTCTGCACCACCGCATACACGCTCAAAGGATCGTGGTTGTAAATCGCCAGGTCCGCATCCTTGCCCACGTCAATCGAGCCGACGCGACTATCAATCCCCAATTGAATCGCCGGATTCAGCGTCACCAGCTTCAGCGCGTCGTTCGCCGAAAGCCCGCCGAACTTCATGCTCTTCGCCGCTTCCTGATTCAGTTGCCGCGCTTCCTGCGCATCATCTGAATTGACTGAAACCACCACGCCGCGGTCGGTCATCAGCGCCGCATTGTAAGGAATTGCGTCGAACGCCTCCATCTTGTAAGCCCACCAATCGGAAAACGTTGAGGCCCCCGCGCCGTAGGCCGCCAGTTCATCAGCGACCTTGTAACCCTCCAGCACGTGCTGCCATGTCCGCACTTTGAATCCGAATTCATTCGACACGCGAATCAGCATCAGAATTTCGTCCGCGCGGTAGCAGTGCACGTGTACGTAACGCTTTCCTTCCATCACCTCCACCAGCGGCTCAAGCTGTTCGTCGCGCCGCGGCGGCATAAGATTCTGCTCGCCGGCCGCTTTGCGCTGGTTGTAATCGTCCCATTGCTTTTTGTATTCGCGCGCTTCGGTAAACGCCTGCCGTATCACTTCCTCCACGCCCAGCCGCGTCGCCGGATAACGCGCCGGAACTCCCGGTGGAACCGTGAAATTCGAACGTTTGGGATTTTCGCCCAGCGCGAACTTGATTCCCGGCACGGCGCCTTCAAACGGCAATTCGCTCGCCGGTTTGCCCCAGCGCAGCTTGATCACGATCGTCTGCCCGCCGATGGGATTCGCGCTGCCGTGCAAAATATTCGCCGTCGTAACTCCCCCCGCCAGATCGCGGTAAATATCAATATCATCCGGATTCAAAACATCTTTGATGTTCGCCATCGAAGAAACCGCCGGCGCTCCTTCATTTACGCTGCCATCAACCGCTATGTGCGAGTGGCAATCAATGATTCCGGGAATCACATACTGCCCCGTCGCATCAATCACCGCCGCGCCCTCCGGCGCTTTCAAGTCCGTTCCCACCGCCGCAATTTTCCCGTCGCGAATCAAAATCGAACCATGCTCGATGTTGCCGTGCGTCACGGTCATCACCGTAGCGTTCTGAATCAAAATCGTGCCCGGATTTTGCGCGCGCGTCGTCATTGGCGCCGCAGCAGTCACAACCGCAGCCGCGAAAGCCACCGCCACCTTCAATAAATTCGGCCGCTTCATCGCCCCACCCCCTCGATCTCCCGCGACGCCGCGACGCCAGCTGCATCGTCGTCACCGCTCTTCTTGTCGTCCGGTTTTGCCGGAGGCGCTTCCTCGTGAATCTCGAACCACTTCCCATCCACGAACACATCTTTCACTTTTGTCTTCTCGCCGAAAATATCGCCGTCCGTCACGACCAGGTTCGCAATCTTCCCCTGCGCAATGCTGCCCATCCGGTCGCTCAATCCCAAAATATCCGCCGCATCCAAAGTCAAAGCTCGCAACGCCGCATCCGCGGACAACCCCGCATCCGTCGCCTTCTTGATGCTCTTGAAAATTTCCTTGGGATCGGAAAGCCCGTCTGAATAGAACGCGAATTTCACCCCGGCCTTTACCAGCGCTGCCGGAGTTCCTGGCGCGCGATCGCGAAATTGCAATTCGCGCAAAGTCTGCTCGCCCTGCGGGTCCGCATCTTTCGATCGCTCCGGCCACTTCAGATTAACGAGCACCGGAATCTTGCTAGCCGCCAGCGCCTCCGTCACCGCGTACCCTTGCTGCCCGCCGTAAAGCACCGCGCGAATTTTCCATTCATCCGCCAGCCGCAAAGCACGCAAAATCTGCACCGAATTATTCCCCGGCAACAGAAAAATTTCTTTCCTCTCCAGCGCGTGATGCAGCGTCACTTCCGTGCGATCATAAGGCACCCGCTCGCGCGTCGTCGGATGTTCGTCGTAAATCGGTTCCCCTACCGCGTACCACCGCGTATCGTCGAAAACCTGCCGCACGTATCCAATCGTCCCCATAACCGAATCGGGAAACGTAAACCATCCGTCCGTGGGCTTCAGTGAAATCGGCACGGTGGCCATCGCGCGCACCACGTAATCTCCCGCGCGGTCGCCCGCCAGATCAATCACCGTCGCTTGTCCCGGGAAAATTCCGCCGTCCGGCATCGTCAACGCCGTCGTAAATCCCGCGCTGCGCCACGATTCGATCCGCTTGTCATCAATCTTCAGTTCATCCGCCGCCACGCGCCAAGGCGAAGTCCCCGGACGATCTTCCGGCCCCGCTGCAATCGGACCCGCCGGCGCCGCGCGCCTTCGCCCGCCCGCCGCCGCGCTTTGCTCCCCACTTTCTTCCGGCGGCAATCCCAAATCCGTCCCGGCGTCAATCAGCCCGGGATACACCGTCAATCCCGTGCCATCAATCACCCAAGCTTCGGGCGGAATCGTAACGTTCGCGCCCACCGCCACAATCAATCCCTTCGCGACGACCACCGTACCGTTCTCAATCACCGCGCCCGAAACCGGCACGATCCGCGCATTCTTGATCGCAAAATATCGCGGCTCGCCTCCTTCGCCGCGCGCCGCGCACGCCCAGCCCACCAGCCCCGCGCAGCAAACGAAAATCGCGGCCAGCGAAATTTTACGGCGCTTCGAACGATCACTCATCTCGCACCTCTCGATTCATCCGCATCCACACAACCCACACAGCGCAAGCCACGCGTGCAGCACACGCGCCACGCGCAGACGATGCCAGCACAAATGGCGCAAACGTGAACGCCGCGGCCATAATTTCTGAAAGCGCATGATGCTATCGGCAGGTTCCGGTGATTGCAAGGCTTTTGCTGTCCAGGCAGAAATCACCTTCAGCCACGACGCACACACCAACACACCCGCTCGCTACGCTTTCAGACGCGCGCAAAGCGTTTGCGTTACTCAGATTTTCCAAAGTGGATTAAAAAGGAATGTTCGTCGAGAAGCCGCCTACACTCGTACAGCAGCGACGGCGGCTTCTCGACGCAAGAATCAGCCAAGCGATGAGCCAGCAGTGCCGTTAGTACTGCAGCGAAAGCACGCCGTTCGCCACGCGATTGCTGTCGGAGTCGAACAACAACACCGTAGTTGGATTCACAATGTAATAAACCAGATTGAACGTCGCGGGCAATCCACCGGCCGTCGTTTTCACGAGCATCGTCCCACGCCCGTTCGAAGCCGCTGTCGTGATCATGCTGGTTGTGCTCACCGGCAATCCGCTGAACGGCGATCCATTAGTCGCGGGATTGTTGAAATCGAGCGTCCCGCCGATGGCGGTGCTGCCGGTCGTCAGGATGAGCTGTCCCGTTAAATCCTGCTCAAATGTGCCCGACGACTTCGCGAAGCCATCGCCCGTCAAATTCAGTGCATAGGTCCCCTGCGGCGACGTACTCAGCGATCCCTGCTGGTAAGCAATCCCGCTCGCTCCTTGCACGCCATTCGAATTATTGTTGTCTATCTCGATGATTTCCGCGCCGGTCTGTCCACCCGACGTGAACGTATACGCCGCAAATTGATTCGAGCCCTTATTGTTCGTTAGCGAAAGCAGGTAGCGCGCCGGCACGATCCCTGAACCGGTTGAGTTCGCGTAGCTCCCGCTGGTAATCGGATTGTTGCTCTGCGACGGGCCAGCGTTATTGATATCCATAGCTCCGCCGGTCGCTATCGAGGTGCTACTGGGGGTGATTGTGAACACCGCCCCGCCCGCATAAGACGTGTTATTCGCCAACCCGCCGAACGTCAGCGCCACTCCATTGGTCAACCCTGTCGGCAGCGCGGCGCGCTGTACACATCTCCAGCAACGATATAAGTCTGCGCTGTATCTATTTCCACCACTTTCAAGTGCGTTTGATCGGTCAGGTAATAAGCAACGGTAATTGTTCCCAAGTCGTGCTCGAGAGCGCCATCGTGCCGCGGCCATTCGGATCCGCCGCGGAATACGAGCCGCTCAGCGTTTGATCGTTGGTCACCACCGGAGTCGAGAACGAGACATCTTCCCACTCTGGATGTTCACGGGTGCCGTTACCGAGTTCACTGGAATCGAGCCGTTATTCGCCTGGAATGTCCCGGCGATGACGAGAGGAAAGAAATTCTGAGTCGTGGAATTGATTCCGGAAAGGCCAAATGCGAAATTGCCATTCAGCAGCGTGCCGAACGAAGCGGGATTCTGCGCGTCCAGCGTCCCGCTGCCAGTCGCGAAAGTATCAAAATCAATCAGCAACGCGTGCTGGTTCGAGCCCAGCGTCACCTGCAATGTGAATGAAGAAACGACAGAAGAATTCGTCAGCACAGTCATCGTCGTGTCGGCGCTCCAGTGCCCCCACCTGAAATGTACTGCCCGTAACTCCCGACCCGATGGACAGACCTCCGGTTCCACTATTGATGTCTATCTCGCCCGCAGTAATCGTCCCAGACGCCGACGTCGGCGATCCATTGGTGGTGAGGCTGCCCGCCACATCCAACGGAAATCCATTCGTGAAGTCAACGCCGGTGAAAGCCAGCGCGTACTGTCCGCCGGTGCCGCTGGTCGTCAGCGAAGCCGAAGAAAACAAGATTGTCGCCGCAGCCGTTCCCGAATTCGCGCCGGATCAGCTGGTTGCCCAGACCGCCGTTAGCCGGACACCAGTGGAGCAAAGTACTGTATTTCGAGGCAAGCTTACTGTATTTTCTGGCAGAATTGAATGAATTCAGCAATCTTGGAAAAGGGCCTGGAACGATGAAAGTTCCCTATGCGAAGAAGTGGCAGAAGGAAACAGATAAGCTACGCCAGATCGCGCTCGACTGCGACCTGACCGAAGAACTCAAGTGGGGCAAACCGTGCTTCACCTTTCTGAAGAAGAACGTGGCGATCGTGATCCCGCTCAAGGAGTCGTGCGCGTTCTCGTTCTTCAAGGGCGCACTGCTCAAAGATCCGAAGCACGTTCTCGAAAGGATTGGAGAGCATACGCAGGCCGGGCGATGGATTAAATTCACCTCGCTTCGGGAGATTGCGGCCCTGCGATCGACCTTGAAGGACTACCTCTACGAAGCCATCGAATTGGAGGAGTCCGGGAAGAGGATAGAGCTCAAGAAACCTTCAGAGTACCCAATTCCTGAGGAGTTGCAGAGGAGGCTGGATGACAACGCGGTTCTCAGGTCGGCATTCGCAACGCTCACACCAGGCCGGAGGAAGTCATACATCTTCCACGTCTCATCTGCGAAGCAGGCAAAAACCAGAGCAGCGCGGGCGGAAAAGTGCGTGCCAATGATCCTGAGTGGGCGTGGGTTCAATGAGTTGCCGAACTGAGACTCGAGTCGAACGGAACGAGTCTCGAGTTGGCGACACCGTCGACCAAAAGCATTGACCACTATCCCGATACTTTGATTGCGCACGGCCAATGGAGTGAATTGCGTTACCGCCCTAGAGGTATTTGCCGGGAACGAAAGACAGGCGGTCAGCAACAAGGCACCTTCAAAACGAGCCGATCCGAGTATGGCGATTCTGGCGAGCCGATACGGGAATCGCTCCATCGCAAAATACTGAAGCAGTTCCTGAAACGGGCGGCCCTGCGTGCACGCTTCGATATCACGCAGGCTCTCGCGGTAAGTGAGTTGCGCGAAGGCCATGCAGAGGAACTGGTCCCAGCAGGAGAAGCCGCGAGGCCGGCGGTCGCCATGGTAGCGGGCACGTAGCGGCGAAACTCGCGGTCGGGCAAGTGGGAAATAAGTTGCGAGAACACCGTGCGGCCAAGGTTCATGCCTCATGGTGCACTTCCCGCCGTTCAAATCGCGGCAAGCGAAAAGCCGCCCTAAGTGGCCGTCCTTCAGCTGGTTGCCCAGACCGCTCCGGGTGTTAGCCGGACACTAGTGACTTATTACATTACGGTATCTTGCTGATAAAGCTAAATCGGATGAATTTAACCGTAGCCAAAATGCGCCGGGCCGAGAAAATCGACCCTTCCAATCGGTTTACTCATCTGAATCTCGGTCGGGTTTACCGGCTGCAAGGCCGGCTCGCGGACGCGAGAGCGGAGCTGGAAACAGCTAAAAACTGAAGCCGGATCTTTCCTCAGCCTTTTATCGATTGGCCAGTCTTTATCGAAAGATGGGACAGGAAGAAAAGACCAGAGCTGCGCTAGGGCAATTCAAAAGGCTCAGCGTGGCGGAGAACAACGCGGCAGAGGACCCTATCGACCGGGACTTGAGCCAATAAATGGGGATTGCATGGCCTGTTTTTCTGCTGTTTTTCTTGCGCGGAATCTCATTGCTTGATATTGTTGTAGCGATTCAACGATCTGCGGCAGTTGCGCTCGCGATGCTCGTTCGAATTGCCTGATAGAGGGCGTCCGATGCGCACAATTTGCGATTAGAAGGAGCGGAAGTCATGCTGCGACTCGGAATGCATACAGACAATTGGCGGCATCTTGATCGGCCGTTCGAAGATGCTGTAGAGGCAGCCGTAAAGCTCGGCTTGGACTGCATTGAATTCGGAGTATTCGACGGCCAGTATTTTATACAAGCGCTCGGATATAGCCCCCATTTGCCCCTCACAACGGATCCTGTCCCGTTGCGGCGGTATTTAGACGCAAAGGGTCTGAAAGTTTCCCAAATTGACGCGGCTTATCCTTTGACCAGTCCGGAGACCGGACCGTATGGCGTTCCATACGTCAGAAAAGCGATACTTTTTGCCGAGGCCATCGGTTGTCCTTATGTGGATACCACGGATGGGGGATCTAAGCCTTCGGGGTATTCAGACGCCGAGGTATTGACACTGCTGAAGCACAATCTGCGGCTAATTCTTGAAACAGCGGAAAATCACAATGTGATCGTGAATATTGAGACCCACGGTCCTTACACGACAAATCTTGAAACCATGCAGATGATATTTGGTCATTTCGATTCTGAGCACCTGCGTGTCAACTTCGATACCGGAAACACATTCATTTCCGGCAACGATCCGCTCGAGTTCCTGAAGGGTGTCAGGAAATGGGTATCACATTTGCACATCAAGGATGTGGCGGCTAGTCTAGCGGCATCGGAGCGCGGTTCATCGACTGGCATCGCCACGTCGCATGCATCCATCGGGTCGGGAGTAAATGGCAAAAACATCGAGAGTTGCATCCGTTATCTCCAGACAACGAATTGGGATGGCGTTCTTTCGATAGAGTGCGAAGGCACGGACGCGATCCTGCACCCGAGTGTCGAGTGGCTCAAGAAACTGATCACTACCTCGGCAGTAGCCCAGGGATGAAATTCCTCATCTGTTCCACTCTCATTTGCTTGGCGCTGAATACCGCAGTCGCGCAGACTGAAAAGCCTGTTAAGATTTTGTTGCTGGTGGGAGGCAGTTATCATAATTACGACCAGCTTCCTCAAACCCTGACCGAAAATCTTCGCGGCAAGTTGAAGAACTCCGTTCCGATTGAATTTACCGTGAGTAAGGATCTTGGCTTGCTTCGAATGAAGGAACTGTCGAAGTACGATGCCCTGATATTGAACGTGTGCGAACAGACTCCGCTCGGGCGCGACCAGAAGCAGAGTTTGGTCGAGGCATTGAGTAAGGGTATGCCGCTGATTGCGCTTCATTGCACATTCTGGTCCTTCCAGGCGTGGCCCGAGTTCAAGCAGATCTTGGGTGCGTTCGTTCCGGGACACGGTCACTTCCGCACTTTCTGCCTCAGGACGGCGAACGTCGGTAGTCCGATTCTCAAGGGCGTTCCATCGCAATTCGAGCTCACTGATGAGCCCTACATTGTGAACGACCGCGATCCGTCAATCAATGTGCTGGTGAGGACCTGCCATCCTTTGAAGGGCCGCAGTAGTCCGGAGCCCGAAGTGTGGACCAAGACTTATTCTAAGGCTCGAATTTTTGCGATGACCTTCGGGCACGACGCTAGGGCTCAACAAGACCCCACTTATCTCACGCTGCTTGCGAAGGGGTTGCTCTGGAGCTTGAGACGTACGGACTGAGTCATATGAACGGTCCAGTTATAGGTGTAATTTTCGCACTTTATATAGGAGCGGGAACTCTCGCGGCGCTGATTGGCCGACGTTCGGGGGAGACCCCCAACGTGACGGCTGGGCTAAAGAGGAAACCACGCTTTCCAAAGACAATGCCAAGGACATCAAGCTCGAATGGAAAGTGCAGCTCGGTAACATTTCTAAAGAGCTCAATTCGCTCACGGCTCCCCTTGTCATTGAAAAGTTAGTAACACCGCAAGGCTTCAAGGACGCGGTGATCGTCGCAGGCGCTTCGGATAATGTTTACGCGATCGATGTAGATACCGGAAAATTGCTTTGGCAAAAACACTTTACGGCGGCACCGCCCGCGAGGCCGCCCCTGGGTTTCCTTTGTCCGGACGCGTTGAATGCTACGCCTGTCGTCGATCCCGTTCCCATGCATCCCACTCTCTATGTCATCGCGAGCGACGGAAAATTGCATTCCCTAAACGCCGTCGATGGTGAGGATCGAATGCCCCCCATGCAGTTCGTGCCCGCCGATTCCAAAAACTGGAGCCTGAACTTGTTTCAGGGGAAGCTCTTTACGCCTCTTTCCCAAGGTTGTGCCGGCTCTAAGTCGGCGCTGTATTCTCTCGACCTACGGGGATCAGAACATACAGTGAGTTCAATTAGTGTGGGTGCGGTAGGCGCTGGAATTTGGGGCCGGGCCGGGGCTGCAATCAGCTCCGAGGGAATCGCATATGTAGAAACGGGCGACGGAATCTATGATCCGCAAAAGGACGATTTCCCGGATAGTTTTTTGGCTATCCAGGCGAACACTCTAAAGCTGCTTGACTATTACACTCCCCGGAATCATCTGTTTCTTACCCACAAGGATCTTGATATGGGATCCGTCAGTCCGGTCGTGTTTCCATTTGGCAATCGCGAGTTGGTTGCAGGCGGGGGCAAAGAAGGAGTTCTTTATTTGCTTGACGCAAAGGCTTTGGGCGGCAGTGATCATCAAACTCCACTTTTCCGTAGCCCCAAGTACCTAAATGAGGAAGTAAACCTAGCCGGGCGGGGCTTCTGGGGTGCATTTGCAAGTTGGCAGGATAGCCACGGCGATCGTTGGCTTTACGCCCCAGCCCTCGGTCCGCAGACTCCTAATTCGCCCCATTTCGAGACTACTTACGGTCCCGCTCCGCACGGCAGTATCATAACGTTTCGTGTCGAGAATAAAAATGGAAGCCCAGTGCTCCTTCCGGCATGGCGGTCCCGCGACATGTCAATACCCGAACCTCCGATTGTCGCCAACGGAGTTGTATATGCATTATCAAACGGCGAGAATACGCAATCCATTAGCGAGAGCGGAGGTTTATTAACTTCCGCGCAGCGCGCCTCCACCCCGAGCGGAAATGCTACTCTTTACGCCTTCGATGCGGCGACCGGCAAGGAGCTTTTCTCTAGCGGTAAGATCATGCCTGGGTTCTCACATTTCTCGGGACTCGCGCTGGCAAATGGCCATATTTATGCCGTGACTTACGAGGACATCTTGTATTCGTTTGGGATAGCGGCCAATCCGTACCAGTAAGCAGCCGATCTTGCCCGTCGAGGCCGGCTCACGTCGCCACTTGACCTAACTCTCGCGAGGAACATGACGAACGATATACATTCGACACAGTCAATGAACTCCAGGCGAGACTTCATGAGGGCGATCGCCACCCTTCCCCCTGCGGCAACTCTGCGTGGTAAACAAGCCAATTCGTTTCCCAATGATTTCTTCGCCATGGACACAGCAATAGTGAAGACGCTAGGAACACTGCTCCAACGTTCGGATATTCAAGCGCTCGCGAATCTGCAGTACCGTGGTGTGGGACCGATGGCTTCGCTAGGGCCCACGGCTTCAGACCAAACTGAGTGGCGGCACCTAGTCGACAGGGTCATCCCGTGGCTGGATGAGTACCGCTTGAAGTTGTACGCTACGTATAGCTGGGCCCAGGTCGGACGCGGGCAGTTCACGGTTGACCCCGGAATCAAGCAGAATATCGCAGCGCTAAAAGACCGGGGAACCTTCATCTGGCTTCTCATAGAGAGCAAAGATCTCGGGCCGTCCGATCCCGCCGGAGATGAGATGGCGGTAGCCGCCGTCCGCAGCGTGGCTGACGACGCGGCAAGTGTTGGCTGTTCGGTTTCTATTTACCCGCATTTCGGGCAGCTCGTTCAGCGGGTGGCGGATGCTGTTCGGGTGTGCGAGAAAACGGACCGGCGAAGCGTGAGCATTACGTTCAATCTATGCCATTGGCTTCGCACGGATGGCCCTGCCTCCATGGATCGCGATCTGAAGCTTGCTGCGCCCCATTTATCATTGGTAACAATCAACGGAGCAAATAGGGACGGCAAAGATTGGAGCCAGTTAATTCAACCACTGGACCAGGGAAACTTCGACCTGAGCGCTTTTCTTCGCGCACTGCAACGTCTGGACTACCGTGGTCCCATCGGATTACAAGGATACGATGTGGCGAAGAACTTTCATATCGAGCCGATTGAGAATCTGCGGCGTTCCATGGCGGCCTGGCACAAATTAACTGCCGGTCTTCGGTCGCAGCGGAGCGGTCAATGAAATCTTACGAAGGGATCGACTTAGCTGTCGCGAATGGGCGTCGGCTTCCAGCGCTTGCTCTTACTAACTTGCTCGTAGGGTTGGGGACTAGGATACGTAATCAGCTCAATTGTCATACCCCAGGGCGTTTTGGTGTACCAAAACTTATTGCCGGTACCGCTTTCCACCGTGGGAAGATCCATCGGGCCGCGCAACAAGCGGCCACCAGCATTCTTGATGCGTTCGGCCGCCGCAAGCAGATCGTCGACGTACAGGGCCAGATGCTGCAAGCCGAAATCACTGGGGATCGCTGGCGTTTGCTGGTTTGCTGCTTGGTAATGAAAAATCTCCAGAGATGGGCCATCCGGAAACTTCAAAAGGCGAATCGCGCGGACCAGTGTTCCTTCCGCAACCTCGATTGCGGCTTCGATATCCGGTCCTCCCAATGGCTCATCGTCCATCGACAGCACGTCGTATAGAGGCATAGCACCGAACGCATCCACGAAATATCGTGTGGCGCTATCGATATCCGGCACCGTGATACCGATGTGGTCCACTCCTCTGACTACGGCTGGAGACATCATCATGGATAACCAATGGAACACCATCACACTATCTCATTGCTACGCAACATTAAAAATTGAAATGCAGACCGTTGCGTATATCGCAACAGGATTTCGTCTCAATGTCGCTGACCAGGAGGATGAAAAAACCTGGAAGTCTCGATCATAAACGGCTCGCAAAACAGGAGTTTGGGCCCGTTTGACAAGGAAACTCGGTTATGCCAGATCGTGAAATGAGTTGCGATTATCGCAACGGAGCATCTGCGGCAAAATTCTCCTTGATGGCGTCCGCTGCTTGTGATGTGCTTGCCCTTAGATGCCTAAAAGATCATGAGAATTACCGATATTGAACTTTATCGTGTTCGCTCGGGTAATACAGGTGAAAGGGGGGCGCATTTAGGAGAGTCCCAGTATTGGGGTGGGGGGTGGCAAACTAATTCGCTAATCGCCAATCCCATGTCATTGTATCCGCAGTATGCCAAAGTCCGAACGCAATGGATGGGCCCCGGGCAGGATCCCTACGCTATCAAGATTCACACGGACGAAGGCGTCACGGGGTTTGCCGCCAACTATGGAGGAGGTCCTTATGCTTGCGGAGTGATCGCTCAGCACTTCAAGCGGTTTCTCGTTGGCGAGGATCCTTTCAACATCGAGCGGCTCTGGGATCAAATGTACCGGGCGGTCATGCCGTACGGACTGGGCGGTGTTACTTCCATGGCGATAAGCGGGGTCGATCTGGCGCTCTGGGATCTAGTTGGGAAGGCTCTGGGCCAACCGGTATATCGGCTCATTGGAGGTCAGACCAAGGAAAGTATTGCCTGTTATGTAACTACTCATCCAGATGTGGCCTCGCACTGGAAAGGGCGCGGATTTATTGGGGTAAAGATTGCTGCTCCTTGGGGTAGCGCCGACGGCAGATCTGGATTGCTGCGCATGCAGAAATGTCTAGAACAAACGCGCGCAGCTTTGGGCGACGACATAGAGGTTATGGTCGATTGCTATATGTCGTGGGACCTGGAATTTGCTTCTCGTTTGGCCAGCCACGTCCGCGACTATGATGTGAAATGGTTCGAGGATCCCCTTCCGAACGGATGGGCCGAGCCGCTCAACAAGGAACTCCGCAACCGGATTAATCCAATTCAGGTTGCAATCGGCAATTTGGAATTCGACTACAAGGCCTATTATTCGATCCTTTCGCACCGGGCCTGCGATATTATTCAGCCGGAACTGCAATGGTGCGGCGGACTCACGGCTGTCCGGCGAATCGCGGCAATGGCCAGGGCGTATGACATTCCGGTTGTGCCCCATGGTGCCGGCGTCTATAACTATCACTTCGTCATGTCAAATGTAAATTCCCCGTACGCCGAGTACCTAACTGTAGGCGATGGCACTCAAGTGCGCCCAACTTTCGATGCTGTGATAGGCGAACCGGTTCCCGAGAACGGTCGTATTTCTTTAGGGCAAGAACCAGGGTTTGGAGTGGAACTGAATCCAGACTTTCTAGAACCCTTTGAAGGCTAGGCGATTCCATGGAGAGCAGTAGACACCGGAAGATTCGATGCGGTGTTCTCGGCGCGGGATGGTGGGCCACTTACGCGCACATTCCGGCGCTTCTGGAACACCCAAGTGCCGAACTGGTTGCCATCCAGAAGCGGAATCGGGAGGAAGCACGCAAGGTTGCCGGCGATTTTGGAATTCCATACGCCTTCACATCCGCTGACGAGCTGCTCGGCGTGGACGGTCTGGAAGCGGTTGTCGTGGCCACGAGTCCCCAAATGCATTACGCGCAGGCCGCAGCGGCCTTGCGTTGCGGAGTTCACGTGTTGGTGGAGAAGCCAATGACGACTACGGTGCAGCAAGCCCGCGATCTAATCCGGCTGGCGGATGAACATCGCGTCCAACTTCTTATCAGTTGTCCGTGGCATTACACACGACATGCAGAAACGGCCCGTCGTTTGATTCTGGATGGCGCGTTGGGGGAAATCAGGATGATCGCTATTCTGATGACAAACCCGATTGACGCCCTCATTCGGGGCGTCAACTTAAGCCCGACGCACAACGGCGAACAGCCTTATTTAGAACCCAGGCCCGGTACCTACAGCGATCCCGAAATTGCGGGTGGTGGCCAGGTGTACACGCAAGTGTCGCACGTTGCTGCGTATCTGACTTACTTGACTGGGGCGCAACCGAAAGAGGTATTTGCCCGATTTCACAACGACGGCAGCCGTTTGGATATTTACGACGTTCTAAACATTGAGCTGGAAAGCGGATGCCTGGTTTCCATTGCCAGCACGGGCGCAACCTCGCGCAACCGTCGCGACTATGAGGTGCGCGTGTTCGGGACAAAGGCCATCCTGTTTCTTGAGTTATGGCAAGGCTCGATGAAGATGGTGCCGCTGGGGCGGTGGGGCAGCGGTGGATTTCCCGCCGCTTTCTGACGGCGAGGCGTACCCTGAGCGTGCGCCGCGATGAATCTAATTGATTCAGCGCTCGATGCTGGCGCCAATCGTTCTCCTGGAATGCTTGGGCTGGCGGCAATGGAGGTTATAGGAGCCGCTTGTCGGTCCGCCAGCTCAGGAGAAAACATTCGAATCCGCCGGGGACCGTAAATAAGAACATGAGCGGCCAAATTCTTCTTCGTGGTATTACCTGGAATCACAGCCGCGCCTTACCTCCGCTGGTCGCGACGGCACAACGATTCGAAGAACTGCATCCGGAAAGTAAAGATCATTTGGGAGAAGCGTAGCTTGCATGATTTCGGGCACGCGCATCTCGTACCCCTCGCTCAAGAGTTCGATCTATTGATAGTCGATCACCCTATGATGGGTCTCGCTCATCGGTCTGAGGTTCTTCGGGATTTACAGCATCTCTTGCCGCGTTCGTCACTCGATGACCTTGAACGCAATTCGGTCGGCCAATCTTATAAGAGCTATAGATATGAAGGGCGGCTGTTCGCATTGCCAATTCGACGCGGCTGCGCCTGTAGCAAATTCCCGGCCCGACCTTCTGCGCCGCGCCGGATTTGAGGTTCCGCAAGCCTGGCATGAAGTTCTCCGCTTGAAGCGGAGCGGCTTGGTTATCATGCCCGGATTTCATGCGGATCTTTTTCTCAATTTCATGGCCCTTTGCGTTTCCTTCGGGGCCTCGCTGTGCGAGGACCCGGACCGCTTCGTCGACCGGGAGACCGGCGCGCAGTGCCTGGAACAACTTCGACAACTCGCCGTCGGCATGCCGGATGAGATCTATTCGTGGAATCCCATCGCAATTTACGAGATCATGGCTTGCTCCGACACATTCGCGTATTGTCCGTTCGCCTATTCATACAGCAACTATGCGCGCGAGGGATTCGGACAAAACGTAATTACGTTTAACAATCCACCTTCGCTGCAAGACAAGCAACCGCTGCAAACCGTTCTAGGTGGCACTGGCGTTGCTATCTCCAAACAATGCACTCATCGGGAGACCGCGCTCGAGTATGCAGCTTACGTTTCCGGAGAGCAATGCCAACGCACAATCTACGCTTTGAGCGGAGGCCAGCCGGCGCATCGCGCAGCATGGTTGGACAACACGTTGAATCTTGTGACGCACGATTTCTTTCGACGGACACTTGGCTCTCTCGACCGTGCTTACCTCCGGCCGCGATACCCCGGCTATATCGAATTGCAGGCGCAGGCCGGGCATACCCATACAAAACTATTTCCGTAACGGCGGAAATTCTCTTTCGGTCTTGGAACAAATCGACGACTTGTACCGCCGGTCGAAAACCGAAAGCCTTGGCAGCCTACATCATGCATAATTTCTCCTGTGCCGATTTCACATTTCCGCTGCTCTCAACCGATCAGACTTTGAAGCTGCTGCGATTACTGAAGATTTCCGCGGTCGATATCGGTCTCTTCGCCCGCAGCACGCATTTTCATCCGGAAAACTTGACACCGAATCCGGGAGAGTATGCGAAGCGTGTGCTCGCCGCGCTCAGTGACAACGGATTGATCGCAGCCGATCTCTTCCTTCAGATTGGCGCCGAACCGTCGATTTGCTCCGCCAACGATCCCGATCCTTCAGTGCGCGCGAGCAATCGCGACGTCTTCCAAGCAGCAGTGGAAGTGGCAGCGCAAATCGGCTGCAAGCACATGACCGGTCTTCCCGGCGTCTATCACTCCGACATGGATAAAAGTGAAGCCTTTCGCCTTGCCGCGCAGGAGGCGGCGTGGCGTGTCGAGATTGCACGGAGAGTCGGCATTATATATGCGATTGAGGCCCACTTGGGATCAATCTGTCCGGACCCGGAATCGGCCCAGCGGTTGCTGCACGCTGTCGATGGGCTTACGTTAACGCTAGACTACGGTCACTTCGTTTCAGCCGGTATACCGAACGAGACTGTGCATCCGCTGGTACCCTATGCCTCGCACGTACATCTCAGATGCGGATGCCCAGGTCAACTGCAAACGACGCTGTCGAACAATACGATCGATTTCGCAGGTCTAGTAAAGCGTCTCGCAGAGCGCAACTACGCCGGATATCTGTGCTTAGAGTACGTCTGGATCGACTGGCAGGGCTGCAATCGCACCGACAACATCTCAGAAACTCTGCTTTTGCGGCGGCAAATTGAAGCTTCTCTTGGCGCCTGATGAGGTTATATGAATACAACGACTCGCCGGGGTTTTCTTGGAATTTCGGCCATTGGGATTGGCAGCTTAGCTGTCGGTCCGATGTGGTCCTTAGGAGATCGGCACGAGCGCCAGGCCGATAACCTGGAAACTCTCTACCGGCAATTCAAGAATCCTGACCGCCGCTACAGCATCCGCCCGTTCTGGTTCTGGAACGGCAAACTGAACGGCGAGGAGTTGCGGCAGCAGATCAAAACAATGGTGGAGCACGGCGTCTATGGCGCTTATGCCCACAATCGGGACGGGCTGGAAACCCCTTATCTGTCCGAGGAATGGTGGAGCGTGGTGGGTGACGCTCTCAAGGCGGCGCGGGAATACGGCTTCTCCCTTTGCATGGTGGACGAATTTGAGTGGCCCAGCGGCGAGGCGCGAGATTATTGGATGCCAGGCATCAACAAGAGCCGGGTGGTAGCGGCGAATCCCGAGTTTCAAATGCATCGTATGCGGCCTTCGGAAACGCGCGCTCAAGGTCCGAGCCGTCTCAGCATTCAGCTACCGCTCCGGCCTGCCGCCGTTGTTGTTGGCCGGCAAACGGGCGAAGAAACCCTCGATGGGGATAGCCTGAAAACGTTAGCCTTTGAACCAGGCACAAAGCAGTTGGAATGGGATGCGCCTGCAGGTGATTGGGTCGTTTTCACTTACGCGGTGGAGCCGGCCATCGGACAACCCGACCACGGCACGGTCGATCTGATGAGCCATGATGCGGTCCGGAAATATATCGACATTTACTATCAGGAATTTCATCGCCGTTATGGAGAATACTTTGGCAATGCGATGCCGGCCACCTTTGCGGACCATGAAGGAGATTACGGAGCCAAGTTGCCGTGGACGCCGCTGTTATTCGATACGTTCCGGCGCAAAACGGGATACGAACTCGAACCATACCTGCCGGCTCTCACTTATGACATCGGCCCAAAAACAGAGAAAATCCGCTGCGATCTGCTCGATGTCGTGAGCAATTTGTATTCTGAGAATTTCTTTGGCCAGATTACCGATTGGTGCCGCAATCATGGCATCGAGCACTCTGGCCATGTCTGGGAAGAATCCTTGTTTTTTGGACCCTCCGAACAAGGAGACTTCTTTCGTATTCTTCGCCGCTTGAGCAATCCCGGCTGCGATACGCTCGTCGAGTGGGGAAGGCAATCTGTATGGCTCAAGGAAGTCGCCTCCGTCGCTGATTTTGAAGGGCGCCACGTAGTATGTGAAAACCAGGGCGTCCAGGGCGAGAGTTCTTATCTCAGTCCGGAGGGGATGAAGCGCGTTTCCAATTGTTTGGGCGCGTGGAATATCGGCGAATTCATTCCGCACGCATTCGATTACGATCTTTCCCGCATCAACTTCCCTCCGGATTGGTTCCGCAGTCAACCTTATCTGCCCTGGTTTCAGGCTTACGCCGATTTGATGCGGCGCATCAGTTTTGTCAACCGGGAAAGTCAACATGTCGCTGACATCCTTTTGTTCTATCCGCAAGTTTCTATCTGGGGACAGTCTGCTCCTGCCTTTCGAAGTGAAAAGATGGAATATCTCCTGAAGAATTCTTCTTGGAGCGATGATGCCGTAGATACGAATGAGCAATATGCGGAAATGAAACTCCGGCTCACGGAGCGACGCCTCGACTACAAAGTCGGCGACGACCATTACCTGGGGCAAAGCCGCATTGAAGGCGAACGCCTAAACATCGGCAGTTCGCAGTTTCGCACGCTAATTACTCCGCCTATGTCCACCATTCGACGGGAAACGGCCGGGCGCATCCAGGATTTTTTTAAAGCAGGTGGAATCGTCATTGCTCTTCGCCGGTTGCCTACGGCGTCCGTGGAGTCCGGGCGTAACGATCCAGCTTTGCGGCAGATCTGGGAGCAGACCTTTGATTGCAGGCCCACCCTGCAGAATTTTCGTCTAAAGGAAAGTGCCGCGGGTGGGAGGGCGTACTTCGTGCCGCGATCCGTGTCCGATTTACTGGAAGTTTTGCAAGCAGTGGTGAATCCGGATGTGGAGGTCCGCGAAGGTCCGGTCGATCATCTCTACGTTTTGCACAAGATCAAAAACGGCGTTCATCTTCACTGGGTTGTGAATGACGCGCCGGAGCCTCGCACCAGCATCCTTGCTTTCCGCGTGACCGGGCGTCCCGAACGTTGGGATGCTCAGACCGGGCGAAGATCTCCCGTTTTTTATCAAACCGAAAACGACCGCACGCTCGTGCGCGTAGCATTGGGGCCTTGGGATGCCGCATACATCACGTTCGATACAACAGGTCCTGCTCAGCCTTTTGCGTTGAAGTCCTCAAATGCGGATGATTTCTATATTGAAAGCGCGACCAACAACGAAATCACAGTCAATCTGAAATCGCTTGTTAAGAAGTCTCCCCTCTTTGTGGAGCTTAACGATGGCAGGCACTCGTTTCGAGGTGAGCGGCAATCCCAAAGCCTCGAACCGCTCGAAATCCAGGGCGATTGGGAACTGACGGTCGAGTCCCCATCCATAGAACTGACTTATGCGCTGGCAATTGATGATTCGACTGATCGTGGTATGAAAGAGCGTTGGTATTCGAAAAGCGCTGCTTCCCGAGAATGGAAAGGTCTATGGCTCTCCCCAATGAATTATTCAATTCGCGAATGGAATGTGATTGGGCCCTTTCCTAATACGGACGATCACGGTCTTCAGGCGCGCTATCCGCCCGAGCACGGGATTGATTATGATGCCATGTACAGCGGCGACTCCCAGCGCGTCATTGGTTGGAAAAGAGTAAATTCCGCCGATTACCGCACTGTGCCTCAAACAGGCGCTTGGGACCTCGGAAACATGGTGATCCGTGGCGGCCCGTATAGTAGCGACAGCTTTGTCGTCAATTATGGAGAGCCTTTGCGGCTCACGCCGCCAAACGGCACAGTTTACGCCCAAACGAACGTTTATAGTCCGTCGAAAACGGATGCCATCATTATGCTCGCAACGCCTAATCCGCGCGCAGTTTTTTTGAATGGCAACGAGGTCTATTCGCGGTGGCTGCGCCCGCTTTATAACCAGTTGTCCGACGGCTTCGCCGCCAAAATTCCAGTTCACTTAGGAACTGGCTGGAACAGTCTTCTCTTGAAATTCCTCCACAATTCCCAGAATCCCGCGGCGCCGCACTTCACTTGCCGCGTAGAGTCGCGGAACGGCACTCTTATTCCAGGCCTTTTCGCGGCATCTCGCAGCTTTGCCGACCCGCGGGAGGGCATAGCTTCCGGATATCGTTGGCTGAAATTTCCAGTTCCCGCCGTAGCGGGCGCTCTGAAAGTCCCGCCCCTAAAGAACCCGTGGGTCGCGTTCGTAGATGAAGAACCAGTATCCGCGCGGAGCGAAATCCTCTTGCCCAAAGGAACTCGCGCGGTCACCGTCCGAGTTAGCGCTCTAGAACTCCTGGGCTCTCCTTTCAGCTTTTCTACTGTCCCGGCTCCTCTGCCGCTTGGAAGTTGGAAGACCCCCGGGCTCGAACATTTCTCAGGTCAGATCACTTATGAGAAACGCGTTTCGGTTCCTGCCGGTCTGTTGACGGAAAAGGTACTGCTGGATTGTGGCGAGGTCGGAGTCGCAGCCGACACCTGGGTTAACGGATTTCACTGCGGATCGCGGGCATGGGCGCCCTACGTTTTCGACGTCACGGACCATATCCGGGCAGGCGAGAATCATTTGCGGGTTCGTGTTGCAAATACCGCGGCGAATTCACGCGCTATTGGCCAATCCCGCGACATCTTGGACAATATCGACCTGGATGGTTGGCATGGCCGCGCAATTCGTGCCGTATACGCAAGGGTTGGTACGCTGTAAGCGTGTTTAGACGAAGTAAAGTAGTATAGAGTCGCGTGCGCGACTGGCGGTCGCTCGCCTTGTTAGCCACAACCCGCAGTGATAGAATTTCGCTCATGCCGCGCAGCCCGAAGCGTGCAGACCTATCCGTCAAGCGCGAAGGGCGGCATCGCCTTGAAACAGTAGCGCGGGCTTGCTCTGTGCTGAAGGCCTTTGCCGACGAACGCGAATCTCTGACGCTTGCGGAAATTGTTATACGCACAGGTCTCGAAAAGACAATTGCATTCCGCATTGTTCATACACTGGAAGAAGAAGGATTCCTTCGCAAGATCGACGGCCGACGGTACTCCCCGAAAATCAGAGTGCTGGGTCAAAAACGTTTTCGCGTAGGTTATGCGGCACAAAGCGATCAGTCGCCTTTTTCTTTTGCTGTAACACAGAGTCTACGATGGGCGGCCGCGAGTGCTCCTATTGATTTAGTCGAGGTCGATAATGAATACAGTGCGAAAGCAGCCCTCCGCAATGCTGAGCGCTTGATTTCTGAAAAGGTAGAGTTGGCCATAGAGTTCCAAACTCACGAAAAGATCGCCCCTGCTATTTCATCGCTTTTCCGAGTCGCCAAGATCCCTTTAATCGCTGTTGAGATCCCGCACCCTGGAGCCACTTATTTTGGCATCGATAATTATCGCGTCGGTATATTGGCCGGACGTGCGCTTGCCAGGGCGGCAAAGCGCCTCTGGCAAGGCCAGTTCGACGAACTATTACTGCTGGAGTTAAACATCGCCGGTTCGCTGCCTCATTTGCGCCTTTCCGGTGTGGAGGCTGCAGTCCGCGAGGCTCTACCAGGCGTTGGTTGCGCGCGACATCTGGACACTCAGGGCGAGTTCTTGCGGTCTTTTGATGCTGTTCGCAAACATCTTAAGTCCACCGCCGAGCAAAGGACGCTAATTGCCGGAGTAAATGATCCAGTTGCGCTTGGGGCACTTCGAGCCTTTGAAGAAGCGGGCCGGGGAACTCTTTGCGCCGCTATCGGTCTGGGCGCCGTCGTGCAAGCGCGTCAAGAATTGAGGCGCCCAGATACTCGGCTGGTCGGCTCGATCGCCTTTTTCCCAGAGCATTATGGCGAAAATCTAATTCAGCTTGCGCTGGAGATTCTTCACAAACGGGAAGTTCCTCCCGCCGTGCACGCCGCCGTTCAAATGATAACCCCCCAGAACGTCGATAAGTTCTACCCGGTTGAGCAAAGGGACTAGAAGGCGTGTTAGTCGCTTCGTGAGTGGATGGCTGAAATTTATGCCGCGCGAAAGGGACGTACACTCCAGATACTGCGCGTTGGACTAACTCGCTTTGCGGAATTCGCTAGCAGGAGCACAGACGGAAGGGCGATCACCTTCTTGCCGCTGCTTTGTCCGCAAAATTGAAAACTCCAATACGAAAGCATTGAGTGGCTGCTCTGCAGCGCAATCCACGCTTTGGATCATGCTACCCTGAAACGTTACAAAGAAGGACGGGGCGGCAGATGGCGTCGCGTGGAGGACGTAAATGTTGCAGCCATTTTCCGGCGCTGGCCAGTGGACAAAAGCAGTCGTGATCGCCGCGGCCTGTTCGGTAGTCCCGATCTTGGTTCTTCAAGCGATCCCTTCCCAATCCCCACAACCGGCTCACCATCATGCCTTCTCTGGGTTTACGCAGCCGGAACCCATCGACTTTAACAACCATGCGGGTTGGACCTCCATCTTCGATGGGTCAACATTGAATGGGTGGGATGGAGACAAGGCCTATTGGCATGTGGAGAATGGAGCGATTACCGCCGAATCGACCTGCGAAAAACCCACCGGTACCATCTATCTGGTCTGGCAGGGAGGCCAGCCGGCCAACTTCGAGTTGGAGCTTGAGATGCGTGGCGAGGGCGCGGAAATCAACAGCGGTATCCAGTACCGCAGCGCCATACAGAACCCGCGCCAGGCGGAACACCCTCCCGCCGCTCCCGCGCCGCAAGGCTCCTGCCCCGGCGGACAGCCGCGTGGAACTCCTCCCTCCGCGGCTTCGCAGGCAAAATGGAACATGCTCGGCCCGCAGTTCGATTTCGACGGACGGAATCAATACACGGGCCAATTTTACGAACAGGCGACCGGGCGGGGAATTGTCGCCTGGAGAGGCCAAGTGGTGCAAACCGAGCAAGGCCAAAAGCCGCGCCTTCTCGCTCTGCTTGGCAATCGCGACGCATTGGGGGGATACGTCAAGATCGATGGCTGGAACCAAATGCTTCTGGTCGCCCGCGGCCACCAGATGACTCACATTATCAACGGACACGTCATGGCTATTTTGATCGACGATGACCTTAGCAAATTCCGCAACAGCGGATTGATTGGCTTCGAGATCGAAGGCTTTGGCAAGATCAGTATTCGGGACATTTGGATCAAGAAAGTATGACCAGGATACGCGGGTTGAGCAAACAAACTTCAAGTTTTATTTTCGTATTTTGTCTCGCGTTTCCGCTCTCTGCTCCGATGTGCGCCAGTGCCACCTCGAACCTCTTGCCGAACGGACCTGGTAAACAGGAAACAATCGAGATTTGCGGGAAGTGTCACGCTCCCGAACGTTCGGCCGCGCTCCATCAAAGCCGAAGGGGTTGGGAGATAACCATCGCCAAGATGGTCAGCATGGGCGCGGAAGGCTCAGACGAGCAATTGAATGCGGTCTTGGATTACTTGTCGAAGAACTTTCCACCGCCGCCCCCGGCTCCCATCAACATTAATACGGCGACGCCGATCGAGATGGAATCTACACTGTTGCTGCTACGAACCGAAGCCGCCGCGGTTGTTCGGTACCGAAGGGAGCATGGACCCCTCAAATCGCTCGACGATCTCCGTAACGTTCCAGGGCTGGACTTCCAGAAGATCGAGAACAATAAGGCTCGCATTGTTTTCTGAACAAGTACTTTGGATTTATACTGCGCGGAGTAAATCGGTAACGACGTGAAAGGTTTGAGTGGGATGCGGAAATGCTCGTTGATGGTGCTTGCGTTTGCTTTTGCGGCGGTGCTTTGGGGTGCGGATTGGGCGAGCCAAAGTGGAAACTCTCAGCGCGACGGATGGGCTCAAGAGGAAAACGAACTCGTCAAGAGCAGCTTGCCGGACCTCCGCTTGCTTTACAAGCGCAAGCTCGATAATCAGCCGCGAGGCTTAGATTCGCTGACTTCTCCTATCATCCTCGGCAACAGTATCACGTACAAAGGCTTCAAGGAGATGCTGTTTGTCGGCGGAAGTTCCGACACGATTTATTCGATCGATGCGGCTCTCAATCGCCTGCTTTGGAAAACACACTTCGACTACAAAGCGGACCGACGGCAAGGGAGTCCGACTGCCGTCTGCCCCGGCGGCCTGACCGCGACCCCTGCCATCCTCGGCGGAAGCGGAGCCATGCGTCCCAGCTTTAACTACTTCCGGCGGCACCCGAAGCCCACCCCTGGCGGTGTTTTCAGCACTGGGTTTGGCAGCAACGGCTATGTGTTCGCAATCGGGAGTGACGGCTATTTGCGATTTGTGCGCCAATCGGACGGCAATGACGCCGCTATCCGTCCTGTGAAGTTTCTGCCGCCGAACGCGAAGGTTAGCAGTATCAACGTAATCGGGACCGTGGTGTATGCGGCCACCGTAGATGGTTGCGGCGGAAATCCGAACGCGCTCTATGCGATTGACCTCGGTGGCCCGGAGAGAAACGTCGTATCTTTTCTCACGAACGGTAGCGGGCTTGCTGGCGTGGGCGGCACGGCGATTGGCGCGCAGGGAACGGTCTACGCGCAGGTGGAGACTGGGCACGGCGATGTAGCCGGCAAATATAAAGACACTGTGCTCGCTCTCGATCCGTATAATTTGAAAGCCAAGGATTATTTCACGCCGTCCGGTGCAGCGCCGAGATCAACGAATGCCGCCACCCATGTCGGTATTACTCCGACCGTCTTCTCGTGGAAGGGCAAGGATCTGGTCGTGGCGGGCGGAAGCGATGGGACCGTGTATTTGTTAGATTCCACTTCGCTCGGCGGACCCGGTCATGACACGCCGCTTTGCCGAACCGAGCCGATTGCGGCGCCAAGTGCTCACGGCGCTAACGGGATCGCGGGCGATTTTGCTACGTGGGAGGACGAAGCCACCAACACACGCTGGATCTATGCCGCGCTGCGGGGCCCGGTGAGCGCGGACGCAAAGTTCCCCATGGCGAATGGGGCTGCGGCGAGCGGCAGCATCGTCGCCTTCAAGGTGGAGGAAAAAAACGGCAAGCCCACGCTCGTGCCGGAGTGGGTCTCTCGCGATCTGATTGCGCCGGCGTCTCCGATCACGACGAACGGGCTTGTCTTTGCGCTTTCGACCGGTCTCTCCAATCCCGCGGAGTGGGAGAAGCCGGATGCTCACGCGACGCTGTACATCCTTGACGGGGCCACCGGGAAAGAGCTGTTTTCGAGCGGCAACGCGGCGCAGACCTTTTCGCTCGGCAGCGGATTGGCATTAGCAAACGGGCGCGTCTATTTCACGACTCATGACAATACGGTCTACTGCTATGGCTTACCCGCAATGCAGCCGCAACTGACGGAACGCTAAGGACTGAAATGAACAAGGTATGTTACCTGACGATCGCCGCATTCTGTTGCGGAGTTCTTCCCGCGGCCAATTGGTTGACCGACGGCGGCGGCCCGAAGCGCACCGGCTGGCAAAAGGACGAGCATATCCTGTCGAAGGACAACGTCAAGAATTTGGAAATCCTATGGAAACTCAAACTACCTAATAAGCCGCGGGAAATGCACTCGCTGTTTCCGCCGCTGATCGTCGGCAGGATCAAAACAGCTCAAGGGCCGAAACAGATCGCCATTGAGGCCGGCATCTCGGACAACGTCTTCGCGATCGACGTGGACGCAGGCAAGGTTCTCTGGCAGAAGCATTTTGAATATCCGCCGGTCACCGAAGGACGCGGGCTTCACCCCGGCGACCCGCTCTGCCCCGGCGGTCAGACCGCCACGCCCATCATTGGTCCCGAAAACGCTACGGGCGCGAGAACACTTTATGCGCTTTCTGGAGATGGCAAACTGCATTCCCTGAACGTTGCCGACGGCGAAGATGTCGCTCCGCCCGTGCCATTCGGCTTTCCCAATGGAAAATCGTATGCGTTGAACATGTGGAAAGCCGTCATCTATACCACCACTTCGCAAGGATGCAACGGAATCCGAACCAGATGTGGGCCATCAACGTTCACGATCCCAGTCACAAGGTAATGACGTTCAATCCTGGCAGTGGCGGCATGTGGGGACGAGAAGGCGCAGCAATCGATTCAAGGGGAACGGCTTGGGCGCCCACGGGCGACGGCTTCTATAATCCGCAGAATCAAATGTACGGCAACGGCCTGGTCGGCGCTCATGTCGAGGGAGATCAACTGAAGCTTGCGGACTGGTTTGAACCGCGGAATTGGTTCTGGCTGGAAAAGCGGGATCTCGACATGCAAGTGACGCCGGCCATCTTCAATTACAAAGACAAGGAATTGATGGTCACGGGCAGCAAGGAATGCCGCGTGTATTTGCTCGACACCGCGGATGGAGGCGGCAATGACCATCAAACGCCGCTCTATCAGACGCCTCTGATGTGCAACCAGGATGTCAACTTCGCATCGGCGGGGATTTGGGGTTCCATGGCGACCTGGGTGAACGCAACGGGAACGCGCTGGATCTTAACGCCGTTCTGGGGTCTGCCCCGCCCCACCTTCAAAGTTCCAGTCAGCTATGGCCCGGTGACTCACGGCGCGATTGTCGCGTTCAAGTTGGAGGAGAATGACGGGAAGTATAATTTGATTCCCGCGTGGATGTCGCGCGATATGGATCGCGCGGAGCCCCCAGTAGTCGCTAACGGTGTCGTTTTCGCTTATGGAAATGGCGAGTATACTGAACAGGCTTTCCGGGATCGCGGCCTCTTCGATAACAGCGCGCTTCGCGTTTCGAGGTCGACCCATGCGGTGCTGTATGCCCTCGATGCCGAAACAGGCAAGGAACTGTATTCGAGCGGCAACCAGATTACTTCCTTCAACCATTTCAGCGGGCTGTCGATTGCGAACGGCCGCGTCTACATTGGCACCTACGACAGCACTCTGTATTGTTTCGGCCTCGGCAGTTCACATAATGCGGCAACCGCAAGAGCGCAATAATTTCATCTACGCACGAATGCGAAATACTCGACCGAGATACGGCTCCGCGCCGGTAGCCAACGGAGAGTAGGGGTGTCGAACAACGGTCCACGCTCCAACATCTCGCGTCTGGTTTCCGGAAACGGCGATACGCCAAATTCCATTCCGCACGCGACTGTTTTTCCATTCCAAGGCGCTTGCTTTCGTGACCTGTTCTCTTCCCAAATACCGAGCCACGGGAAATCCTTGTGCTTCCAACAATAGCCGAAGGTCAGTTCGCACGCGGGATTGTAAGCGGTAAACGAGACATCCTCAACAGTTCGATCCATCAGGTGGGTTGTAAACTTCGCCGAGCTCGGCTCGTTGCTGAATGTCGAGAGATTGATCTCACTGCCGTCTTCGACTGGCGCAAACGGCCAGGTAAAATTCGCGCCGGCAATAAGGTTGCTATCCCCAAAAGCGGGAGGCCCGAAAACTCGCGACCGTTCCGCGGGAATCGAAAACCGGGTAACGCCGTTTTCAAGGAACGGAGGCGCCAGCGTTACGTGCTGGGTCCACCCGATCGGCCGATCAATTCCCAAAAGATTCTCGACAGACTCGCTGAAGTGAACGGTCACACCGTCTTCCTCGAGACGAATGGTTCTCTTGACACGCAGAGCCGATAAAGGCAGGTGGGCCGTCGCCCGGATATGGTTTTCGGTCGCCGCTAGTTCGTATCGCGCAAATGAGGCTTCGCCATGAACCGATAATCCGGCATCCGTCTCTTCGCTAGAAGGCGGTCCAAACATATCGAGGCACAGATTGTGACCCATGATCCCGGCAAGCAGTTTCCCTTCCTCTTTTGCTCCATAACGATCAGAGGCCAAGTCGTAGCGCGACGGCTCGATACTTTCCCACGGCGGAATCCAAAGCGGATTGATCCCCGATTCTTTATGGAGGATCTCGGCGATATGACCGCCTTCCTCCAGAACGGTCACGCGGATTTTTTCGTTTTCGATCTGCGCTGCCTGACGGCCGTGGAACTTCATGGCGGTCACGCAATCAGCGATGCCGCATTCGGATTGCCGGGGCCAAAGTGCTTCAGCAGAACGAGCGGTTCCTTATCGCTTGCGTTCGTGATTGAAACTCCTAGACGAGCCGCGTCCGCACTTACGAAAAATTCGTCGTTCGTCAACTCTCCGAAGCGGATGAGAGATGGCGTCTCCGCTCTGTGTACGCCGAACTGCCCGAATCCCTGCGAAAAAATCACGCCATGGGCCGCGGCATCTTTCATTGTCACGAACCGGTTCGGATAAGTGGTCAGCTCTTTCGCCGAATAGTGATTCGTGCCGTAAGTCACCCACACCTCGCGATAACCCTGCTCCCTCATCCCTTCTTCTCCTTGCACCGGACGCGGCGCGGTGAAATGGTTCTTCATGAACGCCGGATGGGCATTCGCTTCCCAATCAAGCATCCCGACCAGATAGTCCAGATCGTGCGCCTTCTCCGATGGCACGTCCTTCACCAGCAGATCCCGAGGCACAGCCCGGCCTTCTACCATCGAGAGCCTCCCGTTCGGATCGTTGGCAGGCAGTGACGTCCGGTCTTGTCGCCAGATCTCATCCCTTTCACCGTTCCATCGTTTTGGCCAGGTGAAAATCGATGGTCCAGGGCCGAAGCGCCGATGCGACTCTCTTCAAAGCGCCGTGAACGCTTCCTCGTCATTCCAATTCGCGTTCTCCGGAAGGACCAGATCCTCGGGCGCGTTATAACCTACCGTATATAACAACGTGTGCACCATGTCGGCTCGGAATCCCAGCGTCGTCCGCCGGTCCACTAGATCGAGCAGTTCGAGCATGCGTCTCCAACTGTGCATCCCGCCTCAGCAGATCTCGCCCCCGGCCGTGAGCCGCTCTTCAAAATCCGAAATGCGTTTCGTGTTTTCGACCGGAGACTTGGCCCATTCGCCTGGCGGCGTAGCGGAGCAAGAACCGGCTCGTCTCCTGCTCACCGCCCGTCGCCGAGCCGCCGGCGGTGGCCGTCCATACGGGGCGCAACCAAAGAACCCGCCACGAACTCTGGCGCGCAGCTTGTCCGCCAAACGCTCCAGATCCTCCTTCGTCGAATCCATGGCGATATGTAGCTCGGAGAGGACGAGATCCACTCCTTCGAATCGAACACCGTTGACCGAAGCCGCCACCGTCAAATCGAGCATCGTATCCAAATCGATTGCCGGCTCCGAATCCGGGCCATTGCCTTCCAGCCACGGCCACATCGCGTGGTGAAGCTTTGGGAAGGGATTACTCCGATTTGTGAAATTTCAAAGTGCGATTTCAGCATGGTGTGCTCTCACAACGACGGCGACTCTTAACCCATAGTCCGGAACGTTTCAAACAATCCTATATCAGATGGCTCGTGCTTCTATCAGACGACTGGCGGAGGATTCGCGCACTTTCAGACTCGCCGGCAAACGGATGGCCACCGGTTCCTCCCTCTCGCCACCTTGCTCGATTCGCTCCAGCAGGATCCGCGCTCCCAGGAGACCAATATCGTATGCGGGCTGCACGACCGTGGTGATCGCGGGCGTGAACAAATCCTCTATTGTTAGCTCGTCGAAAGTCGCAAATGCGATATCTCCTGGAGTTTGCAGCCCACACGCCCGGAGCGCGCGCAGAACCCCCAGCGCGGTCGGGCCGTTTGTGGCGAATATCGCGTCTGGACGCCGCCCCGAATCCAAAAGACGCTGCTGGCACATCGCTGCTACCTGCTTCGAGTAAAGATTCCCTTCCCACAGCAGGTCCCTCTCCAAATTGAGGCCTGCCCTTTTCAGAGCTCGTCTGCAGCCCAGAAGACGTTGGCGCTCATTTCTGAGGGATAAAGGACCTGTTGCGATCGCGATCCGGCGGTGACCCACCGAGACCAGGTGCGCGACCCCCATTTCCGCGGCGGCGACATCGTCAACGGAAACCGTGTCGACGGCCACCATCTCGGGAATGCGGTCCAGACACACCATCGGAGTTTGCGCGTGGACAATGCGCCGAATCTCATTTGGGGGAACCGGCGCCGCAGCGATGACCAACAGAATGCCTTCGACCCGTTGCGAACGCAAAAGAGAAAGCAGTTCCTTTTGCCGGTCGGCGCTGTCGTCCGAGGTCACCGAAATCATCGAATAGCCCCGCACACGCGCCGCCGCTTCCGCCCCGCGAATCAGCTGCGGATAAAACGAGATCGTCATGTCCGGAACGATGATCCCCAAGGTCCGTGTCTTACTCGTCTTAAGGCTTCGCGCGACGTGATTCGGATGATAGTCCAGCTTGCGAATCGCCGCTTGCACCTTCAATCGAAGCGGTTCGCTGACCCGAACCGATCTGGTGATCACGTTGGAAGCAGTTCCAATCGACACGCCCGCCAACTCCGCTACTTCTTTAATCGTCGTCATGAAATTTCGGGCTCCGGCGAGCATTTCGGCTTGATCTAGCAAAATCCCGAATTCCGGCCGAGCCAGTGTGTTTCGGAAAGATGACTGCAAACCGCCTATCCCGTTTTTTCGCCAGGGTGCCGTTTCCACTTTGCCGCCAGCTTAAGTGTCCTCCTCGAACATTGTCCAGAGCCCCGTCTTTGTAGTAGTTTAGCATTAACGCTTGACATCGAGAAACCCTTTGTGATAGGCGCTACTGGTCTTCCTGCCATTCCAGATCACGTGTTATCTGAACGGTAGTGAATCGCAAAACCAGGACGCGATGCTTTGGTAGGGTGAGCAAGTGCAGAATGGGCGGGCGGAGCGGTTTCGCAGGCGGCATTTTCCTGAAGGCATCATCGTGCTCTGCGTACGCTGGTATCTGCGGTATTGCCTCAGTTATCGCGACCTCGAGGAAATGATGGCCGAGCGCGGAGTCGATGTCGATCATTCGACCATTGCGCGCTGGGTTGTCCATTATGCGCCCATGCTGAACGAGCTGATTCGGCAAGAGATGCGGACTCCGAACCGGTCATGGCGTGTGGACGAAACGTATATCCGTGTCGCCGGCCAGTGGACCTATTTGTATCGCGCCATCGATTCGGCCGGAAACACAATCGAGTTTCTGCTGTCGCCACACCGTGACTTGATTGCGGCCAAAGGCTTTCTGCAGCTTGCCTTAAGCGCAGGTAAAGTATGTCCGCGCGTGATCAACGTCGATGGTCACCCGGCATATGCGTCCGCGATCAGTGACCTGAAGGATTCGGGCGAACTGCCGGAACTGCCTTTGTCGACCGTGTCCATACATGAACAACATCATTGAACAGGATCACCGCTTCGTAAAGAAAAGAGTAACTGCCAGTCAGGGATTCCGGTCAGCGGAAGGAGCGCTGAGCACGATCGCGGGCTACGAGGCAACGAACATTATTCGCAAAGGCCAAATCCGCTGGCTGCCAAGGAACGATGTGGTCGGCCAGAAGCAATTTGTTGAGCGCGTCTTCGGAATAGCAGCCTGACAGCTCTCAATCCCGCGATTTTGCCTAGACCTCCTCGTCCACACGCGTTTGCGACAGATCCCTTTGCTTGTACCCTTGGCCATTCAAGACCTCGATGGCGGATTATGTTTTTTTCAAAACGGGCTTTCAATGCTCTGAGCAGTTCTCTCCGTTGTTCCGGTGACAAAGCTTTTTATTGTTCCTTATGGTAGCCATGCGTTTATGATCTCTGTTGAACCGGCCTCGCATGTTGCACAACGCTTACAGGGGCGTCGGCTATGTGTGGCGCGGGAATTTTTCGATCCGCAGGCCTGAAATACCACGAGACCACAGTCAGGATCAGCAATAACAACGAGGGAACCAATGCCATCGTGGGATCGCCCACTGCGATATGCGAAAATGCGGCTCCCGTCATGGCAAAGAAAAAGCCTGCGTAAGCCCATTCCTTCAGCAGAGGAAATTTAGGAATAAGCACTGCTACCACTCCTAAAATTTTCCAAACACCGAGTATGGTTAAGAAATAGATGGGATACCCCAAATGCGTAATACCATATACCCCGGGCGGCGCCAGCGCTCCTTCCGCTTTCGCTTTGGATAGCTGCAACGTTCCAGTTGCTAGCATTCCTGAGGCAAGCCAGAGAGTGGCAATCCAATAGATAATCTTATTTCTCTTTGTCATGCATCCTCCTCAATTCACGACTGTTGAGCTGCCTTAGACGGCCAGTTTACAACGTCCAGCTCAACCTTGCCTGAAAGCAATGTGCCAGCCGACGGCGCCCACGCGATGAACCGGCGATCGATTGGGAGCGTGGACCCGCACGAAACATTTTCGCCGTTCTGCGTCCTGGCCCGTAAAGGACGCGAAGAATGCGCAGTCGGCGATACAGTAACGATACAGCTTCAGGACCTTCAAGAGATGGCAAATTACCTGCGCGCGACGGTGGATCAAGGATTAGGCCAACTCGCCTCCCAACCGCCGAACGGCACCATTCCACCTCCACCTAACGCCGCCAGCCCGGCGCCCATGGATTCCAGCTTCGTTGCGATACCGCCTCCGCCGAGACCCGAGCGCTCCTCAAGAGATCGAACGGGAAAACGAATTGGCTGCACAACTCGAGAAGCAAGCTGTAAAACCGTAGCGGCAAGAGAGAACATTCGCTCGCGTTGATTAAACGTAGCTCGCCCTGAATTTTATTGCGAAGTTTGCTGGCTGTCAATTCGCAAATCATTCGGTTCTTCCTCGCTTTTGGTGCAAGTCGAAGCACGAAAACCGGAGAAACTACCTTATTTTAAACCATATAGGATTGGCGTTAACGATACTTGGAGAACTGACAAAAGGACCTTATCCCCTTATCCAAAGTTCAATCCAAGTTTCATTGTGTTCTGCATGATACGCATTTGATGCTCTGTCACCTGCACCAAAAGTGACGAAAAACTGCGCTATTTGCGAAAGACGCAGAAAATCCGTTATAGTCCTAAGAGTCGGCAGCGGCTACTCTGGTTGATCTAGCTGTTCGGTGTGGCCGTATCGAGAACGAAACTCCGATGGCCGCTTCGCTCAAATTGTTTCCAGGCAACACAATTCGATGGCAGGTTCGACGGTAGTTGATCGTTTTACCCGCCGGCAACTGTGCCAAGCAAACATTCATTAGGGGGGCGCTTGGAACGCTTGCGTTGTAATTCACACCGCCGACCCATTCGATTCGCCAGAGGAGGTCGTCGTCCGGCAAGTCATCAATGGCGTAAACGGCCTGTCCCACTGCCAGATCATAACTAACTCCTACGAGTTTATAGTCACGGTGGACCTTTGCTGCACCCTGCCATTCGCAAATAGCGCTGCTCCGTTCGCCTTGAATTTTGCGCGAGCAGCCCTTATTCGCAAATAATTCTGTAGGGAATGCCCGGTAGATCGTAGAAAGTAGCGACTCCCAGCTCGAAGCCTTGATAGGCTGAGAGCAATTTTCTTTGCCGAGAAAAAGGAGAGTCGCTATGAAGAAACCATATCAGATTGAATCGCAGCGAGCTGTGAAGCAGCTCGAGGAAATGGCCGCGGATGGAAATCCGGCGGTACAGATGGTGCTGCCGATGGCAGGCAGTAATTGATTCCCCGTCGAGAAGGGGACTGAAATTGCCTGAATCCGTCACACCTCGCGAGGGTGACATAGCAGTAATTGATTCCCCGTCGAGAAGGGGACTGAATATACTCCGCGTTCAAGAGAGCACATTCTAAATACGAGCGCAGCCTTGCCGATTACCGAATAGAGACCACCCTTGGCTTTGGCTTGTCTTCGAACGCCTCTTTGAGAATCTTGGTAAGCCGCGCTTGTCGTTCCGGCACCCAGGCGCTATACCGTTTACGAACCATCTCTTCTGTATTCCCTAATAACTCGGCAACATCCCGCACCGTCACTCCAGGCTTCTGCAAAAGTATCCGTGCAAAAGTATGTCGGAAACGATGTGGCGTGGGCTTTTCCTTCCACGGGCCGCACAGTTCCCACACCCGATTCAGCTTCCTGCGCCATACATCGGTAATGACATCAAGGCTCTTCGTCTGGTGAGCCCCGAAGATGAGTCGCCGATACTTCTTCGCCCGTTCCCTGATTCGTTCTTGAAGCCATTCAGGGATCCAGGTATAGACATGCGTTCCGGCCTTCGAAGTACGGATCAGGATTTCTCCCGAAGGCTGCATGCGATCAATATGGAATAATGCACCATATCTGAAATCCGGAGGCCCGTGTAGATGGACAGCGATATGAAAATCGGCCATATCATCCCCCTTCCACTTGTGCCTGTAGGTAATGCCGTATTCTCGGCAGGCATCATACATCTTTTGGATTTCATCATCGGAAAACGGCAGCTTTTGTTCGTTGCGCCCGTCGGTAACATCGCGGCCCTTCGGGTTTTTAACCATCCGCGCCGGATTCCTCGTGATCCACTGATTGGACACACAGTATTCGAAGAACGGCTTCATCATCGCCATCCGTCGAACGGCCGTAGGCGCACTCACAGGCCAAGTCGAGCGGAACTGGCGCACATCGGAGGGCTCCCACTGGTCGATCATGACGTAACCGCGCCCTTCGGAGAACTTCTTGAACCTATTGAGCAACAGCCGATATTTCTTATGCGTCGCTACAGCAGCGGTTTCCCGAAGCTCTTCCAAAAACTCCTTCACGGCACGCTCTATGCTGACATGCGGCCACTTCGGATCCTCAGGAATGCTGATCGGCGGCCTTATCTCACCGTTCCAGGAACCGACTCTCTCCCACTCGGCCGCAATGGCCTTTGCTTCATGCCAGGTTAGCACAGCCAGTATCCCTGCGTCTGAATCTACTGTCCAGCGTACCGGAGGCAAAAATCCTGCATGCGCAGCGCTTCCAACCCTTCTTTCGCTCCTCGAATTCACCGGAGCGCGACTCCTCCGCATGACCCGCTTCGCACTCACGCCGGTGCCTGCGATAGAGGTTGAGCGCCACGCTTCATTCTAGGACGAGTTGTCCGAGATTGCCCGACGAGCTCTTTACTTGGAGGCTAAGTCTTTTAGAATCAACTGGCGGAGAGGGGGGATTCGAACCCCCGGTAGCGCTTTAAGGCACTACGACGGTTTAGCAATGCGAATAGCGTTGTGCTGATTGGTAACACGGACGACTGGGCCGTGCTTCAGAATCTTAGGGTTAGCCATCGATTCTTGCCGTTTGATCTCATCTCGTGCGGTCTGAAAGCAGGATGTGTTAGCGAGTCGGATTAGCAAGAGATTAGCAGAACAAGCCTCTATTGCGGGCTGCACGCTACCTGCGATCCACTCCTATCCGCCTGCCACCTGAATACAGAACATCCGACGAATGAAGCCCTAAGCTGGCTCTAGGCCTGCGAGCCCAGCAGCTGCCGCTTTACAATCTCGTTCGTGAAAACAACGACATCGGAAAACACGCGAGCTGAATACGGCGTTTCTGCCCTTGCGTTCCGCATGATATCTCCCAGACCGCTGCGCACTTGTTCCAAAAATCCTAACATTTTCTCGACTGTTGGACGCCGCCTGGCGGCAATCAAAGCGTTGCTGATTTCGCGCAGGACCCCTTCGGCCCCCCCATGAGCGTAGACATCCGTCCCGCCTAAATCGCTGAGAGACTTTTGCAGACGTCTGTAGTCAGTCTCGAAAATGAAGTACGTGTGGCCTCGCGTTGCCTTCATGAGGGAGTACATGACGGCGAGGCCTGCTTCAATGGCATATTGAATCTGGGCGTAGCGGGTTCTCGGCTGTCGACCTCGAATCGAGATAAATCGTGAAAGGAGAACCGGCAAGACTGAATGAGGGTAGCGATGCGCCGGAGCCGTTGCTCACCACCCACAATTTCGAGCGTGGTGCGAGGAGTCAACCCGAAGGAACAAACGCCTACGACGTAAGCGAGAAATAAATCCCGAAACTCTTCGTCATATGGAAAGTTCAGGAAAACCGAAGCCCGATATTGTTTGGGGAACCGCGAGTGTCCTGTAGGCACCGTCTGGCAGGCGGATTACGGAACGACCTCAACTTCTTTGAGCTTTTTGGCTGCCAGATCTTTCAATTGACGCACGCGGCTGGCGGGCACGCTGAGAATTCTTCCGACCTCTTCTGTCGAGGGATACTTGCGATTATCGATGACAGGATGCTTAGCGGCGGCTCCGCTAGGTGCACCCCGGCCACGGCGCTTCTGTCTAGATACCCTCGGTTGACTGGTTCTTCCCATACTCTTGCTCCTTATTTTATCGCCTCTGAGCGCTTAGCGCGGGGGGCTCTGCGAAATTCGCCATGCTCAGACTCTCGCAGCCTTACGCCCGTACGAGTATCCCTTGCTGGATGAGAGCGTCAAAATGACGTTCTACCTGGCAAGCATGCTTTGAATTGTGGAGCAAGAGGCCGAGCTCCATATTCAATGTAAAGGCTTGCTCCGTCAGGTTGGCGCTTGAAAGGTAGAGCCAGCTATCGTCCACGACCAAGCACTTCACGTGAAGCCGGCCTACTTTGCCGCTGGCATCCTTCGCGCGTTGGCCAACTGGCCAGAAATAAGTCGTCGCGCGGGAAGTCAAATCATTTCCGATTGACCAAAGCGTTTTGTAGTTTTCGGGCGATTCTTGCGGGTCAGCACCCTCTAAGACCAGACGTACCTGAACGCCTCTTTCGTTCGCGAACAACAATGCCTCACGAATGCGGGGAATCCGATGCACGGCGTAGCTGATCAGGGTGACGTGATCGGTAGCACGCTCGATCATCTGCAACAGGACCTGCTCAGTATGGCGAACGGGAATGATCTCTGAATCCGGTCCAGTCCAAACGAGCTCTATTGACTCTCGTGTTCGTGCGATCTCAAGCTGGCCGGCGACGGCAATTAATGCTGCACTCAGAGCTTCACGCGAAACGTCAGGCGCATCCTTCCGCCATGTTGTCAAAAGCAAGCGCACAGTTTCTCTTCGCGAGTGTGGAGAGAACGCGTTGATAATCCTCGAATCAATGGCACTTTGTTCGGGCTGATCCAATTTGGCAACAAGCCCTGCAAGCCTTTCGACATCAGACAATGGCAAGTCGGAAATTAATGGACCGAGGCCGCGAAGGAATGGTGCCGCTTTGGACATCAGCTCTCGAAGAACGCGAATTCCTGGTGCTCAACAGTCTTCACAAGGACGGAGCGGTCGAGGTATTTGTTGCCGCGTTCACAAGAATGTCTCGGAGAAAAAGGCAAGCATGACAGCACGCCCCATGAAGCGCGAGCCCGTCCCGAGTAGTAACATGTTCAGCGCAGAGCGGGTCAGACGTGCATAGGTGTAAACCTCGAGGGCCTGGTCGATATGCCTGCCCAAGGTTCTTGGTTCGGCGAGACTTACTAGCCCTCCGAGCGTGCCCTCGCTGTCAGGGGCGGAAGTGTAAATCAGAACGCCCGACATCGGCCCGTTCTCTTCTTCGGGCAGGCGAGAGAAGATTCGCTCTCTCAGGCTGGCGGCTGAGTAGCCGCACTCCAGTGAAAACTGCCGGATTAGCGCATGGGCAAACGAGTGGAGCAATACGAAGCGCAACGTTGGGTAGCCCTTTTCCAGGGGCTCCAACTTGCGCATGGCACGCCATCCGCGATGCGCCTGGTACAGTGAACGGTTCAAATCGCCTGTCCGTTTGAGCCACTTCCGGACTTCAGCCTCGTCGAACTGTAGGAATAGGCCCTCGCCGCGCACCTCACTGGCAGGAACCCAGGTCGGCGCCTTCCTACATATCGGTGCACGCCTCTCCCGCGGTATCTCATCGAGGTCGCCGAAATCGTTCGGAGACTCAATTCGCGTAAAGGCCAGAAGGGCGCGAACTTCACGGAGGCGTTCGGCTGCTACCACGCGTTCGAAATACTTTTCGTACCCCGCGGGGGCTGCGATCCTGCGGAGTTGAAAAATCTCGAGTGGGTGGGATCTGGCCGGTGTGTAGAAAGGCTTGGTACTCCGGTGTTTTGATATCACTGAACTGCTCCTCATCGCTTCCAGACTTCCTTTTCTGAATCGCGTCCCAAATTGCCTGATCAGAATATTGAGCGAACGCGCCAAGTTTGCCAATCGCACGAAAAGCCGCGATATAGCCTGGCTCCTTTGCTTGTTCCAGAATCGGCCAATGGTCTTCCACAAGCTGGCTCAGCTTGTCGGACTTGCTCGGAATGGTCAATGCAGACAGAAGCACAGGAAACCATGCATTGGATGCACCGAGCAGCATTGGCCGAACCTGCTCCGTACATCCGCCCGAATCGAAATCACGTAGTTACGGCCGCCTTCCGCGACAAGATGGCATCACAGCTTTTCCTCGTTCGCCAAATGCCTCTGCAAGGGAACGGGCCATGTTGCATCGAACGCAGCGGACATAAACATCTACCGCTTCTCCGCTCATCCCCTCTTCTGAGAACTGCAGTTCATAAGCGCAGGTCGTAGGCCCCCCATGGACGAACTCCACCCAGGGAAAATCATCCAGATGTCCTAATTCGCATCCGACCAAAAATCGCACTGGAAGCGCGCGCGCCGATTTGGTTTGATTCCGGCAGTTGTGATGGATGTATCGTGTCTGATCCGGCCGCCAGGGATTTGCCTTCAGTTGAAAGAGCCCACTGCCAATTGGGGCCAACAATCTACAGAAGGGGCATAGCAACCAGCGCGGAAACGGCGCCACGGGAACGCCGATCCGAGAGCTTTCTTCAACATCTACGCCAGCGGGTTCTTCGGAAGCGGGCGGCGGAGCCAATAGCCGCGTCACCTGCGATCCCAATTCCTTCTGCACGGCCGCAAGGAGCCTTGCTTCGGCCAATGCCGTTGCGTGCGCGATTGGCCAATCATCCAATCCCATGACCATGACGGAAAGGCTGGGGAGGTCGACCGTCGCGCCCACGCCAAAGGAAAGCAGTAATTGACTTGGGCGAAGTTCTCCGACACGCGTCCGCTTCTCCGTTGTCACAGTAGAAGCTGGCATCAGACCAGTTCCTCTTCCTCGACCTCGTCAGCCGATTCATCTATGACGATTGCGGCGTTTGCCGGGCCGTCATCGAGCTTGCCGTCATCGAAAATCAGGTTCACCATTGGCTCGACATCGCGGAGCGAATTCAGACACGTGAAATCATGCCAGAGGTCCAGCCCTGGCTTGTGTAAGAGACCTCGCGTGACGCCATCCTTCGCGTCGCGATATCCAAGAACGGCACCTCCCGTCATGGATTGCGCGGTCGCTTGCCATTTATCCACACGATCCTTAAGTTCTGCACGGACCTGGTCGGCAATGGCTTTATCGCCTACTTTGTGAGCCCGTTGCGCAATATTCTCAATCGCGTCCTGAACCGCCGCGTGTCCATTCTGAATCCGTCCTGCCTTCTGATTCGGATTGAATTCGCTACCCCCAAGGCGGACGCAGGAAACCAAGAAGCGCCGTCAAAGCGCGGCTGATTGCTCCTGGCGAGAATGGCGTCACCGAGAGCGCTTCTACATGCTTGTAAAAAGTCGCATGGTAATGCTCGAAGGTTTCGTAGTGGGACAGATCTCTTGGCCTTGTCCAGTTGTAGACACAGCAAACTAATCCTGGGAATGTCCGGCCGACGCGACTCGTTGCCTGGATGTACTCGGCGGTCGATTTCGGCTGACCCGCGACGGCCATCAGTCCAAGCCGCTTAACATCGACTCCGACTGAGATCATGTTGGTTGCCAACAAAACATCTAGTGGCAACGCAGGTAAATTCTTGAAGTCGCGGCGCTTGATCAGATCTTGCCTGCGAGCCGTAACTGCCGGATCGAACCTCTTTTCCATCCGATCCAGCAATTGTGGAATATCGGTTGAACTCTTCCGCGAAGTGAGCTCATCTACCGCGCCAAACGGTATGCTCCGTCTCGCTAAGCCACGCTGGTCAGCCTTGCCCAGGCGCGTCTTTACGTCATCCTCCACGAGACGGCGCATCCCACCCAATTCGAGCATTGAATTGAAATAACCGACCATGGTCATCCACGGATCGGCCGCTACACCGTATTTTTCGTAAAGCTCCTGCCCGGCGGCTAGGAAGGCGACGTAGACCCGAATCAACGCGGCTTTCAATCTCCTGCCGGGTGCGCAAATGCCCACATATAAACGGCCAGGCACGGTCTCCTTGGAACGCTCCAGCGCAAAGAAGCTATCCGTCACGTTCAAGCCATGCGGCGGAAAGATACTGACATCTCTAGCGAAAACGCCATGCACTTGATCTATAGCCTTGCGGATAGTAGCGGTTGATGCCACGATCTTCGGCCGTACCGCAGCTTCGCCGATCTTCCAGGTACACAAATGATCCACTGCCGTTTCGTAGATGCCGACTAGCGACCCGAACGGCCCGCTGATCAGGTGCAGCTCATCTTGGATGATGAGATCTGGCGGGCGTACAGGATTGACAGGCACGGTTTTCGCTGCAGGCAACCCGTTCGCTGGGCCATGCGACAGCGCGTCATCCGTTTCAGGAGAACGGAACCCATGGCGTTCGCAACGCGATTCCACCTGTCCGAAGAGAACCTGCACCTTGCCGTTCCACGGCATTTGCGCGAATTTGTCAACGGTGGCAATCAGCATGGCCGGTAACAGGCGGTAGATTTCTTCATCCACCACAATCACGGGGATTCCCTCCAGCGGCGCTTTTGCTGGCGTGAACGGGCATTTGCCCATGGGATCGCTGCAGAAAATCAGCGTGCGACCCATGTGATTCGGTGCGCTGAACACCTTGATGTCACGGCCGGCATCCAGCTTTGAACCGCACCACGGACAAAACGTAACTTGATGCGGAGATCCCGCGCCCCCACGCCCCCCGAGGGGTTGCCGGTGTCCGTGTGCCTGTGCGATGGCTTCGTGCGACTGCTCCGTCGTATTAGGAGTCGTTTTCTGACCCACCCAGAGGCCCAACCGGAAGGGTGTCGTCCCCCATTTGCCTTCTTTTTGCCTGAGCATTTCGCAGGCGCAGATCAGCGCAGCGGCTCTTTGGAATTGTTGCAATGTGAGCAGGCGCAACGTGTAACGCATCAATACCGCTACGCCGTCCTCGCTTGAGCGAGCGGCCACGATGCCTTGCAGGCGCCGGATTCCCATCACGTAGGCTGAAAGGCCCAAATAGGCTTCCGTTTTTCCGCCGCCAGTAGGAAACCATAAGAGATCGCACAAATCATTCCGCTCAGGATGCGTCGGATCTGTGAGAGCCGCGCAGATTCACCAGAATGAAGGCGAGCTGGAAGGTACGCCAACTCCGATTCTTGGGAATGTCAATCGTCTGTGCGTCGGCTGGCTGGTCCTGTCGCTTAGCCTCCGCCATCTGGGTCCGGACGCGCTGTAACCACATCGCGCGATTTGTGAAACGGAAAGCCTCTGCTGCCTGTTCATTACTTGCAAGCAACTCAATACCGGCCTTCAATCGGAGAAGCGAGTGACGACATTTGTCGAGAGCGGTTACGACCGCACTCTGGTGCGTTCTTAATTCGGCTTGACCGGCTTCCTTCTCGCGGTTGCGAATCCAGTCCTCATACGCATCCACCAGAGGCCACAGCTTGCCTTGTAACTGGCCGGACGGCGTTTCCGCGAGGTCCTTCATGTCTACAACAAGACCAGCCAGCAACGGAAAATCTCGGGCGTCCGGTGGCGTGGACTGCGCTACTTCAAAGGTCGACATCGTTGAGGTCGAAATGCGTGTAGCCCTGCTCTGTGCTTCCGCCGAGACGTCAGCATGAACACTCACGCCGTGGCCGACCGCAAACTCCAGCCGCTCGCGGTAGAGCATATTCATTGCCTGTTCCTCCGCGAGAGTCACTGGGTCCATTTTCCCCGGATCACGACTCAGGCTACGGCAGATAAAGACCGGAGCGTCTTTGATCCCAGAGACCGAAAGCTGGGTTGGAACAGCCAGGCCGAATCCTTTAACTTTCGAGTCTCTGTCTGGTTATTCACCAGGAATAGCGTTACGCTCCAGCGGTCCTCGCGCTTGCGGACAGTCCCTTGCACGAGCACATCGGGGCAATCAGCATCCGGACAAACTGGTTGATCTGGCCGGGCGTGAGTGGCAGTGTTTTGGAATTCCGCCGCGCTGATACCGTCGCCAAACGCGCTTCGGGTTGCCCGCTTTGGTTGTGAGGACAGTACTCTCTTCTTTTTTCAGATATTGACCCCAGCGTGCGACCACGCGAATTGCCGACGCGGCTGGATCGATAGAAAATGACATGCCGATAGACGATGGACAAAATGTGGGAGCTGGAGATGCCGTCGGTTCCGGCGCGCCCTCTTCGGGCGTTCCCGGCCCGGAAACCGCCAGTTCGTCGTCCGCGCCGTCAATAGCAAGCTGGTCATCGACTGCGGCGGTATTGAGATCGTCGTCGGAAGTTGTGGATTCGTAAGGTTCGAATGTTTGCTTGCGTGGCGCAAGGACGCCGGTAAGGTACCGATCACGAACACTCCGCTCATCCACTTCTTCTTTTGGACCACCAGCCGGACCTAGCAAGTCGCGCTGGACGATTTCGAGTAGCTGCTTTCGCAGTTCAGCGGATGGGGAGCGGAAGCAGAGAGGATATTCATGCTGGGAGTGATCTCCGTTTCGAGAGTCCCGGTGCGTGGCCCGACTTCTTGCGGCGGTATCGTCGGGTTTTGTTGGATTCTGCAGCTTCTTGCTCTTGCGCGTACCGCTCGTGGTTCAGCTGAAGCAGTAGATCCAAGGCCTTCCGTTGTGCGTCAGGGCTGATCGTGAAGCGCTTACCTTGTTTCGTTTCATAAAATTCGTGATCTAGGGGGAAGGTCCAGCCGTATGCGGTGGCAACGCCGTGATCAAGCTGTTCGAATGCTTGACGCATCTCAGCTATGTCACTGGAGTTTTCATCAGCCTTATTGAAAAGTGCGAGGGCATCTGTCAAGCCCACGCGGCGAGGCTGAGTACCGTTACTCGAGCGTTGAGAAACTGAGCACCAAATTGGTCGAATTCTTCAAGCGCCGGAAACGGGAAAGTTACAAAGCAGTCTGACGGCGCGTATACAGCGTCCGTACGCATTGAAGATCCTCGGAGAATCACCCAATGGTAATGGAATGAAGAGTCGAGTACGGCGAAAAGATCCTCGTCAGCTGCGAAGACGATCAACTTATGGCCGTAGACCTGACCGTTCGGAACAAAAGCCGACATTTGTGTCCTGCTTGTTTGGGTTCTCACCAACACACGCTCAAGACCAGCAATGGTGGCGTACAGTTCGCGAGTTGGTCGAGCAAACTGCCACCATCGCCTGGCTCTGTCGCGCGCTGTTGCGTCTCCGGTCGCCAAACGTGCTCGCTCCGGCTTGACCTTTGTACGTACAATCTCTAAGCAGTCTGGGTAGTCGGCAGCGACTGGATCGGGATAACAGACGGGACCAGACCGGGATCGTAGCCATTCCTTGCGCTGTTTATCGTCCGATCCGCTCCACTTCCCTTTCCCTTCGCGCGCAAGCGGCCAATCGCGAAAACTTACCTTAACCCAGCGTCTCGCGGACTGATCTGGTCTGGAGTTGAGATCCTCGCCGTTGAGATAAGGGAGGAGAACGTCTTGATTCCTTCGATTGCGATCGATCAACCGCTCGGCTTCCTTCGGGGTCATTGTGAAGCCCAGTCCCAAAACATTCGAACCCTGGAACGACTTGCCCTCATTCTCTTTTAGGCGACACGGCTTGCCGCCGACAGCACTCGGAACCGTCAACATCGAAGAGATACCGCTGACTTCAGCATCATTGATTACAAATGGTCCAGGCCAATTGCCACGCCTACCCCACACGTGGGCAACTTCCAAACTTGCGATCCCAGGCCATTCTCGGCTAGGGTATTGCACGCAACAGAGTGATGCCGTTCGTTACAAGTTGGTCCAGTCCAACCTCGCAAGTATCGCCCTGCGCGATCGTATTCGTCGCGAGCAGACCAAAGCACCCTGCATCTCGCAGTAGTTGCCGAGCCTTCAAAAAGAAATAGGCGGAATAGTCGGCGCTGCCACGCTGTCCATTCGCCAGGTACTCGACCAGGTACTCGCGGTAGAGCTTACCTAATAATCCGGTGATCTTCTGTCCTCCGATAAATGGCGGATTGCCAATAATGGCATCGAAGCCCCCGTGGAATGCAAACACTTCCGGGAACTCCAACGGCCAGTGGAACGCCCGCAACTGTTTGCGAAATGGTGCTGCCTTTTCATGCAGAGCCGCGAGATCTCCGAAATAAAGACTCAACGCCACTTCATGATCCTGCTCCGTCCGGCGTGCGTCTTTATCGGCAAAGGCGTCGGACACTAGAATGTCGGCCGCCGCTTTGAGTTTTTCGGTTTCGTGTTCGGCTCTGGCCAGGTGTCGCGCCTGGCGCTCCACATCTGTCAAGCTGCCGGCGGTGATCATGGCAGCAGTCTCTCGCTCGCGTGCAGCCTTTTTGATGGTTTCATCTAAGAACAAAACGTGGTTTGCTGCCTCTTCGGGCGGATGTAGGTCAAACGTTTGCAATTGCTTTTGGCTGACTCCGAGCAGCGAATCACCACACTTGATGGCGTGATCGAGAAACGTGAACGGCTTTCCTTTGGCCAGTGTCAATAGCCACAGCGACAGTTTGGCCATTTCGACAGCAAGCGGATTTTTATCGACGCCGTGCAGGCAGCGCTGTGCAATTGTGCGAAGCGCGTAAGCTTCACGAGCTTCCGCATCCTTCGGGATCAACTCTTCTTCTGGGAGCCCAACGGAAGGATGGCTTCCGGAGTTATGGCTGGTACGCCGGGATTTGCTTTCTCGGCATCAGCCCACGCGGTTTGCAGAAAGCTCGCGAGATAACGGCAGGCTTGTACGAGGAAAGCTCCCGAGCCACATGCCATGTCACAGATTTTCAATTCCAGCAATTGCGATGCGGGTTTGAGCTTCCATTCTTGCGTGGCCTTTGCCGGACCCTCGTAAATCAGTGGTTCAAGTGCGTATTGCACAATCGGCTCGGTGAGAGATCGGGGCGTGTAATGGGTTCCGCTTGAGCGGCGGTCTTGCCCCTCGGTGACATAAACGCTGCCCTTCGATAGCACGACAGGATGGCCGGAATCATCGTTACGAACCAAACCGGCAAAGGGCTCGACTCGTTTGTAACGCTCGTCGTTACTCCCGCACGCGGCACGCAAGCGGTCGCGAGTATACGTATCGAGTTGGACCGCGAGTAACTTCGTCAGTTGTGATTCCGAGCGACCGGTTACATCCTTCAATTCTTTCAACAGGAGCTCTTCACCGCCCGCTTGCCACTGCTCGAGTGAAGAAAGAGCTATTTCTGGCTCTTCTCCCGATTTTCCGGTCAGACCCAGAATCGTTTCTGCGCCCGCTTCGCTGTGTGGTCAAGTAGGCTCTCATAAACATGCCGATCTGCTCGATGTCTAGCTCGCGGAAGGTAAGCCGCCGCTGTTCAGTACCACCGGGCACGCGCATCTCTAAAAACTGCAGCGCTTCCAGCAAGTGCAGCACGGACCGGTTGTGTACCGGGAGCGGAGCGGCCGGGGTATTTCGCCAGGACGTACCCGCCGGGCGTCCCTCTAAGAATGGATAGCGGTCAGGATCAAACAAACCGCCGCCATACGCCGGCAGACCAATTCGGTCATGCGGGATTCCGGCAAACACGGCGCGAAACGTTGACAACAGACGGCTCCACGCATCGCGCCGCCGCTAGCACCTCCTCGGTGTAGCGATCGGCACTCTCGCGTAATTGTGCGTGTAGCGTAGATACGGCATAGTTCTGGTCGTAAATCGCCTCGCCGAGTAGTAAGAGACCGCGCTCCTCGGCGGAGAAGAGAAAGACCAGGCGCATCATGACTGTGACGGCCGCTTCGTAAAGTTCGCGTTCCGGAATGCCGGCGAAAAGCCCGCGCTGTCGATCCTGATCCGCGTGGTCAAGCGCTTGAATCAATACCTCGACTGCCCTGCGTACCTGGCGACCAAGCTGATCGGTAACTTCCTGCTGGTTTGTGGCGCTCTCGTCCAGCATCGCCGCGAGTTGGTCAGCAGGAGCTGCAGAATAGAAACGGCGGGCGCTAAGTAAGGCTCGAAAAGACCTGAAGGTGATTTCTTCTTCAAACCAGATTTCTTCAGTCCAGGTGGCGTAACTTGCGGCTCCATTGCGCGGGGCGTCAACTAGCATCCATTGCGACCCGTTTGTTACCAAGCCAAGGCGGATACCCGTTCCCTGCAAGAGCGCGGACATGCGCGTCGCAGGAGATGCCTTCCAAGTGCGATCAGATGTCGGCCTGTTAAGGTCCTGTGAAGCGGGATACGTCTGGATGAGCAGGACTGATTGCCCGGAGCCCGGTTGCCGATTCCCAAGCAGATCTTCTTCCGGTTGCGAGAACAATACCAGATTGGGGCGCAGCGTTTCGTGCTGTTCCGGAATTTCCGCGCGAAGTGTTTGCGGAACGGCCTGTCCCTCTGTGAGCAGGTTCTCGGGGTATTCAAGTACGTCCGTGAGGACAAAGCGCAGCCACAATGCGTGTAAAGCTGGGTCCTCCTGCCATTCCGCCCAAGCAGCGCGCGTTCGGTGCAGCCGGTCGGCAGCATCTTCCTCCTTCGGGAATCCTTGCGGAAAAACGCGGCGCAGTATGGGAACGCTAAGGAACGGCCCGGACACGTCAATAAGCTGCCGGAATTCTGTGTGATCGCGGAGTGGAGCCATGACGGTTATCCTCGCCCAAGCCGTTCCGGCACTAGCCAGACTACCGCCACGGGGAAGATCCTTGGCTCGATGCGAGCATAGCGATCGCGAACGGCGTGGGCCTCTCGCTCGATTTCTTGAGGTATCTCGGCAAGCCTGCCGCGTAGAAAGTCCATATTCCGCAGGGCCTGCTCCTTTTCTGGCTGGGTAAACATTTCGAGTTGAAGGTGGTTTGGATCGTCCAGCTCCTTCCGAATGCTACGCTCCAGCTCCTGCAAGATCGACTGGATGTTGGCCTGCTCCTGGGAAGAGCGCTCATCCAGCAGCTTTGTTAAGCTCTCGATGCGCTCCCTTGAACGGACCTCCAAAGCTTGGCGAAGAGAAGCGGAGCTGCGTGGCCATAGTTGTAGAAATTTGTCTTTGATATTGCGTGACGGTTCAGTGGCCAAGCAAGATTCAAGCGCGTGCTGGAGTTCACCCTGTTTCATACGTTGGAAGCGGCCTTCCCGCAGAGTCCCCCCAACAGCTATTAGTTCCTCGTGCAGCCGGTGCCCGCGTCCGCCGAGGACTACTAGGCGGGCGTAGCCGACAAGGGCTGGCTGACGGAGCGCTATATCCGGGACAAGCCGCGCCGAAATGCGGTGGAGTGTTCGATTCTCAACGCTCGACCAAACTTCCGCACGAAGAAGTGACAGGCTCATGCGGACCAAGCGATGATTCAGGTGTGCTAACACTACGTCATCGCGGGTTGCGGCCAAGTTGTGATCGAAAACGATGGAGCGAATCGCGTGTGTGTGGGGGTGCTCCAGGCCTTCAATGCAGAGAGCCCAGCTCCCCCGCAACGGCGGGATACGGAACGCCTGAGCCTTGGCGCCGTTGCGTGGAGTGCCCGGCAAGTCGACCGGAATTAGCGGTGGCTGCCCGGCGAGCGATAGCGCGACTTCCACCACGCGCTGAATGTTTTCCGGATCAAGCCGTAACTCCTGCTTGCTCTGTTGGAGTTGGTCGGCCAACCTTTTGATCTGCTCCCGTAAATTCCGTTCGAATTTCATTAAGCGGCGAATGGGTTGCGCGTCGCTTTCGGCCTTCTTCGTATCCAGCACAGAGCGACGGCCCAGCATGGCTTCTTCCACCTGGTCGGCGATAACGGGGCCGACTTTTCCAAGATCCTCACGAATCTGGTCAACCTTCAAGGCCGCGCGCATAAGGAATTCTAGATCCGCGTTCAGCTCGCCTGGTGCCACGTTCAGATCCACCTCGCGGTGGAAGCCCTTACCAACAAAATGGTGGATTAGTACTTCTGGCGCACGCTGGCCGTGACGGTCGACGCGGCCGTTGCGCTGTTCCAGCCGGGCGGGGTTCCATGGAATCTCGTAATGGATCAGTTGGTGACAGTGATTCTGCAGGTCAATACCTTCGCTAGCGGCGTCCGTTGCGAGGAGAATTCGGACAGGGCTTTCGGCAGGGTCATGCTGGAAGGCCGCTTTGATTCTTTCGCGCTCCTTCGAATCCATGCCGCCGTATAGCATCATGAGGCGATCGCCCTGGGTGAAGCCTTCGGCGGCCAGTACTGAAAGCAGCCATTTCTGGGTGTCTCGATATTCGGTGAAAATGATTACGCGTTCCGTTGACCAATCTCCGCCTGGCTTGAGCGTCGACCGAAGCCAGGTCAGCAGAGCCTTTGCCTTAGAATCGAGCTGATTCATTGAGCGGTCGGCCCAGCTTTGCATCCGTGCGACTAAATTTTCTTGTTCTTCACTCAATGGTTGGAAGAGCAGGGTTGAAGAGCGGACCGCCTCCTCGGCAACGAGATCCGCTTCGTGATCGTTGTCGAATTCTTCCTCCACACGGTTGATTTCTTTCAAGAGGACACTCGAGGCGGGCTGTGGGCCGCTGCGAGTCCGACGTTTGGCGGTTTTTATGGAATCACGATGAAGCGCTAAAGTGCTGGCGAAAGCCGCCGGCGAAGAGAACAGCCGCTTCTTCAGCAATTTCAATACGAATTCTGTTGCTGTGCGCTCGATTTGTGTAGTACTGCTCTCCTGGCGCTGCTTGGTGTATTGCCGGAGCAGCCGATGAATTTCCTGTTCTTCCGGCGTGTAATCCACTTCCAGATGTTGGAGGGTCCGTTTTGCGAAGCGTGCAGTGCCATCCCATCGTTCCGGCAATTCTGATTTAAGCCGGCGGACCATTACAGCTTCGAGTTGTGCCGGAGCTGGGTCAACACCACGGGCAAAGCGCTGATTGTCCAGCAGCTCAAGAAGCGCGGTGAAGCTTTCCCGGTAGCCATTATGCGGTGTGGCGCTCAGAAACAGTTTGTGCTCGAAATGTGGAGCGAGCATACGAATCGCGGCCGTTCTCATCGAATCAAGAGCAAAATTGCCGCGGCCAGCCGGGGCTACGTTGTGCGCCTCATCGACAACAAGCACATCGAAGCGCCGGGGGAACGCAGACTCGTGCGATGCGGGAAGTGCTTCCCGGAACAGGCGGAGAGGACGATCACGCTTAAGAAAGTCAATGGAAGTGATCAGGCGTGGGAAGTGTTTCCACGGATTGACGTGCAGGCCCCGTGTTCGCCTCATCGTCTTGAACAGTTCGCTATCCACAATGCGGAATTCGAGGCCAAACTTGTCCCGCATCTGCTGTGCCCATTGCTGCTGAAGTGAAGCGGGACAAACGATCAAGGCTGTTCTGGATCGGTGTCGAAGGATCAGCTCAAGAATGACCAGGCCAGCCTCTATCGTTTTACCAAGGCCAACATCGTCCGCAATCAACAGGCTCACGCGCGGCATCCGAACGGCACGTACAACCGGATCAAGCTGGTAATCTTCGATTTCAATCCCGCTCCGGAACGGCGATTGGATCGCTTCTAAATCGGCGCTGGAGGCGGCGCCCCACCGGACCGTGTCCAGGAAAGCATCGAGCCGAGCGGGTTCGTCAAAACCGGAGGGTTCCGGCAGCGCCATCCGCTCTTCAATCCGCGCGCCGGGTTCTAGCTCCCAAATAACCTGCAACTCTTCGCCATAGCCGTCGTCCTCGACAGAATTCAGCGTGACCAGGTGGTTGCGCTCACTGGTTACGGGTTCAAGCGGTTTTGTGGGAAGCGAATTTGGCAACACGTCGGTGACGACAAACCGACGTTGCCGGACATCGACCAACTGGCCGATTTCTGGCGGCGTCTTCACCTCCACACTTGGCAGTGTGGACATCTTGTGTATCAGATGGTACTGTCTATTTCATCACAGCGATGATGTGTTCGTGGAAACCAGGGGAGACCTTTTCAAACTCGGCATCGGTCAGAGCCCAAGCCCCGTATCTTAAATTACGCCGACCGGCTAATGGTCTTGAAATTGGGTTTTAAGCGGCCCAATGACCGCCGAGACGCTGGTGACGATCGGCTTCGGTAAACCAATGAATGAATATTGATGGTTTGCTTGCGAAGCCTGTACCGACGCCCCGCTCTGTGAGAACGCACTGCGCCACATTGGAATGCCCTAATCACACCGACACGCGGTGCGAACTGTAATCGAACTTCGCCGTGCGCCGTGAAAAGGCGCTGGTTCACGGCGGGTGAGAGTCCCGCCCGGATCGATCTCTCGAACGATAAGCGGAACCAAGATACCTGTGCTCGAATGCTTCCGCGAGTTCCCGCAACTTGGCTTCGTCAAAGCTACGCCTGGGGTTGGTAGGAAACTCCGAGGCTGATCGATCCCGAAAGTGAGGAATTCGGGTGTAACTGACTGCTCTTACATTTTCTGCTTTTTTCTTTTTCATATTGAAGTGGATTAGCGGGTTGCGATTGACCGCAATTCGTCCTCTGCGGCTCCGATAGCCGTGAGAATCTGGATTGCAGTGGACTGGATAAACTACGAAGCTGGGTGAAGATCTAGATTTGGTTTGGAATCATCCTCAGTGTCCGGTTCATCTCAAAAAGCGAATAGTGCGGACAGTGATCAAGGAAATTATCGTCACTGAACAAGAGTGTCCGCCGAAGATTCTGATGACGGTTCATTGGAATGGTGGTGTACACACGCGTCTGGAGAGTAGTCGAAGAACGCAGGAACAGCATGACAACGGGAATGACGTGGCCGTAATCGATCTGGTACGCGAGTTGGCAAGAGTCTGTAATGACTATACTGTGGTTTCGATCCTGAATCGACTTGGTTACAAAACAGGCGCGGGCAACACGTGGACCGAGTCCAGAGTGCAGCACCTTCGGCACACAAATCAGATCCCGGCTTGCCCACCAGCGGATGAACGGCCCTGGGTGACTATGACATACGCGGCGGAAGAGCTGAAGGTGAGTCAGATGGTTATTCGGCGCTTGATCAAGCAGAAAACCCTACCGGCACGGCAGGTCATCAAGCACGCACCATGGGCGATCGAGCGCACGGATCTCCAACTCCCTGCAGTGCGGAAAGCAATTTGGTTGGTGCACGAGGGGCTCCGGAGTTCCACTGCGCCGGAAGATCAGGCGTCACTTTTTGTCGACCTGTCGGAATATTAACCAGTTGGGACGTTCCCAGTCTAATCGACTCCGGAAAACACCGGGAACCAAATTTGCCGAGATGAGGAGGTGCGATGGAATGAAGGCCGGGCACCGGCAGTGGATCCGGTACCCGGCTGATCAGTCAGTCGGCGGGTTCATCGCCTGGCTCTGAGTCAACGGGCTCAGAAATGGGCTGCTTGTCGGAGCGGTCCAGCGCCAGAATTGAGCTGGCGTAGATCTCGGCCACACGAACGCTGCGATCGGATTCCGAGGGAGTGAATTGGCGATAGCGCAGTTCGCCTTCGACTTCCACGTATGCACCTTTCTGCAAAGCGCCGGCCCATTCGCCCAGCTTATTCCAGCAGATGACACGATGCCATTCGACGCGTGTCTTGAATTCACTCGTTCCTTTCTCTTTCCAGCTCACGTTCGTAGCGAGCGAGAAGTGAGTGTAAGTGGAGCCATTCGAGGTAGAGCGGGTCTCAGCCTGTTGGCCGACGAAACCAATGAGAGTGATGCGATTCTTGCAGAACATTTTTTATCTTCCTTTCGTGCCCCGATCCGTCGGGGCGACCCGGTGCGAAGGGGGCCGCTCTCCAGGCGAGCGAGGCCGTTTTTCGGAGGCTCCCGAACAGATTGTTTGTGAAGTTTCAAAAGGCGTAGCTGGCAATCTGGGAGGGAAACCGAAACCCGTTAGGGCCTGGAACTGCCGAGCGAAGCTGCCGAGCGCGGGAATTGCCCTGAAGCCAAGCCCGACGGAGAGGTGCCGAAAGGAAGACCAGGCTGCAAGAGGAGCTCGGTCGTCAGAGGTATGTCGTCCCTACACCCCGAATCATGGCTGCTCTCCGGACAATCCACTGGTCTGGCTCCGCCAGACGGAAAGAGGAAACCAAGAAAACGCACAGCGTTAGCTGCTCGATATCTGTTGGAATGTGTATGGGTTTGATGGCACTGCCTCGCTAGAAAACTAGAATTCACGATGGCCAATTCTACTGCGAGAGCGCATCGTGTCCGTGAATCGACTTCAAAGATTCGACTGGCTATTCACGGGATGAGCATCGCATCAATGACGCCTCGACGAGATTGGCAGCCGGACGCTCAATGGACGAGAACCCCACATACCAAGCACTGGTACGTTCGAGGGTTTTGAATGGGGATGGGAAACGCATGCCACCCGTTACGCCTAAGGGCGAACGTGGCCTCAATTTCAACGACTCGGCTGGAACAGTTTCACGGCACGACTGCGATCGCGGAGTTGTCGGGATTGCTTAAGAGGGAAACATCGCTGCGCTTGCGATCACGATCGATCTGCTGAGAGTGGTCGCGATGTTCCTCCGGAATCTCCTGATCCGGCTATATTCGCCCGTTCTGCCGTGACGCAGCAGCCGCCTCCGCTTTCGACGTTCCTCACCTGAACCGCGGGAGGCTGAATTATGCCGCGCTGACCAGTTTTTCTGTTTACACTATGAGATGGCTCGTAGCGTTCGACCTTAACAGATGAAGAAATCTCGACCGCATGCGACTCTCGCCGAAGTAGCGCAACTAGCAGGCGTCGGCAAGGCAACAGTATCGCGCGTTATAAACGGGGCGCACAAGGTCAGCCCGCAGACGTTAGAGCGGATTAACAAAGTAATTCAACAAATCGGCTACCAACCAAGTCAAGCTGCCCGAAGTCTTAAAGGTGACAGAACCAAAACTCTCGGTCTGATTTTGCCTCGCATTTCCGATCCGTTCTTCGCCAGCTGTGCGGAGGCGGTCCAATCCGTCGCGCGTTCCCACGACTATTTACTAATGGTTGTCGCGACGGACTACGATCGGGAGACAGAGGTCAAAGAGCTATACACGCTTCTTCGGCATCGTGTCGACGGTATTCTGATCTCACCAACCGACGGCTTGAGTAACAATCTTTCGGCGATTATCGACGAAATCAAGATTCCAGTGGTGACATTTAACCATCCTCTGCTCAAGGCTCGTGTAAGAAGCGTGCTGGCAGACAACTACCTCGGCGCGAGATCGGCCACGGACCACCTGGTGGCACACGGCCGCCGGCGAATTCTTTGCCTCGGCGGCGACTCTTCACTGTATTCAATCCGCGAACGGCAGAGAGGCTACAAAAAAGCTACGCGATCGGCGGGCCTTAAGACGAGGATTGAAGAATCTGTCAACGACTATGCGGGAGTGGAAAGCGTGCTTCGGGCACACTGCCAAAGGGAAAAGCCCATTGATGCCATTTTCGGGGTAAGAAACTTAATTACGATTTACGCCTTCCAGGTTCTCCAGGCAATGGGACTCAGAATCGGGGAAGAGGTTGCGTTGATAGGGTTTGATGATTTTGACCTAGCCTGTATGTTGACACCTTCTGTAACTGTGGTGAGGCAACCGATTGAAGATATGGCGACTCAAGCAGCTAACCTTCTTTTCGAGGAGATGCGCATTAAAACGATCGGCAAGCCCACGCGTATTACGCTTCAAACAAATCTGATTCTGCGATCCTCGTGCGGCTGCCATGGCGAGACCGCTAACACCGCCGTCTGACACGTGTATCATCGATCGCGGAGCTGGAACTGGTTTCCATTCAAGACATCTCTTCGATTGCAAATGAACACGCAACCAATTCAAAACTCAACCCTGTTAAGATTCCTTGCCATAAGCATTGTCGCTGTTGGAGCAGTTTCAGCACAAGAGAAAGACGCAATTCGCTGGGCAGAGCTTTTCGCGAATCACTACACATTTCAGCCCGATATCGTCTACGGCGTGGCCAACAACATCGAGCTGCGTCTGGATGTTTGGGAACGGCAGAACACGAAAAGCCCCGTTCCCACGGTGATTTATATTCACGGAGGCGGATGGGTTTTCGGCGGGAAAGCGGGCGCGGACACTCTGTTGATGCCCTATTTGCAGAAAGGTTGGAACGCCGTCAATGTGGAATATCGAATGATCGGTCAATCGCTGGCTCCTGCCGCAGTCCAGGATAGCCGCTGCGCTTTGCGATGGGTATTCAGAAATTCGGGAAAATACCACTTCGATACCAAAAGGCTGATCGTGACGGGCCACTCGGCAGGTGGGCACCTGGCTCTGATCACGGGCATGTTGCCTCCCGATACTGATTTTGATGATAATTGTCCCGCCGATCCGGCATCGGGCGATGTTCTGTTGCATGTGTCCGCAATCGTAAACTGGTACGGAATTACAGATGTCGCGGATCTTCTGAGTGGTGTCAATCGAAAGACCTATGCTATTGTTTGGCTCGGAGGACAACCGGGAAGTTTGCAGCTGGCTCGCAGACTCTCGCCCTTAACTTACGTTCGACGAGATCTCCCGCCGACTATCACGATTCACGGGGATCACGATCCGACGGTCCCGTATTCCCAGGCAGTCCGTTTACACCAGGTACTCGATTCAGCTGGCGTTCCCAATAAGTTGGTAACAATCCCTGGTGGAACGCATGGCAACTTTAGCGATGCGCAAACAGAAAGTTCGTACAAACAGATCTGGGAATTTCTGGATGCCCATGTCGGCGGTCCGGAATGAGACCCTCGCCGTTACGAGCGATAGCTAGACGGTTCGTCCTCCTACTGACGTTGGGCTGGATAGTCTCCGGGATTGCCGGACCTCTCATCGACACAGGGTTCTTTCCATATACTCACGGCTGGCTCGGCGCAGACGCAGCATATTCCATCCCTCTAGATCAAAGCTCGACGGTTTGGCTTTTCGGAGATACCTTCACCGGCAAGCGCCGCAAGCCCCGCACGATGATTCACAATTCCGTGGCGATTAGACACTGTGCCACCCGGGGATGCGAAGTGATGTACTGGTGGTCTGGAATGCATACCGGCCGTGCTGATTCCTTTTTCAGGACAGCGGTTTCTAATTACTATTGGCCGCTCGACGGACTCGTATACCGGCAGAAGCTCTACGTTTTTTTGGAGCAAATGCACGAAACCGGAAAAGGGGGGCGCCTTCGGCTTCGATTACGGTGAAATTGTGCTTGCAACGATCCCGAACTTCACAGAGGTACCTGAGCATTGGAAGATTTCGTATCAAACGATTTCAAGCGGTAACCTGGTTGTGCCGGGAATCGCCGCAGCCCTAATGCCCGGCACTCTAAACGACACTTACGCCTACATATTTACGCTTTTTCGCGGATCTTCCCTCAAGCCATTTGCCGGCTTGATGCGCGTACCTTTGCGTGATTTGGGGCTGGCAGATCGATCGAGTCAGTGGCAGTATCTGGCCAAGGGAACAAAGTGGCGGAGTTGGCAACGCTCTACATCGCCGGCGGATGCTTTGAAATTACTTGACGGGAACATTACCGAGATGACCGTGACATTCGATCCGATGCGGCGGCAATGGCGGGCTGTGTACCCCACGCCAAGCGCTTTTTCAAGAACCGCTTCGTTTAGCGTGGCAAGCGATCTACCGGGCCCATGGACGCCAGCGCGCGCATTCTTCAGCTATCCGGAGATGCAGAAAGGCGATCCGCGCTACACATCTAACGTGTTCTGTTATGCGGCGAAGGAACATCCCGAACTGGAAGCGGCCAACCAGCTCGCCTTCACCTATGCCTGCAACTCGACTAGAGAGCTGGAAGTACTCAAGGATCTACGGCTTTACCGCCCTGAGCTAGTCAAGCTGGAGCGTGTGCCGAAGTAGTCGCTCGGCGGATCTCGTTTCTCGGTAGTGGGTCAATTTGAACTCGCAGTTTCGACCCTTTGCGGACGTTCCCTCAGTCGCCAATCGAACGAATAACTCTTACCGGATTCCCTCCGACAAGAGTATTCGGGGGAACGTCCTTGGTGACAACCGAACCCGCCGCGACGACCGAATTCTCACCCACGGTTACGCCACCAACGATGGTCGCGCTGGCTGCGATCCATACGTTTCTCTCAATCACGATGGGCTTTCCGACTATGTAGGCGCGCCGCTGGGATGGTGCGACCGGATGGCCCTCCGTGATGATACTCACGTTCGGCCCGATCATCACGTCATCGCCAATGCTAATCTCGGCAAGGTCATATAGAGTGCAGTTCTGATTGGTGGAGCCGCGATGGCCGACGCGGATTTCGAGACCGTAGGCCGTGTAGAACGGCGGAATGAGTCGAAAGCGGTCATCGACCTTCCTGCCAGTCAGCTCGCTGAATAAGGCTCGGATTTCATCTGCATCGTCGAAGTCAATCGGTTGATAGCGGGGGTGATCGCCATCGCCCGCTTGGTATTCGCGAAGAAGGCATCCGCCTCCGGCGTTCCCATGTGAATTATCCTGGTGCCGTAGTCATTCAACATTCGTTATTTTCCTCGGGCTGCGGTTGAACGTGCGTTTCGGCGCACGAGGGCCGCGCCGAGATTCTCCGAGTGTAGCCCACAAAGCGGACGGGCCGGAATCCGGCCAGAGCGGCAATTCAAAATGACCCACTACCGATTTCTCCGGATCGGGTTGATTCCCCTTGACAAATGAAGCGCAATGGAGTTTTATTGAGCGATGGAACCGATTCCACTCTAGGGAAACGGGTCCCGCAGCTTGGCCAACGTGAAGCCATATGACGGGAGGGCACTAGGATGCGCACAGCTTTATTTGCTTTTTTTTGGCGGCTTTGGCGGTGTTGTGCTTTGGCCAGACAGACACAGGCACCATACTCGGAGCGGTCAACGATTCGAGTGGCGGCGCGATTCCCGGAGCACAAGTAACTATTCAGAATCAGGGCACTAATTCAACCCAGACAGTCACGACGAACGCTTCAGGTGAGTTCACCTCTGCTCCACTGGCAATCGGCACATACCGCGTGACGGCTTCGGCGAAAGGTTTCGGAACTAAGATCCTCTCAGATCTCAGTTTGCGCGTGTCCGACCGAATGCGTCTGCCGATCGTCCTGCAGCCCGGACAGGTCCAGCAGACCGTTGTAGTGAGCGGTCAGGCGCCCTTGATCGATACAGCGTCCAACACCTTGGGTGGAGTGGTGACGGAGCAGCAGGTTCACGACTTGCCGATTAACGGTCGCAGCGTGGCATCTCTGCTGCAATTGGTGCCGGGAGTGGAGTTGAATGGTTCGGGGAATCAGCTGAGTATCGGGGGGAAAGGAACGTTCAGCAATGAAGGTGGATTGCATTTTCTGTTGGACGGGGCGATGCGAGCCGAGTAGATTACGACGACATGAACAACACCTACGGGTCGAGCGCTGGGCGAATTTCTCGTGCCAGCGTAGATGCTATCCAGGAGTTTCGAGTCTATACAGATTCCTATTCCGCGGAATATGGTCAGACACAAGGTGGCGTGATTAATCTTATTACCAAGTCGGGCACTAACAGTTTCCATGGGAGTCTTTTCGAGTATTTTCGGAATGAGAAGCTCGACGCGCGTGACTACTTCAATCCCGCGCCTGATTACAAGCCGGCGTACCGTCTCAATCAATTTGGCGGAACACTGGGTGGGCCCATCATTCACAACAAGCTATTCTTTTTCGCCGACTATGAGGGTGTACGGCAGCGCAGCGGCAATGTTCTAATTGCGGATGTCCCCACGCAAGCGGCGCGGGCGACCGCCGTGCCGGTCATTCAACAGGCATTCTCGACGCTTCCTCTTCCGAACGGTCCTGTTTCCGCGGCCGATCCTCGTTTCGCGCAGTACACCGAGTCCGTCTCGAATCCACTCACGGAGAACACAGGCCTCATCAAAGTAGACTGGCAAGCTTCCTCCCGCGACCACGTAACAGCCCGTTACAATGCAAACCAAAATGTGACGGATACATATTTCGGCGTGGCGACAGGGCAAGTTCAACACGCTCCCGGCATGATGCAACTAGGCATGTTGGGCTACACGCGTACCATCACTCCCAACATCGTGAACGAAGCGAACGTCTACTACAACCGTTTCCATGTGGACCCTCTCGCTTCCAACGATCCGGCGGTGCTGAATTCGCCGATCGTCAATTTCGGTGAAGGTTCGGGCGTTGGGCCGGGTCTTTTCAACCTGCATGTGGCAAATAATTCGATCACCTGGCTCGACAATCTCACCTGGGTGATAGGGCGGCATCAATTGAAAATGGGAGGCCAGATCATTCGCAATCAGCCAAACAAGGAGCTCGGTTACCAGCAGACGGTTACTTACTTGACCTTCTCGGATGCGCTTTTGAATCAGGCGTATTCAGACGGTACACTCGGATTCCCCGAGATAGGGATAAGGAACACCTACGCGCAATTCTTTATTCAGGACAATTTTCAAGCTACTAAGAAACTCAGCATCAACATGGGTCTTCGATACCAATACGACACGACGCCCACCGAAAGCCATGGACGCATTGCCAATTTCGATTTGGCGACTGGAGAACTCCAGCCAGAAGGATCGTCCATTCTACACGCGCCGACGCTCGATTTCGCACCTCGTCTCGGCATTGCGTATTCACCCTTTAATTCGAATAAAACCGTTCTTCGCGCCGGCTTTGGCATCTTCTACTCTGACCTGAACGGCGGCAATCTGGCCCAAAATCTGCCGAGCAACCTGCCTGGTTTCGGCTACACTGCTTCTGTCAGCAGTCTCCAGGTTCCTGGTCTGGTTGGCCTGCCGTTTCCGAATTTGAGCTCGTTCAGCGTTCCGACAACTAGCTTCTCGGCGATCGCCATGAATTACCAGGAAGCCTACTCCGCCAAATGGAACTTTAACATTCAGCAGCAGCTCAGCAGCACGTCAATGCTGCAGGTTGAATACGATGGGATTCGCGGAAATCACTTGCAGGAAGGGCTCGACGAGAATAGGCTGTTCCCGGGCGGCAGTGGCCGACCGTTCCCGACGTATGGCAGCATCAGCACCACACTTACGGGCGCGATTTCAAACTATCAGGCGCTGCAGGTGGTGTTCCGGCAACGCCTCAATCATGGCTTTTCTCTCGAGGCCAATTACACTTGGTCGCATTCGTTGGATGATGCACCAGGAGTGTTCGGTTCTTTTCAGAATGATCATGATTGGATGATGGACTACGGAAACTCCGATTTCGACGTGAGGCATAACTTCGAAGTGAATATGAGCTACCTGATCCCAGGCGTGCCCCGCATACCGAAGGTCATTGGCTCGGGTTGGCAACTAAATGTAATCGGTACGGCTCGAAGTGGTTTCCCTTATAGCGTATCGTGTGGGTGCGATCCGTTGCAGGTAGGCCAAACGACCGCGCGAGCCGATTTGATTCCTGGTGTCGCTGTCACACCCTCTAACTTCAACATACCGTCAAATCAATTGAACTTGGCTGCTTTCGCAACGCCGGTAGGCCACTACGGCTCGCTCGGACGAAATGCTCTGGTCGGCCCGGACGCAGTGAATTTCGACACCTCGGCGTTCAAGAATTTTTCGTTAACGGAACGTCACACGATACAGTTCCGCGCAGAGTTTTTTAACATTCTCAACCATCCCCAATTCATGAACCCGAACGCCGCGCTTAACAATCTGCCGCTCTTCGGACAAACTACCAGCACGGTGAGCACGATAGAGGGTTTTCATACGAGTCGGCAGATCCAATTTGCGCTTCGCTATTCATTCTGACAGTGCCTTGCGAGCATGGATCGGCGAGAATTCACTCGATATGTTCTCCTCGGGAGTTATGCCCTCCGTGTCAAAGCGGCAAGTGCCGGCCGCGTAGTTCTCTATTTCGTTGACGGCTATCATGGCGGCGTGCGCGGCCACATGCCGTCCGGCGCTTGGCGAGACATCCTGACGCGCATCGGCTCTACGCCGGAGTGGAAGTTGTGCCTCGATATAGAGGCCGCTTCCTGGAAGGCCCTGAAGAATCGGGATCCCCAATCCTACGCCAAAATAACGGAGCACCTGAACGAGCCCTCAGCGCGAGTGGAAATGGTGGGCGGAACATTTTCGCAACCGTATGGGTGGGCTTTAACAGGCGAAAGTAATATTCGGCAACTCGTCCGTGGCCTCGAAGTAATTCGCGAGAGCTTTCCTGATTTGAAAGTAAATACGTACGCCGTTCAGGAACCATGCTGGGCCAGTTGCCTGCCTCAGATTCTTGTTTCGCTGGGATTCGACGCTGCAGTTCTAAAAAATCCGAGTACCGCCTGGGGCGGTTACAGCGTTGGAATCGATGCAGAAACTGTGAATTGGGTCGGACCGGACGGCACGCGCATTCGCACAGTTCCACGTTACGCGTGTGAAGAGCTTGTGGATACTTGGCGAACTGAAGCGCAAGCCGGCTCCGAGGAGTTTGCGAAGAAGTGTATTGAGCATGGTATCGAACATCCAGCGGGGATGTGTTTCCAAGATTTGGGATGGGCAGCAAGACCCACCCTGCAGGGCGATTACATCCGATTTGTCACCTGGCGCGAATACATGCAGTCGGTCGCGGGAAAAACTACCCGGGATTGGCGGTTCAGCATGGAAGACATTCGTTGCGCGCTGCCTTGGGGCGAGAAGACGCTTCAAAAGATAACGCGCCAAGTTCGGTCGGCCGAGAACAAATTGATCGCAACGGAAAAGATTTCCTCTTTGGCGGCGGTCTGCGGCGGCCTCGACTATCCGGTAGCCGAGTTGCAACAGGCTTGGGATCAGATACTCTGGGCTCGGCATCACGATGCCTGGATAACGGCTACAACCCGAACCGGTAGAGACGCTTGGGCCTTTCAGGTCGCAGCTCAAACCTGGGAAGCGGAGGTAGCTTGCGATGAATTGATCGAGCGATCCCTTGACAAGTTGACCGGTCGGCAAACTGCGGACGAAAATGTCCTAAAAGAGGAGAGCGTTCTCTGTGTCTTTAACACACATGGATATGAACGTGCCGAGGTAGTCGAAGTGCCGATAGCAACTGACATCGGGACCAAAAGTGTACAAGTATTCGACGATGCGGGAAGGGAGGTAGTAAGTCAATTCGAGGTAACCCGAAAATACATCCCGGAAACAATGAACCGCGTGCGAGGCGACGCACACAGCTCTGAGTTGAAACCCGGCGAGAGCATCGGGGCGGGCCGCCTGCTTTTTCGTTCCATCGTTCCCCCGACTGGCCGTGCCGCCTACCGGGTAAAAACCTCCGCTGACTCGACGCGAGAGTCGCAGCTAGCCGGTGTTACAGCCAAGCGTTCGGCCGATGGCCCGGTCCTGATCGAGAGCGATCTATACAAAGTGCGCATCGAACCGGCTCGAGGAGGCATTCTCTCGAGCGTATATGTCAAAGATCTCGAAAAGGAATTTTGTGCGACTGGTGATCGCGCCTTTCACGAATTCCGTGGTTTCTTTATCGAAGAGAAAGCCTGGCACAGCAGTACGGAGAATCCAGCAACTGTCGATATCATCGAACCTGGGCCATTGCGGGTAACGGTTTTGATAACGGGCAAAGTCGAAAGCGTACCTTTTCGAAGCAGCATCAGTGTCACGCAGGGGCAGCGGCGAATCGATTTCCACACCCAGTTCCATTTTGAGCGCGACACGTGGATCGGCGACCCTTGGGAAATAGAGCCGGCGCAACGAATGACCGGTAGGCGGCGGTCCGAGTATGACGATCGCTATAAACTGTTGGCGCTCTTCCCGGTCGCGTTCTCTCAAGAGGCTATTTATAAGAACGCGGCGTTTGACGTATGCCGAAGCGAAAACGTCAACACCTTTTTCAATAGTTGGGATTCGATCAAACACAACATCATCCTGAACTGGGTTGACTTAATGGACGAGAAAGACAAAATAGGTTTAGCGCTGTTGACCGATCACACAACCAGCTATGGGCACGGAAAGAATCATCCGTTATCACTCGTGATGGCTTGGGGGTGGGACGGCGGATTTTGGTGGGGCAAGTGCCCACTGAACGGCATACAGGAGGCGCGATACGCTGTTGTTCCGCACAGCGGACACTGGGAAGAAGCAGCTCTTTGGAGTGAAGTTTCCGAATGGTCAGAACCTCCGCTTGTCGCTATTACATCTTCGAGCACCGCTCTTCTGGAATCCCGCGGAACAAGCCTGCTAAAAATAGAGACTCCGGGTGTTCAGCTGAGCGCGATGACCGTGAGCGGTCGTGATCTTTTGCTCCGCCTCTTCAACGCGCGGAGTGAGAAGGAGGATCATACGATCAGGTTAGGTGTACACGCGAGTTCCATCGAACTTGTGGAACTCGACGGACGTCAGGCGGCGTTAATTCATCCCGATAGGGATGCCCGGGGTGAAAGGATCCGAGTGACGATTCCGAAGTTCGGATTAGCGATGGTGCGACTTCGCGATGTAGTTGCCTGATGAATTCGAGACCACGACAAAGCGAGCGCAGAGTAGCTGGTCGACGGTTGGTGGGCTTAAGGGGCTCCTTCGGCATTTCACGTTCAGGACCCGAGCCGAGATCCATGGATACGATTCAATATCCAGCCTTCACCGGGATTCCTGCGGGTTCTCGCCTTGTAGCATCTGCGGATTTTGTTGTGGCCGAAAGGCAAAAAAAGCACGGTTACCACCCGAATGAGACTTTCGAGATTCGGCTTCGGCGTTTGGGCCCCAATGCCGTGGAACGCAGCTTTTACTTTACGGTTCGAAAGTATTTGGCTGCTTTTTCCCGTGTACTTACAGGCACAGCATCTGATTCCGCAAGTACCTGATACGCTTTCCAAAGCGAATTATCGCACTTCAGAGAGCACGGCTGATGCGAAACGCCGCTTTATGCCGATTTTGGCTCCGATGCCGAGCGGCCTAACAGCTAAGGCGCAGAGCACACGAAGTTCGCAGCGTCGTCTGTCGGAACCCGAACCTTTGTATTTCGCCACCTGAGGATAGGGAAAAAGCGGTCGCGTGCGGCCGGACGGATGCGATGCGATCACGCGGTCGGGCGCCGCGCCTTTTCAACCCATTCGTCAAGCCCACTCACCTGATCGAAGCGGGACGGACCATCTCCTCCGCCGAATCGTTAATCCCGGGCACCATGAACAGCGTACCGAATCGTTGACCTTGGTCCCATCTTCTTCACTACGCTGTTGTAGTAATTTACCGTGTTCTGGGGCGCGATCGGCTCGATCGTTCCAGCCGTGGTAGAGGAAGGGCTTGCCGCCATCCAGAACGAAGTCTTTCAGTTTGGAGATCGGTCGCGTTCAAGAGCTTCGCATCGAGCTTGTCGGCTTCAGCGACATCTTTATCGAAGTTGAGGGTGCAAAATCCCAGTCCGGACTTCCCAAAGGGGCGTGGCGGGGGTCGGAATCGACGTGGCGAACGGCTTCGGCCCGCCCCCGAGAGGATCTCCAGCCGAGCTCGCTGCCGGGCTCCAGTCCCGGGAAGATCTGCTGGTGCATGCGGGGATTCACCGGACCCTGAGTAGATTTTGCGCGCGGCTTCGACTTCGAGGCTGTGTCAGACAATCTGGTCCGTCCGACGCCTTTGCAGGCGAGCGACACCAGATGAAGAAGTGGCAGCGTGTCAGGATCTTCGAGGACACCATCGCTGACGCCATCGAGCGCATCGCAGGCAGACGAGCGCGGCTTTGTGTGTGCCCGGCCGAAATTCTCTTGCCCGAGGTGGTGGGCAGGATCGGTCAGCGTGACTTCGCCCGGCCACATATCGCCGAACATCAAATGTATCCAGTAATTGGCGGGCGCGCCGGCGATGATGCCGTCGTAGTCGCGCGGGTAGCGCTGCGCCTCCATCAAACCCTGTTCGCCGCCTGACGGCAGCCGAACCAGTACGACCGCTGCGCGGCGTTGCCGTAGAAGGCGGCGATGATCGCTTTCGCCTTCAAGGTCAGCTCATGCTTCGGACGATGAGCGGGAGAGTCGATGAGTTTCTCCCGATGTCCGCTAGCCAACCTCTCCCCCGCCGCCTTCGTGGCCCGTATCAGTTGAGGCGGTCGCGTGTATCCGCGCGACAGCATTTGCGCCATACCGCCGTAGGTTGAACGCCCCCGAACCACCCACCATTGCCGACGGCGACCAATCTGCCATTGCAGCCGGAGGCCAAGGCACTGCAACTTCAATCCTGATATCCGAGTCGGGGCGTGGCTCTTTCCACGGGGTTGCGTCAATGGCGGCGAGGGCGGAATGTATTGGGGATGTAGGGTCCGTCTGGGAGTGGCCTGACGTCGGTGAGCGCACCCCCGCGAGGGAGCGTGAACACTCCGGCCGAGCCATATCTCTGTGCAAGCGATGACGGCATGTGCGGCGAGGAAGTTTAGCGAGCTCAGGCCATCGCACGTCGCAGCCATTGCAACAGATGCGCACACGAATGCCGGGTCTACAAATTTGACCGTGGGATTCAGCTTATCGCTGCGCGAACGCAACCACTGCATCGCCCTGCCGTGCCGCGTCACCGCCTGCAGCAAAGGCCAGATCAACATTCCCGGCGTACAGCCCTGACGCATGCACATTCGGCCAACGTAGGACAGATACGGATTAACGAAGCCCAGCGCAGATGATGCCGAGAATTCCTGCCAAGGCGGCGAGCCGGACGATGAGAGCAGCATTCCTTTGTGAAAATGCGCTTTGTTGATGATGGCGCGGTAAATGAGCGGGTTAGCCAGGTCAACGCCCGCGTCGAGAATAACGGCAGTCAGAAAGAGAGCGAGAAGTCCTGCGTACGGACGAGCGAATCATAGCATGCGTAGGCCAGGTTCTGGGCCTTACCTTTTTCTTTAAGCACCGATGCGTCTTGCCGGAAAGAGCGCATCGAGGCAATCATTCCTCCCATGTCCCTAGCGGATGCTTTGATTCTCCAGAAACTCCACCTAAGATTACCGGCCCAACGCAAGTCCTCTTCCCCAAGTTTGCAAGCTCTATGCGTAGCCTTTCTTTAACTCGTCGAATAGCGCTTTCGGGCTGATCGCAACTTAACGCGAGGATTTAGAAATCCAGATCAGGATATGGTCGGGGCCGTAAAACAGGCTTCACGGAAAATGAGACGGTCCGGGACTAGCACCGAGCCGCGGAGACGCTCAGTGGAATGCA